>NZ_LJRY01000181.1:0-2725 GCF_002742515.1 Pseudomonas sp. 2822-15 | reverse complement strand
GGCCGACTCATGCAGGCTTCTTCAATAATTCCAACTTCTTGATTTTTCGTAAGAAAAATCGGGGATTCCTCAGGGTCTGACCCCGTTTTACATGACCCCGTTTTACAGGCGTTGTCTCAGGGATTGCACGACGCGTTGGTCGAGAACTTCGAAGTGCCGAAGACAGATCGATTCCAGGTCATTCACCAACATGAGGTCGGCGAGCTGATATTTGATCCCCACTATCTGGGTGGGCCGCGTAGCCATGACTTTGTGCTGATCGCGATTACCGCCGGCCGTGCTCGAAGTGTTACGACGAAACAGCAGTTCTACCGTGATCTGGTCGAGAAACTGGGGCGGGCGCCGGGGCTGAACGCAGAGGACGTGATGGTGGTGATCACCACCACGGCCGGTGATGAGTGGTCGTTTGGGGGAGGGCGGGGCAACTAGGCTTTTAGCAAAACGGGGTCATACCACAGTTAAATATGATCCCGTTTTTACACTACAGCGCCGGCAGCCGATCCAACGCACAAGTACGTTCTATTTTCGGCTCTTTGGCCGTGGGCACGCGCACGCCCGTATCGACATTGAATATGCCGATGTAACAACGGCTCAGCGAGCCCCAGAGCGTCCAGTGCGTAGGCATGCACTTAGAGTGAAGTAGTCCGTTTCTGAAACGTTAAAACCACCCCTCTTCACGTCTTACCTCCGCTGTGGCGCTTTCTTATAGTCGTGCGCCTCAGTCACTTGGAGGTGCACGCATGCGGGGACCCTACGCATTTATCAATGAACATCCCCAGCCTTATCCATTGCTTAAACTAAGCCTGGCGCTTGATCCGCATACGCAGACCAAATTCGACATCCTCAACCAGCACATCCGCAACACGGTGGTGTTGCCGGGGCAATTGGTGATCATTGGAGATAGCCGGACCGACGCTTGCACCGCTGAAGAGGCACAGCTTATGCGCTCGGCGCTGAATATAAAGCTCGCCCTGTTGGCGTACTCGGCAACCGACTCATTCCTGATCAAAAACTATGATCAGTTGCAGGCCATCTTGACCTATTCGTCCCTTGGCATCGGCAGTGCCAGCAGTGCATGGAGCAAGCATTTGGCGCAAGTCGAGAAGACCCTTATCGAAATCGAGAGTTTGCACAAGCAGTACTTGAGCAAAGGCACCACGGGGGCAAGGGAGGAGTTTTTGGTTAAGCGAAGAGCGCTGTTTGCCACGTTGGATAGCCAAATCTCGGGCATGGCGCGCTTTGGTACGGAGGTTGAGAAACGAAGGTTCGATTAAAAAGATGTTGGGGATTTCCAGTAAAAGCTATTGGCACCATGGAGACATTCGTGGGTATGAGGAAAGGGTCAAGCGTTTGGCCAAGGCCTCGCAAATATTGAAGAAGGGGACTTACATTGGCATAGCGCTGGATGTTGGGGCGACGGCGCTGGAGATAACGGAGGCGTGTTCCACAGGGCGTGAGCAAGAGTGTACGCAGGCGAAGTATGTTGAAGGGGGTAAATTGGTGTTGGGGGTGGGTGGTGCATCTGTGGGCGCGGCGTTTGGGGCGCCTATCGGTGTCGGCGCCTGCATGATTGTTTTTGGCATACCCACAGCGGGTGCCGGAGCGTTGGCATGTGCCATTGTCGGCGGTGCCGCAGGTGGATTTGCCGCAGGTAAAGCCGGAAGCGTCTTGGGAGAAGGCACAGGGAAATTTCTCTATAGGACGGCGGGGGATTAAATGGTCTTTGAATATATCGGCATGTGCGCTGGGGTCGTCATGATATTGAGCTTACCTCTGGTTTTTTGTGCCATGTTCAAAAAGCTCGACGCTGCAGAGCGTTACGTGGAGGGCAGTGCTTACATTACTGTGCACAGGGATATTTTTCGTCATGCGCCCTTTGATGGAAGGCCCCAGCGGCTGGTTGCTATGGCTATCATCATTCTTATTCCAAGCATATTTCAGTGGAGGCGTTTAGTACGGGTTGAGGACGTTGAAAAAATCCCACGACATCTCAAGTACTGGATGGTCATTCCGACACTGATTGCTTTCACATCCGTTACCGTCATGTGTATCAGTTGGCTATTGATATCACGCTAATTCCCCTGGGATGTGGCGGCTCATGCCAGGCTCTCTATACTGGCCGTCCCAGGATGCTAGTTCGAGCGCAGACTATGCCCGTCACACCCAATCAAAACTCCCCAATCATTTTGGTCCAGGCTCAAGAACGTGACTTGGATGATCTGGTAGCCATTCGAATCGAGGCCATGCGTGAAAGCCTGGAGCGTGTTGGGCGATTTGATCCAGTGCGCGCGCGAGCGGTTTCTTGGGGGTTTTGAAGCTCGCAACACACGCTACATCGAGGCATCTGGCGATCGGGTCGGTTTTGTAGTGGTCAAGCATCACCACAATGAGCTCTTGCTTGACCATTTGTATGTGAGACCGGGCGCGCAAGGATCAGGTGTAGGGTCTGCGGTGCTCATTCAAATTTTCAAAGAGGCGGATGCAGCTGCGCTCCCCATTAAAGTGGGTGCTCTCAAAGACAGCGCTTCGAATCGCTTTTATATCCGCCATGGTTTCCAATTCATCGAAAGCAGTGAATTCGACCATTATTATGTTCGCCGGAGTGTTCCGGCGATTGGCCCAGCTGGCTAGCTGGACGCCTGATTGACGGCTAACACTCCTCTCGCCCTCGACTGCCAAGCAAACCCCACCACCATCAACAACCCCAACCCCGCCATCCCAGCCC
>NZ_LJRY01000180.1:0-198608 GCF_002742515.1 Pseudomonas sp. 2822-15 | reverse complement strand
CCCCACCAACACCCCAAACAACTCCCCCCGCGGCATCTCACTCACCGCAATCCCCGCATCCTCAAACCACGCCTTCCCCGCCTCCGGATGCGGCCCACTCAACACCACCACGCCTTTCTCATACCGATACCGCGCCGCCGCCACATCGCCATTGCGATAAGTCGCAATCACCGTATACGGCGCGTGCCCATCAACCTTGGGAAAATACGGCCCATCCTGATAGAACACACTGTCCGGCTTGCCATCCCACACCACCCGCACCGCCGCGTCTTCAATCCCGCGCACTTCAAACCCTGGGCGCCCGGCCTCGGAGTCGAGGTCCTGGGGTATCAACCCGAAGTTGCTGTTGTCGGCAAGATAAGCGCCCATGCACAACCCCAAGTAACGCCCGCCCTTGGCCACGTAGTCGCGAATGGCGTCCACGCGTGCATCACCGAAGCTGTCGAGCGCAGCGGGTATGTCCTGCCCACCGCCCGGCTGAACATAGAGGTCATAACGCGCAAGGTTTTGCGGGGTGATGTCGATGGCTTCATCCGCGCCTACAAAGTCGATCTGGTAGTTGGGGCTGAGCCGCAGCAAGGCGTTTTTGACGTTTTCGGAACAGTCATCACAGCCCGCCGGGCCACGGTAGATGGCGACGTGGGTGATGGGCGTTGCGGCCTGTGCCCAGGGTGATTGCAGGGTGGCGAGTACAAAAAATGCGGCAGCGATGGCGGGCAACTTCATGGTTGAGGGCTCGGCGAACAGGGGTTAGGACTGTTCAAAGCCTATATCGAACGCGTCTTTGAATTCGTTAACAGTTGTAAATCAGCTACTGTCGCCTGAAACCACATTCGCCAAGAGGGCCTGTAATGGAGCTGAAATTCAGCCACGTCGACGTACTGGTCGAGAACCTTGAAGAAACCTGCGCTTATTACGCCAAAATCCTCAAGGCCAAAATCTCCAACACCCAGGTGTGGGAACGCGGCGGGCTGCATGTGCGGTATGCGGTGGCGTTGATGGGCCAGGAGCGTTTTATGCTGGTGCAGCCGTTGGCGGGCAACTTGCGCGAGCTGTTGGACGCGCACGGCGAGGGGATGATTTATCGGCATTGCTACACCACACCGGATATCGAGGTGGCCTATGCCGAGTTGATGGCCGAGGGTGTGCAGCCGCAGGATGAAAACGGCCGGCCCTTGAGCCTGGCGGATCTGCAGTCGCCGTCCGGCACGCGCATCATTTGGTTGCCCAAGCGTTTTGGGCATTTCTCTATCGAGATTCTGGAGGAGAAAGGCTTGGAGGCGTTTATGCTGGCCGCGTTTGCTTGAACGGCGTTGCATGGGTTGCAGCGACATCCATTACGCGCTGTCTGAGCGCACGCGGTTGAGGCGCGGTGTGGCATTCAGGTCTAAGGCGTTTGACTTCGAACCGATGGGGAACAACTGGCTTATTCGTGAATATGGGCCGGATAATGTTACGCATTTTTTGAATCTCAGGACTTTTGATGCCCCTAACCAAACGCGACATTGCCCGCCTTGAACGCCGCCTGGTGGCCACGTTGACCGACGCCTGCGAAACCGCCAAAGCTGAAATCCCGGGCTTCGAGTGGCTGACTCACACAGTCGATTACGCCGCGTTCCCGCAAAGCCTGCGGGTGATTTGGGTATTCGATACGCGGGCCAATAAGGAACTGGCCCTGGCAAACGGGGCGGATCAACGTATGCGCGAGCTGACGGCTGCGGCGCTGCACGACGCCGAGGTGGCCTCGGTGAAAATCGAGCGTTGCGTGCGCTTTGATTGCGAAGAAGCCTGCAACCTCCAGCATGGTGGCGATTGGCGGGTGCGCCTGGCCTGATACTGCGGCGATGCAGGTGTTTCGGTTCGGCAGGTTGACCGTGTTGATGCCTTCGCAGGCAAGCCAGCTCCCACGGGGGATTGCGGGGCGTCCTGAACGGGGTGCGCGCTACCGCGTTATCCCCCATTGTTTTTTCCCACGCCTTGGCCTCAACTACGCCCTCACCTCACACGCGAGTATCAACCTTGGAACGCTATGAATCGCTGGTCATCGGCCTGGGTGCCATGGGTGCCGCCACGGTGTATCAACTGGCGAAAGCCGGTGTGAACGTCGCCGGTATCGACCGTCATCACCCGCCCCACACGCTGGGCTCCAGCCATGGCGACACGCGTATCACGCGGCTGTCGGTGGGCGAAGGCGCGCAGTACGTGCCCATTGTGCGGCGTTCCCACGCTATCTGGCGCGAGCTGGAGGCGTTGTCGGGGGAGGCGCTGTTTGAGCAGTCGGGGTTGCTGGTACTCACCTCTCGTGATGACTTTGATCCCAGCGATGCAACCGATTTCACCCTGCGCACCATTGGCCTGGCGCAAACCTACGGCATTGAACATGAGCTACTGGACGCTGCACAGATTCGCCAGCGTTTCCCGCAATTTGCCCAAGTAGCGCAGAGCGCCATCGGCTATTACGAGCCTGGCGGCGGCTTCGTGCGCCCAGAGCGGTGCATTGATGTGCAGCTCAGTTTGGCCGAACAACACGGCGCCACGCTGTACAAGGGCGAGACGGTGACTCACATCAGTTCGGATGCTCACGGCGTCACGGTGACCACCGACCAGCGCACGCTGCAAGCCGACAAGTTGGTCGTAAGTGCAGGCAACTGGGCCGGCGGGTTACTCGGCGCGCCGTTTGACCGGTTGCTGAGTGTTTACCGGCAACAGCTGTTCTGGTTCGCGCTGGAGCCTGGGGCCGACCTGGTGGGCAAATCCCCCACCTATATCCTCACGCACGATCAAGGCCAGACCCACTATGGTTTCCCGGCGTTGCCCGGCGAAGGCAGCCTTAAGCTGGCTACGGCGCAATATCACACCACCTCCACGCCGCAAACGCTGGACCGCACGGTCTCGGCGGCACAAGCGCAGGCGATGTACGAACAGCATGTTCAGGGCCGTATCACCGGCGTGTCGGCCAAGGTGGTCAAGTCGGCGGTGTGTGCCTACACCGTGACGCCGGACCACGATTTCATCATCGACAAACACCCCACGCTGCAGCACACCCTGGTGGTGTCGCCATGCTCGGGGCACGGCTTCAAGCATTCGGCGGCGCTGGGTGAGGCGTTTGCGCAGTGGTGCATGCGTGGGTCGAGTGAGCTGGACCTGTCGGCGTTTTCGCTCAAGCGCTTCGAGGGTCAATAGGCCCTGGCACTGAGGCCAGGCGCCGGCTTACTTGGCAAACGCGTACTCGCCGCCCTGCTCCACCGCCTTGCGGTACGCAGGTCGCGCCTGGAAGCGTTGCACCCAGGCCGCCAGGTTTGGATACGCCTGCAACTTGCCCTGGGCCTTGGCGATTTCGCCGATAAAGCTCATCTGGATGTCCGCGCCGCTCAGTTCGTCACCGAGCAGATACGGCGTATCCGCCAGCACATCATTCAGATAGCCCAGGTAATTGGCCACCTCCGACTCGATACGCGGGTGCAACGGCGCGCCGGCCTCTCCCAGGCGCCCGACATAGAGGTTGAGCATCAGCGGCAGCATGGCCGAGCCCTCGGCAAAGTGCAGCCATTGCACATATTTGTCGTACGCTGCGCTGGCAGGATCAGGCTGCAGGCGGCCTTGGCCATGGCGGCGGATCAGGTAGTCGATGATGGCGGCGGATTCGATCAATACCAGGCTGCCGTCTTCGATAACCGGGGATTTGCCCAGCGGGTTGATGGCCTTGAGCTCCGGTGGTGCCAGGTTGGTTTTCGGGTCGCGCTGGTAGCGCTTGACCTCGTAGGGCAGGCCCAGCTCTTCAAGCAGCCAGAGGATGCGCTGTGAGCGCGAGTTGTTAAGGTGGTGAACGGTGATCATGGGCAACTCCGCAGGGCAAGGGTGGGTGTCAGGGGTTGAGACTACGCCAGCACGGGGGAGTGCCCACAATTAATTGTCACAGCCCCTTGAGAAGAGGCTGCACAGCCGCAGGGATCAGGCGACGGCCGTCAAATACACCTCTTGCTTGAGCGCATCGATCAAGCCGTCGATGGTGGGGTAGCGTTTACCTTTCAACTGTGGCCAGCGCTCAATGAACAGGTGACCTGTCTCATCCTTTTGGATCGGGGTGGTCACAATGTCTCCGGTCCTGGAACGGTGGAGCAGATTGGCCTGGTTGGAGGACGCGTACTCGATCAGGAAATCGCCGATGTTTTTCAGGCGCACGCTCGGCAGGGTCGAGGCAGAAACCGCCGTTAACAACACCTGCGACTTGAGCGCATGAACCAGGAACTCCAGCGTGGCGTAGCGCTGTCCCTGCACCTGCGGCCAACGGTCTATAAAGAACTGGCCGCTGTCGTCAATTTGAACGGGGGTGGAAATAATGCCTCCCGTATTGGAGCGGTGCAGCACATTGGCTTGGGTGGTAGAAGGCCGCTCGATCATGAAGTCGCCGACACTTCTAAGCCATGTGCGATCCGCGGTCGGCGCAGGGCGCGGTGCAGGTGTACCGGCAATACCGACGTCGACCTTGAAATCACTGCGCAGGGCGACGCCTTCGGGGGTTTTTATCGATTTCTCGAGAATTTCCCAGGCGCCTCGGTGCAGGGGACGTGCGTGATCGGGCGCGACATCGCGTACCGTCAAGCTGACCGCATCCTGCAACTGCGCGATACCGGGCACACCCTGGTACATATCTGCGTGGGCAGTGCCCATGAGCGCAACCCATTTATGCGGCCCCTGCGCCGCCTGGTCAGCCTTGATCACCTCATTGGCGAAATAGCTGAACAGGTTTTCGCGAGCGCTCAAGTCTCGCAGGCCTTTGACGTGATAACTGGCCGTGCAGTCGAGCGCACGCACCCGGATGCCCGCCTTGTTCGCGGCCTTGACGACGTTGGTGTAAGTGTCGCTGCCCGAGTACCCGTGCGGCATATGGCCGAGGTCCTGCGCCCGCAAATAGCGTTTGAGGTTGTCCGGCATTTTCAGCGTGCTGTAAAAGGCCTCCAGTTCCAGCTGATGCAAATCGGTGAGCAAGTGTTCCAGGTACAAGGTTTTAACGCCCTGCTCCTTCAACAACTTCATGTAGTTGATCAGGAACCGTTTGCTCGACCGATCGGCATGGGCTTCAGCGATGATAAGTCCCAACTTCAGTTTATAGACCTGCTTGATAAACGTTTCTTCATTGGTTGCCGCGGCCAGCTCAACGAAGCTGGAACGGGCCGGCGGCGTGTACGTGGCAAACGCTGCCTTGGCGCTCTGCTGCAGGCGAATGCGCGTGCGCTTGAACGTATTGAACGCCTCCTCAAAGGGGTGCGCTGCCTGAAAGCCATAACGAGAATCCAGGTCACGATGCGAATGCACCATATCGTCCAGCTGCGGCTTGAGGGTCGCCGGCAGATCAAACGCGGTGTAATGGGAAAGTGAAGCGGGGTTCACTACTGCCGTTGAAGGGCCCGCCACCGGCAACGGTTGCGCAACGGGCGCCATCGTCAGCCGGTAGTCACCCCGAGACAAGGCGGCCGCAGACGTATCGAACTGGATGCCCACCGCCTGGCCCGGCGCACCTTCATCAACACGCAGGGCGACGACATTCTGCAAGTCGGCCAGGCCTGGCACCTCGTCCGTTCCGCCTATGCGGTTGTGATCCACCAGAGCGATCCAGCCTTCCTGCGGCTCTTGGGCTGCCAGGGTTTTATGGGAGTAGAAGTTTCTGAGTTTGCCGCTGCGCGGGACAAACCGCTCAGCCCCGGAAAGCTCCAGCACGTGCTCCAGATGATAGGAACTGGACGCGTCCACACCCTCGATCGCGACGTTGTGCTGATGGGCTTCGAGCATCAGTTTTCGAAACGTAAACGGCGCGTCCAGGTCCCAGCCCAGGGCTTTGTCGACACGCGCAAGGTGGTCTTCGACGCGCTTCAACGCGTGGGCGAGGTCACCTTTGGCTTGCCCATTGATAATTCTGAGTTTGGTGCGAAACACATCGGCCGGCAGGTTTTCGATGTACAGGCGCTTGAGCCCCAGTGCCGCCAATGCCTGCATGTCCTCGATCAGTAACTGCTTACTGACCACACCGGCATTGGCTGCGCCAATGATCAGCCTTTGCTTGAGCGGGAACAGGCTGGCAAGCACCGCGCTGGGGCTGGCGTCAGCGGCCAGCAGCGGCAAATCGGTACGGGGCGAACGCGCCGGCGGTGCGGCAAACAGCGCCTCTGCATCTTCGGTCAGCTGTTTGACCTGATTGTCATAGCTGTCGCGCAGCCCTCGCAAACGCGTCAATACGTTTTCCCGTGCAGCCTCCTCAAGCGCGTTGTCGGGGCTCGCGAAGCGTTTGCCGAAGTCAGTGTCAAGTGCGACCCTGAACTGCGAACCTTGCTCGGGCGAAATCTCGTAGCGCGCCAATGGCTGTACGGCCTCTTCCTGAAGTGCTTGATACTTCTTGCGCCCGCCTCCCGCCACCCCTGAGCGCAGCCAGCGACCATCGGCGTGCTGGTTGACCAGACGCGCAGTCGAATGCATTTGCCCGGTGAGTGGGTCATAGCGATACAACAAATGCCGGCCCAGCGCGTCTGGCGTGTTGCGGGTCCAAAAATCCTGGCCTTCAAACAGCACCGGTTTCATGTCGGCAGGTAGGCGCGGGTCAATGGCAGCGATCAGTTCAGCCTCTTTCAGCGCTTTAGCCGCCGGCCTGATGGAGAACGTCGAGAACGGCCCCTTGAGGGCCGGGCGGAAGTCGAATAACACTGCACCGCCCAGATTCGCCAGGTAACCGACGAAGTGTTGCAGCGCCCCGCCGCTGTCGCCCTGTTGGTAGGCATGGATGGCGAGCATCGCGTCCTTGAACGCCAGCACGCTGCCCAGGCCCAGGCTCAACACCGGAAAAGGAATGGTGACGATGGCCGTGACCAGCTCAACGCACGTCCAGAGAATGCCCGTGATCATCGCTGTGCGATTGACCGTGGTGGCGGCCACATCATCGATCTTGCGTTGCAGCACCATGTTGTAGAGCTCATGCCGCAGGTCGGTCAGCGGCGTGGCATGGGCGATCGGGTCATGGCGCGCAGGGCTTGGGGTGGTGCGGTCAATTGTTTCGGGCAAGCCCTTGCGGGCAGTCGCCAGGAACGTTTTGATCCGCGCGGTGGCGCCAGTGCCTACCCGGCCGTTGAGATAATCCGAGACGCCTTCGACTTTTTTCAGCCAGTAGTTGAACAGTTTCGCCTCACGCACGGCGATGCCATCGGGCGCATTGGGGGTGTACAGCAGCACCGGGTTGTCCCCGTGGCTGAACAGGTAGTTGCCGATGACCCATTCGCCGTCAAGCATCAGGCGATGGACCCGGTAGGTGTTGCGCGTCGCCGTGGTCGTGTCGCCCAGGCTATCGATGGCGCGCTCCAGCCAGGCCAGGTCAGCGCGGGCGATGTGGCCGCGCAGGCAGCCATCGAGCGCGGCGTATTTGATCTGCAATTGGTTGATCGCCAACGTGGCATTACGCCGTTCGGCATAACCGGGGCTTGTCGCGCTTTGCAGTGTGCTGCGCACTTCGTCGATATAGCGCTGGCCGACCCATACGCCGGTCACCGAGCGGGAAACGTTTTGCGCCGTCAAGCGGCTCAGGTCGACGCCTTTGGGCCCGCTGAAGGTGGCGGAGGTAGAGAATTTCGGGTCGATGAAGCCGACGTTATCCTGGTAGCCGTCCCGGTACAGCCGGGTATAGGAAATGGGCGCGGGCTTGCCGCCCAACAGCGGCCAGGGCGCCGTAATGAACAGGGTGTCCGGGTCAATATCGTTCTGGCTGCGCCCCAGCAGCGTGTTCAGGCTGAGCGTGGCTTGCTGGTGTACATAGGTGTTGAAGGCAATAAAATTAGCCTCCGAATCCGGCCGGGCGTTATACACGCGCAAGGCGCCTGCCGCGTCCTCGCCCAGGCGGGTCAAGCGGGCGCGGTCCGCCGCCGAAGCAGAGCGATACCATAACGGCGTGGCGTATTCGTAGTCGTCCTGCGCGGCGCTTTGGGAATGCACCGCCATGGCGTCCAGGCACACGGTGTGGGAACACAACGGCCCAAAGGTCACCTCCGTGTGTTCCTGCGCGTCGGGCTTGAAACCCAGCCCGGCGAGGAACGTGCCCATCTTCGGGCGAAAACGCAGCGGGCATTGCTCCAGCACGTAGTCGCGCAGGGTGCGGCCCTTCCACCGGGTGTTGTCGTCGGCCCAACCGATGATATGCGTCTGGCATTCGCGCTCGCTGGCAAATGCCATGAACTGGCGCTCACGCGGAGAGCCTGGGGTGCACAGCAGCAAGCGTTGGGTTTGGCCTTGTGGGTCGTCCTCCCGCAACAACCACAGGTCACGCAATTGCGCACCGTGCAGCAGTACGGTCTGGGCGCACAGGCGAGGGTTGGTGCCGCCGCGCAGGTCTTCGAATAATTGGTAGTCCGCCGCACTCAGGTCACCCCGCAACTTGGCGACATAGGCGAGCAACGCCAGGCGCTGATCAAACAGGTTACGGGCAGCCTGCTTGAAAGCCGGCATGGCCTGCATTTCTCTTTGCTGCGCGGCAAAGTCCAGACGCGGTTGGTAGCCCGGCTCACGCAGTATGCCCAGCAGGCTTTGCGCATTCAGCTGCGCAAACGCGCTGCCCGCATAGGTCACGGTGGTCTTGGTCAGAAAGTCCGAACCCGCCAGCTCATCATCGATGTGCAGCCCCGAATAGCTCAGGTCTGCCAGGCTGCGCTGCTGCTCATAAGTGCCTACATGGGCGACGTGACGTCGGGTGGTCACCTGCAACTGCTGCAGGTCCAGGTTATACAGTTCGAGTTCCTCGTCCAGGTACTCGGTGAGCTGGTGACTCGCCAGGGCCTGGGGAGAGGCGACAGGCCCCAGCAGGTCCAAATAGGCTGAGCGAGCCTGATTGTAGTCCTGGATAAACTGACCCAAGGTTTGTTGGCTCAGCGAATCGGCGCTGCGGTACCAATCCGGCAAGCTGTTGTACAGGCTGCGCTCCAGCAGCTGTTGACGCCTGAATTGCAGGCGTGAGGACAGGTCCGGCAGCGCAGCTTTCACCGCGCTGTCCAGGGCAGCCTTGAGCGTCGCGGCATCGTGGGACGGGTTATTGACCAGGCTCAGGGCCAGCTCAATGTCCTGGCTACGCTTGTCGAGCAGCGCGTTGTAGGTGTGCTCAAACAATGGCTCACCTTCAATGGGCAACAAGTGCAGCGGCCAAATACTGGCCACATCCAGCGCCTGATAACGCACCGGCAAGTGGCGACAGAACTCCTCACGGCCAGCCGGCAGGAGCAACAGCGCCTTGAGGCGTTGGTCCAGCTCCGCGAGGGAATCAAAGGCCTCCAGACCTCGGTTTGGGGTAAACAGCAGCACCTGGCCGACGCTCTGCCCTGACGTCAAGTCAGCCACCACAGGGCTGGCCTTGCGCGTCAGCACGAACGCCCCGGCGAACGCCACCGTCTGGTCCTGGTAACTGAACGTGAGCGAGTACATGCCCGGCCGAAAGTCCGGGCCACGGGAGCAGTCTTCAATCATGCGTTGCTCGGCCGGCGCCAGCAGGTAGTCACGCACATCCAGCTTGGCCTGCTGCTCCAGCGCGCCAAGGCCGGCGATTTGGGTGAGGTAGCTCTTGCGGCCCTGGCCGTCCACCGTGCCGACCTCGTCAAGGCCCTGCAGATGCGTATTCAGGTCGGTTTTGAGCTGGGCGAGCACGGTTTTACCGGTTTCTTCGGTGAGGTCTGCCTGCGTCAACGCCTCGAATAAACTGCGCGACCGATTCAACAGGACGTCGTTGGCGCGGATCAAGGTGGTGTTGAGCTTTTCCAGGGCCAACAGTTCGGGCGGCAATGCCGCCGGTTGCCGGGTTTGAGTGCGCAGGTCCGGGTCGATCTCAAGCAGGTGTGTACGAATTTCCTGAAGCGTCGGTGCGGCGGATGTGGGGTTCGGCGTGCTCATGGGCACGGTCCTCATGCTGATGGAATGAACCCTCAGCATGAGAGCGAGCCTGGGTGTATCGGCGGTACATATTGTTCATCGGCCGGCGCCTCAGACCAGCCGGAACCGTGCAGTGTTATCACTCAATGCGCGACTGCCCTTACTCAAGGTATCCGCCGCCGAATTGACCGCCCGTGCGCCGTCCAGCAAGCGCCCTGCCGCCTGGTCGACCTGCTGGATATTGCCGCTGACTTCATCGGCGGTGGCGGCCTGTTCTTCCACCGCTGCCGCGATCTGCGCCAGGGTGTCGGTGACGTGCTGCACCGCACCGGCAATTTCGCCCAGGCGGGTGCCCAGGCCCGTCACGGATTCGGCGTCGGTCAGTGCCTGGTCGCACGCCGCGCCCATCAGGCTGACGGCTTGGCTGACGGTCGCGCGCAGGCTGTCCACCGTGCCGGCGATTTGTGCGGTGGACGCCTGGGTGCGTTGCGACAGGCTGCGCACTTCATCGGCCACCACGGCAAAGCCACGGCCCTGCTCGCCCGCACGCGCAGCCTCGATGGCCGCGTTGAGCGCCAGCAGGTTGGTCTGTTCGGCGATGCCACGAATGGTGTCGACCACCGACTGAATCTGCTGGCCCTGCTGGCTGACCTGCTCCAGGGCGTTGGCCGTGTCGGTCAGGCGCTGGTTGAGTTGCTGGATACTTGCCGTGGTGCGCTGGCTGTCGCGGCTGCTGTCTTCGGCGATGCGCCTGGTGTGCTGCGCGCTGCCCGAGGCCTGTTCGCAACTTTTGGCCACGCCCATGGAAGTGGCGGCCAATTGGGTCGCGGCGGCTGCAATCTGGCTGATTTGATGTTGCTGGTCTTCAACCTCGTTAAGGGTGCTGCCCGACTGCGCATTCAGGGTGAGCACGGCTGAGCCGAGTTGCTGGGTTTCGTGATTGACGCCCAGCAGGCTGGTGCGCAGTTGCATCACGGCAACGTTGAGGGCCCGGCTGATCGCGGCCAATTCATCACGCCCTTCTACCGCCACTTCGACGCACAGGTTACCGTCGCGCAACGACTCGGCCAGTGTGGTAATGCCACTGGCGCTGCGGCGGATCGAGGCTTGCAGACAGATAAACAAGTACAACGCGGCCAGGGCCAGCAGGCTGAACGTCGCCGCCACCGGAATAAAGTGCTGGAGCGAACGCTCGCGGTAGTCGCTCAGGCGCGCATCCAGTGAATTCAGCGACTGGCTGCGCAACGCCCCCAACGCGCCCAACATGCTGTCGACGCTGCGGTCGAAGGCGACGCTGTCCACTTTGATGGTGCCGCCGAACACGCCGTCGTCCAGGGTTTTAAGCTCGCTATCCAACAGTTGCAGGCTGCTGTCATATTGCGCTGTCCACGGCTCGATCCCGGGAAATTGTTTGGCTTTGAGCGAAGCGGCGGCCTTGACCAACTGGTCGCGTGCATCGCCGATACGGCCGCGCAGGTCGCGCATCTGCAAGCGGCTTTGCAAAGTGAACTGCCCCGAGGCGATGGACGACTGGCCAACGCTGGCGGTGCGGCCGATGCGCTCGATCAGGTCCGGGGTCTGCTGGGTGGAGATCTGCATCAGCAGGTAGGTCTCCAGCCACGGGTCGAGGATCAGGCCGGTGTCCAGAGTGATTTGCTCGCGCAGGGTTTGCAGCGCCGTCAACGCGGCGGTGAAACGGTCGTAGCCGTCCGGCCACCAGCCCACGGTGCGCAGGGACTGGGTGTCCATGCCCTTGACGGCCGCCTGCAACGCCTCAAAACGCGCCAGGGTGTCGGCGCTGGCATTGCGGGCTTTGAGCACCTCACCCAGGGCTTGCAGACTTTGCACAATCATCGGGTTGCCGGCATCCACTTTGTCCATGGCAGCCTGAGCGGCCGGGGTTGGCGCGTGGAGGATATCCAATGCTTTCCAGCGCGCGGCCAGGTTGCGTTGCGCGCTCAATTGGCCATCAAGTGTGTCCAGGGCCAATAGTTGGTGCACACCGGACTGCTCGCTGCTGATCACGTTCAATTTGCCGCGATAGTCCGAACCAATCATCCAGAGGCTCCCCGCCAGGGGCAGCATGAACAGGAAAAAAAGCACCTGGAACTTGCGCGCAAAACCGAAACGGCCGAGCAAATGGATACCGGGTGATAGAAGAGTGTGCATGGCCGACCGCTCCCGAAAACACGCTGGAAATGACTAGAAGCAAAATGCCATGTCATTGATTGAGAAGGCCCAAGCAAGATACGGGCCGTTGCAGGAGGGGCCGGAGATAGGCGGTGCGGCAATGAAAAAGTGCACGGGCGTGCGCAAAAATGGGGCAAAAACACTCAATGGCGAGAGTGAAACGGTAACTGTGGGCGCCAGCTTGCCTGCGATGGCGTCCACTGGGGCTGCCAGACACACAACCCCTCCCCCATCACTCTCTTAATCCGCCATGTTCACCCGCATGTACTGACTGAAATTATTGATGTGATCATCCAGGTTATCCTCAAGCATCATCCGGTACTGGTCACAGAAATACTTCAGCATCGCCTCACGGGCCTCGGCCATCTCGGCGCCGGACTTGAAGTTGCGGGCGCTGGCCCAGGCATTGAAGCGCGTGGTACCGAACATCATTGAGGCACTGACCTCACCGAGGTTTTCACAGGTTTTGAGCTGCTCGTTGGACAGTTCGATATGCGCGTCTGCGCGGTCGTAGAAGGCTTGGTCGGTGGTCTCGGCCATGGCAGGGTTCCTGGGTCAGCAAATAAGCCCACTATTGGAGCACATCCGCGGCCGCAGAGCAGGCGTCTGCGGCGTCTTCATTCAAGCCAGCAGCGCGACAATCCAGCGTGCCTGCCGGGCAATCTCTTGCCGTTTCTGCTCCGGCACCGCCTGGCGGGCTTGCTCAAAACTCGCCAAAGTCTTGTGCTTCTGACGCAGCATCCGCTGCCACTTGGCCAAAAACTCCGGGCTGCGGGCTTGCATTTGCAACGGGCCAAAGTACAACTGCTCATCGGTGTAGGTCACTGGCCCTGCGCGCTCGGCCACGATGATTTCGTAGTAAAAGCGGTTTTCCCGCAGCAACTCTTCGCAAAGGATGCGGTAGCCGTTTTCCATCAGCCATTGCCGCAAGGGTTGCTCGCCACCGTTGGGTTGCAGAATCAGCCGCTCCTCGCCGCTCAAGTAGGCTTTACCGCTGTCGAGGATGTCGCGGATCGTCTCGCCGCCCATGCCACAGACGCTGATCGCAGTGATCCCGTCGCCCGCTTCAATCGCCGCCAGGCCATCGGCCAGGCGCACGCTGATGTGCTGCTCCAGGCCATTGTCGCGCACGGTGCGTTGGGCTGCGTGAAAGGGCGTGGTCGCCACTTCCCCCGCCACTGCGGCCGTGATCACGCCACGGCGCATCAAGGCCACCGGCAGGTAGCCGTGGTCCGAGCCGATGTCGGCCAGGTGCGCGCCGACGGGCACGTGGGCGGCCACGCGCTCCAGGCGCATGGACAATGTGTGTTCGTTCAACGGTGGTTCCTTGTCATTCCCCGGAAAACCGGTCGCGGCTGTTGGTCAGGTGCAGCACCATAGCGGCACGCGCCGCGTCCGGGTCCTGGCGTTTGATGGCATTGAAGATCGCCTCATGCTCCAGGTTCGCCAACTGCCCCAGCTTGGCGAAGTCGGCACCGCCGCGTTCGACGCCCTTGACCTGGGTGCGCGGAATCATCGCATTGCCCAGGTGCAGCATGATTTCGGTGAAAAAGGTATTGCCGGTGGCTTCCGCGATCAGTTGATGAAAGCGTTTGTCCTCTTCCACACAGCTGTCGTTGCTGGCCAGCGAGGCGTGGTAATCGTCCAGCGCCTGACGCATGTGGGCGAGCTGCTCGTCGCTCCTGCGCAGCGCGGCCAGAGCCACGGCTTGCACCTCCAGGCCCAGGCGCAGCTCGAGCATGTTACGCACGCTGGCGACCGTGTCCACATGCAAGCGCAAACCTTGCTGGGCGTGTTGCGCCAGCACAAAGGTGCCGATGCCGTGACGCGTCTCCACCAGCCCCGACGCCTGCAGCTTGGAGATTGCCTCACGCACCACTGTGCGGCTCACGCCATGTTCCAGCACGATGCTGGACTCGGACGGCAACTTCTCACCGGGTTTGAGCTGGCCCAGCAGGATGCGCTGGGTCAGCGCCTCGACCACGCCTTGGGCGAGGTTATTGGAACGTTTACGCACAGGGTTTGCGCTTTCAATGGGCATCACTATGGGTCCACGGGGTTGGCTGCGGAGAGCTTAACACCCTGCCCCGAGTAGGCGCAGGCCTGATTCATAAAGCCGCCAACTTGTATGACAACCAATCTGGGCGGCGCTTGAATCGCCAGCCCTTGCGAGCCGTACGTCGAGGTGAAATGTACGTTAACCCCCATCGACGAATGATCAAAACACCCAACAAACGCTAGACAAATAACCAAAACACATACCCAATCAGTCGCCTTATAAGAACAAAAACAGTGGCAGCCACATTGCGAACCCGAGAAAACCACTTGTATGATGTCTGGCAACAAAACACGCAAACCCGCATAAAAATAAATCAGGGGGAGTTTTTCAATTGTGAACAATTCAAGCCACGCATCCGCCGCTCCAGACAGTAATTCGCTGCTCACGCGCGCCGTGAGCAAAGTGAAGGGCCACGTGCTCCCACTGTTCGTGATCATGTTCATCCTCAACTACATCGACCGGGTCAATATCGGCTTTGTGCGCACGCACATGGAGCACGACCTGGGCATCGGCGCGGCCGCCTACGGCCTGGGCGCCGGGTTGTTTTTCATTGGCTACGCGCTGTTTGAAGTGCCCTCCAACATGCTGCTGCAAAAGGTCGGTGCGCGTATCTGGCTGACCCGCATCATGTTCACCTGGGGCATCGTCGCCACGCTGATGGCGTTTATCCAGAACGAAACCCAGTTCTACATCCTGCGCTTTCTGCTGGGCGTGGCCGAGGCGGGGTTTTTCCCGGGGGTGATCTACTACTTCACACGCTGGCTGCCCGGCGTGGAGCGCGGTAAAGCCATCGCCATCTTCCTCAGTGGCTCGGCGGTTGCGTCGCTGATCTCCGGCCCGCTGTCGGGGGCGCTTCTGCAAATAGAAGGGTTCGGGTTTCACGGCTGGCAATGGATGTTCGCCATCGAAGGCCTGGCCTCCGTGGCACTGGGCTTCTTCGTGTGGTTCTGGCTCGACTCCAAACCCCACGACGCCCAATGGCTGACCCGTGAAGAACAGGACGCGCTGGTGGGCGCCATCGACCAGGAACAGCGCGAGCGTGAGGCGCTGACCACGGTCAAACCGACCATTGCCAAGCTGCTCAAAGACCGGCAGATCCTGCTGTTCTGCGCCTTGTACTTCTGCATCCAGCTGACGATCTACGCCGCGACCTTCTGGCTGCCGAGCATCATCAAGAAGATGGGCGATTTAAGCGACGTGCAGGTCGGCTTCTTCAACTCGATCCCGTGGCTGATCTCGATCATCGCCATGTACGCCTTCGCCGCGCTGTCGGGCAAGTTCAAGTTCCAGCAAGCCTGGGTTGCCGCCGCGCTGCTGATTGCCGCCGCCGGCATGTTCATGTCCACCACCGGCGGGCCAGTCTTCGCCTTTGTCGCGATCTGCTTTGCGGCCATCGGGTTCAAGTCCGCGTCCTCGCTGTTCTGGCCGATCCCACAGGGTTACCTGGATGTACGCATCGCCGCGGCCGTGATCGCGCTGATCAATTCCATCGGCAACCTGGGCGGCTTCGTGGCCCCGACCACCTTCGGCTTTCTCGAGCAGACCACCGGTTCGATCCAGGGCGGCCTGTATGGCCTGGCCGGCACCTCGGTGCTGGCGGCCATCCTGGTGTTTTTTGCCAAGACTTCGCCTTCTGCCGTGCTGTCGCCGCCGAGCGTTGCAACAACAGGCACCGCTATCAGCAAACCTCTTTAAGCTTACTCAGGATCCTGCCATGACCACGCCCGTCGTCACCCATTTCCACGTCATTCCCGTCGCCGGCCACGACAGCATGCTGCTGAACCTGAGCGGCGCCCATGGGCCATTTTTTACCCGCAATATCGTCATTCTCAAGGACAGCTCGGGCAACACCGGTGTCGGTGAAGTGCCGGGTGGCGAACGTATCCGCGAGACCCTGGAAGACGCCCGCAGCCTGGTGATCGGCCAACCCATCGGCCAGTACCAGCGCATCCTCAACCAGATGCGCACCACCTTCGCATCAAGGGACGCCGCCGGCCGTGGCCTGCAAACCTTCGACCTGCGCATCACCATTCACGCCGTCACTGCCATGGAAGCCGCCCTGCTCGACCTGCTCGGTCAATTCCTCGAAGTGCCCATCGCCGCCCTGCTGGGCGAAGGCCAACAGCGTGACGCGGTAAAAATGCTCGGCTACCTGTTCTACGTGGGCGATCGCACGGCCACTGACCTTGCCTACCGCAACGAAGCGCAGGCCGATGATGACTGGTTCCGCCTGCGCCATGAAAAAGCCCTGACCAGCGAGGCCGTGGTGCGCCTGGCCGAAGCCGCCAAAGCCAAATACGGCTTCAACGACTTCAAACTCAAAGGCGGCGTATTGAGTGGCGATGAAGAAATCGAAGCGGTGACGGCCTTGGCCGAGCGCTTCCCGGATGCACGCATCACCCTCGACCCGAATGGCGCATGGTCCTTGAAAGAAGCCATCCGCCTGTGCCGCGACCAGCACCACGTGCTGGCCTACGCCGAAGACCCCTGTGGCGCAGAAAACGGCTACTCGGGCCGCGAAGTCATGGCTGAATTCCGCCGTGCCACCGGGCTTAAAACCGCGACCAACATGATCGCCACCGACTGGCGTGAAATGGGCCACGCGATCCAGCTGCAATCGGTGGATATTCCCCTGGCCGACCCGCACTTCTGGACGATGCAAGGCTCGGTGCGCGTGGCGCAGATGTGCAATGAGTGGGGCCTGACCTGGGGTTCGCACTCCAATAACCACTTTGATATTTCCCTGGCGATGTTCACCCAGGTGGCAGCCGCCGCACCGGGCAACATCACCGCGATCGACACCCACTGGATCTGGCAGGACGGCCAACGCTTGACCAGGGAACCGCTGAAAATCGAGGGTGGCTACGTGAAGGTGCCCAGCAAACCGGGCCTGGGCGTGGAGATCGACATGGACGCCGTGGCCAAGGCCCACGAGCTGTACAAAGGCATGGGCCTCGGGGCGCGGGACGACAGCGTGGCGATGCAGTTTTTGATTCCAGGCTGGGCCTTCAACAACAAACGGCCTTGCCTCGTACGGTGAGATCCGGGCTTGCGGCAGCCAGGGCCAGCTTCAGCAGCTCCTTGCGCTGCATCGCACGCCCCAGCACTGCGTGTGCACCTTGCCAGTGGACCGTCAGCAAAAGGCTCAGCTTTTGCTGGCTGGGCAAAGGTCCCGCCAGCCAATAGCTCTTGCGCTCGCGGATGCTGATGGCGTTCAACAGCCAGTCATCACCTTGCGCCGCCAGCCATTGCTCAATGGCTGCGTGATGCCGCTGGAGCAACCCCTGGGCATCCCACACCGTCATTTGCGCGATCAGTTGCGGCAAGTTGCGCGTGGCCGTCATGTGTTTCATATCAGCCGCCAGGGCGACCTCAAGGTCGGCTTCGATCGCAGCCTGGCATTCGCTGAAATAACGCTGCGGCCAATCCGCCGTCAGCCCCGCCCGCCGCGCCAGCACCTCGTAGGCCCAGATATCCACGGATGCGGTCATTTTGCCGGTGAAGTTCAGGGTATTGTCCAGAATCGCCGTGGCCAATAACGCAGCGCTGTGCCGGCTCATCTTCGGCAGCAGGCCGGACCTTTCCCAGCGCTGAAAAACCAGCGTTGCCGCGGCACCAATTGGGCGAATTTCGGCATCCGCTCCCAGCTTCTGCGCCCAGTGGATTTCAAAGCCTGGATGGTGGTCAATCACTTCGCGTACCTGATCGAGTACCACGATCAGGTCGAAATGATGGGGGTCGGAAACATCCACCAACACGAACTCATCGTCAGCCCCGGGCCGGTAATCATCCAGCGAAGCCTTCCAGCCGAGCACACTGGCGCAGATGCTGAAATTGAGCGGCGCGCTGCTGACCGCCCGCGCTTGAATCCCCTGGTGATTGAGCAGCTCGGCGTAGGCAATGCAGCAGGCGTACGCGTCAATATCCAGGTAAGCAGAGCCTGAGGTCACTACCCTCATGATTCAATCTCCTTGAAGTACAACTCAGGCGTAGCCATGTGCCAATTGTCTATTGGCCGAGGCAAGTTCGCATCAGCGCATGACAAGACCATGACTTCAAGGAGAAAGATACTGTGAAAACTGACAGTAGATGATTACTGCCCGTTGTGCTGTGGCACTTTTTTGCTCGCGCTCACTGCAACGGGCTGCACAGTCAGCTCAACGCCTAACGCCAGCATCAGCTTCTTGATCGTTTCAAAACGTGTTTTGGAGCCGCCCTTCAGGGTTTTATACAGACTCTCGCGATTGACCCCCGCCGCCTCGGCCACTTTGTTCACACCCTGGGCCTTGGCAACCTCGGCCAGCGCCTTCATGAGGATCTGCGGGTCCTGGGACTTCATGCTTTGCGCCAGATAAGCACTGATGATTTCCGGGTTGTCGAGGAAGCGCGAAGCTTCGTAGACGCTGGTGCCGGATGTATCCAGATCGAGGATCGGCATGTCCTCGGGCTTGAATGTCGAGTTGCTCATTTCATCTACCTCTCAGGGCATCGAGAATCTCTTTTGCCCGTTGTATGCCTCTTTTTTGGTCGGTTTTATCACTGCCCCACAGCATCAGGTAGGCCGTGATGCCTGTGCGTACAAAATAAATCCTGTAGCCAGGCCCGACGAATACACGCATTTCACTCAGGCCGTCACCGGCCGACTCGCAATCGCCGAAATTGTTTTCTTCGGCGCGGTCCAGGCGAGTCAGCACCGCGGTTTTGCCCCCTAGATCCTTCATACCGTCGAGCCATGTATCAAACTCCGGCGTCCTGCCGATTAAATTAGTCAAGGTCTCACCTGTAGCCTACTGGCTACTCCATACTGATGCTAGTGAATTTTTTAGTCCGGCGCCAACCGGAATAAAAAAACCTAGCTCAGCCCCGTATCAACAGGCGTTCGAGACTGTTAGCGCTTGTTACCTGCGCGTTTAAAGGGCCTGATCAAACAACGGCGTCACGTCATAGTGCTGTTTGAGCATCTGCGCATCCACCAGGAAATCCGCCGTGGCCTGGGCTTCGCTGACAATGGTCGGGGAGATCGGCAACACCTTGATCGCATCACGCTTGAACCACACCTTGGCAATCTCCGGTGCAGATTGGTTGGCCTTCGACCACGCCTGGGCATACTCATCAACGTGGCTGCTGCTCCACACCCGCGCACGGGTGAGACGCGCCACAAAATCTTTGATAATCGCGCGTTTCTGCGCCAGCGCCGGCTCATACGCAACGATGTAGGTCGGCGCACTCATCAGGCCCTTGGCATTGCGAATCAGGGTGCTGCCCTCTTTCTCCTGCAACGACACGTAGGGTTCCCAGGTGCCGAAGGCATCGATGTCGCCCTGGCTAAGCGCCAGGCTGGCTTCGGCCGGCAGCAGGTATTTGAAGTTCACACTGTTGCGTGGCACACCGGCCTCATCCAGGGCCTTGTAGGCCAGCTGCTGGCTCCACGAACCGTTCCAGATCGCCACCGTTTTGCCTTTGAGCTCGGCCACCGAATGGATGCCTTTGCGCGCCACAATGCCCACGCCATCGAGGCTGGTCTGGGTGCTGGCAACCACTTTGACCGGCGCGCCATTGGCGGCGAGGCTGATCACCGGGGTGTCGCCGACAATGCCCACGTCCAGCGCGCCGCTGGCGACCGCCGAGGCCACCGGGGAGCCGGTGTTGAAGCGCTTGAAGTCGATTTTATACGGCAAGTCTTTCAGCTCGCCGGACAGTTCCAGGACGATGCGATTGGAGAAGAACTGGTCGCCCACCGTGAGGGTTTGCGGCGCTGCCGCCCACACCGATGGGCCGTGCAGTGTCAGCGAGGCCAGGCCCAGCACGGCGAGCAAGTTACGACGATTGATCATAGGAGGAATCCACACAGTTAATGGCTGACTCAACCATCTGTGGGCGTGCAGTCTGGCAATGAGAGAGGGTTTTTTGGCGGTCGCCGAGCGTGGCGCCCGTAGAAGCTAACGCAATAAAAGCGCCGGGTTTAATACTGTTGTGCACTATCGATAGAACCGCAGCACAGTGGGTTAGCTATTTTTCGTATTAAAAATTTGCTGCCCACTGAGTTAGGGTGACGCCACCAGACCACTGGACCCCGCGCCTGAAACCCTTTCTGCAAGGTCCATTGCATGTCCACACCCCTTTTGAATACCTGGGGCACTGCGCCCTCCGCCCGTTACGAACATCTGGCCGCGCCCTTTCGCCCGTTGTTTGCGCAGATACTTGCGCAAGCTGCCGAGGCGGATCAAACACGCGCCAGCCTGGCGGCAGTCATCCAACAACTCAACGCACTGGGTTTGCCACGCTGGCGATTACCCGCCAGTTGCGGCGGGCAAGACGCGACCTTCGCTGAACTGCTTGCGCTGCTGACGGAGCTTTCCGCTGCCGACTCCAACATCACCCAGGCCCTGCGCGGGCATTTTGGATTTTGCGAAGACGTGCTGTGCGCCAACGACCGCGACTGGCGCGCCCGATGGCTCGACCGCCTCGGCCAGGGCGCCCTGCTTTCCCCAGGCAGCACCGAAGTCGGCAACCAGGCCCGTGGCGATTTCGGCACGCGCCTACACCGCCACAGCGACGGCACACTGCGCATCAGCGGCAAAAAGTTCTACACCACCGGCGCGCTCTACAGTGACCTGATCAACACCGTGGCCACCGGCGAGGACGGTGTGGTGTACAGCCTGGTGGTCGACCTCAAGGCGCCCGGCGTGCAGATCATCGACGACTGGAACGGCTTCGGCCAACGCCTCACCGCCAGCGGCACCTGCCTCTTCGACAACGCGCCGGTGGTGGATGACGATGTGCGCCCCACCACCCAACGCTTCGCCTATGGCCAATCGTTCTACCAGATCTACCACCTTGCCACCCTCGCCGGCATCGCCCGCCGCGCCGCGCTCAGTGGCGCCGCGGAACTCAGCCAGCGTGCCCGCACCTTCACCACCGGCAACGCCGACAGTGCCGCCCAGGATGTGCAGTTGCTGCAAGTGATTGGCGAAGTCGCCAGCCAGGCCTACGCCGCCCAGGCCATCACCCAACACGCGGCGCAGCGCCTGGATCAGACGGCGCAGTATGTGATTGCGCAAGACCAGCCCCTGCAGGATGACGACCCGCAGGTTGCGTTGGCGGAGTTGGAGGTGTGCCTGGCGGTCAATCCGGTGGTGGATGCGACGT
The DNA here is from genome assembly GCF_002742515.1 of Pseudomonas sp. 2822-15. Taxonomy (NCBI): domain Bacteria; kingdom Pseudomonadati; phylum Pseudomonadota; class Gammaproteobacteria; order Pseudomonadales; family Pseudomonadaceae; genus Pseudomonas; species Pseudomonas sp. 2822-15. Next base: position 177,322 of record NZ_LJRY01000180.1, on the reverse strand, counting down.
TGGCGGCGACCACCGGGTTGTTTGACGCACTGGGCGCCAGTGCCACGGCCAGCAACAAGGCACTGGACCGGCTGTGGCGCAATGCACGCACCTTGGCGAACCACAATCCGCGGGTGTACAAGTCGCGGATCGTGGGTAATTACCTGGTGAATGGGTTGCTACCGCCCGCGCAGTGGCGAGTAGGCGTAGCCAAAGCCTGATCCACCACCCAACACAGTACCCGCTCCCACATGATCGTTCCCACGCTCCGCGTGGGAATGCATCCCGTGACGCTCCGCGTCACATTGCGCAGGCCTTAAAATAGGCGTCGACGGCTGGACGCGGAGCGTCTGAGGCGGCATTCCCACGCGGAGCGTGGGAACGATCAAGCGGGCTTGCCCGCGATGGCGGAGGATCAGTTAACTCATTTATTGACTGACACACCGTAATCGCAGGCAAGCCAGCTCCCACATTTTGTTCGGCGTAAGGCTCATGTCCTACAACGAAGCCTGAAACAGGAAAGTCCGAAGCCACAGCGCCTTGCTCCCTTGCCTACGCTTGCGTCAGAATCCGCCGGCTTGTGCGCTGTGGTGGGCGTCTCTAAGGTTGCTCGGTCGCTGACAACTCAGTGATCGGGTTTAGTAGCCCGAGTGACAACATAAAGTGCATGAGCCTCATCTCTCAGATGTTTTTGTCTGTGCTTGATGGTGGCTGTGCGCAGGGCGTCCTCGGGCGCGCCGGCTTTGTGTGTTTCCCCGGTCTACTAACCTGTGCACAGCTGCCACCCTTTCGTTTAGTAGCGAAAAGGTGTCGGCCCTAATCAGGTACAACACACATGTTCAAAGTAACGCCGAACCCTCCCAGCGAACCGGACCTGAAACTCAATCAGGCCGCGCATCGCGCAATTGATCACTACCTCAATCCAAAAGCCGACCCGGCTATGTCGCCACCTGCGCTGTTCAACGTCGCCGCCGATGCCAGCAGCGAAACCCTGATCACCAACAGCTACGAAACCTTTTCCTCGGTCACCGCCTTGCTGCTCGACCTGTCAGAAGACTTGACCGGAAAACAGCGCGACGTGGCGCTGGCGATTCACCAGTTGAGTGAGTTGGGGGTGTTGCTGATGGACAAGCTGCTGGAGCGCGAGGCCGCCGGCTAACGCTGATGATCGTTCCCACGCTCCGCGTGGGAATGCATCCCGTGACGCTCCGCGTCACATTGCGCAGGCCTTAAAATAGGCGTCGACGGCTGGACGCCGAGCGTCTGAGGCGGCATTCCCACGCGGAGCGTGGGAACGATCATTGCCCGGCGCGCCTCAAGCCCGCTTCGGCAGCTTCCAGTTCGGCCGAATAAAGTGGCAGGTATACCCATTCGGTATCCGCTCCAGATAATCCTGATGCTCAGGCTCCGCCTCCCAGAACGGCCCGGCCGGCTCAATCTCGGTGACCACACGGCCCGGCCACAGCTTCGACGCGTCCACGTCGGCCGCCGTATCTTCGGCAATATCGCGCTGCTGCTCACTCAAATAGTAAATTGCCGACCGATAGCTCGGCCCCGTGTCATTGCCCTGACGGTTAGGCGTGCTCGGGTCGTGGATCTGGAAAAAGAACTCCAGGATCTGCCGATAACTGATCACCGCCGGGTCAAACACGATCTCGATGGCTTCGGCATGGTTGCCGTGGTTGCGGTACGTGGCATTCGGCACATCGCCGCCGGTGTAGCCGACGCGCGTTTGCAGCACGCCAGGGTAGCGCCGCAACAGGTCTTGCATGCCCCAGAAGCAGCCGCCGGCAAGGATGGCGGTTTCGGTCGGGTTGGTCATGGTCTGCGCCCTCAGTGGATACGAGGGTAGTTATGGGGCTGGGTTGGCCAATACCAAGGTGGCACAGGCGATTAATCTCAAACACTAACAGACGAACGGGCCAGCGAAACGATCTCCAACGGGGCGGTATTAACTGCAAACAGGGGATGTGCAGACCACAGGGTTTCAGGTGATGATTCGCCACCTAAATCAAGGACGATAACAACAATGAAAACCGCTCTACACGCCCTGTTCCTGCTCTGCCTGACCACAACCGCCTTCGCCGACGAAAACCCGGTCGGTTTCAAAACCACCACCCTGCCCGATGCGCACAACAATCGCCCACTGGAGCTGGTGGTCTGGTACCCCGCGAACACCACGGCCAAACCCACGCTGATCGCCGACAACGCGGTCTTTATCGGCGCCCTCGCCGTGCCCGACGCGCCGCCGGCTGCGGGCGAGCATCCGCTGGTGGTGCTGTCCCACGGTTACGGCGGCAACTGGGGCAAGCAGGTGTGGCTGGCCAGTGCATTGGCGCACAACGGTTACATCGTCGCGGCGGTCAACCACCCCGGCACCACCACCAAGGACCGCAACCCGCAAACGGCCGCGCAGCTATGGCAACGCCCCGCCGACCTGAGCCGCGCCATCGACGCGGTGCTGGCTCAACCCAAGCAATTTGGCGCGGTGGCGAACCAACAGATTGCCGCCGTCGGCCATTCACTCGGCGGCTGGACCGTGCTGGAAATCGCCCGCGCGCGCTTCGACCCTGACCTGTTCAGCCGCGACTGCGCCGCACACCCGAAGCTGGGCGGTTGCATCGGCTACCAGGAGATGAACCCCGCCGCGACGCCCGAAGGCAAAGCCCGGCTGGCCGCGGACTTGAGCGACAAGCGCGTCACCGCCATCGTGTCTCTGGATTTGGGCCTGTCACGCGGCATGACCGACGCCAGCCTGGCGGCATTCAAGGTGCCTGCGCTGGTTATCGCGGGGGGCGTGCCAACCGAGGATATGGACCCCAACCTGGAATCCGCCAACCTGGTCAAGCGCCTGCCAAAAGCCTCGACCCAATACGTGGAAATCAGCGACGCCACGCACTTCAGCTTTATGTCGATCTGCAAACCGGGCGCAATCGCGTTGATTGAGGAAAGCTCGCCGGGCGATGGCATGATTTGCCGCGATGGCGAGGGTGGGCGGCCACGGGCGGTGATTCAGCAGCAGGTGGTGGGGTTGATTACGGGGTTCCTGGCGCGGACGGCCCCTAACGAAAAGCCAGGTCTGCACCCATAAAAAGCGCACCGTATACGATGCGCGAATGGATCAAACCCGGTAAAGGCACCGCGTAGCAGGGTTCAAGGCAGCGTAAATAATGTGGCTGCCATAGCCCAAACCCCTTGCAGCGCCGGGCCGTCACTCAGCTAATCAGAACGGTTTGGTCGGCAGGTACTTGCCATCCAGGGTGATCACGGCGCGGGAGCCACCGTCCGGGTCTTCAACCTTTTTGACGTCGAGCTTGAAGTTGATCGCGCTGATGATGCCGTCGCCGAACTTCTCGTGGACCAGCGCCTTGAGCGTGGTGCCATAGACCTGGATCATTTCGTAGAAGCGGTAGATGGTCGGGTCGGTCGGCACGCCGTTGCCGATGCTCCCGCGCACCGGGATGGTTTGCAGCAGGAGCACGGCATCCGCATCCAGGCCCAGGGTGTCGGCAACGGCTTGAGCGGCGCTGGCGGGCAGTGGGTGCTGGCCGAGCAAGGCGGCGGTGACGAAGGCTTCGTGCAGGCCGGTGCCTTCGGCGATCTGCGCGAACGACAGGTCTTTGCGGGCTTTGGCCAAGAGGATGACGTCGGTGAGGGCAAGGCGAGTGGTCTGGCTGATTTGCGACTGGATCATGGGGTTATCTCCGTGGGTAAAAAGTTGGGTATTAGTAGGAAACGGCGCGTGCGGTCGGGTTGTCGGCAAGGGCGACGAACTGGCCGGTACGGCCATCGAAGGCCTGGATGCAGCCGCTTTCGATGTCGTAGACCCAGCCATGCAGGGTTACGCGTTTTTCTTCGAGGGCCAGGCGCACTGAAGGGTGCGTCTGGATATTGGCCAATTGCGCGATCACGTTTTCGCGCACCATGGCGGCGACTTTGGCGTGTTGGTCAACATGCTGGCGGGCCTCGTTGACCACCCGGCCGGAGTCGGCGTAGCGCAACCAGCCGGCCACGGCGGGCATGTGGTCCAGGCATTTGCAGGTGGCAATGGCGGTCATGGCGCCGCAATCGGAATGCCCACAGATCACGATATCGCTGACTTGCAGGGCGGCGACGGCGTACTCCACCGAGGCCGACACACCGCCCGGCTCGGGGCCGTAGGACGGCACGATATTGCCGGCGTTACGGATCACGAACAGGTCGCCCGGCTCGCGCTGCGTGACCAGTTCCGGCACCAGACGGCTGTCGGAGCAGGAGATGAACAGTGCCCGTGGGCTCTGCTGGTTGGCCAGGTCTTTGAACAGACCGGCACGCTCGGGGAAGGCGCTACGTTGAAACTTCAGGAAACCGTCGATGATGTCTTGCATGGGTGACTCCTTTGGTTCGCGATGCGATGAAGCAAAGGTTACGCAGCCCCTCAAATAAGGTAAAAGTCTCATATATGATAAAACGCATCAGATAATCTTATGAGTACGAGCATGCTGGCCCGCCATATCCATTACTTCCTTGCCGTCGCAGAGCACCAGGGCTTTACCAGGGCGGCGACGGCCCTGCATGTCTCGCAGCCGGCGCTGTCGCAGCAAGTGCGGCAGTTGGAGGAGAGCCTCGGCGCGCAGTTGTTTGATCGCTCAGGGCGCAAGACGCGTCTGACCGACGCGGGGGAGGTTTACCTGCGCTATGCGTTACGGGCGGCGCAGGAACTGCAGGAAGGCCAGCGTGCGATCCATGACGTGGGCGATTTGAGCCGTGGGACGCTGAGGTTTGCTGTTACGCCCACTTTCACCACCTACCTGGTGGGGCCGCTGGTGGAAGCCTACTACCGCCGCTACCCAAACATCACCTTGAACGTGCGCGAGGTCGCCCAGGAGCAGATGGAAAACCAGCTGCTGGCCGACGAGCTGGATGTGGGCATCGCCTTTGATCAAGCGCACGCACCCGACATCGACAGCTATCCCCTGCTGGTGGAAACCCTGGCGTTGGTGGTCGGCAACCAACACCCGCTGGCAGGCGAGGCAGCCATCGGGTTGCAGGCGCTCAATGACGAATCGCTGATCTTGCTCAGCAAGGCCTTCGCCACCCGCGAGCAGATCGACCGCTACTGCAACCAACACGGCATCCGCCCACGCGTGGTGATGGAGGCCAATGTGATTGGCGCATTGATCGAGGTGGTGCGCAGGACCACGCTGTCGACGCTATTGCCGGCCGCGATTGCACGGGCGCATCCCGAGTTGGCCGCGATTGAACTGGGGCCGCAACGGTTGCAGCGCACGGCGGTGTTGATGCAGCGCAAAGGGGTGTACCAGAGTGCGGCGGCGCGGGCGTTTATCGAGGTGGCCAAGCAAGTAACAGCAGCACTAGGAGAAGGCCAGCGTTAGAACGCCACCGATTAAAGGTGGGAGCTGGCTTGTCGAATCGTCGCCCCGCTGCGACAGGCTGAACGGGCTGTTGTGGCGAGCGGGCTTGCCCCGCGTTGGGTTGCGCAGCAGCCCCAGTAACGCCACCGCGTTCTTTCTGAAAAAACGCAGCGCCCGATTTCAGGGCTGCTTCGCAGCCCAACGCGGGGCAAGCCCGCTCGCCACAGGGGAAGGTGGATACCCTCAATAGGTGTGTAGACACCGATGGCTATCGCTGGCACGCCAGCTCCCACCTTTAATCGGCGGCGCGTTCAGTGAATCCGATAAGCACACCGCCGCGCGCCTAGCTGGATATGTTCCACGCGCTCGACCTTGGCCCGTAGCACCTGCTCGAACACCTGCAATTCTGCGCGGCAAAACCCTTGGCACGCGGTCGCCGCTGCGCAGATGGGGCAATGGTTCTCCACCAGGATCAGCGCGCCGTCCGGCTGCTCGCTGCACTGGGCCATATAACCTTCACGCGTGCGCAGTGCCGCAAGCTTTTCGACCCGCGCTCTAAGGCCGCGAACGCCTTGCATCTCACGTTCATACAACGCCAGGGTCTGGCGCTCGCGCACATCGATCAGACGCTCAATAGCCTCTTCACCAAAGGTCTCGCGCACGGTCTGCAACAGTTGCACGGTGAGTTCGGAATGGGTGTCGGGAAAGCGCGCGTGCCCCGCCGCCGTGAGCTGCCAGACCTGGGTCGGGCGCCCGACCCCACGCACCTCGGAGCGGGCCTCCACCAACCCACTGGCGGCCAGCTTCACCAACTGCTGGCGTGCCGCTTCACCGGTGGTGCCGAGGAACTCACCGGCATCACTGGCCAATTGTGGCCCACGGGTCTTGAGCAGGTGCAGCAAACGATCCGCCGGGGACACCGGCGAATATTCCAAGTCATTTCTTGACAAAATAAACAGCCTCGCCGCAATATTCAAAGCAATTACTTGGCAAATTAACCCAAGCCTGCCAGCGGCACAAGGAATCGTCGATGCACACCCAAGACAGCAGCTGGAGCGAGTTGCTCCGGGGCAAGAATGCCCCCCGTTCCATCGCCCTCTCCGGCGGCATTGCGCTGTATGCCACCAACACCTATATCGCCACGACCATTCTGCCGTCGGTGGTCGCCGAAATCGGCGGTCTGGCCCTGTATGCGTGGAGCACCACCCTGTACGTGGTGGCCTCGATCATCGGCTCAGCCCTCACCTCCAAGCTGCTTCAACGTACCGGACCCAGGCTGGCGTATACCCTCGCCACGCTGATCTTTATGGTTGGCGTGCTGATCTGCGCCCTGGCGCCAAACATGCCGGTGATGCTGGTCGGGCGCTTGATTCAGGGGTTGGGCGGCGGCATGTTGCTGGCCCTGTGTTACTCGATGATCCAACTGGTGTTCGAAGAGCGCCTGTGGCCGCGGGCGATGGCGCTCGTATCCGGCATGTGGGGCGTGGCGACCTTGGTCGGCCCGGCGGTCGGTGGCGTATTCGCTGAGATGGATGCCTGGCGTTTCGCCTTCGGCGCCATGGTGCCGATAAGCCTTGCCTATATGGTGCTCACCCACCGCGCACTTCCGCCACGCGACGCCACGGCGAGCACGCCAACCCGCTTGCCGGTACCGCAACTGGTGCTGTTGGCCGCCGCCGTGCTGGCCGTGTGCGCAGGCAGCGTTTCGGCGCTGCCGAGCTGGAACCTGCTGGGCATCGCAGCGTGCGCCGTGCTGGTGTATGCGCTGATCCGCCACGAATCCACCGCGACCCTACGGCTGCTGCCCAGGGACGCACTGAAGTTCGACGCCCCGCTGTGCGCGCTGTATGCAACCACTTGCCTGCTGGTGATCGGCATGAGCAGCGAGATTTTCATGCCGTATTTCCTGCAACACCTGCATGGCCAATCACCGCTGGTTGCCGGTTACATGGCGGCGCTGATGGCGGCCGGCTGGACCGTGTCGGAAATCCTCAGCTCCGGCTGGAGCGGCCGCAGCGCACAGCGCGCGATCCTAGCGGGGCCGCTGTTTATCGTCGCCGGGCTGGTGCTTCTGGCCATCACCACGCCAGTAGAAAGCCTGGGTGAATGGGCGCGGCTGGCGCCGATCTGCCTGGGGCTGTTCCTGGTCGGCTTCGGCATCGGCCTGGGCTGGCCGCACCTGCTCACGCGCATCCTGCAAGTGGCGTCGGAGCAGGACAAGGACACGGCCGCCGCGTCGATCACCACCTTGCAGCTGTTCGCCATGGCCCTGGGCGCGGCACTGGCCGGGGTAATTTCCAACGTGGCGGGTATCAACGACGCAACCGGCAATGCCGGCATCGCCAACGCGGCACTCTGGTTGTTTGCCCTGTTTACCCTGGCGCCGGTGCTGGCCTGGGTAATGGCGCGGCGGGCGACGCGGGTGAAGGTTGCGGCGGCGCAAATGACCCCGTCCTGACCACCGTCTACGCGCTACGCTTGGCGATCCAGCGGCGATACTGCCGCGTGCGCAAAGCGTTGCCCTGTTGTTGCTCGATCAAGGCGCGTAACGGTGCTACGCCGGGATCAGGCAGCCAAGCGTGGCCGTCCATCGAGTGCCCGAGCGCTTCACGAAAGCTCGGTTGCTCGACCGTCGTAGTGGGAAGTGCCAGAGTAAATCCTGAACAGGGAGTGCAACTGATTACACCCCTTCCAATGTGGCTCAGCGCGCGGTTAGGAGCTCTCTTCGAACGATCTCTGCGCCAGCACTCAGCGCATTCAACTTGCCCCTTGCGACGTGGCGAGGCAGAGGTGCCATGCCGCAATTGGTGCACGGATAAAGCTTGTCGGCATCGACAAACTGAAGGGCCTTGCGCAGGGTATCGGCCACTTCCTCGGGCGTTTCAATGGCGTGGTTGGCCACATCAATGGCGCCGACCATCACTTTTTTACCGCGAATCAACTCAATCAGTTCCATGGGGACATGGGCGTTGTGACATTCCAGTGAAATGATATCGATACTGGACTTCTGTAGCTTGGGGAAGGCTTCTTCATACTGCCGCCACTCCGACCCCAGGGTCTTTTTCCAATCGGTGTTGGCCTTGATGCCATAGCCATAACAGATATGCACCGCCGTTTCGCATTTGAGGCCTTCAATGGCCCGTTCCAGGGTGGCGACACCCCAGTCATTCACCTCGTCGAAAAACACGTTAAAGGCCGGTTCATCAAACTGGATAATGTCGACGCCCGCCGCTTCCAATTCCCGCGCTTCTTCATTGAGGATCTTGGCGAATTCCCACGCGAGTTTTTCGCGGCTTTTATAGTGGTTGTCATACAGCGTATCGATCATGGTCATGGGGCCTGGCAGCGCCCATTTGATCGGCTGGTTGGTTTGCTGGCGCAGGAACCTGGCATCTTCGACAAACACCGGCTTTTGGCGCGCAACGGCGCCCACCACCGTCGGCACGCTCGCGTCATAGCGATCACGAATCCTGACGGTTTCACGTTTCTCGAAATCCACACCACTGAGGTGTTCAATAAACGTCGTCACGAAGTGTTGGCGAGTCTGCTCACCATCACTGACGATATCAATCCCGGCGTGTTGCTGTTCCTGCAATGCCAGGCGCAAGGCATCTTGCTTGCCTTCAATTAATTCGTCACCTTGCAACTTCCAGGGTGACCACAGCGTCTCGGGCTCGGCAAGCCAGGCGGGTTTGGGCAGGCTGCCGGCGGTTGAAGTGGGCAGTAATGTTTTCATGGTAAACAACCTTGTGCTTTAAATGAGTCAAACCGCGTAGTGGGCGGACCACTGTTCAAGAACAGCGTGATAGGGCTTGATGAAGTTCTCCTCAACAAACCGGCCCTGCTCTATCGCCAGCTGATTGCGCTCTTCTCGATCATAGACAATCAGGGTTAATGAATAATCCTGATGCTTCAAACTGGGTTGATAAGCTTTACCGGCAACCGAGTTCGCATTGTAAATCTCAGGCCGGTAAATTTTTTGAAAGGTGTCCATCGTGCTGATGGTGCTGATAAGTTCCAGGTTGGTGTAATCGCTGAGTAAGTCGCCAAAGAAATAAAACGCCAACGGCGCAGCACTGTTTGCCGGCATGAAATAGCGAACGCTCAAGCCCATCTTCTTGAAGTATTCATCGGTTAACGAATGCTCATCCTGCCGGTATTCAACACCCAACACAGGGTGCAGGTTCTCAGTGCGATGATAGGTCTTGGTATTCGAAACACTCAGGCAGATAACCGGTAGCTTCTTAAAATTCTGCGTGTACGCACTCGAGCTCACGAAACATTTGAACAGCTTGCCATGCAAGTCGCCAAAATTATCGGGCGTGCTGAATTCGGCTTGGCCCTTATTATGGCCGAGCAATACCACGCTAAAGTCATAGTCGCGTACATACGAAGAAAAATTATTGCCGACGATGCCGTCAAGGCGCTCATTGGTTTTACGGTCCACAATCGTCGTTTTCAACACTTCAATCAGCGGAATGGCCTGCCCATTGCCTTCAACACCGATCTGCATTTCAGCCGAAACGATCTCGAGCTCGAGCGCATACCGATCACCCTTGGCATTGTCCCAATGCGCTAAGGCATTGAAGCGGTTATTGATCATCTTCAAGGTATTGCGCAAGTTTTCCTGGCGGCGCTCGCCCCTCGCCAAATTAGCGAAATTGGTGGTGACGCGCGTGTTTTCAGAAGGGCGATAGTGCTCATCAAAACAAGTACTTTTAATCGTAAACTCAAACGCGTTGTTCATGAGAACCTGACACCTCAAAAAGTTGAGACAGACTTGAATTCACGGGTTGCCTTATAGCGCTGACGCTCAGCTCAAGTCTTTACTGCATCTACAATGAGGTGCAGTTTATGCTGACCATAGAGGGAGAGATAATGAATTGATTTCACCAAACCTTTAGCCCTGCTCATGATGAGTGCAAGGCCTCAAACACCGCACGATCGCGCGCAAAGCCATCGTCGAAAATGTCGGGATTGCCCCTCGCACCTTTCGGCCTGCGCTTGGCCATCGAACCGGGCATTGCTGTGGTGCATCTGCTGAGTGTCGGGCCGGTACGCCCGCACAAAGATTAAGCTTTAAAGTCAATCCGGTTAAGCCTTAATTATAAAAACATGAAGTTTGTAATGCCGTATTGATTTTCGATCGTTAGCCACCTACGTTATCAATCCCGGTTTGCAGACTAATTAAGGAATGATTATGACCGCTCAATCGAAAACCGTTTCCCGCGCTAAGTTCTCTGCACTCGCTGCTAAAATCAACCGCGCTCAACCCGCTGACGCTGCTGACAGCGTCAAAGAAGTAAAAGCACTGCTGGCCACTAAAGAACTGTTCAAATCGGGCATGGTCGCCACGATGGACGGTGAACCCCGCTACATGTAATTCTCCACGCGAAAAAACCGTTACACACGACGCACAGTTTATTTGATACTTGCAAGCCGGGCCTTTCATCGCATGTTAAAAATCCACGGTGACACATTGAATATACAGCGCACAGGCAAATATCGCTGCGCACTGCCGTTTTCGCTCTATGCATTAGAGGCACAAATTCTTTTGCCCGCCGCCAACCACCCTATGACTGACAGCGGGTTACTTGAAGAGCGTCGACAACATGTACAGGCCTTTCTTGCCTGTCAGGGCGCAAGTGAATTTATTTCAAGGCTGCACGCGGTGTTCATTGGCGGCTCACTGGCAAAAGGCACGGCCGATACACTCTCCGATACCGATGTATGCCTGATCGCTTCCGAGCGCCACCTGATCGGCTGCCTGGAACACCTTGGTTTACCCTATGAACATAGGCAATACGAATATCGAATCGACACCGAGTTTCCACCTGACAACAAACTGGATGTTCGCCTGATCAGCCTGGAAAGCCTTGAGAACATGATAGAAAGCTTTCAGTCGATGACTGACCTTTCAGCCAGCCATCAGGACTGTCTTGCCAACCTGCAAGAGGGTATCTATCTTCATTCAACCCCTGAAGTAGACGAGTTGATACGGCGCATAGACCTCTCTTACGAACACGCGAGCCTCATTATTTCAGACAAACTCCGGTACCTGAAAAACTACAACCTCAGCAAATACCTTATCCGTAAAGACTTCTTTACTTACTATGAGATGCTCGGGATTTTATATGCGGCTTTTTGTCATATTTTCTTTGCTGTAAACGGGCAATTATTCAGAGGCTATCGCCACCTGCAACGTTTTTCCGTGCGCTATGAGATTTATCCAAGCGCCGTTATCTCAGCATTTTCCGAATGCTTCGAGTGCGCAACACCTGCTGCCACTGACAACCTGCTTATCCAGCTTTCAGGGTTTACCCAAGCGCTTGAAGAACACCTTTAAATGCCCTCAACGAGCCGAGAGATAACCGTGTTTGAAGAACTGTTTGGCATCAGCAAGCAGGTGTTGTTTCCCCACCGCTGGGAAACATCCCTCATCACCTCGAAAACCGCAGCCAAGCCCTTGGTCGGCAATCAAAGCGCTGACTACATTCTCTCCCTGCTGAGCAACCCTGTTGAGCATGAAGATTTGCTGATCATAAAGAATGGAACGTATTGCCAGCGTGACGCCTACACCTCAGGCGGCAGGTGCATCAAAGAAAATATCCGGGAGTTGATCACACAGGAAGGGTGCGCCGTTTACCTGCGCTGGTTGGAAAAATATGACAGTAACTTCACCACACTGGCCAATCGCTTGAATGCAGAATTGTCCCCGTTCACGTTCAGTTTCTGCCTATTTTACGCCCCCACCGCCAGCACTCTTTTTGACGAACATTTTGACGCCCATGATGCCTTCATCATCCAGCTGGAGGGGAGCAAGAAATGGCAGGTGTGGCCGGCAATCGTTGCAGACGTCGAAGCTGTTTCATCCCCGCACTTTTATACGCCTATGGTCAGAGCGCACGTGGCGGAACATGCACCGAGCTACGAAATAACCCTGCAGGCCGGTGACGTGATGTACCTGCCTCGCTGCACGATTCATCGTGCGCTGCCCACTGACGAGCACTCAAGCCACCTCAATGTGTGGATGACGCCGCGACCGCTGCACAAATTCATATGGGGTGACGTGAAGTGAAACATGCCTTACCCGAATGGCGGCCCGTACTGAAAACCGCTCTACCGTTGGTGCTGAGCAATTGCGTGAATGCCGCGCAGAACATGTTGAGTATTTTCCTGGCCGCTACTATCAGCTTGAGTGCAGCGGCGTCTGCCGGGTACATCAATAGAATCTATTTTATTTATGGCGCCATGATCATTGCCATGAACGGCGCCGGCAGCATACGGCTCAACCGATTGAATGGCGACCATCAGCGCGCGGCGTTCGACGCCATGCTCAAACGCATGGTGCGTTTTTCGGTGCTGGGCGCGGTGGCCTGCTTTGTCATATTTTTCCTCGGGGCCCACGCCATTACCCGACTGGTAGAGCCGAATGGCGACGTCGATGCGGTACCGACCTATTTGCGTTGGATGGCGATTTCTTATATTGCCGTCACCTTGGCAAGCCCCTATTACATGGCGTTGATTGCCAAGAAGCAGGGCCACGATATTTTCCGCGCCTTGCTTGTTTCACTGAGCCTTGGCGGCGCCTTTTCAGCCGTCAGTGTCCTGTATTTCAAACTTGACCTGGCGTATGTGGGCGCCGGCTGTGCAGTGGCGCAGCTCATCTATCTGGCGCTGATGATCCGCGCTTACAAACGCCTGGTTGCATGCGCCCCCGTGACAGCGCATCACGCGCCGGGCATCCAGCCCACCTTTCAAAACAGTTTTAGCGCAGATGCGTTCAACTTGTTCATGGCAATGAGTGTTTCAACGCTGGTGGACTTCCTGATTCTGTACGTGCTGGTTGAGGATGTTCAATTCGTGGCGTTAATGAGTTTTTACTTTTCAACGACGGCGATGCTTCAAGGTGTTTCGCTGGGTTTTGCAACCGCCGCCTCGGTGTTTATCGCGCAAGCCATTAATGAAAGCAGACGCACCTATAGCGTCACGGTGACTGGTTATCTGCTCTACAGCCTGCCGCTGGCACTGTTTTGCGCGGCCGTCTGTTATGTCTACCTCTACCACGCATTACAGCCAACCAGCCCGCCCTCCGGTGTCATTTTTCTAATTAGCCTGATCACACTGATCAGTTGCATCACCCTCTTCGCGCAACGGGCAGTCTTGCGTGCCAAAGGCGATACGACCTTTATCAAAAAACTGACATTTGTACTGTCCGCGCTGATCAAGCTCCCTTTAGTCTTTTACATTGCCTACGCCCAGCCGGCATCCGCTGAGCGAACCAGCCTTCTGTTCTCTGTCTTCCTGTTGTGCAGCGTGATTGGCCTTGTCGCTATCGGCTTGCGTATTTCAAAATCGTTTAAAAGTGACGAGTCTCTGCCCGCTGGCCCACCCGTGGGAAGCGCTTCCTGCGAGGGCAGCCTGAAATGATCGAGATGATTTTTGTCTGTGGTTGCCCGCGTTCGGGCAATACATTGATGGGGGAGTTGCTGGGGTCACTGGCTAACGTGAATTACTGCGGGGAGTTGGGCGTATCGTATTTCTCAACCCAAGTCAGCCAGGAGGCTTTCAGGAGAACGCCGGGGCCGTATGCCGAGGCTTATCGCGCCAACCTGATGGGCAACGCGCTGGACTTCCTTGACGACATCAGGGCAGCCAACCCGCAAAAACCGATCCTGTGCGACTCCACACCGTGGAATGCACGAATACTCACGCAACTGCAGGCGTTGCACCCCACTGCACTGTTTATTTATATGTTTCGCCACTATTCAGGGGTTATCCAGAGCCTGAGGCGCTCCTGGGATCAAGGTTACGAGTGGGCGGGGCCAAGCGACGACAACCGCGCGCAGCTCTGGAGCGACCTGAATAACCGCATCCTGCAATGCCAACACCCCGCTTCGATCGGCATCAGTTATGACGCGCTGTGTGCCGCCCCCTTGGCGACACTGGACCACTTGAACACCCAGCTTAACCACTACGGTGTGTCCGGCTCGTTTGACAGGGCAGTTCTATCCAAAAGCCATGCTAGCAGCGTCGCGCGCCCCACACTGGCTACCGTCAATGCGCAGGCGGAACTGGTCATCAACCCCTTGCGAACACGCTGTGACGCGCCCCGCCCGGACGCGCAAGCCACGCCACTGGACCGCGCCCTTAACGCCACCTACCAACAATTATTGCGCAAGTTCCCGGCGCAAACCGGATAGCGGGCGTCTGCCCTATGGCTCGAAGGCCCCCAGCAGTTTCCGTATTCAACGGCCTTGCGTAATACTGGACCGGCCCCACCACAGGGGATTCGAACGGTTCGAGTGAGCATGAATAGCACCCAAAACAGCGCTTTCGCCTATCAGACGGTCTACCGCTACCTCGTCGAGTTGATCGACGCCAGCCCGTCGCCAAGCGAGCGCAAACTGCCGTCCCTGCGCCAATTGGCCGAGCGCCTTGGCGTGTCGGTATCGACCACCAAATACGCCTATGCCTTGCTTGAGGATGAAGGGCGGATCTACGCCCGGCCCAAACAGGGCTATTTCATAAGAGCCATGATTTGCACTGCAACCTCCCCTGACACCAACTTGCTCGACCAGGTGTTCGCCAATGCCCGTCAGCCGGGAATGCTGGCCTTGAGCAGCGATGCACCGGCGGTGCTGTTGTCGCTGGAAAACCCGCTGCTGATGCTCGAACGTGAACTGACCCGCCAGCACCCACGCTCTCTCGCGCCGCTTTATTTACCCTTCGGTGAGCCCGAGTTGCGCGCCGCATTGGCCGAGCGCTACACCCAATCCGCCGACCGCTACTGGCAGGCCGACCAGGTGTATATCGGCGCGGACTTGCACAGCGTGCTGGATGCGGCACTCAATGCCCTGGACCTGTGCGGCACGGTGGCGCTGGTAGAGTCACCGTGTTCGTGGGCGATCCTGCGCCAGTTGCAGGCGGCGAAGATTCGCGTGATCGAAATGCCCCTCGACGCCCACGGGCGTTTCGACCTGGCGGCGCTGGAAGGCGTGCTGATGCGTGAACCGATTCGCCTGGCGGTGCTGTCGTCGACGGTGAATATCCCCCAGGGCGGCGTGATGCCGGCACAGGACAAGCAGCAGATCTGCGGCTGGCTGGCGGCGCGGGCTATCTGGCTGTTTGAAAACGACACCTACGGCGAGTTGTATTTCCAAGCGCAGCCGCCGCGTTATCGCGACTTCGCCGCCCCGCAGAGGCTGCTGGTGTTTTCGACCTTCGATAAAGTCATCGGCTCGGAAGCGCCGTATGGCTATGTGATGTGTCGCGGGCAGGGGCCGCAATTGCACCGGGTGTTTCTGGAGCGTGGGTTTCGCCTGTCACCGATCCGGCAAAAGGCGATCGCCAAGCTGCTCACCTCCAAGCGACTCGACGCGCATTTGAAAACGCTGCGGGCGCTGCTGCTGGAGCGCATGACCGGCATGAAAGCCTTGCTGGAGGAACATTGGCAGGTAATTGCGCCCCACGGCGGCGCCAGCTTCTGGCTGCAAGCGCCGCATGCGGTGGATATGCGCCAGGTGTTTGAGCGCCTGCTGGCCCAGCGCATCGTCATCGCCCCTGGCGAGCTGTTCAGCCAGCACGGCGCCTGGCCGCAGCACCTGCGCCTGAGCTACACCCTCGACTGGAGCAAGGATATCGCCCAGGCCGTAAAGCGATTGGCAGAGGCGATTGATCAAAGCCCGTAGCAATGCCGCGCTTCGGGGAAACGGCCATGGCGCACGTCATCGGCAAACCGCTCGCAGGCATCGCGAATCACCACCCCTACATCCGCGTACTGCTTGACGAAGCGCGGCAGGTGCTCGCCGCCCAACCCCAACAAGTCTTCGGTCACCAACACCTGGCCATCGCACGCAGGTGAGGCGCCAATGCCGATGGTGGGCATCTTCGAATCCAGGGTGATCTGCCGCGCAACACCTTCGGCCACACCTTCGAGCAACAGGCTGAAGGCGCCCGCCTCCAGATTGGCACGGGCATCCGCGGCAATCACAGCAGCAGTTTCGGCGGTAAGCCCTTGTGCCTTGAAGCCGCCCATCACGTTGACGAACTGCGGCATCAACCCCACATGGGCCATCACCGGAATGCCGCGCGCCACCAGAAACTCAACGGTGCCCGCCAGTGCCACGTTGGCCTCCAGCTTCACCGCATCGCAACCAGTGCGCGCCAGCACTTGGGCGCAGTTGCGAAACGCTTGCTCATTGGATTCCTGATAGCTGCCAAACGGCATGTCGGCAATCACGCAGGCCAGGCGCGTGCTGTCGACCACGGCGCGGGTGTGGCCGATGATTTCTTCCAGTTGCATGCTCAAGGTCGACGCCCGACCATAGCCGACCATCGCCGTGGAATCACCCACCAGAATGAAGTCGACCAGCGGGTCGATCAGCTTGGCGATGGCGCTGGAGTACGCGGTGAGGGAGACGATTTTCTGCTGGCCCTTCATGGCGACCAGTTGCGGGACGGTCAAGCGTTTGCTGCGGGTGTGGAGGCTCATCGGTGTTTTCCGTTTGTGCTGAATTCACGGCCCGATTATTGGTAAAACCCCAGGGCGTTCAATGCACAGATTGACGCTAAAAAGCGACCCAGGTTTTTAACCTGATATCATCCCGGCCCTCACCCAAAAGGCACCGAGACATGAACCGCCAGAAAAAACTCAAGCAGCTCTTCAAGGCCAAAGCCAAGAAGGCCAGCGCCAAACTGGCGCCCAAAAGCAAAGATAAATACATCAGCAAAGCCGACCGCGCCAAACTCGAGGCCGAGGCCGATCAGGCCTCAACCAGCGCTGCCGACACGCCCGCTTGAGGGCGTGCCCACCTCATACTTGTTCCAGATTCGTCGCAGGTGCCGGGCTGACCCAAAGCCTGCACGTTCGGCAACGGTTTCCATGTCCAGGCTCGACGCCATGAGCAGTTCACGGGCCACGGTGATACGCAGCGTGTGCAGGTAATCCAGCGGGCTGATGCCCACGTGTTCGTGAAACAGCCGCGCCAGGTGTCGGCTGCTGGTGCAGGCCAGTTCGGCCATGCGTGTGACGGTCCAGGCTTTACAAGGCGCCGCGGTGATGGCGTCCTGCACACGGTGCACGGCCGGGTGCAGGTGGTTGCGACCGCTGATCCAGGCTGAGAGCTGCGGGTCGGCGCCGCTGCGGCGCATGTACACCACCATGTCGCGCGCCACGCTGCAGGCCAGGCGAGGCCCGGCCAACTCGGCGAGCAGGTGCAGCATCAGGTCGATGCCCGCCGTGACACCGGCGCTGCAACTGACCGGGCCGTCCGTGACATACAGCCGGTTTTCCAGGACCCGGGCCTTGGGTGCCAGGGCCTGCAATGCCGCGCACAGCGCGTGGTGGGTGGTGCACTGGCGGCCATCGAGCAACCCGGCGCGGGCGGCACTCAATGCCCCGGCGCACACGCAGACCAACCGCTGGCCCGACGGCGCAAACACGCTTTGCAGCCATTGGGTCAGCGTGTCGCTGGCCGACTCAAACGCTTGGCGCTGCGCCTTGCTCACCTTCGACGTGGAGCCGACCAACACCACCAGCGTGCCGGGCGCCAGGCTTGGCGGCAATGGCGCCAAGCCGGCCAGCGGCAAGCCGATGGAGGTTTGCAGCGCGGGCACCGGGCTGACGTACTGCAAGTCGAAGTCAATGGCTGCCGGGTCCTCGCTTTGCGCGGCCAGGCGCAGCACCTCGGCGGGGCCGGCCAGGTCCAGCATCAGCACATTGGGCAACAGCACGAACAGCACCGGCACGCTCACGGGTTCAACTCTCCAAGGCCTGGGCGACGGTGACGATGCGCGCAAAGCGCTCTTCCAGCACCAGTTCGGTACGCTCACGAATCTCGGCGGCGCTGTACTCGCGGCCACTGCGTGCGTGGGTCATCGGGAAGGTCAGCGTTGCCTCGCTGACAAAATCCACCGCAAAACCGCTGTCCGACGCCTGCCGGGTGGTGGTTTCGCAACACTGTTCGGTGCGGATGCCACTGATGATCAGCGCGCTCACACCCATCTCCGTAAGCCGTGCAGCCAAAGGCGTGCCGGCGAAAGCACTGTGAAAGCGTTTGTGAATGATCAGGTCGGGGTTGATCGACAACTCGCTCAAGGTTTTGACATTGCCCGATGCCATCGAAAAGTGCCCTTGGTCTTCAACATGGAAGACTTGTATCACCGAGATGCCCTGTTGAACACACCCATCGATCAGCGCCTGCTGTTTTTTCAGGAACTGTGGCAGGTCATTTTCGGACCAGTAATCAGAGTGACGGAATGACTGCTGCACATCGATAACGATAAGGGCTTTGCGGCTCATGATAGGTCCTTTTGGCTTGCATCACAGTGGTTGATGCAAGCCATGGTAAGCACACCTGTCGATGAGCGACAGGCAGGTGGCGGACCACTTCAGGACCGATTCGGACATACCCGATCAGCCGCGCAAATCACCCTGAGAAGTTTGCCGCACGGTGAGCAATTACTTGGCGAACAGCTGGCTCATGTCCTTGAACGCCTTGAACTCCAGGGCGTTGCCGCACGGGTCGAACAGGAACATGGTGGCCTGCTCGCCCACCTCACCCTTGAAGCGGATGTAGGGTTCGATCACAAACCGGGTCTCACGCGCGCGCAGCCGGTCAGCCAGGGCCTCCCACTGGTCCCACTGCAGGATGATGCCGAAATGCGGCACCGGCACATCGTGGCCGTCCACGGGGTTGGAGTGCACCGATTCCTGGGATGCAGTCTTGGGGTGCTCGTGAATCACCAGTTGGTGGCCGTAGAAGTCGAAGTCGACCCATTGCGCACTGGAGCGCCCTTCCGAAAGGCCAAACACATCGCCGTAGAAGTGACGCGCGGCGGCCAGGTCGTAGACGGGAATCGCTAGATGAAAGGGAGAAAGGCTCACGGTGGCTACCTGCAGGTTCTGTTGGGTTAGAACCCGATTCTTCACCACAAAGCCCCACGGATAAAGCGGATATCCTTCGCCCTGAGCCTCAATAATTTTGATGCTCGCGCCCTACTTCGGCGCACCCAGTACTTCGATGACGCACGCCCTGAATAATTCGAAGAGTGGCAATTGGCGCTGGGTGTACTTGGTCAGCAGCACGATTTCACGGTAGAACGTGAGCGTGTCCAATCGCAAAACCCGCACGTCGCTGCCATGTTCCAGCCACAGGCCGGCCAGCGGTACCAGCGACACGCCGAGGCCACTGCGCACCATCTTGACGATGGCGTCCAGTTCGTCGAGTTCCAGCGCCTGCCGGGTCTGGAGCTTGTGTTCCTTGAGAAACTGCGTGACCTGGCGCCCGCCGAAGGAGCCACGGTCATACCGCACGAAGGGGTGTTCACGCAGAATCTGCAGCGGGTCGTCGCCCTGCACGTCCTTGGCGGTAATCAGCACAAAGGGTTCGCGGGCGATCACTTCGATATTCAGGTCTTTGGGCAGGTTGAAGGGCGGGTGAATCATGATCGCCAGGTCCAGCTCACCGGCATCCACCTGGCTGAGCAGGTTGAGCGATACGCCGGGCACCAGGCTGACCTCGATAAACGGCGCGCGGCGTTTAAGCGCGACCAGCGCCTGGGGCAGGAGGCCGGTTTGCACACTGCCGATGGCGCCGATGCGCAGCGAACCGTGAAAGTTGTTGGCGCTGTCGGGCGCGCCCATGCGCGAGAAAATATCGAGGATCTCCTCCGCCAGCGGCACCGCGCGCTGCCCGGCCGCATTGAGCGTGGCGGAGCGACCGGTGCGGTCGAACAGCTTGACGCCCAGGGCGTCCTCGAGGTGTTTGATCTGCGCACTCACAGCCGATTGCGTCAGCCCCACCTGCTGCCCGGCGGCGGCAAAGGTGCCACGGCGGGCGGCGCTTACAAAGGTTCTCAACTCTCTGATCATGGGCCTGCCCTATCGCTCGTTGGGGTTCAGCATCCGCTCAAGGCCACCTGCGGTCGTTCGCCTGCGAAGAAGAACGGCCGCAGGCGCACACCCACGCTGTTACCGATAAACGCTGCCACCAACCACACCCAGCCATGCAGGCTGCCGGAGGCGATGCCGCTGAAGTACGCGCCGATGTTGCAGCCGTAGGCCAGGCGCGAACCATAGCCCAGCATCAAACCACCGATCACGGCGGCCACCAGCGAGCGCGCCGGGATTTTCAGGCTTGGGGCAAAACGCCCGGCCAGGCCCGCAGCCAACAGCGCGCCGAGGACGATGCCGATGTCCATCACGCTGGTGATGTCTTGCCACACGGGGGCTGCCAGGGCTTTGGCGTTGCCCGGCATTTGCCAGAACGCCCAACTGGCCACGTCCACACCCAAGCCGCCGGCCACTTTGGCACCCCACAACGCGAACGCCGAGGTAATGCCCCAGGGCCGCCCGGCCAGCGCCAGGGTCGCATAGTTAAGCAGTGCCAGGCCGATTGCCCCCCACACCAACGGCCAAGGCCCGCGCAGGAAACGGCGCAGACCGATGTGCTCGCTGGTCACGCCTGGTTCAAGCTGGCCGTGACGGCCCTTCTCCAAGCGCACGGAAACCAGCGCAATGAGTGCAAACACGGCCAGGCTCAGAACCATGGCCGGCAACACGCCGAAGCTCTTTACGATGGACACCGCCGGGAACGCCGGCAACGCGAACCACCAATCCACATGGTGCGTGGCAATCAGCGAGCCACAGATAAAGAACAACAGCGTCACCAGCATGCGCGCATTGCCGCCGCCCACGGTGAACAGCGTGCCGGATGCACAACCGCCGCCCAACTGCATGCCGATACCAAAAATAAACGCCCCGAACACTACCGACACGCCAGCCGGTGCTACCAGCCCGACCACCGGCTGGCCGAACAACGTGCCCGCTCCCAGCGCCGGGAAGAACAGCAACACCGCCACTGCCAGCATGACCATCTGTGCGCGCAAGCCGGCGCCGCGCCGATCATTGATAAATACGCGCCAGGCCGACGTGAACCCGAAAGCGGCGTGGTACAGGGTCAAGCCCAACGCCGCGCCGACCACCAGTAACAGCACCTGGCGCGAGCCGACGCTGTTTTGCAGGAATACGGCGCCGGCCACCAGGATGATAAAAGCCACCAAAGGCGCGATGGGCTTGCGCGCGGGGCTCAGGGAAAGGGAGGTGCTCATGGGCTTTCTCGGATCTGATCGGGGGGGAGATTGGCGGTGAGTATAAACCCTGACAGGGTCGGCCTTTGCAGGAATTCAGACGGCGAGGCAAGGCCGCGAAGGTGGCAAAGTTTAGTTTAGCCGGGTGTATTGCTTGAACAAAAAACCTACAGTAACCTGCGCCAAGGCAGCCACCAACAGGTGGCAGGAATGGATTCTGGCCCGCTGTCCGGTGGGCTCTGACAAGGAAGTTAAAGCATGCACACGGCTATCAGTCCGACTATCTATACCCTCGGCCCCGAGGGTACCAATTGCGCCACCGCCGCGCAGTGGTGGCTTGACTCTCGTGAAGAGCGCAATGGCACGCAGCGAATTGTTCTGCATGAGACGCTTGAGCAAGCCTTTGATGAGTTGTCCGGAAAACAGGACGGTTATCTTTTAAGCTGCGCCGCCTATCCCGATTTGCATACACTGATTTTTACCCGCCTGGGCGATATGGAGTTGTGCGACAGCTTCATCATGCCGACCCACTCCATGGTGCTTGCCAGTCGTACCAGCGCCGACCAGATAAAGAGTGTGGCAACCCATCCCGCGCCCCAATCCCTGGTGGCCAGCCATTACCGCAAGGTGTTTGCCAACAGCAATGCCGATGCCGCCGTGCTGTGCAGCACCGGCAAGGCAGATGCGTGCGTGACCACCGTGGTCGCGGCAGACCTGCATGAGCTGAACATCATTGAGGATTTCGGCCAGGTGCCGATGGCCTTTCTGGTCCATTCGCTGAAGCGAGCCGACCATGCAAAAGCCTGAACCGCTGTCGACCCTGGTCAATATCGTCAATGAAGTGCGTGCCCGCCAGGAACTGGATGGCAGCATCAAGGCCCCGGACCTGGCCGACCAGGCCCGCATCAACCGCTTGATCGCCGAGCTTGACCGGCACGCCGCAATGATCGACGGGCTGTCTGCGCCGCTGCTGACGGCGACGCTGGCAGACCTGGGCAACTGGCTGAAGAATGGCCTGGATCAACGGCCTTTGTTCGATAAGACACTCGCCAGTTTCAACACCCCTGCACCCGGCGACGCCTTGTTTCTTCTGGCCCCCATGCGCGCGACCAACGGCCCAGACCCCGAAGGCTTTCGGCTGGAGTTGGTCACCGGCTACCGCAGTGAAACCCCTTACCTGGCAAAGGCCGCGCAGTACACCGAGCACTACGTGGCACCGTTTCAATGCATCAAGCTGGGAGCGGCCTCGAAGGGGTTCCTGCAAGGCAATTGCATTGTGCTGTTTCCAGAGTCCGTGGCGACGGCAGCCAAGGTCGATAAACAGACCTTCGCGTTGTTCTTCTTCAGCAAGTTTCTGCGTATCTACAACGAGCAGACACTCGTCGAGGCAGACCGCTTGTTCGGGCGCCAGAGCCCGTTCCTGTTCGGCCAACTGAGCAGCCGCCAGATGTCTGAGTCAGATATGTACGACGCGCGTTGCCTGTGGGGTTATTACCACGACTATGCGCACCACACCGGGCCACGCCCGTTGGACAAAAACCTCTACATAAAGCTGAATTGGTTTACCGGCCTGCTGGAAGAAACCAAGTGTGACCTGATTACGGTGCGCCTGGTGCTGGAACACCGTCCGGACTTTTGGCGTGAAATCGCCGAGTTCATCCTGCTCGAACGCATGTTCCGCTACCCCAAAGGCTCGGACCAGCACATGACGTTCGATGCCGGCACCGGGATTTTGCTGTTCGAGATGCTGATCAATGCCAAGGCATTGATCGAAACCGAGCACGGTCACCTCACCTTCGACAGCGAACGTCTTGGCCAAAAGCTGGTGTCGATGATCGCCGATATCGAGGCCCTCGAAGCACTCGACGACGAGGCCTATCTGGCGGGTGCCAAAGCTTATGTGCAGCAGCATCTAGGCGCACCGCAAACCCCACTGGCACGCTTCAATTTCCCGGCCACGCACTACGCACGCCGCGTGCTGGCCGAGTGCCCCCAATGAATGCATTGAAGGTCCGCCTGCTGCTGTTCACCGTGGCCATTCTCGCGTTGTTCTCGATCAGTTGGCTGCTGTCGAAAAGCCTGCTCGGTAGCCTTGCGGTGATGCATGCCGTTGGGCTCAGGCTGTGGGCCACAACGGCCGCCTTATGGCTGATCGTGGCGTTCAGCACACGGCCGCCGCAGGCTTCCAAGCCCTTGTTCGCCAGGATGCCGGGGTTTTTCATCCTGTCGATCCTGGGGTTCTCGCTCTACTTTGTCTGCAGCTTCGGCGCCTTGAAAACGCTGAAAGCCAGCGACCTGACCATGGTCCTGGCGACGATTCCGGGCATTACCTACCTGCTGGGTCTGCTGACCCGCAGCCTGGGGTTTTCCTGGCTCAAGCTGGCGGGAGTGGTGATCGTCAGTGTCGCGGCGCTGGCGTTCAATACCCACACCGGCGACGTTGGCGCAGTCAGCGCCTCAGGCATTGCGCTGGCCTTGGTCGCGGCGCTTTCCTACGCCGTTTATGGCCTGCTGTCCAAGCGTTACCTCAAGGATCTGCCACTGATCAACTCGCTGGCCTGGGTCACGCTGATCGCCGCGGCGTGCTTTGTGCCGCTGTTCATTCTCGACCCCGCGCCCTTGTTGCTCCTGAACCTTGAGGACGCGCTCAAAGTGCTGATTTTGGGGGCTGCCTGCTCGGCGCCGGTGTATGTGTTGTACCAGAAGGTTTTGGCCGAGGGCGGCGTGCTGTATGCCAATGCGATTGGCTTGCTGGCGCCGTTCGCCGTGGTCACCGGTGAGTGGTTGATCGGCTCCGGCACGACCTTGGGTGCAGTAAAAATCGTCGCGATGATTGCGGTCATGGTGGGGATCACCCTGTTATTCATGGATGCATCAGGCGCCTCGGGCTGGACGTTCAAGCGTCGCGCCCCAAACCCACCGGTTAGTGAGGAAATACAATGAAAAAGCTGGCGTTGGTTTGCCACCGCAGTGCCAAGTTGTCCTTTGTATTTGAGGCCGCAGAAGCGGCAGGTATTGAGCTGGTACTGATTTACGACACGACCGAAAGCGCCCCCGCTCAATTGCCGGCGGTCACGTCGACCTGGCAGCTGCCGGTGTTCGACGAGCCGCAGGTGGCGCTGGAAGCGTTCGCGGCCGGCGCGCAAGAGAGAGGGATTGGCGGGGTCATGACGGTTCGCGAAGAAGCGATCATCTGGACGGCGCTGGCGGCGCAAAAAATCGGTACACCTGGCATCGATCCCCATGTGGCGGCGCTGGCCCGCAACAAGTACCTGATGCGTCAGGCCTTTGCCGAGGCAGGCTTGAGGTCGCCGGGCTTTTGCTACATTGATAACCCCCACGACCTCTCCCAAACCCGCGCCCTGGGCTTGCCCCTGGTGATCAAGCCGCTCTCCGGCTGGTCGAGCACCGGTGTGATGCTGGCCAAAACGGCCGAAGAGCTTCCCGCCCTGGTCAACGCGGTCTGGGAGGTCCAGAGCAAGGACCTGGCACGTTTCTATGACCAGGACAAAGCCGCAGGCCTGATTGTTGAACAGTATTTGCCGGGTAAAGAATTCGTCGTGGAGTGCTTTGTCGACATCGAAGGGGTGCATGTCCTGGCCGTGGGCGACAAGGGCCAACCCGAAGGGCCCTGGTTTGAAGAAACGATCTACCGCCAGCGTCGAGATATCGACGACCCCTTGATCATGGCGCTGTGCGAAACCGCGCGCGCCGGGGTCAAGGCGTTGGGCATTACCATGGGCGCCGCCCATGTGGAGCTGCGCCTGGATGCCAAGCAGCAAGCCTACGTGATTGAAATCGGCGCACGCATAGGGGGCTCGGGGGTCTCGCACTTTGTGGTGGAACAGAGCACCGGCGTGTCGTTCGCCGCACTGTGCATGAAGGCTGCCCTGGGTCTGCCGACCCCGGCACTGCCCGATGTACTGCCGGCCGCCAGAGTGGCTGCAAACTACATCATTCCTCTGCGCGGCGATGGCCGTTTCAACGGTTTCAGCGGGCTGGAAAAGGTCGAGCAACACCCAGAAACCGCACGGATCGTGACCTTTTTCGAGGCCGGACACCTTTCACCACCCCCTCCCGCGTTTGGCGGCTACCCAGGGTTCATCTTCTCGGTACATGCCTCGGATGAGGCGGCGAACGCGTACCACCAATGGCTTGATGCGTCATTGAGCATCAACTGGAACCAATAAATACCACCCGTAGCCGGGTTCGGGAGTCGTGATATGGAACATCCGCAACTGGATTGGAATAACCTGGGCTTCAGCTACAGGAAAACCGACCTTCGTTACATTGCACACTGGCGTGACGGTCAGTGGCAGGAAGGTGCGCTGACCGAAGATAACCAACTGCATATCAGCGAAGGCTCAACCGCGCTGCATTATGGCCAGCAGTGTTTTGAGGGGATGAAGGCCTACCGTTGCAAGGATGGTTCGATCAACCTGTTTCGCCCCGATCAGAATGCTGCCCGTATGCAGCGCAGTTGCTCACGGCTGCTGATGCCGCCCGTCTCGACCGCGCAATTCATTGATGCGTGCAAGCAGGTGATCAAGGCCAACGAACGCTTCCTGCCGCCCTACGGAACAGGCAGCTCGCTGTATCTACGGCCTTTTGTAATCGGTGTGGGCGATAACATCGGTGTGCGTACCGCGCCGGAGTTTATCTTCTGCGTGTTTTGCATCCCGGTCGGCGCGTTGTTCAAAGGCGTGTTGCAACCGAGCAACTTCATCATTTCGGACTATGACCGCGCCGCCCCCAATGGCACGGGCGCCGCCAAGGTCGGCGGCAACTACGCGGCCAGCCTGCTACCCGGTACCGAGGCACGGCAGGCGGGTTTTGCCGACTGCATTTACCTCGACCCGCTGACCCATAAAAAAATCGAAGAAGTCGGCTCGGCCAATTTCTTTGCCATCACCCATGACAACACCTTTGTGACGCCGCGTTCACCTTCAGTATTGCCTGGCATCACCCGCGCCTCGCTGATCGAGCTTGCGCAAAGCCGTCTGGGGCTCAAGGCGGTGGAAGAAGACGTGTATATCGACAACCTCGCGGCTTACAAGGAAGCCGGTGCGTGCGGCACCGCAGCGGTGATCACACCGATCGGCGGTATCCGCTACAACGATCACCTGCATGTATTCCACAGCGAACATGAGGCCGGCCCGCTGACCCAACGTCTGTTCAATGAGCTGACCGGCATCCAGAACGGCGACGTTGAAGCGCCGGCAGGCTGGATCGAAAAAGTCTAAAGCCGTGAGACGCCCGCTGTGCCGACATCCCGTGGGCGTCAGTACAGCGGGCCCATCCAGAAAAGTGGTTATGTCCGACCCACTGACCCCGTAACCGGCAAGTTGCCGAGCAACTTGAGCCCGGTGCTTTTCACAAAGGTGTCGTAGTCCATCGGCTTCTGGATACGGGTTTCGGCGTTGGGCAGCACATAGGCCCAGGCGCGTTGGGACGAGGCGTCGTACACCAGCTTGAACAGGCGCGTCGGCACCCACACCTTGTTGTCGCCGACGGTGCTGTAGCCGGCATCAAACAACGGGCCGGTGAACACAAACACATTGCCGCCGGCGCGCACGGCGAACTTGCGCACGTCGGCCTCGACCTTGCTCCAGATCTTGCGGTTGTTGGTGGGGTCTTGCGGCACCATGTTCGACAAGGCGAAGGACTGCGCCATGGCATTTGCGCTTGGCGCATCGGCGGCCGGGGATTGATGGCCGCGGTCCACCGCCGGGTGCTGGCTGCGATAGTCGCTCAATTCCGCGCGCGCGCCTTTGGGAATGCGCGGGTCGGGATAAAACTGGTTGGTGCGCTCTTCACCCTTGGCGTCTTTCAGCTGTGCGGCATTCAAACGCTCAACCACCACCAAAGGCGTCTTGCTGGTTTGCGAGTAGAGCACCGCAAAGTGATCCGAACACAGCGCCATGGGTTTCATCGAGGCGGGTACGGTGGCCGTGTTGATCGGCTTGGCGCCGGGAAACAGGTCCGCGCAGCCGTCGAAGGAGAGCTGTTTTTCTTGACTGGAATAGAGACCGAGGGCCGCGCTTTGGCTGATGGAGCTTGAGCGCGAAGTGTGTTCATGGGCGGGTGGTTTGATCAGGTCCAGCAGGCTGCGGGCCTGTGCGCCGGGCGAGAGCAGAACAAACGCCGACAGGCCAACTGCAATAATGCGTAAGTGCATGTTTTATATCTTAAAGTGAGGAGCCTAATGGACCCTCACTTTAACCTTTAGTGCGACGCCTGACGGATCGAATTCCAGGCCGCCCGCGCCAGGATCCCCACCTCGTTAAGGCACGCCAGCGCTTCACGCAGGATGCTGCGCCTGCGGGGGAAGCCACTTGCCGAACGGGCAGGCGGCACCATGAACGTGGAGCTCGCTTAGCGCCTAGTGCCCCGCCACCGCTGGCCCATCGGCTGACCGCCGTCCCGGTTTGAAGCCATGGGCACGCGCCGTGCAGGCAATCACCAACGCCACCAGCAGCAACAGCGCCATTGCCCATGGAAAGGAGGCGGCGCCCCACGTTTTCAGCAGCACGCCACCGACTACACCGCTGGCCGCAATGGCGCTGTTCCACGCCACCACGTTCAGCGACAGCGCCACATCGGCGCCCTCTCCGGCGGCATCGGCCAATGCGGTTTGCAGCAGTGTCGCGGCGCCACCAAAACTCAGGCCCCACACGGCCACGCCAAGGTAGATCACCTGCGGCACGCTGCCGACAAAGCCGAACACCAGGGTTACCGCTGCAAACGTCACCAGGCTTGCCAGCACGGTCTTGCGCAACAGCGGTTCGACCAGTTTGGCCGTCAACCAGATCCCCAGCAGCGCGGCAATGCCGAACACCAGCAAGACTAAATCCACACGTTCAGCCAAGCCTGCACGCGCCACAAACGGGGCAATGTAGGTGTACAGAATGTTGTGTGCCAGCATCCAACTGATCACCACCGCCAGCACCGGCCGCACGCCGGGCGTGGTCAGCACTTGGCCCAGGGACAGACGCTGGTGCGCAGGCTGCGGCGGATAGTCCGGAACTTTCGCCAGCACCCACACGACCAGCAGCAGCGTCAGCGCCGACATCAGACCAAAGGTGGTACGCCAGCCCACCAGGCCGCCCAGCCACGTGCCCAGCGGCACACCCAGCGACAACGCAATCGGCGTACCCACCATGGCCAGTGCCAGCGCCCGGCCCTGTTGGTGCGGCGCAACCATGCGCCGGGCATAACCGGCCAGCAGGCTCCAGGCCAGCCCCGCCGCCACGCCGGCAAAGAACCGCGCCACCAGGGTTACGCCGTAATGGGACGACAACGCGGTGATGGAGTTAAACAGCAGAAAGCCGACGATGGTCAGCAGCAACACATTGCGCCGCCGCCAGCCACGGGTGGCAATGGTCATGGGAATCACCGCCAGCACCGAACCCAGCGCGTACGCCGTGACCATCTGCCCGGCCATCGACGGCGAAATCGCTAGGCCATCGCTGATCAACGGCAACAGCCCGGCGGGCAAGGTTTCGGTAACGATGCAGATAAAGCCGGTCATGGCCAGGGCAAGCAAAGCGCCAATGGGCAGGCGGTCGGAGGACGCGGATAAGCTGAGTGAGGGTGTCACGGGAGACTCCTTGGGACGACTTAGATACTGATCGATATAAATGTTGCGTGCGCACACCGTGCGTTGTCAACGACTTATGTATCGACTAGTATTTATCTCGCTTACCCAGAGGATTCCCCACATGGCACAAATGGGCCGCCCGCGTAATTTCGACCGAGACCAGGCCGTTGAACAGGCCATGCACCTGTTCTGGCAGCATGGTTATGACGCCACCTCCCTCGCCCAGCTCAAGGCCGGCTTGGGTGGCGGTATCTCCGCGCCAAGTTTTTACGCGGCATTCGGCTCCAAAGAAGCGCTGTTCGATGAGTGCGTGCAGCGTTATCTGGCCACCTATGCCCAGGTCACCGAATGCCTGTGGGACGAGGCTTTGCCACCTCGCACGGCTATCGAAACCGCGTTGCGCCAGTCGGCGCGCATGCAGTGTGAAGACGGGCACCCCAAGGGCTGCATGGTGGCGCTGGGCGTGATGAGCGCACCCAGCCCGGAGAATGCGCGGGTCGCGGATGCGCTGACGCAATCGCGGGTGCGTACCCGGGCGGGCATTGTGGCCTGCGTTGAGCGCGGGATACGTCTTGGGCAATTGCCAGGCACCACGCAAGCGGCGTCGATGGCGACGGTATTTGACAGTTTCCTGCAGGGCGTTTCGATCCTGGCGCGCGATAACGTGCGGTTTAAGGATATCGACGCGGCGATCAGCCAACTCCTGCTGACATGGGACATTACGGCCGCTACCGCGTCGCCCATTCGTCCCGACACGCCAGCAAAAAATCCACAAACGCCCGCACCCGATGCGGCACATGGCGCCCATGGGGATACAGCAAGGTGAAGGGCCGTGAACGCCCGCCAAACGGCTTCAGCACTTCAACCAGGCTGCCGTCGGCCAATTCACGCTCAACGATAAACTTGTAGGTCTGAAACAACCCCGCGCCGTGTTTGGCCAGGGTGACGCCGCCCAGCACGTCATGGGCAATGCTGTAACCGGCCTGCCCGGCAAACTCCTGCTCCTGGCCTTGCACCTGGAACAGCCAGGGGATGCGTCGACCGTTGCTGGGCAATTCAAATTGAATGCACTCATGCGCAGGCAAGTCGTCCAGCACCTGCGGCGTACCGGCGCGTTTCAGGTAGGCCGGTGCGGCAACGACCACCAGCTCGGCATCTTCCAGCAGCCGCGCGATCAACGACGAATCCGGCTGGGCGCGCACGCGAATGGCCAGGTCATAGCCTTCGGCAACGAAGTCGATATTACGGTTGCTGATATGGATGTCCACGGTCACTTGCGGGTACTGCGCACGGAACCTGGGCAGCAGCGGCAGCAAGCGGTGATGTGCGTAAGTGGTCGGCACACTGATGCGCAAGCGCCCGGACGGCACCGCCTGCGCGCCCATCACCTGTTGCTGGGCCTCCACCAGTTGCGTCAGCGCCTGGCGGCATTGCTCGAAAAATGTGCGGCCGCTGTCGGTAAGGCGAATGCTGCGGGTGGTGCGCACAAACAAGCGCGCGCCCAGGCGTTCTTCCAGGCGCGAGATACTGCGGCTCACGGCGGCCGGGGTAACGCCTGCGGCCTGCGCAGCTGCAGTAAAGCTGCCGGCTTCGGCAGCCAGGCAGAACAGCTCGATGCTGCCCAGCTGCAAATCTTCGAAATGGCGTTTCATGATTGATTACATCGGCTCACTATCCGACGCCATACTTACCAGCCTCTTGCCCTTTAATACAGCGCGCCGGGCGAGAAACGCCAAAGATCACTCGCCCTCAGGGCACGGTGACAAATTTGATCGTTCCCACGCTCCGCGTGGGAATGCCGCCCCGGACGCTCTGCGTCCAGCGCTTGAAGGTGTGACGCGGAGCGTCACCGGATGCATTCCCACGCAGAGCGTGGGAACGATCATGATCACAGCAGTAACCGCGAAAAATCGCAGCATTGTTGCGCCATCTGCGCCACGTCCTGGTTCAAGCCGAACTGCCGGTCCGCCCGGTGCAACGCCACGTACTGGATGCGCGGCAATTCGGGTTCGGTGACCAGCGCCCGCAGCGCGCCTTGCTCGATCAAGTGCGACAAGCACGCCCTGGGCAGGTAACTTACGCCAATCCCCGACAACGCCAACCCCACCTGCACCAACAAGTTGTGGCTCGACAGCCTACGCGGCATCTGCACGTTGTGCGCGGCCAGCCAACGCTCATAGATTAACCCGGTGCCCGACTGCGCGCCCTGGGTGAGCACGGTGTAGTTGGCCAGGGTCTCGAGGCTCACCGGGTCGGCGTCGGGGATCAGGCTGGGCGCGCAGATCCAGGCGTTTTCCACGCATTGCAGCGCGGTGCTGTGAAAGCGTGGGTCGCTGAACACGTCGGGCACGATCACCAGATCCAGTTGGTCGCTTTCGAGCTTGCGGAACAGCTCGCTGCTGAGTTCCACCGAAGGCTCGATCTGCACCTTGGGGTAAGCCTGGCGCAAGGTTTCGACGAGTGCCGGTAACCACGTCAGCGCGGTCAACTCGGTGACGCCCAGGCGAAACCTGCGCACCAGCACTTCACGGGCGCTGACCCGTTCGAGCAACTGGTCGCGGCCTTTGAGCAGGTCGCGGGCATAGTCGAGTAGCTCGCCGCCCTTTTCGGTCAGCCGCGCGTTGCGTTTGCTGCGGTCGAAAATCTCTACATCAAAGGTGTCTTCCAGCTCCTGGATGCGCTTGGAGATGGCCGACTGTGACATGTTCAACTTGTTGGCCGCCGCTTCAAAACTGCCCAGTTCAGCGATCCAGTACAGCGCGTCGATTTGCTTGAAGGTGATCACGGCAACCAACTCATTAGAAAAATCGATGCTATCACATCATAAAATATCGCTAAAACTGTCGGTTTATCACTCCTAAGATCCGGCCATAGCCCTTCGCTATCTGACGACTCTGGAGATTTGCCATGTCCTTGCCCGGTTCACGCATCCTTCCCAACGCCCCGATGGCTCCGGCCGAGCTGGTCGAAGCCTTTGCCCATGTGGTCACCCCGCATATCAGCGACAACCTCGGCCGCCATATCGGCGCCCGTGGGCTGACGCGTTATAACCGCAGCGGCAAGCTGGTGGGCACGGCGATCACGGTCAAAACCCGGCCCGGCGACAACCTGCTGATCTACAAGG
Organism: Pseudomonas sp. 2822-15; assembly: GCF_002742515.1. Classification (NCBI taxonomy): domain Bacteria; kingdom Pseudomonadati; phylum Pseudomonadota; class Gammaproteobacteria; order Pseudomonadales; family Pseudomonadaceae; genus Pseudomonas; species Pseudomonas sp. 2822-15. Next base: position 145,173 of record NZ_LJRY01000180.1, on the reverse strand, counting down.
CCATGAGCATGATGCAGCCCGGCCATGTGCTGGTGGTGGACGGCCAGGGCGATACCAATAACGCGGTGATCGGCGAGTTGGTCAAGCTCTACGCCCAGCAACGCGGCTGCGTGGGATTTGTGATCGACGGCGCGATTCGTGATGTCGCAAGCTTTGAGGACACGCCCTGCTACGCTCGCGCCGTCGTACACACCGGGCCTTACAAAACCGGGCCTGGCGAGGTGAATGTGCCGGTGTCCATCGGCGGCATGCTGATCAACCCCGGCGACTTGCTGGTGGGTGATGAAGACGGGCTGGTGGCTTTTTCCCAGGCTGACGCGGCTCAAGTGCTGCGCCGTGCCGGGCAACATGCCGAGCACGAAGAAGCGTTGAAGGCCGAAATCGCCACGGGCGCGGTGCGCCAAGGCTGGATCGACAAAGTGCTGGTAAACGCCGGCTTGGCGGAGTGAACATGAGCACAGCCTTTCTTTCCGAGCGTGTGCTCGGCATCGCGCCGTCGCCGAGTGTGGCCGCCAATGCCCTGGTAACTGAACTGCGCGCCCAGGGCCGCGATATCGTCAATTTCACCGTGGGCGAGCCGGACTTCGATACCCCGACGCATATTCTCCACGCCGCCCGCCTGGCGATGGAGAGCGGCGACACCCATTACACCGCCACCACCGGCACCCTCGCGCTGCGCCAGGCCATTTGCCTGAAGCTTTCCCGCGACAATGATCTGGTCTACGGCCTGGACGAAGTGGTCGCCGGCTGCGGCGGCAAGCACATCATTTATCACGCGCTGGCCGCCACGCTTAACCGCGGCGATGAGGTCATCGTGCATACGCCGTACTGGGTGTCCTACCCGGACATGACACGGCTCAATGACGCCACACCGGTGATCATCCCCGGCGATGAACACCAGGGCTTCAAATTGTCGCCCGAGGCGCTGGAACAGGCGATCACCCCGCGCACCAAATGGGTGATTCTCAACAGCCCCAACAACCCCAGCGGCGCGGTGTACAGCGAAGCCGAACTGCTGGCCCTGGCCTTGGTATTGCGTGCACATCCCCACGTGCTGGTGATGGCCGATGAGATCTACGAGCACTTTGTATATGGCAATGCCCGCCACGTGCCGCTGACGCGCCTGGCGCCGGACCTGAAACCGCGCACCCTGATCATCAACGGCGCTTCCAAGGGCTACGCGATGACCGGCTGGCGTTTGGGTTTTGGCGCGGGGCCGGCGTGGCTGATCGCGGCCATCGGCAAGTTGCTGTCGCAAACCACCACCTGCCCCAGCTCGTTGAGCCAGGCCGCTGCGGTGGCGGCCTTTGCCGGTGAGCAGGCGCCCATCACCGCCATGCGCGATGAATACGTGCGCCGCCGTGCGCTGATGTTGGAACGCTTGGCGGGCATTCCCGGCGTGAGCGTGACCCCACCGGACGGCGCGTTCTATGTGTTCGCCAATGTCAGCGGGCTGATGGGCAAGCTCACGCCACAAGGGGACCCCCTGGAGAGCGACACGCAGTTGGTGGAGTACTTGCTGCGCGAATACGGCCTGGCCACCGTCAGCGGCGCGGCGTACGGCATGTCGCCGTATGTACGCCTGTCCTTCGCAAGCGCGCCAGACGTGATCGAAGAAGGTTGCCGCCGCCTCCGGGACGCGTGCCACGACCTGCGCTGAACCCGGCGCAACACCCGGCGGCCAAGGGATGGCCGCTGTTTTGACTGCCTAGAACAACAACTTAAAAATCATTGATCGCAAATGAGGCATTCCCATGCACACGCCCCGCATCGCGCTGGTCTGGCAAATCATGATCGGCTTGCTCGCCGGTATCGCCATTGGTGCCCTGTTGCACCGTTTTCCCGAATCCCGGCCGTGGCTGGTGGACAATATTCTGCAACCGGCAGGCGACATTTTTATCAAGCTGATGAAGATGATCGTCGTGCCTATCGTGTTCTCTTGCATGGTGGTGGGCATTGCCGGGCACGGTGACGGCAAGGCCCTGGGCCGAATCGGGGTCAAAACCCTGAGCTATTTTTTCTGCATCACCACCCTGGCGATCATTGTCGGGCTGGTGTTGGGCAACCTGCTTAAACCGGGCGCCGGCACTGAACTGGCCAGCCTGCATGCGGCAACTGTCACCCTGCCTGCCAGCGGTGGCGGCGGCCACAGCCTGGGGCAGATCATCGTCGGCATCATCCCCGACAACGTGATCAGCGCCATGGCCCAGGGCAGCCTGTTGTCGGTGCTGTTTTTTGCGGTGATGTTCGGCCTTGCTGTGTCGCGCTTGCCCGCCGAACGCAAAGACCCGGTGATCGCGCTGATGCGTGGCCTCTCGGATGCGATGTTCAAACTGACCTCGATGATCATGGCCTACGCGCCCATCGGCGTGTTCGGCATGATCGCCGTCACCGTGGCCAACTTTGGTTTCAGCGCGCTGCTGCCATTGGCCAAACTGATCATGGTCAGCTATGTGTCCATCGTGTTTTTCGTGCTGGTGGTGCTCAACCTGGTTGCGCGTTTGTGCGGGATCAACCTGTTTGCCTTGATGCGGCATATCAAGGATGAACTGGTATTGGCCTTCTCCACCGCCAGCTCCGCGGCGGTGATGCCGCAATTGATGAAAAAGCTCGAAACCTATGGCGTACCGCCGTCGCTGGTGAGCTTTGTGGTGCCGGTGGGTTACTCGTTCAACCTCGACGGCGCCTCGCTGTTCCTCGGCATCGGCACGTTGTTTGTAGCGCAGTTGTATGGCATCGACCTGAGCCTGGGCGATCAGGCCTTGCTGGTGGTGACCATGGTGCTCACCTCCAAAGGTGCTGCGGGTGTGCCGGGGTTTATGTTTGTGATTCTCTCCGCCACCTTGGGCAGTGCCGGCTTGCCGCTGGAAGGCGTGGCGATTATCGCGGGGGTTTATCGCTTGATGGAGATGCCGACCACCGCGTTGAATGTGTTGGGCAATGCGTTGGCGCCGATGGTGATTGCCAAGTGGGAGCAGCGTGAGGCCAAACCGGCTTTACCGGCCGATGCCAAGGGCTTTCGCACACGTGCCTGAGCACACTCCGTTCATGTGGTGATCAGGATTGTCCTGCTCGCCACAGTGCAGGTATTCGTCCTTGACGGGTGCCCCGGCGCCGGCAAGACGCTTTGCGCCAGCGGGTCCAGGTGTTAGAGGCCGGATTGTATAAGCCTGCCACAACCGACACTTACCGCTGACGCACATCCCGCAACACCGGCTCTTTTTCACGGGCACTTCGCCAAAATTCAACGTCACGCTCTATGCCGAGCGTAGCGACACCGCGTCGCAGCGCCTCCTCCAAGCCAGCGATGCTCATCAGGGCGAGCTCGATAGCCCGACAAGCCGCGTCAGGATCAGCGAACGACGTCAAATCGCAATTGACGCTCAAGTGGTCTGTGCCTGCATCCCCTGTGGACAGGGTCAACTGCAAGGCAAATGACTGGCCACACCGGCGCCATAGGGTCTGGCAGACAGTTGAGAGGCTGAGTAAATTGCCGCAAAAATTAAAGCTCGTATCACTGCGCCCCTGCAGGATCAAAGTGCCGACCCGCTGTTGCGAGGTGGGCAGCAGCGTAGCGATGTCCCCCGTGTCATAACGGATAACCGGAACAATAGGCGCCTTCAAATCACTGAGATACAACTTGCCCTGGGCGTCGACCTCGGCCAGTACCCATTTACTCAGGAAATCATAATGACCCGGCGGGTGTGCAGGGGTTGAAACGCCCACCAGGCCCATCTCGGTATTCCCATAAAGGCCATAAAACTCGGCCTTCGGCCAAACCGTTCTTATGTAATCTTGCTTAGCGCCGGAGAACGCTTCGCCGATATAAATCACTTTTCTGATATCCAGCACTACATTGGCTTTCAACGCCATGTGAGCGGCCTGAATAATACCGCCCGGTGTCGCCAGCAAGGCGCTGACTCCCACTTCGCGGCAGATATCCAGGCACCCTTCGGGGCAGTCCTGCGCGTCCAGACGCCCGACAGGCAAAACGGTGCAGCCAATCGGCTCCAATAATCGCGAAAGCCCCTCGTACAAGCAGCCAAATCCGCCAGGCACCAGTAAGTTGGCCACGACGTCCTGACTGGAAAACACCCGCTGCCCTAAAAAGCGACGCAGCTCCACTGCGTAGGCGTCTCGCGAGACACTGGGCCAAAAATCATTGGCCACAACCAGCGCAGAGGCGGTTGTACCCGACGAACTGACCAAATAACAATGACGCAAACGGCCCTCATCACGCAGCTTCTCCACCACACCCTGAAGTGTGGTCTTTGAAGATACAGGGTACAGACGGTCAAACTGTTCATAGCTCAGCGCCCGTGGGTAACCCGAGTAACCCGCCTCACGATAGTGCTCAACCATACGGTCAAAAGACTGCGCATCAAAAAAAGAGTGATTTAGCATGCAAGCCGCCTTCCCTGCAGAACCTGGCTTAAAAATAGGCGAGGTACTCATCCTTAAGAAACCGCCAGTTCTCGGGACTCAACTGCGCCCCGTTCAGCGCTGACGCGGTCAATTGCTCAAACACCTGCACGTCTGCCCACAGAGCAGCATCGTCAGCATGGGAAAAAGCTGCATTCATCGAAGACGAAAACAGGTCACTGGTTTTCTTGAAGGGCTGCCCTTCTTCGACATTCAACTGAACCCCTATCACGCTGCTGAGCTGGCTGACCGCTGCCGGCAACCCCTCAGGCGTCCCCCCGAAAACACCGGGTGAGGTGCTGATAACGTCACTGATAATGCCAGGCTTGATCAGCCGCGCATCAGACAGCTCAGCGGCCGGCGCGAAACTGGAAAAGTACAGTTGTTCCAGTAAGTGAGGGGCGTAGCAGTGCGCGAACAGCACCGGGGTGATGGTGCCGTGCAATCGCGCGCCCACTTCGATCATCACAGGGCCATTGGGGCTGTCCAGCAACTCCATATGGATTGCTCCGTTTTCAATCCCCATGGCTGAAGCCGCGTTTTTGGCATAGTCGACCAGGGCCCGCACCGCGTCGGAGCTCGGGTCCAGCAGGAAGGTAAATTTCTTCACGAACGGGCAGCCTTCGATACCCAGTTCATCACAGCGGATATAGCGACAGACGGACGCAACAACATAGGTGCCCTGCCGCGCGACCATATCGACAACGTACTCTTTGCCGGTGACAAAGGGTTGCAGCACAAAACAGTCATTGTCCGACCATGTTGAAGAAAAGCCGCCCCAATCCGCGGCAAGAATCGCGCTCTGCAACTCAGCGCGGTTTCTGCAAAAAACCACGCCTTCACCGCCTGCCGAAGACTGCGGTTTGAGCACACAGGGGTACGCATCCCAGTGTTCCATAACCGACTGCGCAGCTGCCTTCCCTTCCAGCACGTGTGTCGATATACACGCCAGACCCGCCTCTGCCAGTGCGCGCTGCATCGCATCTTTATGGCGACGTAACCGAGAGTAAGCGGGGTCATTGCCAGGTAAGCCATGACGCTCGCTCAAGATATCGGCGATGAATACACCGTTCTCGCTGCCAGCGAGGATGATGTCGAAAGGCAGTTCATCAGGCCCCGGTACCTGTTCGGCAGAGATAAAAATCCCTTGATAGAGTTCGGCATTGAATTCGCCTTTCTTTTTCTCGCTCAAGGTCGGCATTTTGCTGACTTTATCCATCTCCATGACGGCGTAGCAGTCAACACCCTGCTCCTTCAGGTACCCCACTAATAGATTTGCATTGGAGACGGGGTTGGTGATCAGACAGCGCTTAGTCATCGTATTAATCCCTGCTGATGCCTGGCGGTAGTTGACGAAATCGTTGCGCACAAAGAACGATGTTGAAATGCGACTTCACCAGGCGAACCAGTTCGTCAATCGTTCGAACGTTGTAGCTGGAGCGACGCTTGCCCTGGACACACACCAGCGTGCCGTTTTGCAGGATGTCGCCCCCTTCTGAATGAGGGCGGGCACAAATGAAATGGCTGGCAAACAGGGAGGTGGGGGCATGGGTGTTGTAAAAGTGAGTCACGCGAAACTCTTCATAGTTGTAGTCTGCATCACGGACAACCAGCAGGCCCTGCCAACACTCGCCGCGCAGGTACTCCACCAACCAGTCACGATTGCCCAGCCGCGTGACGCGGTAGCGGTGGCACCCCTGCACTTGCGTCAGCTGATCATCACGCTCATCAAGCGAAAGCGGCCTTATGGGGCCGCGCAGACCAAACCCGACATCGCATAGCCAGCGTTTTCCCTGCGCACTGACCACCAGCGCCATGTGCGTAGACAACTCACGGCATACGCCGTGCGCGAATGTCTTGGCCAAGGTGCGCTGCACCGAGAACCCAAGGCTTTCCAGGGCCTGCGCAAAAATGCCATTCATGTGCGTACAACCACCGCCCCGTTGCCCGTACACGATTTTTTGAGCGACGAGGTTCAATGCAAACGGCACCTCTACGTCCAGAAATCCATCTGCCATATCAAATGGAATATGGGTGACGTGCGCTTCGTGCAGACGGGCCAGGCTGGCAAGATCCGGTTGGCTTGCGTCAGGGTTGCCCACGCGCTGAAGATACGCGCCCAACCATGGCGGGCTGTTCAGTTGCGCCGTGGGGCAAACCTCCAAGGGTTCATCCAACATTTTCGCCATTCCCCACACGCAGCAAACTGCCAGTGGTTGAAAGGCGCCGGGTTGCCAGCAGACACACGGCCTCGGCGACTTCTTCAGCCGTCATTACCCGCCTTGCGGGAATCGACTTGAGAATCTCCCTGACCTGATCACCGGCGAAAGCCTGAAACATGTCCGTATCCACAAAGCCCGGAGAAACGCAGTTCACTCGCACATCAAAGCGCGCCAGTTCGATCGACAGGCCCATGCTCAGGCGTTCAATCGCGGCTTTGGCGCAGCCATAGGCTGTATTACCCAACTTTATTTTTTGCGCGGCAACTGAACCGATATTAATAATATTGCCGTGGCGTGCCTTTGCCATCAGCGGGGCAAACACCTCACAAAAATTCAGCGTGCCGCCAAAATTGTTTGCCATCACTTGTTCAAACGTGGACGGCTCTTGACTCAAGAACAACCCATCGCGCGCGATGCCAGCATTGTTGACCAACACTGAAGGCAGAGGATGGTCCTGAAGTTGCGTGCAGAACTGTTCAACCTGACGCCTGTCGCTACCGTCAACGCGCGCCGTGATTGCACTCGGGCCGAACTCGCACGTGAGGCGATCTGCAGCGGCTTCATCCTTGAAATAGGTCGCGAAAACGGTAAATCCCTCCGCGATTAACTTGCCTGCAATCGCGCGGCCTATTCCACGCGTTCCTCCCGTTACAATAGCGGTCTTAGTCATACATGACGCTCCCTCGACAATGTACAGAACGTGAAGTCTTCAGGACAAAGCCGACCTCCTTGGCGCCCGGCCGGTCGAACCCTGAAAACTGTAAATCCAGACACTCCCCTGGTGTGATCGGCGCCATAAAGACCACTCGTTTTACACGCAGGGACGCACCCGGCAGCAGGTGCCGGCAACAACTCAGCACAAAACCCACCGTAAACGCACCTGGAACAATCGGATGCCCTGGAAAATGCTCATCAAAGATCGAAGCGACCGCGTCCACCTGGACCAACACCGAGTGGTTTTCGTCTATTGACTCCAGTGACGTGGTAAACACTTCATACCGCACGGTTTCTTTCTCCCTGAGCCAAATAGTAATCCGGGTATTTTTGAGTAAACACCACGGCGCACAAGATCGTGAAGTAAGACATCAATAAGTAAATCGGCCAATAGTCGTTAAACATCAGACTCAATACAGCAAGCCCAAAATTAAGGCTGAACACCGCATTCCACATCAAGGTGATATGTTTATTGATGAAAAAGAACGCCGGCGTGTGCCAGACCTCCTCCGGAGCTTCCAACTTTGCATACTGCAGCGTGAAGGGTTTGCCAATACAATAAGAGCCCCACCCGGCCACTGCCAACAAGGCGTAGATCAGCGGTTTAGTGTATGACAAGCTGAAAAATCCGGGTTCAGCATACGAAATACAAGCGACCAGAACAAAGCCGCACGCGACACTCCAATCAATAACAAACTTGTGCCTCAAGCCCTTGTAGCACAGCACAATCAAGACCACTAATGACAACAATGCCGCCTCGGTATAACTCCCCGATCGCCAAGTCAGAAAGTAAGGAAACAACAACGGAGGAATAATAAGATTGATCATGACATGCACACCCCTGGGGAGCAGAACGCAAAAGGCATCCCGGCCGATTTAATTCATGGCTGCGTGGCCATGACCGTCACCAAACAAAACACGTCATCGTATTGAGTGGGGTCGCTCGACGAGAAAACCTGCACCGTGCCGCCACGGGGCTCATGGGAGACCTGGCCAAATAAATAGCGCGCCTGGCGCAGGTCTCCCGCACTCAGATTACGCAACGACACCGGCAAAAACCGCTCGGCCACTGACACCGCACCGGCGCTCGCCCTCACACACCTCACCGCGAACTGGTGACACAGCTCAACGGTGACCAGACTGGCGTCGTAGCGAGCAATAAACATCTCCAGCACATCACGATCCAGCCGAACACGGAACAGCTCACCATGCCTTTCCAACTCAGGACACAGTTCCAGATAATTCATGAAGCCTCCCACGGCGTCTTGTCAGCCCGCTGACCGTCCCGGCACCCGGCGCCCCTCATGTCTTGTTGACACACGTGGCATCGGCAATGCCGTCTCGCGCATACCGATTCAGAATCGACAGCATCTTCCACGCGCGTCCGCACAACAGCCCGATCGTCAAACCCGACGCCACGCCGATCAAGACCACCATCGGCAATGAACTGGCGAACACTCGATCTGTCGCCTGCTCATAACCGATGTAATATTTAATGCCGAAAAAAAACATCGAGAGTATCAACAGCTTTAATGAGCCCGGCACTGAAATGGAGTGCCGGGCCTCCCCTTGGGTAATACCCTGATAGTCAAACCACAACGCTGCGATTGCCCAGCCGACTAATAACCCTGCCACCCAGGTGCCCATTGAAAGCAGTGGATGCGTGGCATAGTCCATTGCCGCCAATGACCACACCACAAAGATGACCGGGCTGAGCAAGAGGGAACGACGTGTTTCAGTACTTCTAAAACAGGCCATCACGCCGTAATAGAGAAGCATGAAAAAAACGGCATACACCCACAGTGGCGTTTCACGCAATATAACAAGCATGGGTATCCCTCAATGATGAGATCGTACGGAATAAACAGCACTGCTAATCGGGCAGCCAACATGGTGAGCCACTAACTCCAAAGCATCCTGACCCGGCAGCCCGACGGGGCGATAGATAAACTGCTTCCAGCCTTCGGTGTCACGCAACACGATCCGAAGTTGTGGCTGCCGACAGGTATCCAGAATACGTTGCACCACGCGAGACCGCGGGGACACGGTCATGGACACCACCACCACGTCATAACTGCCGTAATCAAAATCTACGCCGTCCGCCTCGACCAGGTTCAAACGTTCAGCCGGGATATCCAGGGCGCTCAGCGCGCCGTGGAGCCCTTGTCGGGCTTTCACAATCGCGCTGTGATCACTATCAATACCCGTCACCACAAAGGATGTTTTCTGCAGGTACAGTAAAATACTCAGCGGCATCGCCCCCACACCGACCTGGCACATCCGCCCCTGGCTACCGTCAAGACTCTTGAGTTCAGCGCTGACCATGCGTTGATAAATCCGGTAGAAAAAACGGCTGAGCGGGCTGCCCTCACTCAACAGGTTTGCCCACTGCTCGCTCAACGTCGACTCGAACAACTGCTCTATCTCAAGCACTTTTCGCTGGCAGTCAGCCATCCGACTGCGCTCGCTACTGTGCGCGGTCTCATCCGAAAAGTTCAGCGGGTAGTTGTTCAATACAATCAATAAATCCGAATACGCTTGAAAGAGTTCACCCTGCCAACGCTGCTCTGCGGGAATGGCCAGCAATCTGTCGATACGCATTGATAGCTCTGCGCCCATTCACGCAACTCCCACACGCTGGCGCTCATCTCGCAGGGACGGTAGCTTTTGCCGGGCGTTGAACTGAAAGTGCTCGCGGCCCACAACCGACAACTCGGCGACACCACGCCGCAAGGCTTCACTCAGTTTGGGGATCTGGCTGAGTACTGACGCAACGTGCGCCTGCAGACTTTGGCCCACCTCGCTATCGGGTAGATCCAACGCCACTTCCACGCGGTCCCGCCCCAACTCGACCGACTTGAGTGTGACCTGGCAATAGGTTGCATCCACGCCCGCGGCGGTCAGTTGCTTGCGCACAAGGTCCAATCGAATCTTGTGCCCTCCCAGGCTGAATTCTTCTTCTACTCTGTCGCCGATGCTCAAGTAATAGGCCGCGTCACCCGAGACTGAAAAGAGCTCGCCGTAGTCGCCAATGCGATAACGAATAAGCGGCACCACAGGCGCTTTGAGATCGGTGACCAATAGTTCACCTTGCTCGCTGACCTCCACGAAAAACCAGTCGGAAAGCACCAAGTGGTGGCCCGCACTCATCTGGGGAGTATTGATCGCGGCAAAGCCCAATTCCGTCGCACCGTAAATGCTATAGAAAGACGCCTGCGGCCACTGTTCACTCACGAACTTGCGCTTGGACAGGTGGAAGGCTTCGCCGACAAAAACAATCTTGCGTATGGGCAACGACACACCGGCACTCAGTGCGGCCTGAGCAACTTGCACAATCCCACTGGGTGACCCCACCAAGACGTCAGCAGAAAAACGTTCCAGCAAATCGAGCAAGAGTGCGTTATTGGACAGGGTATCCGGCCGGCCCACAGGCAGGATGGTCACCCCAATATTCTCAAGCAACCGGCACATGCCCTCGTAGCTGTTACCCAGGCCGCCAGCCGTGAGCAGGTTTGCCACAACGTCATTGGCACTGAATACGTGCTCGGCCATGGCCTGGCGTACTTGGTAGGGGTAGCTGTTTTCGGTTACTCCCTGCAGGAACTTATTCGCCAGAATCACAGGGCCGCGGGTAGTGCCCGAGGTCGAAACGACATAACAGCCCTGCATTTTGCCGGCCGCCAGCAGTTGCCGACCCGACGCTGCCAGGGCGCTTTTATCCATGACGGGGTAGGCGTCGATAAACTCCTGATAGTCCGTTACCGTTTGCAGCGAACCAGGGTAATCCTCACTGATATACCCCATCACCATTTGATTAAACTTATCGACTGGAAAAGCGGTGCGGCGCTGGATTGTTTTCATTGTGCAATCCTTATAATCAAGCATCGACTCGGCGAAAAATCATGGATGCGGCAAGCCCGCCCATGCCAAAAGAGTTCTTGAGGCAATATTCAATATGAGCGCTGCGCGTTTCGCCTATGACATTGGCTGAACACTGCGGGTCTTTCACATCAAGATTACGCGTGCCGGGAATAAAGCCTTCTCTCAACGCAATCAAGGTATTAAGCGTTTCCATGGCCCCGGCGGCAGCGATCATATGCCCATGCAGCGACTTGTTCGCGGTGACCGGCACAGCCTCGGACAACACCGAACAAATCGCGGCGGACTCATGCAAGTCGTTCAACACCGTCGACGTGCCGTGCGCATTCACCAAGCCTATTTGGCTTGCATTCAACTGGGCACTTGCCAGTGCGCGCGTCATTGAAAGTTTCATTTCCCGGCTGTCAGGGTCGGGTTTCACAATATGACTCGCATTCATGCTCGCGCCATACCCCACGACTTCCAGCAACGGCACGGCCCCTCTCTTGAGCGCGCTGGTGTATGTTTCCAACAAGAACAGTACCGCCCCTTCCGCCGGCACATAGCCTGAGCGGCGCGTATCAAAGGGGCGCGACAATCCGTCAGGCGGTAAAGCGGCATCGGTACAGATCACATCAACCGATTCCAGGCCTACATAATGTTCAGGCGTGACCTTGGCACTGGCGCCCCCCACTATTGCCGCGTCGACTCGCCCGCTCGCCACCTGTTCAAAGCCGGTGCCAATCGCTTGTAACGATGCAGAGCAAAGACCGACGTGCACCATGGTCGGGCCGTGGAACGGAACGTGCGCATGGACCTGACGTAACAACTGAGTCGGGTCCATACGGGAAAAGTCACTGATTCGATAGTGCTTTTCCATTACCGCGGCCATGTTTGTAAAGGCGTTATCCGCGTTTCGTTCCAAGTCGTAAACGAAGTCCACGGTCTGATGAATATCAGGAACAGGCTCATCCACCCCGAGAAAACAACCAATACGCTCTGGCGCGAGATGACTTAAATCCGTGCCCGGCCAGGCCAACAAACCCTTGATAGCGTTACTGACATACAGCTCATCCCATGAGCGGCTGCGCCTGGAGGCCGACGCGGGTGTATTGCCTACTTGTGGAATACCCGCGAAATGGCTCTTGAATGTCCCCGTGTCAAACTTGTGGATTTCGCGAATCCCCGACGTTCCTTCGCTGAGTGCCGCTCTTACTGAATCGTAAGTATCACCCAAGGGCGTGCAACAGCCGAGAGCGGTGATCACTACACGTTCTCTCATGATAGTTCTCCCGACAATGCTTGATCAGGAGTTAAATGCCTTAGCTTTTTGACTACCGCACAGGCACAACCAATCCCGATTCCCATCCCGTTCACCAATAGTGTGCGCCCGACCTCGATGCTTTCATCGGCCAAGGAGCACCCCAGATCCACCAGGCCGCTGGTGCTACCGGCGTAGCCTGTGTAAGGCTTGTAACGGCGAACGTCGGCCTCAGGCATGATCTTGAAGACCGCAGCGTCCTCTACCTGGCGCAAGTTGGGTGCGCCATTGTCATACATGATGACCACAGGATGCGTGTCAATAACCGCAGCCGGCAGGCATTGCAGCAAGGCCTCCCAATCCGCTTGTTTTGAATATATCTGTGCGTCAAATCGGCTATAAACCGCAACGATTTCGGCCAGTGCAACATGACCGGAATGTTGCAACAGGGTGGTATTTTCAAGCATCAACGCCACCGCCCCGTAAGTCACGCTGACTTTATCGGCAGTGGCGTCGGCGGGGTCTGTTTCGACCAGCCCCATCTTCCGAAAAGCCTCCAGGTTATCGGCTTTGGTCATATCGCCGACCGCACACAACAAGGCACCGCCCTGCTCGGCTTGTTGCAGCTTGAACAGCGCCTGTTCCAATAAAGACAGCCCGCCCAACGACATACTGCGTAAGGGATACCCGCCACCGGTAAAGCCAAAATATTTGGCAATGTGGTACAGGTTATTAGTCGGTAACTTGCGGAACAGCCTCAGTGGGTGGACAGCGCCTGCCACCCGGCCTAATTCAGCGTGTATGGATTCTGCAGACAGTTCCGGGTGTTTCATTCGGTAGTCGTAGAGAATCTCATAAAAGTCGCGGACGATTTCTGCAGTTGTATAGACATTGATCTCTGCCCGCGCCGCTTGATCAAACGCGCCACCTTGTTCTGCCATGGCGCAGGCGGCGCCTGAGACCAATAGACTGTGTATGGCCGCATCGGACAAGATCGCCCGGTCTTCGCGGGCAATATGTTTAGCTATCTGTGCAGAGAGCACCGCCGGCACCTTGGCCCGTTGCTTGGCGGCTATGGGGAGGATGTCTTGCCGCCCAATATCCGCCAGGTCGAACCCAGATTGTCGTACAGCGAGGCCGGTGATGAAGACACTAGCCATGGGCAAGCGCCTCTAGGCGCCGAGAGCAAAACTCCGGCGTCCAGAAACTACCGATCTTATCCGGCTGAATAACAGTACTGTCAGAAACCTGAAGTATTTCGCTGGCCACTTCCCAGCCCTTGGCTGTCCACTGGCGATCCACACAGAGTGCCGGATCAGCCTGCATTTTATGGAACGGCCATAAGTGTTCGGGCTCAACCTGGGGGTTGATCTGCGACTTAACTTCGAAACAGAAATCAATGAAGTCAATGGACGTAAATCCGATTTGGTCGAATGACTTATCGCTGGGTATTGCGTCGGGACCTTCGAGAAACAGAATATCTGCTGCAATTTGTTTTACTTTGATCAGATACATAGCGATCACACCCCTTCTTCCATGTTTTGTAAAAAACGAGAGCGGCATAAAAGTCAGTCGACTTTATTGTTCTTATAATTGGATCCAATAGATGCTAAACAAATAGCTATAAGCTTGTCAAAATATTTTTTACACATAAAAATCAGACACTGATGAACGGCTGGCACTATTTAATGAATGATAAAAATCGCAGCGCTTTAACCCGCACTGTACGGCCCCTCACTTGCTGTTTAGTTGAATCTACAGCCAATAAAACGGTTAGACGGGCGCCATGGCAACTTCACTTGTCACTTCCCTGTCACGTTTGGCCAGCAACGTGTAGACGCAGGGCAAAACAAATAAGGTGAATAAAGTTCCGATCGACATCCCGGTGGCAATCACCATGCCGATGTCATATCGACTCACTGCCCCAGCCCCCGTCGCAAAAATCAGCGGCACCATGCCAAATACCATGGCAGCCGTCGTCATCAACACCGGCCTCAGGCGAATCGCCGCCGCTTGCTCCACCGCCTCCCGCGGCGATAGCCCTTTGTCTCTGCGCAGCTGGTTGGCAAACTCGACGATCAGAATCCCATGCTTGCTGATCAACCCGATCAGCGTCACCAACCCTACCTGGGTATAAATGTTAAGACTCGACCACCCAAGGAACAGCGGAATCAACGCCCCGCAAATGGATAACGGCACTGTCACCAGAATCACCAGCGGATCGCGGAAGCTCTCAAACTGCGCCGCCAGTACCAGGAAAATAATCGCCAGCGCCAAGCCGAATGTCACCCATAGCGCCTTGCCTTCCTGCACGAACTGGCGCGATTCCCCGCTGTAGTCGAACGCATACCCCGGCGGCGCCTCTTCAATGGCAATCTGCTTCACCGTCTCAATGGCCTCCTCCATGCTGACCAATGGAAAACCCGAGATCAATGCAGAATTGAGCTGCTGGAACTGGTTCAACTGCCGTGGCCGCGCGCGGTCTGTAATGCTGATCAAGGTCGACAGCGGCAATAATTCACCCTGGGTATTTCTGACGTAGTAGCTGTTCAGCCATTCGGGGTTGTCACGGTAGGCACGCTCAACCTGTGCAATGACCTTATAGCTGCGCCCTTCGAGGGTGAACCGGTTTATTTCCGCCTCACCCAACAACGTCGCCAGCGTGCTGCCGAGGTCCTGCATCGACACGCCCATCTGCGATGCCTTGGCGCGATCGATCTCCACCACCACTTCCGGCTTATCAAACGCCAGGTCGATATCGACAAAACCGAACTTGCCCGATTGCATCGCGCGATTTTTTACGCGCTCGGCCACTTTCAGCAGCGACTCATAGTCCTGGGCAGTATTGATGACGAAACCAAAGGGCAGGCCTTCGCCAGTACCGGGCAGAGAAGGCAGGTTGATACCAAATATTTGCAAACCTGGGATCTGCGCCAAGTGCGCCTGCAATTCAGGCAGGATCTCCATCTGAGTGCGACTGCGCTCATTCCACGGCTTGAGCAGAAAACCGCCTATGCCTGACTGCACCCCGTTGTAGCCGTTGATCTGGAACGACGAGTAGTACTCTGGGAATGTCTTGAAGATCTTGATGAATTCATCAGTGTAGGTATTCATGTAATTCAGGTTGGTCGGCTGAGGTGCGCTGGCCATCATGAAAATGATGCCCTGGTCTTCGGAAGGCGCCAATTCCGCCTTGGTGAAGGTGAGAAACACCGGAATCAGGCACAGCACGATCAGCGCGAAGACCACCACCACCGGCCGCGTGTTCAACGTACCGTGAAGCATGCGTTGATAACGTCGTTTGAGCCGGTCAAATACCCGGTCCAACCGGCTCGCCAGCCCGGAAGCGTTTTTGTCATGGCGCAGCAGCAGGACACACATCATTGGCGAAAGTGTCAGCGCGACAACGCCGGAAATCACCACGGCACCGGCCAAGGTCAAAGCAAACTCTTTGAACAGGGCCCCGGTCAGCCCGTCGAGAAAACCAATCGGGGCATAGACCGCCGCCAAGGTGATGGTCATTGAGACAACCGGCAGGGCAATTTCCCGCGCGCCCTCCAATGCTGCGTCCAATGGGCGCTTGCCGTCCTCGATATGCCGGTGAATATTTTCGACCACCACGATCGCATCATCCACGACCAGGCCGATGGCTAGCACCATCGCCAGCAGCGTCAGCAAATTGATGGAGTAACCCATCATCTGCATGAAAAACAGCACGCCGATCATCGACAGCGGAATGGTGATCACCGGTATCACCACCGAACGAAGCGCCCCCAGAAACAAGAACACCACCACGATGACAATCAGCACGGCTTCAAACAGCGTTTTCACCACCTCGTTGATGGACGCCTGGATGAACAAGGTGGCGTCGTAGGCAATATCAACCTTGAGGCTGGGCGGCAACTGGGCCTCCAGCTCAGGCATGATTTTGCGCACTTCCTTGATCACCTCCAGTGGGTTGGCGCTCGGCGCGGCCTTGATTGCGATGTACACAGAGGGCGTGCCACCAAAGGAACTGATCGCGTTGTAGTTTTCCGCACCCATCTCCACCCGTGCTACATCGCGCAGCAGCACCCGGCTGTCACCGTCGGTTTTGAGCGTGATAGCCGCGAAGTTTTCGGCGGACTTCAGTTCGGTAGTGGCGTTGATACTGGTAACCACATACTCGCCCTTTACCTCGCCTGCGGCCGACAGATAGTTGTATCGGCGCACCGCTGCCGTGACGTCATTGGCAGTCAGGCCGAAGCCGGCAAGCTTCACCGGGTCCAGCCAGATACGCATGGCAAATACCTGACTGCCGAGGATTTCGGCTTCGGCCATGCCGGGCAGTGTGGCGAGCTTGGGTTGAATGACCCGCGAGAGGTAGTCGGTAATCTGCGAGTTATTCAATTGCTCGCTGGAGAAGCTGATATACATCAGCGCGGAGGCTTCGGCGGACTCCTTGCTCAGCACAGGGTCTTCAGCATCCGCAGGTAACTTGTTCTTGACCTCGTTGGCCTTGGCCAACAACTCGGTAAACAAACGGTCGCTGTTGGCACCAATGCGCGCGTAGATCGAAATCACCGAAAAATTCTGGCGACTGACCGACGTCATGTAGTCAATCCCCTCGGCACTTGCCAGGCTTTGCTGCAAAGGCTGAGTGATGTAGCCCTGAATCGTCTCGGCATTGGCGCCAGGGTAGGCAGTGGTGACGGTGATCAGGGCGTTTTCCATTTTCGGAAACTGGCGCAGCGCCAACTTGCTGTAGGCCTGAAACCCCAGCAGCACGATGAGCAGGCTGACCACCAGGGCCAGCACCGGCCGACGGATGAAGATGTCGGTGAACTTCATAGCGCACCTTCAACGCGAGCCTGTCGATCGGCCGGCTGGTTCTTGTCAGGGCTGATGGTGATAGGCGTTCCCGTATCCAGCTTCAGCTGGCCAGCGCTGACGACTTGCTCGCCCTGTTGCAACCCGCGGGTCACCAACACCAGGCCACCCCGCCGCTCTCCGGTTTCAACAAAGCGCCGCTCGGCAATCAGCAGCGGCTGGCCGTCTGCATCTTTCTCCACGCTGCCGTCCTCGGCCTTCTTTTGCGCGACCGCGTACACCGAATTACCGTAAAGGGTGTAGGTAATCGCGCTTTCCGGTACCACGATATGAACCGTCGGATTGGGCAGCAGCACCTGCAGATTGGCGAACATGCCCGGGAGCAGTTTGTTATCCGGGTTCGCCAGGGTAGCGCGCACCAACACATTCCGTGTGGTGGTCTCGACCTTGGGGTTGATCGCGCTGACGGTGCCAGGAAACATCTGTTTCGGATAGGCCGAGACTTCTACCTGCACGCCTTGGCCGATCGCAATCTTTGGCACCGATTGCTCAGGGATATAGAAGTCGACGTAAAGACTGCTGAGGTCCTGCAACGTGGCAATCACTGTCCCGCTGGCCAGATAATCCCCAACATCCACCTGGCGAATACCAATGACCCCGCTGAAGGGCGCAAGAATGTGCTTCTTGGCGAGGGTGGCCTTGAGCTGGTTCACCGTGGCTTTGTTTTTTTGCAACTGGGCTGAAAGGCGGTCGAACTCACCCTTGGAGATGGCGTGATCACCAACGAGTTGGCTGCCGCGCCCATAATCCAACTGTGCCAGTCCAAGATCTGACTGGGCGGTTTCCAATTGCGCCTGCTCTACCGCACTGTCCAGCCGGACCAGGGGTTGCCCGACCTGAACCTTTTGCCCCGACTCGAACTGCACGTCCTTGACCGTCCCGGCGGTCTCCAGGCTCAGGCTCACACCGCGCAACGCCTTGAACGCCCCCACGGCCGGCAAGCGCTGCTGCCAGGGCTGCTCAACCGCAGTCACCACTGCCACGCTGACGGGCGGTTGAGGCTTGGTAAAACCCTGAATCTGTTGATAGATGGCAAACGCTTTATAGGCCGCCAACATCAACACCACAACCAGAGAAACACCCAACATGATCAGCATGCGACGGCGCAACATATTCCTAATCCTTGGAAAAATTTGAACACGCGAAGATGAATCAGCGAGCACATTACTCCGAGTATCAAGATGTTTCCAAGAGAGATTTTTGACAGTTTTTCGGTCGAGGAAGGCAAATCATTGTGCTAGAGCCCTGCGCGTCATTCGAGGGCCTGGCGTTCGACGGTTTCTGTCGCGGATCGGTAAGAAAATGCCGTGGGTGGCTGGAAAAGCACCTGCGTAGGTGCCGATTGCGCACCAAATCCAAGGCAAAAAAAAGCCTGCATCGCTGCAGGCTTTTCTCTATCTGGCTCCACGACCTGGACTCGAACCAGGGACCCAATGATTAACAGTCATTTGCTCTACCAACTGAGCTATCGCGGAATGCGCCGTATGTTACTGATTAAAAAGAAGAAGTCAAGCATTGAGGTGCATTTGGACGAAATCCTGCAAATTCCGCTTGCAGCCCGCTATACCGGACTGGCCATTTCCTTGGCCAGATCCAGCCACGCGCGCGCCGCCGGTGGCAGGTGTGCGCTGGCGCGCCAGGCCAGGGCGATGTGCCAGTCGGTGTGGGGTTCGTCCAACGCAATCAAGGCGATGCCCGCGTGCTGATGTTTGACCGCGAGCATGCGTGGCAGGAAGGCGACGCCCAGCCCGGCCGCCACCAGGTCAACGATAAAATCGATCTGCCCGCTGCGTGCGGTCACTCGGGGCGTGACGCCTTTGCGTTCACAAGCGGCGAGGATCTTGGCGTTCAGGGCGAAGCCGGCTTCGAACAAAATGAACGGTGAATCGGCCAGGTCGGTGAAGTCGATGCGTGTGCGCTTGGCCAGTGGGTGGTTGATGGGCAGTACCGCCATCAGTGGTTCATTGCGCACTGGCTGGTAGTCGAAAGCCTGGTCCACCGGCAACAGCAGCGCGGCGAGGTCGACCTCCCCGGCTTCCAGGCATTCGCGCAGTTTTTTGCTGCCGTATTCGGTGAGCTCGATTTCGATCTCCGGGTAGCGGCTGCGGTACGCTGCGAACATCGCCGCGAACAGCACGCCGCAGCCTACCGGTGGCAGGCCGATGCGCAGTACGCCGCGTTTGAGGCCGCGCAGGTCGTTTATCTCGGCCACCAGGTCGTTGTGTTCGGCGAGTAACACCAGGGCGCGGCGGTAGGCGATTTCGCCGGCCGCCGTCAGCTCGTTACGGTGGCCCAGGCGGTTGAGCAGCGGCGTGCCAAGCTCGTCTTCGAGGGTCTTGACCGCCTTGCTCACCGTGGATTGGGTCAGGGCCACCACTTCAGCCGCCTGGGAGAAACCGCCCTGGCGCACCACTTCGACAAACGCCCGCACGGTTCTCAGGTTCATCGGTATTCCTATAGCGACTGGATGCTAGTAATAAAAGTTGTTTTTATCATGCCAGCTTTTTGCTTATGGTGGTGCGACCCAGCTCTGTGGAGAACCCGTTCATGATCATCTCGTCCGCCTCCGACTACCGTGCAGCCGCCAAACGCAAGCTGCCGCGCTTTCTGTTCGATTACATCGACGGCGGCGCCTACGCCGAGCACACCCTGCGCGCCAACAGTTCGGACCTGGCCGAGATCAGCCTGCGCCAGCGCATCCTGCGCAATGTCGACAACCTGAGCCTCAAGACCCGCTTGTTCGGCCAGGAACTGGCCATGCCGGTGATTCTCAGCCCCGTGGGCCTGACCGGCATGTATGCGCGACGTGGCGAAGTGCAGGCGGCCAAGGCGGCAGCCAACACGGGCATCCCGTTTTGCCTGTCCACAGTGTCGGTATGCCCGATTGAAGAAGTGGCGTCGCAAAGCCCGCAGTCGATCTGGTTCCAGCTCTATGTGCTCAAGGACCGCGGCTTTATGCGCAACGCGCTGGAGCGCGCCCAGGCGGCGGGCGTGACCACGCTGGTGTTCACCGTCGATATGCCCACACCCGGCGCGCGTTACCGTGATGCGCATTCGGGCATGTCCGGGCCCTATGCGGCGCAGCGCCGGATGCTGCAGGCCGTGTGCAAGCCGCAATGGGCCTTCGATGTGGGCTTGATGGGCCGCCCACACGACCTGGGCAATATTTCCAAATACCTTGGCAAGCCCACCCACCTGGAAGACTACATTGGCTGGCTGGCGAATAATTTCGACCCGTCGATCAGCTGGAAAGACCTGGAGTGGATCCGTGAGTTCTGGAAAGGCCCGATGATCATCAAGGGCATCCTCGACCCCCAGGACGCCAAGGACGCAGTGAGTTTCGGCGCCGACGGCATCGTGGTCTCCAACCACGGCGGACGCCAGCTCGATGGCGTATTGTCGACCGCCAAAGCCCTGCCGCCGATTGCCGAAGCCGTGGGCAATGACCTTACGGTGCTGGTGGACTCCGGCATTCGTTCCGGGCTTGACGTGGTGCGCATGCTCGCCCTGGGCGCCAAAGGCTGCCTGCTGGGGCGCTCGACGGTGTATGCGCTGGCCGCCGCCGGCCAGTCCGGGGTGGAAAACCTGCTGGATATCTTCGCCAAGGAGATGCGCGTGGCCATGACCTTGACCGGCGTGACCTCGATTGATCAGATTGACCACACCACTTTGGTTCAAAAAGCCAAATAACTGACGTCAGGGCGCAACGACTGGGGTGAGTTTTTTAAACAGTCGTTGATTTATAAGGCGTTTTTTTAAGTTAAACAAACTGGCATGAATCTCGCTCTAACCCCTTTCAAGCAGGTTAAGCGATGACAAGACGTGTGGCAGGGCCCATGGGTTATAACCCATGGCAAAGCGGTTTAAACTGTTTCCAATGTTTTACGGAACTGAAGGAACAGTAAGGC
The DNA here is from genome assembly GCF_002742515.1 of Pseudomonas sp. 2822-15. NCBI lineage: Bacteria > Pseudomonadati > Pseudomonadota > Gammaproteobacteria > Pseudomonadales > Pseudomonadaceae > Pseudomonas > Pseudomonas sp. 2822-15. The sequence continues at coordinate 123,919 of NZ_LJRY01000180.1, read as the reverse complement.
GCCTGGCATTTGCCACTCTCGTGCAGCCTGTAAGACAGTTAAGTGCTTAGAGGCCGTCAGCTTATGAAATCACCTACCCAGACCAACGCAATTGACTTCGACAGTGCCAAATTGCAACGCCTGGGGTTTGGTCAGCCGTCCCTGCTTCCACGTCGCCCCACCACACTTGCGCAACTTCGTCAGCAACTGAGCCAGCAATTGCAAACCAGCCTTGAGCCGGAACGCATTTTGGCGCTGTTCTTTCGCGAGGTTCAGCGGCTGGTGCCGTTGGACGCGCTGCAATATCGCCATGAGGCCAGCGACTTGCGCCTGGAGTTTGGCCATCGTGGGCACCACTCGGTGAGCTACACCTTGAGCCATGAAGGCGAGCACCTGGGCGAGTTGATATTCCGGCGCAACCAGCGTTTGCTGGACGACGAATTGGCGCAGCTTGAGTCGTTGCTGTCGACCCTGCTGTACCCGATGCGCAACGCCCTGCTCTACCGCGCCGCCACCCGCAGCGCCCTGCGTGACCCGCTGACCGAAACCGGCAACCGCATTGCGATGGACCAGACGCTGCAACGGGAAATCGACATGGCCCGGCGGCACCTGAGCCCACTGTCCTTGCTGATGCTGGACATTGACCATTTCAAGAAAATCAACGACACCCACGGCCATGCGGCGGGCGACATCGTATTGCGCGCGGTCGCCGACTCGATCAAAAGCCAGTTGCGCAATGTGGACATGGTGTTTCGGTTTGGCGGGGAAGAGTTTTTGATTTTGCTGTCGAACACCGGCCGGGATGCGGCAGGTTTGGTCGGCGAACGCCTGCGTCGGGCGGCAGAGGCCAAGGACTATTGGGCCGATGGCAAGCGGATTGAACTGACGGTGAGCCTGGGTTGCTCGACACTGTTGGCGGCCGAGTCGGCAGAAAGCCTGTTGCGGCGGGCCGATAACGCCCTGTACGTGGCCAAGCGCGAAGGTCGCAACCGCTTGGCAATGGCGGGGTAAACCCCCGCCATCACGCTTACATCACGCCTCGCTGGCGACGCGAACCTGACGCTCGCGAACGGCTGCTGGCGCCTTTGCTTTTTCGTTCTCCAACCGCATGCAACTTTCCAAAAACAGGTACATGTAGTCGTAGCTCTTGCACACCGCCTGGCGCAGTTCTACCTGCAAGGCTTTGCTCGGGTTCATCCCCGCCAATGTGCAGATGATTTCCAGCGCTTCCCAAGGGTGGGCGTCGTCGTATTGCGCGTGCATCTTCAACCACTTCATGGCGCGCTTGCGGTCTTCTTCAGGGAAGGCGGCCGCATACACACCGGTCGAGCACACCACGGCAGACCACTCCCCGGTCGCCCCCTCGATCGCGTAGTTGGTCGCTGCAATCGCCACGATCAATGAATCAGCCGAACTGGTGTGCCAGCACCAGTGACTCAGTGCATGCAACTCCGGGGGTACGTTCTGCGCTTGCAACTCTTCCAGGCTTACACCGTGGGCGCGCGCCCAGTGCACCCAATAGTCGGCGTGGTTGAGTTCCACGCGAATATTGCGCATCAGCCACCGGCGCGCCATATCCTCTCCAGGATGACGGGCAAACTTGGTCTTGGTGAGGTTCTGTGCCATGTACAAGGCAAACTGTTCAACCACTGGCCAGCCACCGATCAGGTAGTGGCGCATGGTTTTGGCGCTGAGCGTGTTGTCACGCATGCGCTGGTACAGTTCGTGTTCGACAACCCGGCGCTTGCTCTCACTACAGTCCTGGATCAGTTGTTGCGCCCAGGCCGGGTAACTCGAGGCTTCCATAAGCGGGCCGGTTCGGTTGAAGGTGTCGATCACTGTAGGGCTCCTTTTCTAGTGTGATTGTACAGACCGTCGAATGCTTCAGCGGAATGTGCCGGGCGCCTTTAGCAACAGTGGCTGCGGCCGCACAGGTCGGCATTGCAGACTATCAAAGGTAAACAATTGCGGACGTTCGATCAGGTAGCCCTGAGCATAATCCACACCGATCTCAAGTAAAGCCTGTTCGATCAGCGGTGTTTCAACAAATTCGGCAATTGTGCGCTTACCCATGACGTGGCCGATGTGGTTGATCACTTCGACCATGGCACGGTTAATCGGGTCGTCCAGCATATCCTTTACGAAACTCCCGTCGATCTTCAGGAAGTCTACAGGCAAATGTTTAAGATAGGCGAATGAAGACATTCCGGCACAAAAGTCATCGAGTGAAAAATGGCAACCTAAGGCCTTGAGTTCATTAATAAAGCGGATCGCACTACCCAAATTGGCAATAGCACTGGTCTCGGTTATTTCAAAACAAATCATTTCCGGCGGAATGCTGTAAGCCTCGAATTTCTCACGTAAAAATCCGAGAAAATCATCATCTCCAATAGTTATGCCTGACAGATTAATCGCACACATAGCCATAGGACGGCCCGCACGCTCTTGCATACAACGGGCGATAATCTTAAATACGTTCTCCACCACCCAACGGTCCAGCGAAGTCATCAAACCGTAACGTTCGGCAGCCGGAATAAAACTGTCCGGCAGGATGATCCGACCCGCCTCGTCATGCAGACGCAGGAGGATCTCAATATGACCATTGCCGCCATCGGTGTGACCCAGCGGCGAGATTTCCTGGGAATAGAGGCAAAAACGATCTTCTTCCAGGGCCATGTGCAGGCGCTGCACCCAGGCCATTTCGCCAAAGCGCAGGGACAATTCCGAGTCATCGGCATGGTAGACCTGCACCCGGTTTCGGCCCTTTTCCTTGGCCATATAACAGGCCATATCAGCCGCGCGCAACGACGTTTCCAGGGTGGTCGGCGATTGCGAGATATGCACCAGGCCAATGCTCACGGTGGTCATGAACGGCCGGCCTTTCCACACAAAGTGCAGGCTTTGCACGGTGTGGCGCAGGCTTTCGGCGATCTTTTCCGCCACCGCTGCCGGGCAGTTCTCCAACAGAATGCCGAACTCGTCGCCGCCCAGGCGCGCCAGGGTGTCGCCTTCGCGCAGGTCCGATTGCAGCAACGCACAGATATGCCGCAACAGCTCATCACCCGCTGCATGCCCGCAGGTGTCGTTGACCAACTTGAACTGGTCGAGGTCGAGGAACATCAGGGCATGCCGCCCGCTCTGCTGGCGCGACACCTGTTGCAACACCTGCTCCAGGCGGAACTCGAATTCGCGGCGGTTGGCCAGGCCCGTCAAGGCATCGTGGGTCGCCTGCCACGACAGGTTAGCGATGTACTGGCGCTCTTGAGTCATGTCGTGCAGCACCAGCACCGCGCCGCTGACCTTGCCGGCACTGCGGATCGGCGCACCAACCAGGGTGACTGACACCGTGCTGCCGTCCATGCGCTGGATCAGCTTGGAATGCCCGCTGCCACCACTGAGTTCGCCCTTGATAATGTGTTCGATCAGGGCAAAACCATCGGGCTCGGCATTCTCGTCGAGCAGGTTGAATAACGCAGCCAACGGCAAACCTTGGGCCTGCGCGTTTTTCCAATGGGTCAGCGCCTCGGCGGCCGGGTTCATGTAGGCAATCGCGCCGTCGACATCCGTGGTGATCACGCCGTCACCAATCGACTCCAGGGTGATCTGCGCCCGCTCCTTCTCGGCTTGCAGCGCGGTGGCAAAGGCGTGGCGTTGAGTCAGCAGCTTATGGGTACGCAGCAGCGCCAGCACGATCAAACCCAGGGCAGTGGCCAGGTTGGTGATCAGCAGCAGGCGCAGGATCATCCGCGAACCTTCGCCCAAGGCATCGCTGAAGGCCTTGGCCGCCGGCGTCACGCCTTCGTTGATGGCGATGATGTGCTTCTTCCAGTCGGCAACGTCGCCAGAGTTGACTTGATCGCTGTGGAACGCCCGGTGCATCGCCTGGGCCAGGTCATCGAGTTGCATCAGGTAACCATCGCCGACGGTCCACAGTTCGATGGCTTTTTCCAGGTAACTGAAATGACGAAAATTGAGGTACAGCCAGATCAGGCTGGACACGTCATCGGGGTGGTTGCCGCCCTTGAGGATGCCCAGGCGCGCGGCCGCAAGATCGGGCGTGGGCTGGTCCAGCGCCACCCGCAACTCATGGCCGCCCTGGGGCACGGCGATGGCCTGCTGGTATTTGAGGAAGGTCGCTTCGTCGCGGTTATCGGCGTAAAGGGTCAGGTAGTAGATGGCATCTTTCTGGCCCTTGGACCACAAGCTCTCGCCTGCCACATAGCCGCGCACTGCTGACAGCACGTAGAGGCTGACGCAGCCCAGCAATGCCTGGAACAGCACGACGGCAATAAAGGGCCAGACAATGCCCAGCAACCGAGGCCTGCTTAACGTCGCTCCGAGAGTACGCTTTTGCTTCATGAGGTCCCTTGCACATGCACTGCTTGATACGCACGCGAAAATCCGCTCTCGATAGCTCAGCTAAATCAACGCACTTGTTGCAGATGCCCATAGAGCTTGGCGTACAGCCCTCCATCGGCAATCAACTGCTGATGGTCGCCATCTTCGGCGATATGCCCGCCATCAAACACCATTACCCGGTCCGCCTGCTTCACCGCAGAAAGCCTGTGGGCGATGATCAGTGTAGTACGCCCACTGAGAAACCGCGCCAGCGCCTGGTGCAGGTTGTATTCGGTAGCGGCGTCCAGGGCCGAGGTGGCCTCGTCCAGTATTACCACTTTCGGCTCGGCCAGCACCATACGCGCGATCGCCAGGCGTTGGCGCTGCCCGCCGGAAAAACGCACACCCGAGCGCCCCACCACGCTGTCCAGGCCCAAGGGCAGTGCCTTGACGGTAGCATCCAACTGGGCGATTTCCAGTGCCTGCCAGCAGGCTTGGTCGCTGCGGGCGCGGCCCATGGTCAGGTTGGCGCGCACGGTGTCATTGAACAGCGCCGGGTGTTGCAGCACCACTGCGACGTTCTCGCGGATGGTCGCCAGGCCGATTTCCTGCTGGGTGGCACCGCCGAAACGGATACTGCCGGCCTGGGGCGTATAGAGGCCCAACAGCAGTTGCACCAGAGTACTTTTGCCACCGCCGCTGGCGCCGACAATCGCGACCTTCTCGCCGGGTGCGATGGCCAGGTTCAACTGGTTGAGTACCAACTCTTCGCCATAGCCGAAGTTGAGGCCGCGCACCTCGATGCCGACGGTCTCACGCCCGGTGAACGGGTCTTCGCCGCCGGCATATTGCGGCTCGTCAGCCCGAGCCAGCAGCTCGTTGATACGCGTCAGCGCACCCCCTGCGGCGTAATAGGCATATTGCAGGTTCAGCAGTTGCTCCACGGGGCCGATCATGAACCACAGGTAGCTGAACACCGCGAGCATCTGGCCGATGGACAGGTCGGAAAACAACACGGTGAGCATCGCCGCTGCGCGAAAGATGTCGATACCGAACTGGAACAACAAGCCACTGGCGCGGCTGGAGGCGTCGGTTTTCCATTGCGAGTGGATCGCGTAGTCGCGTACTTCCTGGGCGCGCTGGCCCAGGCGCCCAAGGAAAAACCCCTGGCGATTGCCGGCACGCACTTCCTGGATGGCGTCGAGGGTTTCGGTCAGCGCCTGGGTAAAACGCGACGTGCTGTCGTTCTCCAGCTTCTTCAGGTGTTTGACGCGTTTGCCCAACTGCACCGTGGCGTAGATCACCAAGGGGTTGAACAGCAGAATCAACAGCGCCAGTTGCCAGTGCATCCACACCAGAATCGCCGAGGTGCCGACCAGCGTGAGCATGGCCACCAGAAAGCGGCTGAGGGTTTCACCGACAAACTTGTCCAGCGTGTCCAGGTCGGTGACCAGGTGCGTGGTCACCGTACCACTGCCCAGGCTTTCGTATTCGCCCAGGGAAATCCGCTTGAGCCGTTCGATCAGGCGCACGCGGATGCGGTACACAATATCCTTGGCCAGCCGCGCAAACAGCCGCGCCTGCACCACGTTGAACACCAGCGCGCCGCAGCGCAGGCATAGGGTCACCAACAGCATCAGGCCGATATACCCAGCGGCCTTTTGCCAGCCCAGTGGCAACGCGTGGTTCATCACCTTGAGCGCGGCATCGCCGTGGCCCAGCAGCACTTCGTCCACCAGCAGCGGCAACAGCAAAGGAATAGGCACGCTGCACAGGGTCGCCAGCACGGCAACGCCATTGGCGATCCACAGGGATTTCTTGTGACGCAGCGCCAGGCGGCGAATTTCCGCCCAGGTCAGTCGGTCGGTGCGTTTGGGCTCATCCTGCACAGGTGGCACGCTCCAGCCATCGGGCGAGCAAGGGCGACAGCTCGGACAACGGCTGATAGCCGTTGGTCAGCAACGCCAACTGGCCATTACGCTCGGCCAGCAACGTCGGGAAACCGGCAATGCCCAGGTCCTGCACCCAGGTAAAATCAGCCGCCGTCGCCGCATGTTGCTCGGCGCGGTCGAAGGCGCCGGCAAACTCGATGCGCGGAATACCGGCCTGCTCGGCCAGTTCCACCAGCACGCTGGCGAGGGTCACATCCCGGCCTTCGACATAAAACGCCCGCTGGATCAGCCCCAACAGTGTCCAGGCGCAATCCGGCGCCAGGCTGCGCGCGGTGACGATGGCGCGGCACGCAGGCTCGGTGTCATAGACAAAGCCGTCGGGCAACGCGCCTTCACGCTTGAACGGCTGGCCGGTGGCGTCGGTGACGGCCTGCCAGTGCTCAAGGATATAGCGCCGCGTAGTCGGCTCCAGCGCCGCGCCGCTGCCGGTGCGCAAACCGCCCACCACCAGGTGCACGTCCACGCCGGCCGCCTGGGCCTGCTCAACCAGCGCCTGCGCCACCGGAGCAAAGCCCCAGCACCAGGAACACATCGGGTCCATCACATAGAGCAGGCGCGCGGGCATGGGTCAGGCCTCGGAAGGGGTTTGCTTGTAGTTGAAGCCAATCGGGTGCGGCATGTTGCGGGCCTTGGCCAGCTCGATCTGCTTTTGCCGATCGATGGCGCTGCGACGGGTCTTCTCCGGCAGCTTATCCCAGCAATGCGGGCAACTGATGCCCGCCACATAATGCTCGGACGCGCGGTCTTCTACGCTGACAGGTGTGCGACAGGCATGACATTGATCGTAGTCGCCTTCGCTGAGGTCGTGGCGCACGGTGACGCGATTGTCGAAGACAAAACAGTCGCCCTGCCATTTGGTTTCTGCCTGCGGCACCTCTTCGAGGTACTTCAGGATCCCGCCTTTAAGGTGGTAAACCTCGTCGAAACCTTCGCTCAGCATGTAGCTGGAGGCTTTTTCGCAGCGAATGCCACCGGTGCAGAACATCGCGACTTTCTTGTGCTTGGCCGGGTCGAAATTGGCTTTGATATAGTCGGGAAATTCGCGAAAACTGGTGGTTTTCGGGTCGATTGCGCCTTCAAAGGTGCCGATCGACACTTCGTAGTCGTTGCGCGTGTCGATCAACAGCACTTCAGGGTCGCTGATCAGCGCGTTCCAGTCCTGCGGGTCGACGTAGGTGCCGACCTTTTTGTTCGGGTCAACGCCTTCGACGCCCAGGGTCACGATCTCTTTCTTGAGCTTGACCTTGGTGCGGTAGAACGGCTGATCGTCGCAGTACGACTCTTTGTGGTCGATGTCGTCCATGCGCGGGTCGTTCTTGAGCCAGGCCATCAGGCCGTCAATGCCTTCGCGGCTGCCGGAAACGGTGCCGTTGATGCCTTCTTCAGCGATCAGCAAGGTGCCTTTGATGCCGTTATCGACCATTGCCTGCAGCAGTGGCTCGCGCAGGGCGACGTAATCTTCGAGGGTGACGAACTTATACAGTGCCGCCACGACGATCGGTTGAGTCATGGGTGTTCTCTCCAGGTGGCTACCCTCGTAAGGGGTGAACCGGATGCAAAAAAAACGCGCCGGCTAAGCGGCGCGTTGCGGATTCTAACAAATGCCGGGTGTCAGAGACACCTGATCATTAGTCATGCCCGCCGGCGCAGGTCGGCGAGGCCGGGGCTGCGTCGATTTTCGCCCATTCTTCAGGCGTATAGGTATGCAGCGCCAACGCATGAAATTCGCTCATCAGGTCACCCAGGGTGGCGTAGACCGTCTGGTGGCGCTTGACGCGGTTGAGCCCCTCGAACTGCTGGCAGACCAGCACGGCCTTGAAGTGGGTCTGCAACCCACGGCTGTGCATGTGGCTTTCATCCAGCACGCTCACGTGGTGCGGGCTCAGGGCGGCGAGCGCCGTTTCGATACGCTGTTGCATGGTCATTCCTGCTTACTTCTTCTTGGCCGGTGCGGCGGCTTTTGGCGCCAGCTCGTTGGTCATGTCTTCGAGCAGCTTGTTCACCACCGGCACGGCGCTTTCCAGCTTGGCCTGGGTCATCTGGGCCGATTGCTGGGTCAGTTGCGGCATTTTTTCCAGGACTTTCTTGCCCAGTGGCGACTGGTAGAACGCTACCAGGTCCTTGAGCTCGGATTCGCTGAAGTTGGTGGTGTAAAGCTTGACCATGTCCGGCTTCAGCTTCGGCCAGCCGATGGCCTGGTCCAGCGCGGCGTTGGCCTTGGCCTGGTAGCTGTCCAGTACGGACTGCTTGGCGGCAGGTGCCTTGGTCTGTTCGAAACGCTGGGCGAACATTTGCTGCACTTGCATGTACACCGGGGTACCCAGCTTGTCAGCGTGGGCCAGGGTCAGGAAGGCTTCGGCACTGGCGTTATGGCTGGCGGTATCGGCAAAAACCTGGCCGCTGGCGCAAACCAGAGCAACCGCGGTACAGATGGCACGAAGACGAGTCATCGAGTTTCCTTTCTAGCAGGCGAGGTAAGACCCCAAGGGCGACCATTCTGCGCCTAAAAAACCTCGCGGCTCAACCCCAGGCCTTGTTCGGCCTGGTTTTGCCGGGGCATGGGCGCGCAATCCACCTTTCGGTGGGAGCGGCATGCAGCCTGAACCTCATGGGAATACCCTCGATGAAACGTCTTTTATGGAACCCCCACCCCCAAGCACAGCCTAAACTGCGCAAACGAACCTGAAGGAGTGTGCCCGATGAGCCGTATCGAAACCGACAGCCTGGGAGACGTCCAAGTCCCGGATGACGCTTACTGGGGCGCCCAGACGCAACGCTCGCTGGTGAACTTCGCCATCGGCGAGCAACGCATGCCGCTGGCGGTGTTGCACGCGCTGGCCCTGATCAAGAAAGCCGCAGCACGGGTCAACGACCGCAATGGCGACTTGCCCGCCGACATCGCCCGCCTGATCGAACAGGCCGCCGATGAAGTGCTCGATGGCCAGCACGACGACCAGTTCCCGCTGGTGGTATGGCAGACCGGCAGCGGCACCCAGAGCAATATGAACGCCAATGAAGTGATCGCCGGCCGTGCCAACGAGCTGTCGGGCAAAGTCCGTGGTGGCAAAAGCCCGGTGCACCCCAATGACCATGTGAACCGCTCGCAAAGCTCCAACGACTGCTTTCCCACGGCCATGAGCATTGCGGCGGTGCAGGCGGTTCATCAACGCCTGTTACCGGCGCTCGCCACGCTTTCTGGCGGTTTGGCCGAGTTGGCCGCCCGCCATATGAAACTGGTGAAGACCGGCCGCACCCATATGATGGATGCCACGCCGATCACTTTTGGCCAGGAAGTCTCAGCCTTTATCGCCCAACTCGACTACGCCGAGCGCGCCATCCGCAGCGCCCTGCCCGCTGTGTGCGAGCTGGCTCAGGGCGGCACCGCCGTGGGCACCGGGCTCAATTCGCCCCATGGCTTTGGCGAGGCGATTGCCGCCGAGCTGGCGGCGCTGTCCGGCTTGCCATTCGTGACCGCGCCGAACAAGTTCGCCGCGCTCTCGGGCCACGAGCCACTGGTGACCCTGCACGGCGCACTGAAAACCCTGGCGGTGGCGCTGATGAAACTCGCCAACGACCTGCGCCTGCTGGGTTCCGGCCCACGCGCCGGGCTGGCCGAGGTCAAGCTGCCGGCCAATGAGCCGGGCAGCTCGATCATGCCGGGCAAGGTCAACCCGACCCAGTGCGAAGCGCTGTCGATGCTGGCCTGCCAGGTGCTGGGCAATGATGTGACCATCGGCATCGCCGCCAGCCAGGGGCACTTGCAGCTGAACGTGTACAAGCCGGTGATCATCCACAACCTGCTCGAATCGATCCGCTTGCTGGCCGACGGCTGCAACAACTTCCAGGAGCACTGCATCGCCGGCCTTGAGCCGGATGCCGAGCAAATGGCCGAGCACCTGGAGCGCGGTTTGATGCTGGTAACGGCGCTCAACCCGCATATCGGCTACGACAAGTCGGCGCAGATTGCCAAAAAGGCCTACGCCGAAGGTTTGACGCTGCGCCAGGCCGCGCTGGATCTGGGTTACCTGACTGATGAAGAGTTCGATCAGTGGGTGCGCCCGGAAAACATGCTGGAAGCCGGGCACTAGGAGAGCGGGCGAAAAAGCATCCTGTGGTGAACGCAGTTTCTGTGGCGAGCAGGCTTGCCCTGCGTTGGGTGGCAAAGCCGCCCTGATCCAGGCAACGCGCTCTGTCAGACAGACCTCGTCGGCGGGTTTTGGGGCCGCTGCGCAGCCCAACGCAGGGCAAGCCTGCTCGCCACAGTGGGCGTGTTCGTCCTTTAAGGGTATTAATGCGCCATGCGCAGCCGCCGGGCCTTGAGCCCGGCGAGCAGCGACGGCGCCAGCGCTACCGTCGCTGACCCGAGCACCACCACCAACGCGCCGACGTAGCCCAGGGTATTGATCTGCTCCGCCTGCACATAGTCCGGCCACAACCACGCCGCCAAGGCCACCGCGACAAAGGTCACCAACGGCGTCAGCGCCAGGGTCGCACTGACCCGCGACGCCTCCCAATGCGCCAGCGCTTCGGCAAACGCGCCATACGCCACCAACGTGTTCATGCAGCAGGCCAACAGCAACCAGCCTTGCAGCGGGCTCAATTGCAAAGCCTCCAGCGGATGCGCCCACGGCGTGAGCAACAGGGCGCACGACAGGTAGATCACCATCATTACCTGCAGCGAATTCCACACCGTCAGCAGTTGCTTCTGGCCAAGGGCGTAGAACACCCAGATGGTGGTGGCCAGCAGAATCGTCAGCACGCCGGCCGTGTAGGCACCCATGGAGGTCAGCAACTCAGCCAGGCGCTGATTGAAGAACAGACCAAAACCAAGGATCAGCACCACCAACCCCGCGCCCTGCCCCAGGCTGAAACGCTCCTTGAACACGAACACACTGGCGATCATCAAAAAGATCGGCCCCATCTGCACCACCAGTTGCGCGGTGCCGGGGCTGAGCATTTTCAGGCCCACCAGGTACAGCACGTAGTTGCCCACCAGCCCGCACACAGCCATCGCCACCAGCCAACCGCCCCTGGGGCCAAGCACCTTGCGACTGGGCAAGCGTTTGCTCAGCGCCAGGTAGATAAACAGGCAACTGCCGGCCGCCACCAGGCGAAACCAGGTGACGGTAACCGGGTCCATCACCTGCAACACTTGTTTAAGCTTGATCGGCAGAATGCCCCAGAGCAGCGCGGTCAGCAGGGTCAGGAGAAAACCATAGACCCAGCGGCCCGAAGAAATGTGCATGAGTGCCCCAAAAAACCAGAGGTGGAGGAGCCGGCATTCTAGGGCGATGCACTGCGCTTTGGGTATCGATCATTTGGTGTGTCAGGGCACCCCCATCACCAGCACACCGCTGCCACTTACAGCCCCTGCTGTCGGAAGAGAGCCATTGCGCCGTACCAGCGAGAACGTCACATCGTCTGCGCCCGTGCTGTTGGTGATACGGGTGAGGAACGAACCGTTCACCGGCACTGCAGTTCCCGCGCGCACCATGGCCGTGCCCACGTCCGGGTTACTCATCATCAACAGCCGCGTGTCGAATCCGGAACGGGTGCCTTTGTAGGTAATCGTGATAGGCGTGTTGATCCCGCCGTCCGGGCACGAGTAGGTGAGTCTGCGGTTACTGACGATGGAGGATGTGAGCGGGTCTATGCCGATTGCGCGCTGGTGCACCGTGCCGAAGTTGATTTCGATCGGGTTATTGTTGTTGATCGTGCAGGTGGAGGGGGAAACGGTGAAGTCGTTGCCTGCGGTGTAGGTCACCGTGAGATCCGCTCTGTCTGAGTTATAGTTGTTCGTGGCGGAGATACGCAGGAGCCCAAGCATATCGCCGATTCGAACATCGATCGGGTTGGATGGACTGCTACGCATCAGAATGTAAGGCGTGATATTGATCGGGTAGCCGACGCCGTTGTTGGGCATCGTGGCTATTCGTATCCCCGCCGGAACAGGAACATTCTGGAAAGATCCGTTGATTCGCAAACCGGCCCTCTCGCTGCTGAATTTAGGGCCGGGGGTCCAAGGGGCGCCTGTTGGATTACCGGTAGCCCAGTAGTCTTCGCCCCAAGCAGGACCTGCACCAGCGGTGAATCGACATTCGAGCCGGGCACCCTCCATCAGAATCCTCGTGCGATCCTCATCGAGCCGGACGTTCACGGGTACGGTCAGGTGAGTGACACGCCCCCACGCCCCGCCATTGACCCGACAGTCAACGGCCTGCGCGGTCGTTGCAACAGCAGTCAGCAGGAGCAGCACAACAGCTTTGTATATTCGTTTCATTTTGATCTCTCGTTGCGTATCCGCGCAGACCACCTTCCAGCGAGCGAGGTGTGTGCAAGGCTGTTTCCAACCTATGAATGTCGGTTGATCGTTACGGGTAATCCAGCGTAAACGTTGAGGTCACCGTGTATGCACCGTGCCCGATGGTTTGATCCCTGATGGCGGTCGGCTCGCCCTGCACAAAAGCCTTGAGCTCGATCACATTGCTGCCATCACTCAACACCTGTTCATCGCTGACGGCATTCACAGGCAGTGGCTTATCACTCAGTGTCTCAATACCGACGCCAATCCCTGAGGCACCACTGCCACCGTCCAGCGCGAACAAACCGGGCAGCTCGCCGTTTTCGGCACCGCCGAAGGTGATGGTCACGGTGTTGCCAATGGTGGTGTCACACTCCTCCAGGTGCAGCTGGAACCGCTTGCCCACTGTTCGCGTGTTGATGTAGAGGTGCTTACTGGTGACGTCCCAGAGCTCCAACGTGATTGCTTCATCGCCTGGGCGGAGGGTGCAGGCCTCTTCAACCAGGTTGCCCTTGAACATCAGGTTGTCCGCCGCATGGCCCAGGGGGATCAGGCCGAAGGTGAGCAAAAACGCCAGCCCGCCTTTTGGCACAATGTGGTTTCGCATCGACTCAGCTCCTACTGGTATTCGGCCAACAACGTGGCCACCGCCGTAAAACGCGAGGGCGTCAAAATGGCGCCTGGCAGCTGCACCGGCACCACTTCCAAAGTCGGCGGTGACGACAGGTTGATGTCCAGTGGCGTATTAAGTGGAAGTGGCAGGTTATTCTGGAAAACACGAATGCCCAGTGCCGGTACGTTGGTCTGCACCGCTGCACCGTCAAACGAGGTGGCTGTGCCGTTGACGCTCAATTTGAGCTCCCACGGCAACGTGTCGGTGCCACAGTTGATGGCGTAGCCGACACCTCTGCGATACTTCACACCGTCGACGCGCTTTACCCCGACGTCGCCAAAATCCACCTCAATCGTGTTGCCGCTGTCGATCGTGCAAGGCGGTGGTTCATTCAGCGTCCCGCTGAACGTCAAATTGGCCGACGCACCACTGCAAAGGCCGATGGAACACAAGGTGAGCAACGCGCGCTGCTGCCAAAAAGTCATTGATCATTCCTCGTCATTGGTAATCGACCACCAGGGTGGCGGCAGCATCGAATGCCCCACCGGTCAGCTTGCTGCCCTCACGCTTGACCGGCACCGCCTGCACCACGGGGAAATTGGGAAAGGTAAAATTCACCGCCGTATTCAGCGGCCAGTCAGTGCCGTTCACGAACAACTTGACCCCAAGGTCGGCCTTGCGGGTCGCCAGCACGCGGCTGTCAAACCCGGCGCCGGTGCCTTTGAGTTCCAGGGTCAGGGCGTTGCTGAAGGGCGAATCACAGGTGACGGTGTAAGGCACGCCGCGACGATAATTGACGCCATCCACCCGTGACGTCTGAAGGTCATTGCCAAACGGCACATCAAGGGTCGTGCCGTTATTAATGACGCAAGGCGCAGGCGCGATGATGACTGCCCGGATGACCAAACTGGTCTCGGCCTGCACACTTTGACTGACAAACCACAGCAGGCCACCAGCAATAAGAATGGCCCTTGGGCCGATTGATTGGGTCATCGCGTTGCCCTTACTCATAATTGAGCCTGAAATCCACCACAGCCCTGAATGCCCCACTGCTCAATGGCGCGGTGGTGCGGGTGGGCCGAACACGCCAGGTCTGGGTGTTGCGTCCTACGGGCAAAAACAAGGGTTGGCCCCTTGAACCCAGCTGTACGTCACGGCCCAAGGCGTCGGTCAATTGCAGGCCCATCCCGGTGATGCCTTGCACTTTGACCAGCCGTGGGTCATCGGCATCGGCCGGCGCATCAAACGTTATCGACACCACGGGTTGGTAGGCGCTCCATGCCAGGTTTCCCGTGCGTTCGTTGCGCACACGGCCGGCCGTGCGCAGGCAATCGGTAAACCGCAGCTGAAAGGCCTTGGCCGTCGCCTGGTCGCCGGGCCGTTGCAATTGGCTGGTGGACACGGCGTCCAGGTCAACCGTCTGATGCAGTGAGGTCATATCCAGGCTGCAAGGCGATTCATGCATAGAGCCGAGCACATTCAGCAGCCCACTCATACCTTCGATATCCTCGTCATCCTCGGCGGCGTGAACCGCCGCCGCCAAGACCCATAACAGGCCGCCCAAGACCTTCACACGTTGCGACTTCATGATGTTCTCCAGCAGCTGGCATTACTCAATTAGGCGATGAGGCCTGCACGTTCACGTTGCACGTGTCACCCGTGCAGGTGAACGCCAGGAGCGGACGACCGCCGTAATCATTCACATAGGCCAGGTAAGGCGCCGAACCCAGCGCCTTGGCGGAAGGGCCCAGGGTCAACGACTCCTTGGGCGCAATCATCAGGGGCGCAAAGCCCTCCACGGTTTTGCCCTCCTTGCTGCTGCGCGCATCCACCAGGGTCACGTAGTAAGGCGTCGGGTTGTGGACCCGGTACTGGTCGCCTTCGCGGGTCAGGGTGAGTTTCTGCTGCCAGGGGTTGGACAGGTCCTGCTGGCTCGGCGTAATGGCTTGCGGCCGGTAGAACAGCTTGATGCGGGTCTGCAAGGCAATTTGCAGGGTGTTGGACTTATCGCTGCGCGGCGGAATTTCCCGCAGGTTGAAGTAGTAAACCGTCTCCCGGTCCTGCGGCAGCGACTTGGCCGCCGGCAGCGCCTGGACTTTCACTTGGCTTTGTTTGCCAGGCTCCAGGCGTTGAACCGGTGGCAGCACGATCAGTGGCGAGGTGATTTTTTTACCCGCTTCGTCCTCGATCCAGCCTTGGGCTAGATACGGCAACTGGGTGTTGTTATTGGTGATGTTCACGCTGGTGGCATCTTTGCCGCCATCGAAAATCACGCGGGTGCGGTCCAGGCCGACGGCGGCGATGGCACTCTGGCTAAGGGCCAGAGCCAGCAGCGCCAAGGCCTGGGAGGTAAGGCGTGTGTTGAGCTTCATGAGGATGTGTTCTCCGTATCAGTGGGCTTGCCGGTCAGCACGGCGGGTTCAGCCAAGGATGGGTCTGCGGCTACCAGTTGGCAGCGCAGTTGCAGGGCGTCGGTCAAACCATCCGCAGGCAACGTGGCAGGCAGCGTGAGCAGGCAGCGTTCGTCACCGCCCCAACTGACGACCATCTGCTCGCCGGCCTGGATACCGCTCAGGTAGACGTTGCCGCCGTCATTCACAATCCCGGTGTCCTGTTGTTTGAGGTTCTTCACCGTGGCGCCGAAAGGCGGCAAGCTGCCATCGGGCAGACGCACAACGGCCATGGCCTTTTCACCGGCGATCACATCCAGCGAGCGGTAACCGATCGCGCCTTCGGTAAGGGTCAGTTGCGTGACCGATTGAGTGGCCTCGACATTGTTTGGCAAGCGCTCCAGATCAACGCTGGCCGCCGTGCGCTGGTAACTGCTGATGTCGGAGATCACGGCCTTGCCGAACACATTACTGCGGGTCGGTGAGCCATAACCGCGCACCGGAACATCAGGTACGCCGCCGGTGTCGATCATCAGGCGCGTGCCGCCGGTGCTGGTCGTGCGATGGAGTGCGCCACCGTAGGGGGTGAGCGTGCCGCCGCCACGTGCCGACAGGCCGAGGCTGCTGTAGCCGCCCTCTTGGGTGCTGGCGCTCAGGTCGATGTCGGCCTGGTCGCCCATATGGCTCAAGTAACCACTGGCGGAAGAATCACTGGCACTGAGCTGGTAGCTGTTGCGCTCATCGAGGCGATCGCTGTAGCGCGTCGCGAAGTTGTTCCTGCCGGCGGTCCGGTTGGCATCCATCGACAGTGTGCCGGTGCGCCCCAAGGGCAGGCTGACCGTCACGGCCATGCCGTTGTCTTTGTAGTTGTATTCCTGGGTGCGGTACATGTTCAGGGACAGGCTCATGTTCTTGACCGTGCCCACATTGAAATAGCGCGACAACGACAGGTTCCAACGCTGCGTGTCTGGCCGGTCCCAATAGGTTTGCTTGTTGTAGCTGGCGTAGACGGTGGCGCCCAGGTCACGAAACTGTTTGTTGACCGTGACCGTATACAGTGCCTTGCTGCCACCAATCGGCTTCCAGCCCTCACTGGGATCGCGATAATCGCCTCGCCCGCCGAGTTCGCCGTTCAACCCGTAATACCGGGCGTCCAGGTACTCGCTCATGCTCAAGAAGTTTTTCTCGGAAAACCGGTAACCGGCGAAGGTCACTTGGCTGTCGTACTCTTCGAAGTTCTTGGAGTATTGAAGGCGGTAGGATTTGCCCGAGAGCGTTTCGCGCCAAACCTCGGCGCGCGACTGCGTCACATCCAGCGAGACGGCACCGAACGCCAGCAAGTCCCTGCCGGCCCCGACCGATAACGCCCGATAGTTGTTATCGGTCATACCGCCGCCGAACAACGACCAGCCATTACTGATGCCCCAGGAAAACTCGCCGGTGCCGAAAACATTGCCATCCGAGCCGTTCTGAAGATTCGACGGTCGGCCAGTCGCCAACTTGTAGCGAACCTGTCCAGGGCGAGTCAGATAAGGAACACCCGCCGTATCCATCTGGAAGCTGTGCACCGAACCGTCCTGCTCCTCGACGCGTACATCCAGCTTGCCCGTTACCGCATCCTGCAAGTCCTGGATGCGAAAGGGGCCTGCTGCGACCAGGGTTTCGTAGAGCACACGGCCCTGTTGGCTGATGATGACTTTGGCATTGGTCTTGGCCACCCCGACCACTTCCGGCGCGTAGCCACGCAGGTTGGGCGGTAACTGGCTCTCGTCCGAGTTGAGCGCGGCACCGGTAAAACGGAAGCTGTCGAACAGGTCCGAATACAGGTAATTCTCGCCCACCACCAGGCGCGCCTTCAGCGCAGGAATCGCGCGATAGGCGTAGTAGCGGCTCCACTCCAGCTTTTGCGGCCCGGCCGCTTCCTGCCGACCACGTTCTAGGCGTCCTTGCCAGTCGGCCCTCAAGCGCCAGGCGCCGGCATTGGCGCCGACGGTGCCGTTGCCACTGAGGTTATTGCGGTTGCCGTCGCCTCGTTGGTAATTGGACTGGGCCGTCAGGCTGTAGTCCACCAGCAACCCTGGCACCCCTTCATCCCAGCGCGCAGGCGGGTCCCAGTTGATAGCGTTGTACTCCAGGTACGCCTGGGGCAAGTTGATACTCAGCGTGGAGGTGGCCAGGTCTCCACTGACTTCCATGCCTGGCAAACTTTGAATATCCAGACACTCGCCGCCCTTCCACCATGCCAGCTTGTCGGCATCGGAGCCTTTCAGGCTTAACTGTTCCACCAGGCTGCGCGACAAACACGCCTGACTGCCTTTGGGGTCTTTGTCCGGAGGATAGAACGCCACCGATTGTTCAGGAATAGGCTGGCCATTGACTTGCACCACCATCGTGTAAGTACCCGGCAAAATAAACCCGCTGCGGGCAAATTGAGACAAGTCAATATTGCTGCGATCAATCAGGTCGAGCACATCCGTATTAAACTCGACATCCCCGGCTCCCAGTGCTGTTCCTGCCAGAGACATCAACCCGCCAAACAGGCTCGGGCGCAGCGTATTTTTGAACTTCGCTGTATTCAACATGAACGCCTGTCCATCACTATTCAAAAGTATTCCAACTTGAACCGCACTGCGGCGGTGTGAGCACCCACGACCAGCGGCAGTCCATTACCGACCAGATAAAATCTGTAGTTGAGCGTCATATCGCCCTCCGATAAAGGCGTGGGCGACATTCGCTGCCCGGGAACACTCTCTTCGCCAGCAGCGTCAACGATGTGCAGGGCAACGCCCTGCGAGCCACCAAACACGGCAAAGGAGAGCCCTCCACGGTCGGTAGCGCCGTCAAATGTCACCCGCATGTGTTCCCAGTCAGGCAGGGTCGCCCCAGGGCGTGATGGGTCCGGGCGAGTCAGCGTGCAATTGACCAGTCGCAGTTGGAAGGGATGGTCTTCGCCGCGCGTGTTGCGTAGCAACCGGCCGACCGGCTCCGGTGGCATCTCGATGGTCTGATCGATACTGCCCAGTTCCAGCCCGCAGGCGGAGTCAACGACTTCTCCCCCCAACTGAACCACGCCATGACCTTGCGAAGATGCCTGGGCGAATACGCAAGGGCTGATGAATGTCATCAAAGAAGAGGCGAGTGCGAGGCGTATGAATGTTTTCACCTGGATCTCCCGTCAGCGTCCCCCCGCCACGCTGGGTGGCGGGGGGCAAAACTTACTGATAAGCCAAGGTGAAGTTGGTGACGGCGCTGAAGTCGCCCGGGATGATCGGGTCGGTGGCAGCGCCTTGCACGTAGGCACCGAACTCCAGGGTGTTGTTACCGGTGGCGATGGCCTGCGGGGTAGTGGGTTTGCCCAGTTCAACCAGGTCACCGCCGTGAGTCATCATGATGCCCACGCCGCCTGCACCACCGACCGTACCGATCGCACCAGGCACAGCGCTGGAAGGCGCGCCGGTGAAGGTGGTGGTCACGGTGTTATCGGTCAGGCCGGACAGGTCGCAGCCTTCCAGTTCAATCAGCACACGACGCGCTTCAGACTTGCCGCCCGAATCCAGTTGGTGTTTGGCAATCGCCCCCAGGCGAACGGTCTGATCCACCGAGTCAGGCTTGATAGAGCAAGCACCCGAGTGCACCGACCCCAGAAACGTAACCGTCCCATCCGCTGCCTGCGCAACAGAGATCGAGCCGGCCATCAGACCGATAGACAACAGCGCAGCTTTCATTTTGGTTTTCATGTACAGATTCCCACTTATTCACAAGTGTCATTAAAGAAGCCCGGCCACAGGTCGGTGCAGGGCTGATTAAACGAGCGGTTATAACCCGTGTTGTTAAGCCGATGATTCCCGAGTTGTTTTCCAATTAGTTGTATTGCAATTCAGGGATCAGCTCAACGCCAGGCAATTCTCCACTTCACACTTGCGCAAGTAAGCCATCCATTTCCGCAAACCAAGTAGCCGCGACACACTAGACCACGCAGGAAAAACATGGCTATTTGCCAAAACTTTGAAAAGCGCTGAAGGAAAAGGACTACGCGCGGACTAATGAGAACAATTCAAACAAGATCGCATCTGTAAGACGAGGATTACATGAGTTAAAAAATAACCGTGTTTACGCCATTAGAGCAACTAATCAAACAAACGAAGCCGTACCTGATTATTACCAAACAGCGAATGTGCAAAGGGGGAGCATGCTCCCCCTTTATTTGGCTACGGTGCTAACTGTCGATTGACTAACGCACC
Organism: Pseudomonas sp. 2822-15; assembly: GCF_002742515.1. Classification (NCBI taxonomy): domain Bacteria; kingdom Pseudomonadati; phylum Pseudomonadota; class Gammaproteobacteria; order Pseudomonadales; family Pseudomonadaceae; genus Pseudomonas; species Pseudomonas sp. 2822-15. The sequence goes on along the minus strand of NZ_LJRY01000180.1, from coordinate 104,105 downwards.
GCCTCAAACAAACCGGTCGCACCCATGCCACCGCCCACGCACATGGTGACGATGCCGTAGCGCAGGTTACGGCGCTGCAACTCACGCACCAGGTGCCCCACTTGCCGCGACCCGGTCATGCCGAACGGATGGCCGATGGAGATCGAGCCGCCGTTGACGTTGTACCTGGCGTTGTCGATTTCCAGGCGATTGCGTGCGTAGAGGCACTGCGAAGCAAACGCTTCGTTAAGCTCCCACAGGTCGATATCCGCCACCTGCAAGCCCTTGGCTTTGAGCAGTTTGGGCACCGAGAACACCGGGCCGATGCCCATTTCGTCCGGCTCGCAACCGGCCACGGTAAAACCACGGAAAAACGCTTTGGGCTTGAGCCCCAGTTGCAGGGCTTTTTCCAGGCTCATCACCAAAGTCATAGAAGCGCCATCGGACAACTGCGAGGAGTTGCCCGCCGTCACCGAACCGTCTTCGGCAAACACCGGCTTAAGGCCATTGAGGCTGGCCAGGGTGGTGTCGGGGCGGTTGCAGTCGTCGCGGTCGACCACACCATCGAGCACCTGCACCTGGCCGGTATTTTTGTCTTCGACCTTGTACTGGACCGCCATCGGCACGATTTCATCGTTGAACAAGCCGTCGGCCTGGGCCTGGGCGGTACGTTGCTGGCTTTGCAGGGCGTACAGGTCCTGGTCTTCGCGACTGACGTTATAGCGGCGCGCGACGATCTCGGCGGTCTGGCCCATGGGGAAGTAAATGCCCGGCACCTGCGCCTTGAGCAGCGGGTTGATCAGGTTGTCGGTGTTGACGCTTTTCATGGTCAGGCTGATGGACTCGACGCCACCGGCGACGATGATATCGCTGCAACCCGAGGCAATCTGGTTGGCCGCAATCGCAATTGCCTGCAAGCCCGAGGAACAGAACCGGTTGAGGGTCATGCCCGCCGTCCCGGTGCCCAGTTGCGAGAGCACCGCCACGTTTCGCCCGATGTTGTAGCCCTGGGCGCCTTCGTTGGAGCCTGCACCGACGATGCAATCCTCGACCGTCGCCGGGTCGATGCCGTTGCGCGCCAGCAGCGCGTTGACGCAATGGGCCGCCATGTCATCCGGGCGCGTCTGGTTGAACTTGCCACGAAAGGACTTGGCCAGGCCGGTTCGCACGCTGTCGACGATCACTACTTCACGCATGGGCTACCTCGATCTTGTTGTTGGGAGATGGACCGAGCATAGAGCCGGGCCTGCCCAACCGCGATGATCATTCACCTGGCATATGCAAAAGCATGACCGCCTTACGAACGATGCCTCCGTGGCGAGCAGGCTTGCCCTGCGCTGGGCTGCGAAGCGGCCCCAAAACCTGCCGATAAGGTTTGCCTGAAAGAACGCGCTGCCTGGGTCGGGGGCCGCTGCGCAGCGCAGCGCAAGCCTGCTCGCCACAGGTTTTGCGCCCAGCCAGGGTTATTTCTTTGGATCGTTCCCACGCTCCGCGTGGGCATGCAGCCCCGGACGCTCTGCGTCCCGCTGACCACGGCCACCTTGAAGGCGACGCGGAGCGTCACTGGATGCGTTACCACGCAGAGCGTGGGAACGATCAATGCTCGACAGCTTCCGCTATTTCTTTTTCTTCTTGTCGTGTTTGTCGGTCTTGTCGAACGCCTCTTCCAGCGCGCGGTTGATGGTGCGCAGCACTTTTACCCGCGCCCAGCGCTTGTCATTGGCTTCCACCAGGGTCCAGGGCGACACTTCGGTGCTGGTACGGTCGACCATGTCACCCACCGCCGCCCGGTAATCGTCCCACTTATCGCGGTTGCGCCAGTCGTCTTCGGTGATCTTGAAGCGTTTGAAGGGGATTTCCTCACGGGCCTGGAAGCGCTCCAACTGCGTGTCTTTGTCGATGGCCAGCCAGAACTTGACCACAATCACGCCCGCATCACGCAGTTGCTCTTCGAAATCATTGATCTCGCCATAGGCGCGCATCCAGTCCGCCGGGGTGCAGAAGCCTTCGATACGCTCCACCAACACACGGCCGTACCACGAGCGGTCGAACACGGTGAACATGCCGCGTGCCGGAATCTTCTGCCAGAAGCGCCACAGATACGGCTGAGCGCGCTCGTCTTCACTCGGCGCGGCAATCGGCACGATATGGTACTGGCGCGGGTCCAGCGCTGCCGCCACGCGACGGATCGCCCCGCCCTTGCCCGCCGCATCGTTGCCTTCAAACACGGTGATCAATGCGTGCTTGCGCATGCGCTTGTCGCGCATCAGGCCGGAAAAGCGCGCCTGCTCGGTAATCAGCTGTTCTTCGTAATCGTCTTTGTCCAGGCGCTGGGTCAAGTCGAGGCTGTCGAGCAAGCTCTTTTTGTCCACCGAGGCAATCAACGGCGCCGGGTTCATGCCGCTGGCCTTGCCCTTGGGCAGCTTCAAGGCGTTTTGCAGGCTTTCGAGCAGGATTTTGCCCACCGTGAGGCTGCGGTAATTCGCATCCACGCCTTCGATCACATGCCACGGCGCGTAGTCACGGCTGGTGCGGCGCAGGATACGCTCGCCGAAATGCACAAACTTGTCGTAGGTTTCGGACTGCTGCCAGTCCAGCGGGCTGATGCGCCAGCTGTGCAGCGGGTCGTCCGCCAGCGCCTTGAGCCGCGCCTTCATCTGCTTTTTAGACAGGTGAAACCAGAATTTGAAGATCAGCGCGCCTTCATCACAGAGCATCTTTTCCAGGCGCTCGGCACCGGCGATGGCCTGGTCCAGGCGCGCGTCCTTGATCTGGCCATGCACACGGCTTTGCAGCATCTGGCTGTACCAGTTGCCGAAAAAGATGCCCATGCGGCCCTTGGCCGGCAGCTGGCGCCAGTAGCGCCACGCCGGTGGCCGTGCCAGTTCTTCGTCGGTCTGCTGGTCGAAGGTGCGCACCTCGATCAGACGCGGATCCATCCATTCATTGAGCAGCTTGACGGTTTCGCCCTTGCCCGCGCCTTCGATGCCGTTGATCAGGATGATCACCGGGAAGCGCTTCTGCTGTTGCAGTTCGTATTGCACTTCCAGCAAGGCTTCACGCAGGGCCGGCACTTCGGCCTCAAAGGTGTCTTTGTCGATGGCGTGACCGATTTCCGCGGATTCGAACATGGGCAGCTCCATTTCAAGATGGCTCAAGACTAGCGGATTGGGCAACGACACGCGGAAGGAAATTCAACCCGCGCTTGCCGTGGGTCAATTCATTACCGGTTGATCGGCTAGAATGGCCGCCGTGCCTTTGCCTGCCGTTATTTTTATGAGCCGCCCATGACCCCCATCACCCACGCCCAGCTCGACTGGGATGACCAAGGCCGCCCGCATTCGCGAGTGTTCGACGACGTGTACTTTTCCGACAAGTCGGGCCTTGAAGAAACCCGTTATGTGTTCCTTGAACAGAACCGTTTGCAGGAGCGCTTTGCCGCCTTGCCGGTGAATGGGCGGTTGGTGATTGGTGAAACCGGTTTTGGTACGGGGCTGAATTTCCTGTGCGCCTGGCAACTGTTCGAACAACACGCAGTGCCCGGGGCACGCCTGCATTTTGTCAGCGTGGAGAAATACCCGCTGAGCCACGCAGACCTGCAGCGCGCCCTCGCCCTCTGGCCCGAACTGCAGCCTTTTGCAGAACAACTGCTGGCGCAGTACATCGCCATCCACCCAGGCTTCCAGCGCCTGGTGCTGGATAACGGTCGCGTGACCCTGACGCTGCTGATCGGCGACGCCCTGGAGCAATTGCCGCAACTGGATGCGCAGGTGGACGCGTGGTTTCTCGACGGCTTTGCCCCGGCGAAAAACCCCGACATGTGGACCGCCGAGCTGTTCGCCCAACTGGCAAGCCTGGCGGCGCCGGGCTCGACCATCAGCACCTTCACCAGTACCGGCTGGGTACGTCGGCTGATCAATGCCGCCGGGTTCAAGATGAAACGCACGCCGGGCATCGGCCACAAGTGGGAAATCCTGCGCGGCGAGTTTCTCGGTTGGCCCGACGATACGCCACCGCCGGCCACACCCAAACCCTGGTTTGCGCGCCCGGCAGCCGTCGACGGCGAGCGCCATGCCATGGTCATCGGCGGCGGCCTGGCCGGTTGCGCCACTGCCGCCAGCCTGGCCGCCCGGGGTTGGCGCGTCAGCCTGCTGGAACGTCACCCCGCACTGGCCCAGGAAGCCTCGGGCAACCCGCAGGGCGTGCTGTACCTCAAGCTGTCGGCGCATGGCACAGCGCTGTCGCAACTGATACTCAGCGGCTTCGGCCATACCCGGCGCCTGCTGGAGCACTTGCAGCGCGGCGTTGACTGGGACGGTTGCGGCGTCCTGCAACTGGCGTTTGACGCCAAGGAAGCCCAACGCCAGGCGCAACTGGCCGAGGCCTTTGCACCGGATCTGTTGCACGTACTGAACCAGGACCAGGCCCAACAACAGGCCGGCATAGCATTGGCCCAGGGCGGGCTGTTTTTTCCGGAAGGTGGCTGGGTGCATCCACCGGCGCTGTGCCAATGGCAAGCTACGCAGCCGCTTATAAAGGTGCTCACCCATCACGAGGCGCTGGAGCTGCACCGCGTCGACGACCAGTGGCAAGCCCGTGACGGCGACGACGTACTGGCCAGCGCCAGCGTGGTAGTGCTGGCCGGTGCAGCCGAAATCAAGCGCTTCGCGCTCAGTGCGGATTTGCCGCTCAAGCGTATTCGCGGGCAGATCACGCGTTTGGCGCAAACTCCCGCGAGTGCGGCATTGGCCACCGTGGTGTGCGCCGAAGGTTATGTGGCACCGGCGCGCCTTGGCGAACACACCCTGGGCGCCAGTTTTGATTTCAACAATGAAGACCTGACACCCACCGTTGCCGAACACACCGGCAACCTCGCGATGCTGCGCGAGATTTCCGAAGACCTGCTGCTGCGTCTTGGTGCTGACTCACTGAACGCCGAACACTTGGAAGGCCGCGCCGCATTTCGCTGCACCAGCCCTGACTACCTGCCAATCGTCGGCCCCTTGGCCGATAGCGCTGCGTTCCAACAGGCTTACGCCGTACTGCGCAAAGACGCCCGGCAAGTCCCGGATACGCCCTGCCCCTGGTTGCCGGGCCTGTATATCAACAGCGGCCACGGTTCACGCGGGCTGATCACCGCGCCACTGTGCGGCGAACTGCTGGCCGCCTGGTTGAGCGACGAACCGCTGCCGGTCCCGGCCAGTGTGGCCGAAGCCTGCCACCCGAACCGGTTTGCGTTGCGCGCGCTGGTGCGAGGAAAACCCGCAACACGCTGATCACGCTGAGGGATGAAATAACGCCGTTACGAGCATCGCGGCTATTTGCCTTATAACTTATCGGTCTAAAACTCCACGCATAGCACTGGGTCAGTTTCTGGGTACGCGCCCCGTCGGGCGTATTGAGTATTGCCCTCCCCAACGGAAAAACCGGTAAGGAATTTATGTGTGGACTAGCTGGCGAGTTACGCTTTGATCATCAACCTGCCGACCTGGCAGCCGTAGAACGCATCACCCATCACCTTGCCCCGCGAGGCCCCGATGCCTGGGGCTTCCATGCCCAAGGGCCTATTGCCCTGGGCCACCGCCGCCTGAAGATCATGGACCTGTCGGACGGCTCCGCCCAACCGATGGTCGACGCCCAGCTTGGGCTGTCGTTGGCATTCAACGGCGCGATTTACAACTTCCCGGAATTACGTGAAGAGCTGGAAGCCCTGGGCTACGCCTTCTATTCCGGTGGTGACACCGAAGTGCTGCTCAAGGGCTATCACGCCTGGGGCGAAGCCTTGCTGCCCAAGCTCAATGGCATGTTTGCCTTTGCCATCTGGGAGCGTGACGCCCAGCGCCTGTTTATCGCCCGTGACCGTCTGGGTGTGAAGCCGCTCTACCTGTCGCGCACCGGCCAGCGCCTGCGTTTTGCCTCAGCGCTGCCGGCACTGCTCAAGGGTGGCGATATCAACCCGATTCTGGATCCGGTTGCGCTCAACCATTACCTGAACTTCCACGCCGTGGTGCCTGCACCGCGCACCTTGCTGGCGGGTATTGAAAAACTGCCGCCGGCAAGCTGGCTGCGCATCGACGCCAACGGCACCACCGAGCAGAAAACCTGGTGGACTCTGCCCTACGGCCCGCACGAGGATGAAAAAAACCTCAGCCTCGAAGACTGGACCGACCGCGTGCTCGACAGCACCCGCGAAGCCGTGGCGATCCGCCAACGTGCGGCTGTGGATGTCGGCGTGCTGCTCTCGGGCGGTGTCGATTCGAGCATGCTGGTGGGCCTGCTGCGGGAAGTCGGCGTGCAGGACCTGTCGACCTTTTCCATCGGTTTTGAAGACGCCGGTGGCGAGCGTGGCGATGAATTCCAGTATTCGGACTTGATCGCCAAGCACTATGACACCCATCACCACCAATTGCGCATTGCCGAAAGCGAAATCATCGAGCAACTGCCGGCAGCCTTCCGCGCCATGAGCGAGCCGATGGTCAGCCATGACTGCATCGCCTTCTACCTGCTGTCGCGGGAAGTGGCCAAGCATTGCAAAGTGGTGCAGAGCGGCCAGGGCGCCGACGAGCTGTTCGCCGGCTACCACTGGTACCCGCAAGTCGATGGCGCCAGCGACCCGTATGCCGCCTACCGCGACGCTTTTTTTGACCGCAGCTACGACGACTACGCCGCCACCGTTGCGCCCAAATGGCTGACCGCCAACGACGCCGCCGGCGACTTTGTGCGCGAGCATTTCGCCATGCCCGGCGCCGATGCTGCCGTGGACAAGGCCTTGCGCCTGGACAGCACGGTGATGCTGGTGGACGACCCGGTCAAACGCGTCGACAACATGACCATGGCCTGGGGCCTGGAGGCGCGCACGCCGTTCCTGGACTATCGCCTGGTAGAACTGTCGGCCCGCGTGCCGGGCAAATTCAAATTGCCCGATGGCGGCAAACAGGTGCTCAAAGAGGCCGCGCGCCGAGTCATCCCCAGCGAAGTCATCGACCGCAAGAAGGGCTACTTCCCCGTGCCCGGCCTCAAGCATTTGCAAGGCGACACCTTGAACTGGGTGCGCGATTTGCTGATGGACCCAAGCCAGGATCGCGGCCTGTTCAACCCGGCCATGCTCGACCGCCTGCTGACCGACCCGCAAGGCCAACTGACGCCGCTGCGCGGCTCCAAACTGTGGCAACTGGCGGCGCTGAACCTGTGGCTCAGCGAACAAGGAATCTGATTGATGAAACCTCTTGCAGCGGCTTACAGCCAACGCTTGCTCAAGGGCCAGGCGCCGACTTACGAACGCCTGCAGGCGCGCCTGGCCGAAGACGGCAGCCCACTGGCCGCCGAGCCGATTGCCGTGCATTGCGGCTGGGGCCGATTGTTGATCGGGCACACCTTCCCGGACCCGGCCAGCCTGGCGCAGGAACTGCTCAATGAGCAGGCGGGCGAGCGCGACATTGCGCTGTACGTGGCAGCGCCCCAGCAGATCCTCGGGATTGACCCGCAGCAGTTGTTCCTCGACCCCTCCGACACCTTGCGCCTGTGGTTCAGCGATTACCGCCCCGCTACGCGGGTATTTCGCGGCTTTCGCATTCGCCGTGTGCAGAGCGAGGCCGATTGGCAGGCGGTCAACCAGCTGTATCAAGGCCGCGGCATGCTGCCCGTCGACGCCGAGCGCCTGACACCACGCCACCAAGGCGGCCCGGTGTATTGGCTGGCCGAGGATGAAGACAGCGGCGCGGTGATCGGCAGCGTGATGGGCCTGAACCATCAAAAAGCCTTCCACGACCCGGAAAACGGTTGCAGCCTGTGGTGCCTGGCGGTCGACCCGCAATGCACGCGCCCAGGTGTGGGCGAGGTGCTGGTGCGCCACTTGGTGGAGCACTTTATGAGCCGTGGCCTGAGCTACCTTGACCTGTCGGTGCTGCACGATAACCGTCAGGCCAAGAGCCTCTACGCCAAGCTCGGTTTCCGTGCGCTGACCACCTTTGCGATCAAGCGCAAGAACGGCATCAACCAGCCGCTGTTTCTAGGCCCCGGCCCGCAGGCAGGCTTTAACCCGTATGCACGCATCATCGTCGAAGAAGCCCATCGACGTGGCATTGACGTGCAGGTGGATGACGCCGACGCCGGCCTGTTCACCCTCAGCCACGGCGGGCGCCGTGTGCGTTGCCGCGAGTCGTTGAGCGACCTGACCAGCGCCATCAGCATGACCCTGTGCCAGGACAAGAGTCTGACCCACAAGACGCTCAGCGCAGCCGGGCTGAAACTGCCGTCGCAACAACTGGCCGGCAGTGCCGACGACAACCTGGAGTTTCTCGATGAGCATCAGCGCATTGTGGTCAAGCCGCTGGATGGCGAGCAAGGCCAGGGCGTGGCGGTGGATCTACAGACCATCGAGGAGGTGCAAAAAGCCATCGAGACTGCGCGTCAATTTGACAGCCGCGTGTTGCTCGAAAGCTTCCACGAAGGCCTCGACCTGCGCATCCTGGTGATCGGCTTTGAAGTGGTCGCCGCCGCCATTCGGCGGCCTGCCGAGGTGACCGGCGATGGCCAACATTCCATCGGCGCCTTGATCGAGGCCCAGAGCCGTCGCCGCCAGGCGGCCACCGACGGCGAAAGCAAAATCCCGCTGGACGCCGAAACCCAACGCACGCTGCACGCCGCCGGTTATGACTACAGCAGCATTTTGCCCCGTGGCCAAACGTTGGCCGTGCGCCGTACCGCCAACCTGCATACCGGCGGCTGCCTGGAAGATGTCACCGCGATTCTGCACCCGACACTGGTGGACGCCGCCGTGCGCGCAGCCCGTGCACTGGACATTCCCATGGTCGGCCTGGACCTGATGGTGCCCGCCGCCGACCAACCCGAGTACGTGTTTATCGAAGCCAACGAACGCGCCGGGTTGGCTAATCATGAACCGCAACCGACAGCGGAGAAGTTTGTGGATTTGTTGTTTCCGCACAGTCAGCCGACGGCTTGAGTGATGTGTTGCCTGGACCGGCGCTTTCGCGAGCAAGCCCGCTCCCACACTTGAAACGCATTCCAAATGTGGGAGCCGGGCTTGCCCGCGAAGAGGCCGGCACAGCCTATGAACCTCTCAGCACCTCATCGAAACCATCGATGCCCTCAACTCATCAGGAGTTTCCATGACCCGAACCATTCCCGAACCGGATCTCAACTACCTGCAAAAAGTGCTGCTGGAAATGCTCGCCATTCCCAGCCCCACCGGGTTTACCGACACCATCGTGCGCTATGTCGCCGAGCGCCTGGAAGAACTTGGCATTCCCTTTGAAATGACCCGGCGCGGCACCATCCGCGCCACGCTAAAGGGCCAGAAAAACAGCCCCGACCGCGCCGTCTCCGCGCACCTGGACACCATCGGCGCCGCCGTGCGGGCGATCAAGGACAACGGCCGCCTGACGCTCGCGCCGGTGGGCTGCTGGTCCAGCCGGTTTGCCGAAGGCAGCCGCGTCAGCCTGTTTACCGACAACGGCGTGATCCGTGGCAGCGTGCTGCCGTTGATGGCCTCCGGGCACGCGTTCAATACCGCCGTGGATGAAATGCCGGTGAGCTGGGACCACGTGGAACTGCGCCTGGATGCCTACTGCGCGACACGTGCCGATTGCGACTCGTTAGGCATCAGCATCGGTGACTATGTAGCGTTCGACCCATTGCCCGAGTTCACCGAGAGCGGGCATATCAGCGCCCGCCACCTGGACGATAAAGCCGGTGTGGCCGCCCTGCTCGCCGCACTCAAGGCCATTGTCGACAGCGGCGAACCGTTATTGATCGACTGCCACCCGCTGTTCACCATCACCGAAGAAACCGGCAGTGGCGCGGCCGCCGCCCTGCCGTGGGATGTCAGTGAATTTGTCGGTATCGACATCGCTCCGGTCGCGCCCGGCCAGCATTCCAGCGAACACGCGGTGAGTGTGGCCATGCAGGATTCCGGCGGGCCGTATGACTATCACCTGTCCCGTCACCTGCTGCGCCTGGCCTCGGAGAATGAATTGCCGGTGCGCCGCGATCTGTTTCGCTATTACTTCAGCGACGCCCACTCGGCGGTCACCGCCGGCCACGACATTCGCACCGCGCTGCTGGCGTTCGGCTGCGATGCAACCCATGGCTATGAGCGCACGCACATTGACAGCCTGGCCGCGCTCAGCCGCTTATTGAGCGCGTACATCCTCAGCCCGCCGGTATTCGCCAGCGACGCACAACCGGCCCAGGGTTCGCTGGACAGGTTCAGTCATCAGATCGAGCACGAAACACAAATGGAGAGCGACACCCGCGTGCCGTCGGTGGACAGCCTGGTCGGTCAGAAGTCCTGACACCGGCAACTACTGGTAACTGATGGTAACTGCTGGTAACAAGGGCCCCCGGCGCAGTAGCATCGCCGGGTTCTTACCTGCGAGGCTTGTATGCTGATTCCCTACGACGCACTTGAAGTCGACACCCTGACCCGCCTCATCGAAGACTTCGTCACCCGCGACGGCACCGACAACGGCGACGACACGCCCCTGGAAACCCGAGTACTGCGCGTGCGCCATGCCTTGACCAAGGGCCAGGCCCTGATTGTGTTCGACCCGGAAAGCGAGCAATGCCAGTTGATGCTCAAGCACGACGTGCCCAAGCATCTGTTTGACTGAGCAGGTGTCAGCGGTTGGTTACGGCGTGGGTGTCTGCGGCCTGGCGTTCGAGGATCTTCTGATACACCTCGGCCCGATGGACATTCACATCCGCTGGGGCGGCGATGCCGAATTTCACTTGAGTACCGTTGAGTTCTAGGATGTGCAGGGCGATGTCATCGCCGATGGAGATGATTTCGCCTACAGCGCGGCTTAAAACCAGCATGGCGTTTGTCCTTTTGGAATGACAGGACCTTGACCATGCGTGATTGGATTTGGCGCAGCAATGGCTTGCGGCAAAATCAGGCAAGGCCTACTCAGCCCGGTAATTTTGCTGACAGACAAGCCCCTATATTTGATCGCTTCTGATCGTTCCCACGCGCAGCAAAGGAATGCCGCCCCGGACGCTCCGCGTCCCGCTTTCAAGGCGTGATGCGGAGCGTCACCGGATGCATTCCTTTGCTGCGCGTGGGAACGATCATCCGCTCAGCCCTTGGTGGCCTGCGCCTTGGCGCGCATCTTGTCGGCCATCAGCGTCATTTCGTCATACAGCAACTGCGGGTTCTTTTGCTTCAACGCCCACGCCATCCGCCCCTGCTCGTGGGGCAAAATCATGAACTCCCCTTCGGCCACCCGCTGATAAATATAATCGGCAATATCCGCCGCTGAAATCGGTGAGCTCTCCAGCAACTTGCCGACCTGCGCCTTCATCGCAGGCGTTGGCCCACGGAATGAATCCAGCAGGTTGGTCTGGAAAAACGACGGGCACACCACATGCACACCGACTTCCTGCTGCTTGAGTTCCACCAGCAAACTCTCCGACAACGCCACCACACCGGCCTTGGCCACGTTGTAGTTGCTCATCGCCGGCCCCTGCATCAGCGCAGCCATGGAGGCGATGTTGATAATTCGGCCCTTGCTCTTTTCCAGCAGCGGCAGGAACGCCTTGCAGCCCTTGACCACGCCCATCAAGTTGATCGCAATTTGCCAGTCCCAATCTTCCAGGGACAACTCGGCAAAGAACCCACCCGAGGCCACACCCGCGTTGTTGACGATCACATCAATGCCGCCCAGCTTGACTTCGCAAGCCTGGGCAAAGGCGGTGAGCTGGCTGTAGTCACGCACGTCGCAGCGCTGGATAAAACCATCGCCACCGGCCTCGCGGACCCGCTTGAGGGTTTCCTGCAAGCCGGGCTCGCTGACGTCCGACAAGGCCAACTGCCAACCCTCGCGCGCCCAGCGCAGCGCGATTTCGCGACCCAGGCCGGACCCGGCACCAGTGATCATCATGCGATTTTGCATAGGTAGTAGCCTTGTAGTTCACGGAAGAAGTGATCGGCAGTGTAGCGAAGGTTTTTCCTGCACCCACGCACCATCCAATTGATGAATGCCTCAGGCAAACCGCCGGCCAGGTAGCAGCCCGCCTTATAGCGTAAGTTCAATCTTTTTCAACTAAGTGCACGTCATTGCGAACGTATTAAAAGAAATAAGCCTGTTTGCGAAATGCTTTAAGAAACGATGGAATTTTCTGCACAACAGCACAGTCGGAGTTATTAAGGCGTCCGTAAATAAACCCACGGGCCTGTCGTTAAACAACCGGTCTTTTCAGAAGGCCCACAAGGAAAAAAACATGAGCCTGATTCTGATCATTATCCTGATCCTGCTGCTGGTCGGCGGCCTGCCGGTGTTCCCGCACTCACGTAACTGGGGCTATGGCCCATCGGGTATTCTCGGTGTGGTGCTGGTGGTGCTGCTGGTGCTGTTGCTGCTCGGCCGGATATAACATCCGGACAAAAAAAAGAGGCCTTTTAGAAGGCCTCTTTTTTTATGCCCGGATTATTAGTCCGGCTTGCCGTCAATCACACCGGCGGTGTTATCCAACAGGCTCTTGGTGGCCGTCTGCAGGAACGACTCAAGTTTCTGTTTCAGCGCGGCTTCGTCCGGCGATTCGGGAATCACCTTACCGGTCGGGTTAGCGCCCAGCTCGTATTCCCACAGTTTCGGCGGCATCTCTTTAGGCAGTACCAGGATGCGGTCAGCAGTGACCAGGGCGACGGTCTGGTCGCTGCCCGACGGCTTGATCACCCCAAAGCCCTTGTCGCCTTCCGGCAGGTTCAACAGGTCGCGGCCCCAGCACTGGTGCAAGGTGTCGCCACCCAGACGGCCCATGATGGTCGGCACGATGTCGATCTGGGTGCCCACGGTGTGGTCACGCTCGCCGAACTTCTCCTGCATGCCCGGTGCGATCATCAGCATCGGCACGTTGAAGCGGCCCAGGTCCATCTCGGTGATCTGCTGTTCATTACCAAAACCGTGGTCACCCACGATCACGAACAGGGTTTCCTTGAAGTACGGCTCTTTACGCGCCTTTTCAAAGAACTGGCCCAGGGCCCAGTCGGAGTAACGCATGGCCGTCAAATGCTCGTTGAGGCTGCCACGGTCGGTGACTTTCTCGACCGGCAAGGGCGTCGGCAACGCATACGGCGTGTGGTTGGACAGGGTTTGCAGCAGCGCGTAGAACGGCTTGCCGCCTTCGCGGGCCTTCAACTCTTCCAGGCCACGGTTGAACATGTCCTGGTCGGACACGCCCCAGGTCGGGTCGGAGAACACCGGGTTAACGAAGTCGTTGCGCCCGATAAAGTTGGTCATGCCCTGGTTGCTGAAGAAACCCGACTGGTTGTCCCAGGCGAAATCGCCGTTGTAGACATACACGTCGTCAAACTTGCGCGCGCTGAGCAGCTGCGGCAGGCCCGACAGCTTGTGGCTGCCTTCCGGGGTCTGCATCAGGTATTCGAAGCCCGGCAGGTTCGGGAAGCACGCCATAGTGGCAAACATGCCCTGGTGGGTGTGGGTGCCGTTGGAGAAGAAACGGTCGAACAGCAAACCTTCCTTGGACAGCTTGTCGAAGTACGGCGTGATGTTGCCCGGGCGACCCAGTGCGCCGACCGAGTGACCGGCGAAGCTTTCCATCAGGATCACCACGACGTTCTTGATCGGCAGGGTTTTCTCGGCCGGTGGCGTGTAGTCACGGCGCACCGCGGCGGTGTCGGTATCCACCAGTTTCTCTTGCGGCAACACCAGCATGTCACGCACGGTCTGGGTGGCCAGCGGTTGGTCCAGGGTGGCTTTCCAGATGTTCGAACGCTCTTCGGAGAAGCGCGACTTGGCCGCCGCGATCAACGACAGCGTGCCGTTCAAGCCCAACTGGTTGGCGAAGTTGGATTCGGTGGTGTAGACATCACCCCAACGCAGCGGCGGGCCCTGGCGCAGGGTGCCACGGATGGCGACCACAGCGATCAGCAGGCACACCACAAACACCGCAATGCGGCTGTACCACGGCGCCACCTGGCGAGTACCGACGGTGCCGCCGCTGAATGGGCCACGTGGGCGCGTCGCGCGGTCGGCGCCCTTGAAGGCGATGCTCAGGATCAGCGTGCCCACGGCCCAGGACAGCAGATAGCGCACCACTGGGAAACCGTACCAGAGCATGCTCATTACGGTTTTCGGGTCTTCCTTCACATACTGGAACACCAGGCCGTTGAGGCGTTGGTGGAATTCGCGGTAGAAGTCCATCTCCATCAGGCCCAGGAACAGGGCAATGCTGGACACCACGGTCAGCCAAAAACGGAAGAACCCACGCGCCGCCATGGCCCGTACGCTGAACAGCGCCAGCAGCAGCGGAACCAGTGCGTACATCACAAAGCGGATGTCGAAGCGCGTGCCGTTGACAAAGGCTTCGAGGAAGGTCGAGGCCGGCGTGTCGAGGATCATCTCGCGGTTGTAGACCAGCAGCGCCAGGCGCAGCAGGGAGAACATCACCATCATGACCAGCGCGCAAAGCAGCGTGTATGCCAGATGGGATTTGACGGTCGGTTGCAGCAAGCGATTAGAAGCTCGCTGCTGACTCAGGGCGTCCGGGTTTGCCATGTCGTTCTAGGACCCATTGGAAGTTTAAGTTTCGAAATAATGCAGTGGCGTCCGACCCTCGCCCAGGCCGGCTGGGGTAGGCGGTTAACGCGGTGGCGCAAATGGTGCCCGATCAACGGCATCAACGCTATTAATTACTGAACGTGCGCCCGGGACCTGCCTTTAATGGCACCCGAGTTAGAGCCTTGGCAGAGCCGGAAAAGCGCCGAATTGTCTTGGAAAAGATGTGAAAATTGTGTGCAGCGAATAGTTTCGACACACAAAATCCTTATTAGGCTGAAAACCAATGTGGGAGCGGGCTTGCCCGCGATTGCAGTGTGTCAGTCAAAACATCTGATACTGATACACCGCATTCGCGGGCAAGCCCGCTCCCACAGGGATGATGCTCACTTCAAATTAAGTGAACGATCAGATCCGCACGTTACCGCGCGGCCCGGCAATCGCCCAGATGATCAGGCCCAGTACCGGCAGCAACAGGATCAGCAGGATCCACAGCACTTTGGCGCCGGTGCTGGCGCCACTTTTGAACACGTTGATGATCGCCCAGATATCCAGCGCCAGAATGATCAGGCCGATAAGACCGTTGAAAGTGGAACCCATGGTGTCGCTCCTAAGTGAGGGCATGCACTTGTAGGATAGTCAGCCCTGGCAGGGGTTCCGTTTTATTTCAGACGTGGACGGCGACTTTCAAGGCTTCCAGCGACGGCTCGGCCTTGATCCCGACTTCGGCGCACAGTTCCAAAACGCGCGGCAGGTCATTGCCATACACCAGCACCGCCTGGATCTCGTCATCGAGCAATTGGCTGAAGTTGAGCAACACATAGCCGCCCTCTTCGGGGCTCAACGCGCTCATCTGGATCTGGATGCGGTTCAGCGCGGTGAGGTCCTCGGTCTTGGCCAACTGCTTGGGCTTGAGGTTGAACGCCACGCCGGGGCCGAACGAGGCGACGATCTGTGCGAACAGATCGCCATAAGTATCGGCCTGGAACAGCACCGTGTCCGGCAGGCTGCCAACTACTACCCACTCACCCAACGGGATCGGGAAGGTGTCGTCGTAGTTGATATCCGGGTTCGCCGCCAGAAACGCCGCAGGGTCCGCGTAGGCCTGGGCGGCTTCTGTGGCGATGCGTACCACCTCGTCCTCGCCCATGACGCCGGCGCTGATTTTGCTGATAAGTTCGACGAGGGCGGTGTGCATGGGAAGGTCCTGTGGCGGCTGGTTTTTGAGGGCGGGTAGCCTACACCAGTTTCTGCAACTGCGCCGCCGTATCCGCCGCGCCCATGGTGTGCGCCGCCGCCAGCGCGGTCGCGCCCTGGGCATCGGTGGCCTTGGGGTTGGCGCCTTGAGCGAGCAGGTAGTCGACCATTTCAACGCGGTTGAACATTGCGGCCAGCATCAGCGCCGTACGCCCGTCCGAAGATGCGGCATCCACCGGCACGCCGCCTTCGATCAGCGCCTTAACCACCGCCAAGTCGCCTTTGAACGCGGCGCCGGCAATCGGCAGTTGGTTCTTATCGTTGGCAATCAGCGGATCGGCCTTGAACTCGAGCAACACTTTTACCGCCTCGACATGGCCGTGATAGGCCGCGAGCATCAGCAAGGTGTCACCATTGTGATTACGAAAATTGGCCGGCAAGCCTTTGGCCAGCAGCGCAGCCAGCATCGCCGCGTCGCCTTTGCGGGCCACGTCGAAAACCTGTTCGGCGAATTCGGCGGCTTCATCGTCGGTCATTTGTTTGGGCTGGTCTGACATGCAGGGCGCTCCTTGTCTGGGAATGTGTATAAGGCGCCCAGTGTCGCGAGGGAGTTCCCCGCTGTCATGGCTTTTTTGTCAAAAGCATTCATAGCCAGAATCAATAACGGAACTGCCCGCCCTGGATCTGTGCCAGCAATTGCCCGGTGACCGGTACATAACTGTCGGAGCCCGGCAGCCACGCGAACACCGGGTCGTTACCGGCCTTGTCCGGGTCGAAGGCTTCCTCCTTGAGCTTGACCTTCTGGTATTTGAAGGTGCCGGTGGTTTCCATCTTGACCTTGATGCGCAAAAACAAGGGCACCGCATAGTGCGGCAACTGGCCGTGGGCAAACTGCAGCAGCTCGCGCATGTCCAGGGCCGCCAGAGATTCGCTTGGCGTGATGGCAACCATGCCGGCGCGGCCATTGGTGTTTTCGATCTCGACGCCATAGGCCACCACTTCGGCGATCTGCGGGTGCTGCAACAGCACGTTTTCCACTTCGGTGGTGGAGACGTTTTCGCCCTTCCAACGGTAGGTATCGCCCAGCCGGTCGACAAATTGCGCATGACCGAAGCCAATACTGCGCAACAAGTCGCCGGTATTGAAGTAGCGGTCGCCCTTCTCGAACACGTCCGTGAGCACCACCTTGCGGTTCTTTTCCGGGTCGGTGTAGCCATCGAACGGCGACTTTTCATCGATCCTGGCCAACAGCAAGCCCTTCCCGCCGGTTTGCACCTTGCGCAGAAAACCATCGCTGCCCCGCAACGGCTCGCCGGTTTCGTGGGCGTACTCCACCAGCGCCCAATGCTGCAGGCAAAAACCGATGGTGTTGTCGAAATTCAGCACATTGGTAAACCCGATGTTGCCGTCGCTGGCCGCATACAGCTCGCAGATGTGCGCCACGCCATAACGCTGCTTGAACTGCGCCCAGACACCGGGGCGCAGGCCATTGCCGACCATCTTGGTGACTTTATTGTCGCGATCCTGCGCACTGGCCGGCTGATCCAGCAGGTAGCGGCACAGTTCACCGACATACCCCAGGGTGGTTGCGTTGAATCTGCGCGCATCGTCCCAGAACTGGCTGGCGCTGAATTTACGCCGGATGGCAAAGCCCGACGCGCCGATAATCGCCGAACCCCAGCACACACACAGGCCGGTGGCGTGGTACAGCGGCAAGGTGCAATACAGGACGTCTTGCGGCCCCATGTCCAGGGCGATGCTGCCGAAACTCACCGCCGTCTTGGTCCAGCGCCCATGTTTCATGATGCCGGCCTTGGGCAAGCCGGTGGTGCCGGAGGTGTAGATATAGAAGCACGGGTCGTTGAAGAAGATGTGCCCGCTGCTGGCCGGGTTGTCCAGCGGGCTGTCGGCGCTGGCGGCCAGCAGGTCGGTGTAGCCTTGCGGCATCACGGTTGAGGATTGATCCGCCACACACCAGCTGCGTTCGGCCGCGATCGACACTTGATCGCGCACCGCCGCATAGGCGTCGAGCAATTCCGCGCCTGCCACGATCGCCACCGGGTTCACCAGGTTCAGGCTGTGCACCAGCGCCGCCTGGGTTTGCGCGGTGTTGAGCATGGCGCAGATGCCGCCCAGCTTGGCCACGGCCAACACGCTGAGCAGCAACTCCGGGCGATTTTCAATAAACAGCGCGACCACATCACCCTTGCCGATGCCCTGCTCGTGCAGGTAATGCGCGATACGATTGGCGCGCTGGTTGGCTTCGCGGTAGCTGAGCACGCTGTCGCCGTACAACAACGCCGCGCCGTCGGGGTTACGCAACACAGCCTGTTCAAAGTGCCAACCGAGGCCGCAGGGCTGCGCGGGGTCGGTGACATTCGCGGCGCGCATGCCGCGCACCACGCGTGGCAGGGCGCGAACAATCGCAGGCACCTTACGCAAGAGCTTGCCCCACGTGATCATGTCGTCTTGTTGATGGCTCATGGCGCAACGTCCTTTTTCTTATTCTTCGTATGATCCAGGGACAGCGGCAGCCATGTAGGCAGATGCCGAATGCCTTGCAGGAAAATACGCCTGCCATTCTTCGACTGTACATGCGGGATTTGAAAAGTTTTGTATCCCGAGCCGGCCTCCACCGAAAAGGAATTTTGCCCGGCCGAGGCGGTCTTTATCCTGGAGGCTGACCTGAAACAGCTGGCGCGAATAACGCAAAATGCAGGATGCACGATGGCCATTCATGCAAATTGCACGAAACCGAAAATCTGTTAAGTTTTTAACTGATTGATTTATAACGACTTTTTCAGATATCCAATACTGGCACAATCACTGCACCTATCTCTCCATGCTTGCCAACTTGAGCCAACGGAGCTGATAGACATGAGCCTGATCCAAGATAAATTCGCTTCAGTATTCTCCCAATACGACGTCACCACTCAGCCACGTCCCGACGGCGGTATCCTGCTGACCCTGCGCAACAGCGAAGGCAAACAGGTCAAGCGTTCGATCTCGTATCAACAGCTGCACACCGCTGACCAACTGACCTGGGTGATCAGCGCGATCCGCCGCGACCTGGCCGAACAAGCCAGTGAACTGCCACAGATTTCGATGCTGCAAAGCCAGAACCGCTTTGCCCTGCCGACCTACCATTCGGCATAAGCAGAAGATAACCAAAAAGGGCCGCGACGCTGACAGGCGTCGCGGCCCTTTTTTGTGTGGCTTCAGCACAAGCCTTGTCGGCTGGCCTCATTCATCGCCTGTACGCGGTTGGTGACTTCCAGCTTGCCGTAGATATTGCGCAGATGGAATTTCACCGTGGCTTCAGAGGTTGCCCGAATCTGACTGATCTCCCAGACGGTCTTGCCTTCCGAGGCCCAGCGCAAAATTTCCAGCTCGGTCGGGGTGAGGGGCTTGCCGCCCAGGCTCAGACGTCTTCTAACGGTCATCGGCGCGTCCACCGGCGTGCGACACGACTGTTCTGGGCCACTCATTGTGCTCTCTCCTTATGTAGTGGATGCCCTATCACCTTTCGGATTCCTGCTATTGACAGGTGATATAAACATCGAGTCCGCAGAGAGTTACATAACGAATGGATTGAAAGCACAGGGCGCAGCAGAAACAGCTACGCCCTACAGATAATCAGGCTTATTCCCACAACAAATTCCAACTTGCCTGGGTTGAACATTTAGATATCTGTGCTTAGTCGTCCAAGCCCGGGAAACCATCGGCAATAGCATCGCCGGTAAGTTGAGGCTCACAGCCTTTAGCTGTGTTGAACAAACGCAAGGTGACAAAGTGCGGGTTCTCGCCCATGTCGAACCAATGCGGCATGCCGGCCGGAATCACCAGCAGGTCATTTTTCTCACAGCGCACGGCATACACATAGTCGCCCACGTGCACGTTAAACAGGCCCTGGCCTGCGACGAAGAAACGCACTTCGTCTTCGCTGTAGCGGCGCTCATCGAGGAACTGTGCGCGCAGTGCAGCATTCTCTAGAGGGTCACCCGCCGCCCTGAGCACTTGCACAGCGGCGTAGCCAAGGGCATCGATCTGCGGTTGGTACGCGGCGATGATGTCTGCGTCGCTGGCGCCCTTCTCTATCGGCGCCGGCTGCCAGCGCGCAAAGCGCACACCGTGGTCGGCCAGCGTCGAGACGATATCGTCGAAATGGGTCAGGACCTTGTTCGGGGTATCCGGTGTGGCAGCAGCGTAAACAGCGACATAACTCATTGCTCGGTTCCTGTAGTCGGTTCTTGCAATCGAAGGCCAATGATAATGGCGGCGGCCAGGGCGGCGACGCTGGCGATGCTGAAGGTCAGAGTCGGGCCCAACAGGTTCCAGCTGTAGCCGGCGTAAAGAGCACCCAACGCGCCCCCGGTGCCGGCCAGCGCGGCATACAGCGCCTGGCCCTGGCCTTGTTGTCTGGCGCCGAAGCTGCGTTGCACAAAGGCGATGGCGGCCGCATGAAAGCTGGCGAACGTGGCGGCGTGCAGCACTTGCGCCAGCAGCAATACCCAGAAGATTTCCGCGAATGACCCCAGCAGCAACCAGCGGATAGCCGCCAACACAAAACTGGCCAGCAGCACCCGTCGCACCGAAAAACGCGTGAGGATGCGGCTCATGGCCAGGAACATCAGCACTTCCGCGACCACGCCCAGCGCCCACAGCATGCCGATCACGCCACGGCTGTAACCCAAATGTTCAAGGTGCAGGGTCAGGAAGGTGTAATACGGGCCATGGCTCATTTGCATCAAGGCCACGCACGCATAAAACGCCAGTACGCCGGGGCTGCGCAATTGCTTGAGAAAACCGTCACCGCCCAGGCGGTTGCCCTGCACGGCAGGCTGCGCGTTCGGCACCCACAGGCTGGCGCCAATAATGCCGGCCATGATCACCACGACCACCACCGGGTAAATGTCCAGGCTCAGCCCGTCGAACAGGCGGCCCATGATCACCACGGTGAGGATAAAACCGATGGAGCCCCACAGGCGGATCTGGCTGTAACGTGCGGTCTGCTTTTGCAAGTGCGCAAGCGTGATCACTTCAAACTGCGGCAACACCGCGTGCCAGAAGAACGCATGCAACGCCATCACCAGGGCCAGCCAGGCGTAGGTTTTGCTGAAGAAGATCAGCGAGAAACTCGCCAGGGTGCACACCGCGCCAAAGCGCACGATGGCCAGGCGCCGGCCAGTGTAGTCGCCGAGCCAGCCCCACAGGTTGGGCGCCACGCAGCGCATCAGCATGGGGATGGCCACCAGCTCGCCGATACGCGCGCTGGAGAACCCCAGGTGGTCGAAGTACAGCGCCAGGAACGGCGCCGTCGCCCCGAGCAGGGCGAAGTAGAAGAGGTAGAAGCTGGAGAGGCGCCAGTATGGGAGGGCTGTCACGGTCAGCCCGTCACAGCTGGCCCAACACCGGCGTACTCACCTGCACATCGGCATTTTGCCCACGGTGGCGCAGCAGGTGGTCCATCAACACGATGGCCATCATTGCCTCGGCAATCGGTGTGGCGCGGATGCCCACGCAAGGGTCGTGGCGGCCCTTGGTGATTACGTCCACCGGGTTGCCGTGCACATCGATCGAACGGCCCGGCGTGGTGATGCTCGACGTGGCCTTGAGCGCCAGGTGCGCAACAATCGGCTGGCCGGAGGAAATACCGCCGAGGATGCCGCCCGCGTTGTTGCTGAGGAAACCTTGCGGGGTCATCTCATCGCGATGCTCGGTGCCGCGCTGGGCGACGCAGGCAAAACCGGCGCCGATTTCCACGCCCTTGACCGCATTGATGCTCATCAGCGCGTGGGCCAGCTCGGCGTCGAGGCGGTCGAAGATCGGCTCGCCCAGGCCGGGTTTGACGCCTTCGGCGACCACGGTGATCCTGGCACCCACCGAGTCCTGATCACGGCGCAACTGGTCCATATAGGCTTCCAGTTCCGGCACCTTGTCCGGGTCTGGGCTGAAAAAGGCGTTATCGTCGACGCTGTCCCAGGTCTTGAACGGGATTTCAATCGGGCCCAACTGGCTCATGTAGCCGCGGATCACGATGCCCTGGGTGGCCAGGTATTTCTTGGCGATGGCACCGGCGGCCACGCGCATGGCGGTTTCGCGCGCCGAGCTGCGGCCACCGCCACGGTAGTCGCGCTCACCGTATTTGTGGTGGTAGGTGTAGTCGGCGTGGGCCGGGCGGAACAGGTCCTTGATCGCCGAGTAGTCCTTGGACTTCTGGTCAGTGTTGCGAATCAACAGGCCGATGGCGCAGCCGGTGGTGCGGCCTTCAAACACGCCGGAAAGGATCTCGACTTCGTCGGGTTCCTGGCGCTGGGTGGTGTGGCGGCTGGTGCCGGGCTTGCGGCGGTCGAGGTCACGCTGCAGGTCTTCCAGAGACAACTCGAGGCCTGGCGGGCAGCCGTCGACAATGGCGACCAACGCCGGGCCATGGCTTTCGCCCGCGGTGGTGACAGTGAACAGCTTGCCGAAGGTATTGCCGGACATGCAGGGCGCTCCGTGAAATCAGTTGAATCAACTCAACCGTAATAACTTAAGGCGGCCAGTATACGCAGGCTAACCGACTAGTTCATCCTCGAAACCTTACCGGTAGACGTTGGTCCAACCGGCACCTTCCTGATGATGGCGCGATGATGCTGCGAGTTTTGCTTTTGACCCTTACCCTGTTTTCCAGCCTTGGCTTCGCCGCCTCCCCTATTGTGCTGCAACGGCCGATCAGCCTGGACACCGGCAGCGGCGAGTTGTTTGGTTCGCTGCTGCTGCCCAAATCCGACAAACCCGTGCCCGTGGTGCTGATCATCGCCGGCTCCGGCCCTACCGATCGCAACGGCAACAGCGCCGATGGCGCGCGTAACGACAGCCTCAAGCGCCTGGCCTGGGTGCTGGCGCGCAACAACATCGCCAGTGTGCGCTACGACAAACGCGGCGTGGCCGCGAGCCTGGCCGCCACACCCGACGAACGCAACCTCAGCCTGGATGCCTATGTGGCCGATGCCGTGGCCTGGGGCAAGCTGCTCAAGGCCGACAGCCGCATGGGCCAGTTGATCGTGCTGGGCCATAGCGAAGGTGCGCTGGTGGCCGCCCTGGCCGCGCCGCAACTCGACCCGGCCGGGGTTATTTCGCTGTCCGGCAGTGCCCGGCCAGTGGACCAGGTGATCCGCCAGCAACTGGCCGACCACCTGCCGCCGGCCCTGTTGCTGCGCAGTAATGAAATCCTCGACCACCTCAAGGCCGGCCGGGTGGACGCCGACGTGCCGCGCCCGCTCGAAGGGATCTTCCGCCCCAGCGTGCAGCCTTACCTGATCAGCCTGTTTCGCGCCGACCCATCGGCCGCTTTCGCCAAACTGACGATGCCGGCGTTGATCCTCCAGGGCACCAACGATATCCAGGTGGGCGTGGCGGATGCCCAGCAGTTGCAAGCGGCCAAGCCGGACGCACAGCTGAGCGTGATTCAAGGCATGAACCACGTGATGCGCATCGTGCCCAAGGGTGTGAAGGAACAGCTGGAGTCGTACAACGACCCGAAACTGCCCCTCGCCGCCGAACTGGGCCAACGTATCGTGCGCTTTATCGACGGACTTCAACCCCGTTAAGCGACTATTTGCCTCCAGTCCTGAATAAAACGGCCGATAAGCCCAGAGTCGACAGTAAAAAGACTGTCGACTCGCAGGGCTTGGACAGGATCGCGCCGCATGACTACCACCGAAGCAACACCCGACTCTACTGCCGACAACCCGGCTGAAAAAACCGAGGCTGTCGAGGCCGCAGCACTGCCGTGGGCGGACGTCCAGGCCGAACACTTCAAGATGCTGCGCCTTGCGCCCCTGGCCACCGATCGCGCCACCGGCGCGCGGCCGCTACGGTTTGTGCAGTTCGGCTATACCGAGCGCCATGACAAGAAGCACAGCCTGTTGCGCATGGTGATCCAGCTGCCGGGCCAGCGTGTGCGCCGCGAGCAGAACCACCTGGATATCTGGGTCGACCACGAAACGCACCGTGTGCACTTCGGCCCGGGCAACAGCCTGGAAATCGAACCGGCCAACCGGGGCCTGGGACGCTTTCTGGTCGCACAGGGCGCCGCGTGGGCAAAAAAGAAGTGGTCACATTACCGCGTTGACGGCGTGAACCTCGCCAACAAGGATGCACTCAACGAAGCCACGCGCCTGCGCCGCGATCATTTCCTGCGCATCCAGGGGTTTGATGTGGCCTACGCCGATGTACAGCACCTCAAAGGCAACGTGCAACCCGGCAAAGTCAGCGAAGTGCTGGACAGCTGGAACACCGAGAAGGTGCAGTACGTAGAAATCCTCGAGGCGGCGCAGATGCTGCAGCAGGCCGAGCACAACCTGGCCGAGCAGGAAGTGAAGCTGCGCAAGGAAGAGGAAAAGGTCACCAAGTTCAAGCGCGAGGACAGTGGGTTGCGCTTTACCATTACGTGCCTGGTGGCGTTTACGGTGTTTCAGGCGGGGTTGTTGATCTGGATTGCAACACACCGCTGAAAGGTTGGAATGCATTCCAAATGTGGGAGCTGGCTTGTCGGGTCGCCGCATCGCTGCGATGGCGGTGTGTCAGTTGCCACCGCTATCGCAGCGATGCGGCGACCCGACAAGCCAGCTCCCACACTGACCGCGTTCCTATTGTGGAATGAAGTTAAACCCGCGCCGCAAACACCGCCTGATGCGCCCGGCACTGCTCAGCCGTCAGCATGAACACACCGTGCCCGCCGCGCTGGAAGTCCAGCCAGGCAAAGTCGACTTCCGGGTACAGCGCTTCGACGTGCACCTGGCTGTTGCCGACTTCAACAATCAGCAAGCCCTTCTCGGTCAGGTGGTCGGCGGCCTCTGCCAGCATGCGCCGCACCAGGTTCAAACCATCGTCGCCGCAGGCCAGGCCCAGTTCCGGCTCGTGCTGGTATTCGTCCGGCATGTCGGCGAAGTCTTCGGCGTCCACATACGGCGGGTTAGACACGATCAAGTCAAAACGCTGGCCCGGCAGGCCATCGAAGCCGTCACCCTGCACGGTGTAGACGCGCTCATCAACACCATGACGCTCAATGTTCTGGTTGGCCACTTCCAACGCTTCGAAGGACAAGTCGCCCAGCACCACTTCAGCGTCCTGGAACTCGTAGGCACAGGCGATGCCGATGCAACCGGAGCCGGTGCACAGGTCGAGAATGCGCGCCGGCGGTTGGGCCAGCCACGGCTCGAAGCGGTTTTCGATCAACTCGCCGATCGGTGAACGCGGGATCAACACGCGCTCGTCAACGATAAACGACATGCCGCAGAACCAGGCTTCCTTCAACAGGTAGGCAGTAGGAACACGCTCGTGGATACGCTTGTGCAGCAAGCGCTGCACGTGGGCGACTTCCTCTTCTTCCAGGTTGCAGTCCAGGTAGCTGTCGGCAATTTCCCACGGCAGGTGCAAGGCGCCGAGCACCAATTGCCGGGCTTCGTCCCAGGCGTTGTCGGTGCCATGCCCGAAAAACAGGTCTTCCCCATGGAAACGGCTGACAGCCCAACGGATGTGGTCGCGCAACGTGCGCAGGCGAGAGGTAATCACGGGGGCAAGCTCCTGGAAAAAACGACTGGCGATTCTAACAGCCTTCGCCTGTACCGACGATGTACGAAACCCCTTCACCATCCGTCGGATTTCATTCAAATTGCCATCATTGTGCTAAACACGCCCACCTCTTGACATGGCTGCACGTCAACAACGGCGTACCTTACGATGGTAGCGATTCA
The DNA here is from genome assembly GCF_002742515.1 of Pseudomonas sp. 2822-15. Lineage (NCBI taxonomy): Bacteria > Pseudomonadati > Pseudomonadota > Gammaproteobacteria > Pseudomonadales > Pseudomonadaceae > Pseudomonas > Pseudomonas sp. 2822-15. The sequence goes on along the minus strand of NZ_LJRY01000180.1, from coordinate 78,652 downwards.
CAGAACCGCTCAGCCAGTGGACAATGTGACAAAAGCCCCACTCACAGGAGCCCCCAGAATGTCCGTTCCAAAGACGATGTTTCAACTCAGCGGTCGCGGTTACGCAGCAGCCAACCTGAACCATGCGACCCTCGTGATCATCGACGCCCAGAAGGAATACCTCAGCGGCCCACTCGCCCTGTCCGGCATGGACGCGGCGGTCGACAATATCAAGCAGTTGGTCGCGGCGGCACGCAACGCCGGGCGACCGATCGTGCATGTGCGTCACCTTGGCACCGTCGGTGGCCTGTTCGACCCGCAAGGCGAGCGCGGTGAATTCATTCCTGGCCTGGAACCCCAAGGCGATGAAACCATCATCGGCAAACTGCTGCCGAGCGCGTTCCACGGCACGGGCCTGGAGAAACACCTGCAAGACCTCGGCTCCCTGGACTTGATCGTCTGCGGTTTCATGAGCCACTCCAGCGTCAGCACTACCGTGCGCGCCGCCAAGAACCTGGGCTTTCGCTGCACCCTGGTGGAAGACGCCTGCGCCACCCGTGACCTGCCTTACAAAGGTGGGATCCTGAGCGCCGAACACGTGCAGCACACCGAAATGGCCATCATGGCTGACAACTTTGCCACCCTCGCGTTGACCAAAGATCTGATCTGATCGCCCTTGAGATGAGCGGCGCATTTATTGCCCCGCTCATCCGCAAAGCCCTCTCATTTGGCGCATTTACCGCTGCTGTCGGAACAACCTGTGTATCTTCCGGTCGAAGGGCCGATACCCTGGAGGAAAGGTCGGAATGAAGATATCCGATGGTTTTGACGCTCGTCGCTTGCGCCCCAAGGGCCCGAGCAATTGGCGTCTGCGCCTGGTAGCCGGCTTTGCCGCGTTGCTGGCCATTGTAGGTTTGCTGTTGGCCGGCGCTGGTGGCGCCGGCCTGTTTGGTCATTCGCCAGCCCTTGGCGAGTTGAATGCCAGCCCCGGTGGCTCGGCTATCCTGTTGGTGATCGGGCTGCTGGTGCTGTGGTTGGGCGTGTGGTTGTGGCGTCGCAGCCGTCGGAAAATGCGTCAACCGCTGTCACTGAACATCGCTTCGCACCTGATGAAAAAGCACGACTGATGGCGCTTGGATAGCGTTTCCTGCGCCCTGGCCGCCGCGATTTAGGTAAACTGCCCGCCCTTCGCGGAGGCTGACATGCAAGACGACGATTTTTCCCTGTTCAAAAACGAGCTGCGCGGCGTCAAGCCGATCAAGCATGATCGTGCCGACACCGGCAAACCCAAGGCCGACCGGGCGCAGATCGCCAAGCTGCGCCAGGCCGCGACCGTGCGCACCGACGCCACCACCGTGGACGGCCTGTCGGACCAGTTCGTGATCGACGTAGGCCCGGAAGATGAGCTGATGTGGGCCCGCGACGGCGTGCAGGAAAGCCAGATGCGCAAGCTCAAGATCGGCCAGATTCCGTTCGAAGGCAGCCTCGACCTGCACGGCATGAACGTGGAAAAAGCCCGCGAAACCCTCTGGGCCTTCCTGGCCGAAGCAACCAAATTCGAAATCCGCTGCGTGCGCGTCACCCACGGCAAGGCTGTACGCCTGGACGGCAAGCGCCCGATGATCAAGAGCCACGTCAACACCTGGCTGCGCCAGCACACCCAGGTGCTCGGCTTTACCTCCTGCCAGGCCCGCCACGGCGGCGCCGGTGCGGTGTATGTAATGCTCAAGCGCACCATGATGGAAGGGCGCGACGAGTAACAAGTGCCATCGTCAGGCTTGCAGCGATGTGTCCGCCACCGTAACCTTGCGCTTTGCGAAAATCCCACAGGTAGTTTCATGTCCCTGGAACAGAATTACACCGCGATCCTCGGCCAACTCGGCGAGGACGTTTCCCGCGAGGGCCTGCTCGACACGCCAAAGCGTGCCGCCAAGGCGATGCAGTACCTTTGCCGCGGCTATGAACAGACGCTGGAAGAAGTCACCAACGGTGCCTTGTTCAGCTCCGACAACAGCGAAATGGTGCTGGTCAAGGACATCGAGTTGTACTCGCTGTGCGAGCACCACCTGCTGCCGTTTATCGGCAAGGCGCATGTGGCGTATATCCCGAGCGGCAAAGTACTGGGCCTGTCGAAGGTAGCGCGGATTGTCGACATGTATGCGCGCCGCCTGCAGATCCAGGAAAACCTCAGCCGCCAGATCGCCGACGCGGTGATGCAGGTGACGGGTGCCCTGGGCGTGGCGGTGGTGATCGAAGCCAAGCACATGTGCATGATGATGCGCGGTGTGGAGAAACAGAATTCGTCGATGATCACCTCGGTGATGCTGGGTGAGTTCCGCGAAAACGCGGCCACCCGCAGCGAATTCCTCAGCCTGATCAAGTAACAGGCTGTGTAAGGAAAAGCCGGCGTTCATCGCCGGTTTTTTTTCGCCTGCGAAATTCAGGTAAGCTGCGGCCCCTTCTTCATGGGCAAGAGGTTTCAGCCATGTTCGTCAAAGCACTTCGAGTGGGTCTCGGCCAAATCATCATCGCGGGCGACTTCCTTACTCGCCCGCGCAAAAAGCAGCGTTCCGCCGAGCAACAGGCTCAGGTGAATGCGGCGGCCAAGGAACTGACGCTGTACCAGTTCCACGCCTGCCCGTTTTGCGTGAAGACTCGCCGCACCCTGCACCGCCTGAATGTGCCGGTGGCGCTCAAGGATGCGAAAAACAACGAACAGGATCGCCAGACCCTGCTGGAGCAAGGCGGCAAGATCAAAGTGCCGTGCCTGCGTATTGAAGAGAATGGCCAGACCACCTGGATGTATGACTCCAAGGTGATCATTGATTATCTGGACAAGCGGTTTGCAGCGGTCTGACGGCCGCTAAAGAACCCAAGTGGAAGCTGGCTTGTGTGGGAGCTGGCTTGCCTGCGATGCAGGCACCTCGGTGATTCAGGCAGACCGAGTTGATGCTATCGCAGGCAAGCCAGCTCCCACACATGCCCGCACACAGTTAGTTATGTATTACCAATTCCAGATCCAATAAAGCCGAGCCCAGGCACTTGCCGTGGGCGTCCAGCGCCAGCGAGCGGGTTACGCCGCCACGCAGGATCCCCGGCAGCACGAAGTTCAGCGCCTGCACGTGGGGCAATTCATAACGCCGCACCGGCGCCGCATCCGGCTCACGCAAGCCGGCAAAAAATTCGGCGACACGCTCGGGCGTGAGTTGTTCGCACAGCAGCGGATAGTCCTCTGTACGGTAGGCGATGATCGAGATGTTTGAGGTGTCGCCCTTATCGCCGGTACGGGAATGGGCCAGTGTGTGCAGTTTCATGCTTCGATCCTCGGGTTGACCGCGCTACGCGGCAGCAGCAAGGAGGCCACCGCCACCACCTGGCGCACGCTTTTACTCGCCCCGCCGCCGCCCGACGGGCCATTGGTGTAGAGGGTTTCCACTTCATTGCCAACCCGCACCGCTTCGCTGCGCTCCTCACACCGAGCGGCCACGCGCAGGCGCACCTCCCAGGGTTCGACGTTACTGCGGAGGCCGTGCAAGGAGTCCATGCCAATCAGCTCGGCGCGCAGGTCTTGCATCTTCACACCCATGAGTGCCAGGCGCTTGAGTACGATATCCCGCGCCAACTCAGCCCGTGCGACAGCGCCCGGGCCGCCGTAGGACATCTGCCCTTCACCGATCCATCCGTCCAGGTAACCCACGCTGACCTTCAACTGTTCAGGCCGCGCCCGGCCATCGGCGCCTTGGGCACTGACGCGATCCACGCCCTCCTCCACAAAGCTCACGTGGGAAAAGTCTGCCGTCACGTCCGGCGTCAAGTAAGCCGCCGGGTCGTGCACTTCGTAGATCATCTGTTCGGTGCACGTCGCACGGCTGACCCGCCCGCCTGTGCCTGCGACCTTGGTGATCACAGCTTCGCCATCGGCATCGATGTCGGCCAACGGGAAACCCAGGCGTGCCAGGTCATCCACATCCTTGAATCCGGGGTCGGCAAAATAGCCACCGCTGACCTGCCCCGCGCATTCCAGCAAATGCCCGACCAACGTCCCGCGCCCCAGCCGCTGCCAGTCATCCGCAGCCCAGCCGAACTCAAACATCTGCGGCGCCAAAAACAGCGACGGGTCGGCCACGCGCCCGGTAATCACCACATCGGCATCGGCGCGCAAGGCTTCAAGGATGCCGTCGACGCCCAGGTAGGCGTTCGCGGATATCAACCGCGCGCCCAAAGAACCGACAGTCTGGCCGTTATCCAGGCGTTGCTCGGGCTGTAAAACATCCAGCACGTCATCGCCCACCACCGCCACGACCTTGAGGTCCTGGCCCAATTCGCTGGCAATGCGCCGCACTTCAACGGCCGCCGCTACCGGGTTGGCCGCGCCCATATTGGTGATCACCCGCAGGCGCCGGCCACCGTTCCCGCCAACAAACGGCAACACCCGGCGCATACGCTCGCTCAGCAGCGGGTCGTAACCCCCTTGTGGATCGCTGATACGCGCCTGTTGCGCCAGGGCAATGGTGCGTTCGGCGAGGCATTCGAACACCAGGTAATCCAGGTCGCCCTGTTCGGCCAGTTCCACGGCAGGCTCGATACGGTCACCGGAATAGCCGGCGCCGGAGCCGATGCGCAAGGTCTTCATCTCAAATCACTCCCAGGAGCAATGCGGTCAGGGTCATCAACACTGACGCGGCAAACAGAAACGGAATGGTGAAGCGCTGGTGATCGGCCAGTTCGATCTTGCACAGGCCCACCAGCAGGAAGGTCGCAGGCGTCAGCGGGCTGACCGGGAAACCGGTGGTGTGCACGCCCAGCAACGAGGCCTGGGCCACTTGCAGCGGGTCGACGCCCAGGGCTTTACCGACTTCGGCGATCACCGGCATCACGCCGAAATAGTAGGAATCAGGGTCGAACAGCATGCTCAACGGCATGGAAATAAAGCCCACCACTGCCGGGATCAACTTGCCGTGGCCGGCGGGAATCTGCGCCACCGCCACCTCGGCAATCGCCTTGAGCATGCCGGTGCCTTGCATGATGCCGGTGAACACCCCGGCGGCGAGCAGGATACTGGCCATGGTCAGGGCGGTTTTGGCATGGGCATCGATGCGCGCGCGTTGGGCGTCCACATTCGGGTAGTTGATGCACAGCGCCACCACGGTGCCGAGCATAAACATCACCACCGGGTCGACCCAGCCGGCAATCATCACCACCATCACCAGCACGGTCAGCAACAAGTTGACCCAAAACAGCCGTGGGCGCCGCAGCTTGATGTCATCGTCGCTGAGCACCCGTTGCGGCACCGCCTCCACCGAGGAACCGGCGCCCAGGCCCAGGCGTTTTTCTTCACGACGGCCCAGCCACCAGGCGCAGGCAAACACGAAGACCAGGCCGACGATCTGCACCGGAATCAGCGGCTGAAACAGGTCGGCCACCGGCACATGCAGGGCCGCCGACGAGCGCAGCACCGGGCCGGTCCACGGCAGAAAATTGACCCCGGCAGCCATGGCACAGACACACGCAAGGATGCGCTTGTCGATGCCCAGCCGCGTATACAGCGGCAGCATCGCTGGCACCGTCACCAGAAACGTCACCGCCCCGGAGCCGTCCAGGTGCACCAGCAGCGCGAGGGTCGCGGTGCCGACCACAATCCGCGTAGGACGCGTGCCTACGGTGCGCAGGATGCGATCAATGATGGGATCGAGCATGCCGGCGTCGGTCATGATCCCGAAAAACAGAATCGCGAACACGAACATGCCCACCACCGGGGCGACGTTCTTGATTCCGGTAACGATAAAAGCGCTGGTTTGCAGGCCGAAACCGCCGAGCAATGCGGCAATGATCGGCAAGGCGATCAGCGCCACCAGCGGCGACAGGCGTTTGCTCATGACGGCAGCGAGCAGGCACAGGATGGTAATGACACCCAGGGTAGCGAGCATGGGTTACTCCAGAGCGGCCTTGGTGGCCGGTTATTGTTTTCCCTGGAGTATTGGAAGCGGGTTAGTCTTTGTAAATTGGAATATTCGGCCTGGCACGTTCGGAAAAACAAAATGAAGAACAGCATCCAACACATACAAGCCTTTCTCGCCGTAGCCCGCACCGGCAGTTTCACCAAGGCAGCCAACGAGTTGCACTTGTCGCCCTCGGCCTTGACGGTACAGGTGCAACAACTCGAAGACTGGCTTGGCGTCGCGCTGCTCGATCGCAGCCCGCGCCACGTAAGCATTACCGCCGCAGGCGAAGACGCGCGCGGCCCCATGGAAAAACTGCTGCTGGACCTGGACAACATCGTCACCGGCTCCCGTGACCTCGCCGCCCTGCGCCGTGGTGTGGTCAGCATCGCCGCGCTGCCCTCGGTGTGCGCCGGCGCCCTGCCACCGGCCTTGCGCCTGTTTCGCGAGCGCTTTGCCGGCATCGAAGTGCGATTACATGACCTGGTGGCCCATCGAATTCATGCGCAGGTACGTGAAGGCGTGGTGGATTTCGGCATCGGCGTGCGCGCCCGGCTGAGCCACGGCCTGGAGTTTTTGCCGGTGCTCAATGATCGGTTGTGTGCGTTTGTGCCACTGGGCCATCCCCTCGCCCACCATCGCCGGCTGATCCTGGAGCAATTGGCGGACCAGCCGATCATCCTCACCGGCCGCGACAGCAGTGTGCGTGAGCAGGTGGACGCATTGTTTGATCAGACACGGCTGACAATGAATGCCGGCATGGAAGCCAACTATATGTCGACGGTGCTGGCGCTGGTGCGCCAGGGGTTGGGCATCAGTGTGCTGCCGGAGTCGGCGGCGGACAGCTTGGCGGGGCTGAAGCGCATCAATATTGACCATCCCGGCGTGAACCGCGAGATCGGCTTGATCAGTCGCAGCGGGATGGGCCTCAGTCCGGCGGCGCAGCGTTGCTTTGAATTATTAAATGATGAACTCTCTGACAAAACATCGAGCTGAAAATGGACACTGTGGGAGCTGGCTTGCCTGCGATGCAGACACCTCGGTTTATCTATGAGCCCGAGTTGATGCTATCGCAGGCAAGCCAGCTCCCACATAAACCAGCTCCCACATTTTGACCACGTAAACTCAGTCCAGCATCGCTACATGTTTTGGATGACTGGCCACCCGCGCCAGCCACGCCTGCACACCCGGATAAGCGTCCAGCTCAAAACCACCCTCCTGGGCCACATGGGTATAGGCATACAACGCCACATCGGCGATGGAGAATTGATCACCCACCAGATACGGGGTCAATTGCAGTTGGCGCTCCATGACCTTAAGCGCCTTATAGCCACCTTTGTGCAGCTTCTTGTATTCCTCAAGACGGTCTGCGGGCAAGCCCAGGTAAAACTGGATAAACCGCGCCACCGCAATGTACGGCTCGTGGCTGTACTGCTCGAAAAACTGCCACTGCAACACTTGTGTGCGCAGACGTGGCTCGGCCGGCAAAAACTCGCTGCCATCGGCCAGGAAGTTGAGAATCGCGTTGGACTCCCACAGGCAGGTGCCGTCTTCAAGTTCCAGCACCGGGATCTTGCCATTCGGGTTCTTGGCCAGAAACTCGGCGGTCTGGGTGTCGCCCTTGAGGATGTCGACATCGATCCACTGGTACGGGATGCCCAGCAGGTTGAGCATCAATTTGACCTTGTAGCAGTTGCCCGACTTGTAATCGCCATAAACCTTGTACATGGGGCTCCCCTTATGCCGCTTGCGCGTGCTGTGCTTGACGGACTACCGCGGCCAGGCGCTTGAGACCTTCGTCCAGGCGGGCCGGGTCGATATGGCTGAAATTGAGGCGCAACGAGCCCAGGTGTTGGTCGGGCTCGGAAAAGAACGGTTCACCGGGCATGAACGCCACGTCCTGAGCCAATGCTTGCGCCAACAAGGTGCGGGTGTCGAGGGGTTGTTTCAAGGTCAGCCAGAAGAATAATCCACCTTGGGGCACTTGCCAGTCGGCCAAGTCGCCAAAGTGGCGCTCCAGCGCCGACTGGAATGCATCACGACGCTTGCGGTAAAAACTGCGCAATTGCACCAGATGCTGCTGATATTGCTCGGTGCCGATCCACTGCATGGCCTGCCACTGGCCAATGCGATTGGTGTGCAGGTCGGCCGATTGCTTGAGCTTGAGCAGGTGCGGGAACAAATCCTCGCTGGCGATCAGGTAACCGACGCGCAACCCCGGCAACAGGGTCTTGGAGACGGTGCCGGTGTAAATCCAGCTGGCTTTTTTCAAGCGCCCGGCGATGGGCTGGGCACTGGCGCCGTCGAATGTCAGCTCGCGGTAGGGCTCGTCTTCGATCAGGGTTACGCCGAACTCATCGAGCAAAGCGGCCACAGCTGCGCGCTTGGCCTCGCTGTAGCGCACCGCCGAAGGGTTCTGGAAGGTCGGGATGAGGTAGATGAACGCCGGGCGATGGCGTTCGAGGCTGGCGCGCAAGGCGGCCAGGTTCGGGCCGTCGGCCTCCAGTTGCACGGTGAGGCAGTCCGCGCCAAACAGTTGGAAAATCTGCAAGGCGGCCAGGTAGGTCGGGCCTTCCAGCATGACTTGAGTGCCCTTGTCGATGTACAGCTTGGCTGCCAGGTCGAGGGTTTGCTGGGAGCCGCTGACCACCAGTACCTGGCTGGCCTGGCATGGCACGCCCAGGGCGCGGGCCTCGGCGGCGAGCAGTTCACGCAGTTGCGGCTCGCCTTCGCTCATGCCGTATTGGCCGATGTTCAGTGGCAGGTCATCCCAATTCAGGGCCGGCAACATGGCTTCGGCCGGCAGGCCACCGGCGAACGACATCACGTTCGGGCGCTGAGCTGCCGCGAGGATTTCACGGATCAAGGAGCTTTTGAGGCGCGTAACACGTTCAGAGAAGGCCATAGGGTCACCGGTAGCGAAGTCGGGGGCAAATACGTCAAACTGGTTGACCGAAATTACGATGACTTACATGGATACGTCAATATGCTTGACCTTAAAAACCAGGGCAGCCAGCAACAAGCCATGGAAGCCTTCTTCTTCGGCTACCAGGCCTTTACCGCCAAGGCCGACGAAATGCTCGAGCGCCGAGGCCTGAGCCGTGTGCATCAGCGCATCGTGTTTTTCATCGCGCGTTACCCGGCCTTGAGCGTGAAGGAGCTGCTGGAATTGCTTGGGGTGAGCAAGCAGGCGCTGAACATGCCGCTGCGCCAATTGCAGGAAATGCACTTGGTCGACAGCGTTGCGTCTGAGGCCGACAAGCGCAAGCGCCTGCTGGAACTGACTGAAGAAGGCCAACGTTTTGAGCAGTCATTGCGCCGCGAGCAGGTGAAGCTGTTGCAGCGCGCGTTCAGTGAAGCCGGTGAAGAAGCCGTGGCGGGATGGCTAGCCGTGAATCAAGCCCTCGCCGGCCAATGATTGTTCCCACGCTCTGCGTGGTAACACCGCCTAGGACGCTCCGCGTCCCGCCGCCTGACGCGGAGCGTCAGCAGATGCATTCCCACGCAGAGCGTGGGAACGATCAAGAGAAACGGCCCCGCATCCGCCTTTCATCCCCTTCCGCCGACAAAATCGAAAACATTATTTGCTTTATTTGTATACAAAAGCATAATTCGCTTCGTGCGAGTTCCTGACCTATTGGTCAACAAAACCCGCCAGTACCTCAAAGCGCTGCTGCCCACCTCTGTGACCGGCGCTGGAAATAACAATAAAACTCTTGAGGAGTACTTGCTGTGGATAGCCAAAAAACCGAAGCCCCTACGCTGGACCTCGCCCCACCGCAAGGCGGCTGGCTGGAACGCCTGTTCAAACTGCGCTTGCATGGCACCACAGTGAGAACCGAACTGATTGCCGGCCTCACCACCTTCATCACCATGGCCTACATCATCTTCGTCAACCCCAACATCATGGCCGACGCCGGTATCGATCACGGTGCGGCGTTCGTCGCTACCTGCATCGCCGCCGCGCTGGGCTGCCTGTTGATGGGGCTGTACGCCAACTGGCCGGTGGGATTGGCGCCAGGCATGGGCCTGAATGCGTTTTTCACCTACACCGTGGTCGGCACCATGGGCTACCACTGGGAAACCGCGCTGGGCGCAGTGTTTATTTCCGGCGTGCTGTTCATGGGCCTGACGCTGTCACGCGTGCGTGAATGGCTGCTCAACAGCATCCCCGTGAGCCTGCGCCATGCCATGGGCGCAGGCGTCGGCTTGTTCCTCGGCGTGATCGGCCTGAAGACCGCCGGCATCATCGTCGACAGCCCGGCCACCTTGATCAAGCTCGGTTCATTGCACGAACCTGCACCCTTGCTGGCGGCCGTGTGCTTCCTGTTGATCGCGATCCTCAGCTACCACCGGGTGTTCGGCGCGATCCTGATCAGCATCATCGCCGTGACCCTCGCCGGTTGGGGCCTGGGCCTGGTGCACTACAACGGCATTCTCTCCACCCCACCGAGCCTGGCGCCGACCTGGATGGCCATGGACATAAAAGGTGTATTCAATGTCAGCATGATCAGCGTGGTATTCGCCTTTCTTTTTGTACACATGTTTGACACTGCAGGTACACTGATGGGCGTCGCGCAACGGGCCGGGCTGGTCAATGCCGATGGCAAGATCGATAACCTGTCCCGCGCGCTGAAGGCCGACAGTGCCTCAAGCGTATTTGGCGCCATGGTCGGTGTGCCGCCGGTGACCAGCTATGTGGAAAGTGCTGCGGGTGTGGCCGCAGGGGGGCGCACCGGGCTGACGGCGGTGACCGTGGGCATTCTGTTTGTGGCGGCGATGTTTTTTGCGCCGCTGGCGGGGATGATTCCGGCGTATGCCACCGCCGGCGCGCTGATTTACGTGGCGATGCTGATGATGGCGAGCATGGCGCATATCCATTGGGATGAGGCCACCGACAGCATTCCGGCGATTGTTACCGCGATCATGATGCCGCTGACGTTTTCGGTTGCCGACGGCATCGCCCTGGGCTTTATCACTTACGTGGCGCTCAAGGCCGGCACCGGCAAGTACCGTGAGATTTCTGTCAGCCTGTGGGTGCTGTGCGCGATCTTTATCGCCAAGTTCGTCTTCCTGTAGTACGGGAACGGCTGAAAACCGCCTCACCTTCGGGTGGGGCTTTTTGCATATATAAGGGAGGGATGTCGATGAACCTGGATACCTGGCTGTTGTTCAGTGGTGCGGCACTGGTGGTGATCCTGATCCCCGGGCCGCTGTCGCTGTTGATGATCAGCAATAGCCTCAACTACGGCCTGCGCCGCTCGTACCCGGCGTTTCTGGGCGGCGTGTTTGCGTCGATCTGCCTGCTGAGCGCCTCGGCATTGGGCCTGGGTGCGTTATTGCTGGCCTCCGAGCAGTTGTTCAGCGCCTTGAAAATCGTCGGCGCGCTGTACCTGTTTTACCTTGCCTGGCAGAGCTGGCAGCAATCACGGCAACCTGCCCTCGGCGCCGACGTGCCGCAGACGCCGCCAGTGCCGCGCTTTCGCGCGTTGTTCGGCCGCGCTTTTGTGCTGGGCGCCAGCAACCCCAAGGACATCCTGTTTTTTGCGGCCTTCTTGCCGCAATTTCTCAGCAGCCAGCAGCCCTTCCTGCCGCAACTGCTGATCATGATTGCCACCTGGACGGTGCTCGACTTGCTCTGCAAGCTGGCTTACGGCCTGGGCGCCCACGGTGCGGCGCGCTACCTGCGCAGTGGCGCGGGCCAGAGCTGGTTCAACCGCGTCAGTGCCGCACTGTTTGGCGGCGCAGCCACGGCAGCGCTACTCAAGGGCTGAACGGCGCGACTTTGGCAAAATACACGCTGGCGGGGCCTGCATAACGAGCTCGCCACTGAATACCGGCAACGAGCCGGACCATACGGTTTTCTGCCATGGCTTGCTCAATGGCAGCAAACTCCACCGAGTAGGGCGATTGCGAACGGATACGCTCGCGAAACCAGGCATCGGAGAGCTGCGGAGCCACCCTGGAGTTCAGGCTGACGTTGCGACTTTCGATCCAATTATTGAGCACAAAATAAACCGAGTTCGAATGCGAATGGGTGCAGTAAAAGTCACTCATACTGGCCCCGCCATGCCGCCGCGGGATTCCCCTGACCGTAAATCCATAGTGCTCCAGCATGTGCCTGACGGCCGTTTGAACCGCTTCCGAACGAAGTGCACCGTTGCCGCGGCTTCGCCTGAGCAACGTGGGGTCGAGGGCAAAGGGCGGAGTGAAATCCAGCCGCATACCCCCCGGCGCGCCCCCATCTACCCCGATGTTAATGATGTTGGCGCCCGGCTCATCGGCAGGCCTTAGCATGCTCAGCAGATCGGGCATGCGGTTCGAGGTTTGCGGTTCCAGCCAACGGTCGAGCGTCGCCCGGATATTGAGTAAATGCGTGGCCGTCACCGTGGGTCCGGTGTCGGCCAATTCAGTCAGCCGGTCGGCAACAAACCGCCTGCTGCCCCGGGTCATCGCAGGAAAAATCCGCCCAATCGTGACGTCCAGGCGCTCGGTGAACAGCGGTTGATGGGGCGTCCACAGCCCATTGGCCCCCAGGGTCGCCGGTATCGGCTGCTCGGCAACCGCCACGCCCAGCCAGCGCTCCAGATCCACGGCTGCCCGAACGGAAATATCCTGGTTGCGCATAATAAAGACAATGCTCGAAGACGATGCATTAGTACCCTGGGGCAACAACCGATAGTAATCGGGCCCTAATCGCAAGAGGTCAAAGGCGGCAACACCCGCCGTCGCCGGCACCCGGTATATATGACGGCCCACGGGCGGCACTTCGGTCAGAGGGTCAGCACGCCGAAAGCCCCACGCCTGCCAGGCACTGTTGGCCACGGGCGAGGCGCGCAAAGCCGCTTCCGTGCGCGTGCGCGATGGCGGTGACCAATCCGTTACACCTCGGGTGGGCGCCCATGGTTGCCACACGTCTGAACTCGGCCCGGCCACCGGCGCATCGGCGCCTAACAGCCATTCATGGGGCTGTTCGATGTGCAGGATCAGTTCATCTTGCCCTTCTCCCTGGTTACTTTTCAGGCGCAGCCCCCGCTCGTTCTCGCGTCGGTAGACCGGGTAAACCTCGTTACCCTCGCGAATAAACTGCTGGCCATCTTTTACATACCGCCCTTTACCTCCCGGCCCCGCCAATTCAACGGCCCCCTCCAAACCGCCCTGGGACTGGAAGTGCTCCAGCAAATGACGGGGTTTGAGCGGTACCGGTTTGAGGCCCGCGCGCGTTCCCCGCATGATCCCCTGATGGTGATGCAAACGCCCCAAAGCGACACGCGAAACGCGCGCGCCCTTCGTGGAAGGACCAAAAGATGTCATCACGTCGAAGAACGCAAGTAGCGTCAGGAACGCCACATCCACAGCGTCGTGGGCAGCCCCGCTGAAATGAAAGCGCCGCGCGGCAAGCAGCATTTCATAAAGGCTGACGCCAACGCCCAATACTGGAACAAAGCCCAGCAGACCGCGAATCGTCGCGTCGTGCTGCTCGCCCAAACGTTGCTCACGGTAGTGCTCCAGCGCCCGGGAAGACTGGGATTGGGCCTGGGCACGACGTTGCAGATCGAACACCTGCGCGTGGGCCAGCAACGCCAATGCATTGCCATAGGTGGTAGGCGCAGCCGCCAACCAATGTTCAGGCTGCGACTCAATCTGCTCTTTTATCAACGCTTCGACGCTTGCCTGGTCCACTGCCGGCGTCTTTGCCGGGGCCAAAAACAACTCCACAACCATGGCAATCAAACGATAGAGGCCGGGTTGTCCTGGCTCAAGCGAGTGAGGCCGGCGAGGTTGCACCTGCAAGTCTTCACCGGGGTAGCCGGCAAGCGCCTGCGCCTCCCAGCCGGGCGCCACCTGGCGCGCCAACGTCTGCTGGTTTTCGGCAAGTGCGCCGACGCGATTCATTGCCTTCTGCGCCTCGTCCAAACTGACATACGCGACAATCACCCGACTGGCCGCAGCCATGGGCCAATACACCACGCAGAGCTTGGATAACCTGTCATGAATGAACAACAGGCCAGTGATGTGGCGATCATGTTCGGGGCTGGCGTCCATCAGGCGCAGCACCGCCAACTGGATGTCGAACGCGTCTGTTTTCAGGTCACTTGCCGACTCGGCTGCCAGCGCCTGGGTAAATAGACGCTGGGCTGTCTCACTCAAGCCCTGCTGCACCGCAGAGTACAGCTGCATCTGGGCACGCTGTCGCAAAGCCCTATAGACCAGGGCCTGGGACAGACCTGACGACTTGGCTTGAGTCGCCGCCGGAGGATAAAAAGTCCCGAGGATCAGCTTGTCGTACTCGCCACCCATGTCGAGCGAAGACAGGGTGTCGATCAGGTAACGCACACTCAAGCGCTCTTTCCAGGCCGGGTCCAGCCAGCGTGCACGATTCAACCGCCAGCGGGTCCAGGGCGCCTTGGGGTCGAGATTATGCAACGCCAATTGCAGCAGACTGAACGTGGTTCGCTGCGGGCTGACGGTCTTTTTGGTATCACGATCGCCCACTGCGCACTGACTCGACCAGCCGCACAATTGGGAACTGACATCATCGGGCAAATCCACCAGCGGTTTGTCGATATCCAGCTCAGGGTAAAAACCGTCCTGCGTCAATCGCGCCACCAGGGCTTTACGGGCGAATGACTCCAGGCTCGGCAAATCCCGCCAGAGTTTGCTCTCCACCGCAAAGGCATTGATCACATAGCGGCGTGACAACCGTTCGTAGTGTTTTCGCGTGCCGGCTGATGCAATGCCCAACCACGACGGGAGTTTTTGCGCTTGAGTGGCTGCTACCTGCAACAGGTTGATATTCACCAACGCCAGTGTGCGCGCATCATTGGCGGGCACTTGCAGGCACTCGAACAATTCCTGAGCCAGCACCATACGGCTCAACTGAGGATCGCTGATTTCACTGAACAACCTGACACCCTTGCCAATAAGCGTGTCCAACGCGGCGTGATGTCGCATCAGTTTGATGAACAGGTCTTTGAGTGCGGTGCGCTTGATGGCCTCGTAGCTCACCCCCACAGAGGCATTCTTGGGCAACCCATTGATCATGGCCCGCGCCGCCTCGCGCTGATCACGTCCAATGCAGCGCCACAACACCGATCCGTCGCGGCTTTTCAGGCTGGCTTGAAGGCCCTTGGCAAACGCGTTCAAGTTATCAAAGGGCACCAGCCCGCCATACAGGCCCGTTACGCATAACAACACTGAGTGTGGGCCATTGGGCTGGGCCAAGGCTTCATGGGTGGTCACGAGCAACGCGCCCAGCAACGTGTACAACGGAGCGGGCGCGCTGCCGACGGTTACCTGCAACGCACAGGTATCAGCCGCACTGTCGCCGGGCACCCAGGAATCACTCAATACGGCGTTCAATCGCTCTACGTGCACAGAGGGCAACAGGTTCAACTGCTGCTGCATCCGGGCTTCCAGAAGCAACGCCCGGCGCAGGGCAGTGCCCACCAATGAACCGCGATTAGACGTGCCCAAAGGCTGCTCAAGCCAGAACGCCTTTTGAAACATCCGCTCGTGTGGGCCATGGGCTAATTGAGTCACTGTGCTCACGTGTTTCTGCCATTGCCGCTCAAGGCTCAAAAAGTTTTCATAGGGCGCACTGCTTTGGCTCACATCCGTGTGATCGAGCAGGGCCATCAGGCCTTTTTCGTAACGATTGAGCTGCGCTTCACGGGTCTTGAAGGCGAGATCCGGCGTCAGGCTCGCACACACAATCTCACCGAGGCGGCGCCGGCAATCCCACTCCAGCAAGGTGTCCAGGCTGTTTCCCAACAGGATGCTGCGCGCCAGCCGGCGACGGCCTTTTTCGATAAATTTAAGCAAGCGTTGCACATCCGTAGCGGCGGACTGCCCTGCACCTTGACCCCCCACAGCAGCAGGATTGATTGACAAGGCACAGGCCACCTCGTTATCCCACTGCGCCTCCAGCAACTCGGTTGCACTGGCGAGCAACGCGTCTTCCTGGTGCGCACCGATAAGCTGAAAGGCAAATGCCTGCGGCTTGACGCTTGGCGCGTCACACAGTTCATGCCAACGGCGCAGTGGCAAACACTGCCAAAGCACCTGACTCAAAGGACCATTGACCAGTGCTGGCAGATCACATTGCAGGCGGTACCAGGAACTGAACTCGTAAAACTCGCGAATCAGACCCGGCAGGTAAATGACATGGAGCGTGTCCCCTGCGACGTCATCACGATAAATATGCAAAGCGCCCGGCACCGGGACCAGGGCGCGATTTGTGCCAGGCCATGCCACCCTGCTCACTTGAATACTCGCCCACTCGCCTGCGGCCTGACGGCGCGCATCGACGCCAGGGATTTCCATGAGGGCGCGGACCAGCGCAAAGCCGCGGTCCGTCAGTTGATAAACGCGATGGGCCAGCAGTGCATTCTCGGCGAACAACGACTTTCGCAACCGGACCCAATGTTGTTTGCGTGTCAGCCACGATCCATAGGCCAGTTGCTGCCAATATGCTCGTCCAGCCCTCTCGATCTGCCCGAGCAACGCCAAGCCTTTCACACGTGCCAGCGCATCCCAGGCGGTAAACGGCACCGAGCGTGCGGGTTCACCCTTGATACTCAAGGACGTGAACTGGCTAATGTCGAGCGGCACATCGGGTTGAATCAGCAGCCCCAAGGCTTTTTCGGTCAGGTTATTGACCTTCAGGTGAAGGGGCGCCGGCCGGGATTCGGTGAACAGCAGCGTGTCGGGGTCAAGCGCAAAGGCTTTGCGCAATGCGCCACGGATAATGCCCAGCACTCTCGGCGCCCGCCCCATCAAGGTTCTCAGGGATTTTGCCGACGCTCTGGCACTGAGTTGTGCTTCGTACAGGCGATTGATTTCATGACTGGGCTGCGAGACCTCGTTAAGCCGTCGGGTCACAAGCGTGCGAATCGCCGCATCACGCTCCGCGTCCAGGGTTTGCGGGTCATCAAAATCAAGCGCTTGGGCCGCAGCGAACTCAGCGGCCAACCAGGCGGTGGTGTCGGTACTCATGGCAGACTCTTCCGTACAGAAAAGCCGAGCCTAGGCACCTCGGCCGCCCCAAGTGCGTTACATAGTTGGGCGGCCCGTAAGCCATCGGGAATAAAAAAGCCCGCAGTGTGGGCGGGCAAAAAACCAACGAAGAGCTTTGGGGGTGTGAAGCGAGGTGACGACTCAGCTACCGCGATAGGTGGAGTAGCTGTAAGGCGAAATCAGTAACGGCACATGGTAGTGGTCCTGTTCGGCGCTGATGCCGAAGCGCAGCACCACCACGTCGAGGAAGGCCGGCTCCGGCAATTGCACGCCACGGGCGCGGTAGTAGTCGCCGGCGCTGAATTGCAGTTGGTACACACCGCTGCGGTAGTCGTCGCCTTGCAGCAGCGGCGCATCGCAGCGGCCGTCGCTGTTGGTGGTGGCGGTGGCCACCCGTTCCAGCTGCGCGCCGTTAACGCGATACAGCTCGACCTGGATATGGCTGCCGGGGCAGCCGTGTGCGGCGTCCAAAACGTGTGTGGTCAAACGTCCCATGGCGTCTACGCGCCTCCTTAAGTCAGTAGAAGATAAACCTGCACTTTTTCAGGGCATCAAAAAAGCTGGCGATGGCTGATTAAGACACTTTTTAAAAAAAATGTACACAATAAAAATCACAAAGTTTTGGATCACCCTGTCGGCGTTGCTCGGTGGAGCAATTGGCAAGTAAACCTTGCTTTTAAACGACCTTTTGTCCATTAGCTGACCAACCAGGCAAGTTTATTGCTACACCCTTTTAACCGAGTGCTGCAGAAAAAATGCAGAAATGCAGGCTTACAAAGTGGCTGATAAGTTGTATACAATCACTCATCGCTGTGACGCCACCCAGTCTTTTCACTGCCCGGCCGCCACACACACTTGCTACCACGAACAAGAAGGAAGACTGCAGTGAGCGCTGACTACCCACGCGACCTGATCGGTTACGGCAGTAACCCTCCTCACCCCCACTGGCCGGGCAAGGCACGCATTGCGCTGTCGTTCGTACTCAACTACGAAGAAGGCGGTGAGCGCAACATTTTGCACGGTGACAAAGAGTCCGAAGCCTTCCTCTCGGAAATGGTCTCGGCCCAGCCGCTGCAAGGCGCACGCAACATGAGCATGGAGTCGCTGTACGAATACGGCAGCCGTGCGGGTGTGTGGCGCATCCTCAAGCTGTTTAAAGAATTCGATATCCCGCTGACCATCTTCGCCGTGGCCATGGCCGCCCAACGCCACCCGGATGTGATCCGCGCGATGGTCGAGGCCGGCCACGAGATCTGCAGCCACGGCTACCGCTGGATCGACTACCAGTACATGGACGAGGCCCAGGAACGCGAGCATATGCTCGAAGCCATCCGCATCCTCACCGAACTGACCGGCGAGCGCCCATTGGGCTGGTACACCGGCCGCACAGGCCCCAACACCCGTCGGCTGGTGATGGAGGAAGGCGGTTTCCTCTATGACTGCGACACCTATGACGACGACCTGCCCTACTGGGAACCCAACAACCCCACCGGCAAGCCGCACCTGGTGATCCCTTACACCCTGGACACCAACGACATGCGCTTCACCCAGGTGCAGGGCTTCAACAAGGGCGATGACTTTTTCGAGTACCTCAAGGACGCGTTTGACGTGCTGTACGCCGAAGGCGCCGAAGCACCGAAGATGCTTTCCATCGGCCTGCACTGCCGCCTGATCGGCCGCCCTGCGCGCCTGGCGTCGTTGAAGCGTTTTATCGAATACGCCAAAGGTCACGAACAGGTGTGGTTCACTCGCCGCGTCGATATTGCCCGGCACTGGCACGAAACCCACCCGTATACGGGAGCCGCAAAATGACAGCGTTCCAGACCCTGAAACCGTCGACCTTAAGCCGCGACGCATTCGTCAACGCCTTTGCCCACATCTACGAACACTCGCCATGGGTGGCCGAAAAGGCCTTCGACCTGGGCCAGGACAGCTCGATCGATCAGATCGAAACCCTGCACCAGCGCATGAGCGATATTTTGTTGAGCGCCGATCATGCCCGCCAACTGGCGCTGATCAATGCTCACCCGGACCTGGCAGGCCGTGCGGCCGTCCAGGGCCAACTCACCCAAGCCAGCACCGATGAGCAAGCTGGCGCGGGGATTCACCAATGCACGGCCGAAGAGTTCTCGCGCTTCACCGAGCTGAACGACGCCTACAAGGCCAAGTTCAAGTTTCCCTTCATCATGGCGGTAAAAGGCAGCAACCGGCACCAGATCCTCGCCGCGTTTGAAACGCGCATTCACAACTCGGCAGACGCCGAGTTCAAATGCGCGCTGGCCGAGATCAACAAGATCGCGTTGTTCCGTTTACTGACCCTCTAAACGACCATCCCCAGCCACTCTATTCAAGGCAGACAAGAAGAATGAAAGCGCAACCCGTACCTTTCGAAAAGTTCGTCAACCTGGCCGACGCCCGCCTGGGCACCAAGATCCTCTCGGTGACCGATGACTGGTTCGCTGACGCCAACCGCCTGTTTCAGCCGACCCCGGCCGTGTGGAAGGAGGGCGTTTTCGATGACAACGGCAAGTGGATGGACGGCTGGGAGTCACGCCGCAAGCGCTTCGAAGGCTACGACAGCGCAGTGATCCGCCTCGGCGTACCCGGCTCGATCAAGGGCGTGGACATCGACACTTCATTCTTCACCGGCAACTTCCCGCCATCGGCCTCTCTGGAAGCCTGCTTCCTGGCCTCTGGCGAGCCGGACGCCGACACCCAGTGGGTGGAAGTGCTGTCGGCGGTGGAGCTGCAAGGCAACAGCCACCACTACCACGAGATCAACAACGACCAGGCCTTCAGCCACCTGCGTTTCAACATCTACCCGGACGGCGGCGTGGCGCGTCTGCGCGTATACGGCGTGCCGTTCCGCGACTGGTCCTCGGTGGGCGACAACGAACAGGTCGACCTGGCTGCTGCGCTTAACGGCGGTCGCGCCCTGGCGTGCTCCGATGAACACTTCGGCCGCATGAGCAACATCCTCAACCCAGGCCGTGGCATCAACATGGGCGACGGCTGGGAAACCGCCCGTCGTCGCACGCCAGGCAATGACTGGGTGATCGTCGCATTGGGCCACCCCGGCGAGATCGAGAAAATCGTGGTCGACACCCTGCACTTCAAGGGCAACTACCCGGACACTTGCTCGATCCAGGGCGCATTCGTGAAAGGCGGCACCGACAGCCAGATCGAAACCCAATCGCTGTTCTGGCGCGAACTGCTGCCTGCGCAGAAACTGGAAATGCACGCTGAACATACGTTTGCCGAGCAGATCAAAGCACTCGGCCCGATCACCCACATCCGCCTGAATGTGTTCCCGGATGGGGGTGTGAGCCGCCTGCGGGTGCTGGGCAAGGTTTCGAAGTAACACCCGATCGTTCCCACGCTCCGCGTGGAAATGCTTACCGTGACGCTCTGCGTCACAAGAGCGGACGCAGAGCGTCCGGGGCGGCGTTCCCACGCAGAGCGTGGGAACGATCCACAGAATTCGGATAAGAAGACAGCCATGCGCACACTCGTGATCGAACCCCTGACCAAAGAAGCCTTCGCCCCTTTCGGAGACGTTATCGAAACCGATGGCAGCGACCACTTCATGATCAACAACGGGTCGACCATGCGCTTTCACAAGCTGGCCACGGTAGAAACCGCCCAGCCTGAAGACAACGCGATCATCAGCATCTTCCGCGCCGACGCGCAGGACATGCCGCTGACCGTGTGCATGCTGGAGAGACACCCGCTGGGCAGCCAGGCTTTCATTCCGCTGCTCGGCAACCCCTTTCTGATCGTGGTCGCGCCACTTGGCGATGAACCTGTATCGGGCTTGGTCCGCGCCTTCGTTACCAACGGCAGGCAGGGCATTAATTACCATCGCGGCGTCTGGCACCACCCGGTGCTGACGATCGAAAAGCGGGATGACTTCCTGGTGGTTGATCGCAGTGGCACAGGCAATAACTGCGATGAGCATTTTTTCAAAGAGGATGAGCGGTTGATCCTCGCCCCCCACCAATAAGAGAAGGCTTGATCACCCGACAACAAGGGTGACAGGCGAGAGGTAAAGACTGTGGAAGCACATTTGATGGAATGGCTGAACCTTAGCGTGCGCTGGGTTCACATGATCACTGGCGTCGCGTGGATCGGCGCTTCCTTCTATTTTGTCTGGCTGGAAAACAACCTTAATCGCGTCAACCCAAAGGACGGCCTGGCCGGTGACTTATGGGCGATCCACGGTGGCGGTATCTACCACCTGGAAAAATACAAACTGGCCCCGCCGACCATGCCGGACAACCTGCACTGGTTCAAATGGGAAGCCTATTTCACCTGGATGTCGGGCATCGCGCTGCTGTGCGTAGTGTTCTACGCCAACCCGACCTTGTACCTGCTGGCCCCGGGCAGCAGCCTCAGCGGTCCCGAAGGCGTGTTGCTGGGCATTGGCTCACTGTTCGTCGGCTGGTTCATCTACTCCTTCCTGTGCGACTCGGCACTGGGCAAACGCCCTGCCCTGCTCGGCTTTATCCTGTTTGTGCTGCTGATTGCAGCGGCCTACGGCTTCAGCAAGGTGTTCAGCGGCCGTGGCGCCTACCTGCACGTGGGCGCGGTGATCGGCACCATCATGGTCGGCAACGTGTTCCGCATCATCATGCCCGCCCAGCGCGCATTGGTGGCGGCCATCGCCGAGAACCGCACACCTGACCCGGCGCTGCCGGCCAAAGGCTTGCTGCGTTCGCGCCACAACAACTACTTCACCTTGCCGGTGCTGTTCATCATGATCAGCAACCACTTCCCAAGCACCTTCGGCAGCCAATACAACTGGCTGATCCTGGCCGGGATCGCGGTGGCGGCGGTGTTGGTGCGTCACTACTTCAACACGCGGCATAACAGCCAGAAGTATGCGTGGACCTTGCCGGTGGGCGCGTTGGCGATGATTTGCCTGGCGTATGTAACCGGTCCCAAGCCTGTTTCGACTGCCCCGGATGTGGCCAAGGCGCCCGCGGCCATCGAATACCAACCCTTGCCGGAAACCGCATTGGGCGGTGGTTTGAAACCTGCCGCGCCAGCCGCACCTGCTGCAGAACCTGCTGCGGCACCGGCCCAGGCGACGATTGATTTCGACAAGGTGCATGGCGTGATCCAGGAACGCTGCGCCGTGTGCCACTCGGCCAAGCCCACCAGCCCACTGTTCAGCACCGCCCCAGCCGGCGTGATGTTCGATACCCCGGCGCAGATCCAGCAGCAGGCGGCGCGCATTCAAGCGCAGGCCGTGGCCAGCCAGATCATGCCGCTGGGCAACATCACCCAGATGACCCAGCAGGAGCGCGATTTGATCGGCACCTGGATCAACCAGGGGGCGCGCACCAACTAACAGCCTGAGTAACACAAATCCAAAATGTGGGAGCTGGCTTGCCTGCGATAGCGGTGCATCAGCCACCAGATGAGTTGCTGAGCCACCGCCATCGCAGGCAAGCCAGCTCCCACAGGGATTTGTGGTGATTTACAGAGTGCGTTACGAACAACACAACAATAAAAAAGATCCGAGGTGTTGCATGACCGAGTTAGTCGAACCGCAGATCCCCGCCGCACCCGCCATGGTGCGGCTGCCCCTCTTGCAACTGATTCTGGTAGGCCTGCAACACGTCTTGCTGATGTACGGCGGCGCCGTCGCCGTACCCCTGATCATTGGCCAGGCCGCAGGCTTGAGCCGTGAAGAAATCGCCTTTCTGATCAACGCCGACCTGCTGGTGGCTGGCATTGCCACCATGGTGCAGTCATTCGGCATCGGCCCGGTGGGCATTCGCATGCCGGTGATGATGGGCGCCAGTTTCGCCGCCGTCGGCAGCATGGTGGCCATGGCCGGCATGCCGGGTATCGGCCTGCAGGGCATCTTCGGCGCGACCATCGCTGCCGGTTTTTTCGGCATGCTGATCGCGCCGTTCATGTCCAAGGTTGTGCGGTTTTTCCCGCCGTTGGTAACCGGCACCGTGATCACTGCCATCGGCCTGTCGCTGTTCCCCGTGGCCGTGAACTGGGCCGGTGGCGGCAGCGCTGCTGCAACGTTTGGCTCGCCGGTTTACCTGGCGATTGCCGCGCTGGTGCTGGCGACCATCTTGCTGATCAACCGTTTCATGCGCGGCTTCTGGGTGAATATCTCGGTGCTGATCGGCATGGCGCTCGGCTATGGCTTGTGCGGCCTGCTTGGCATGGTCGACCTCGGCGGCCTGGCCCAGGCGCCGTGGGTGCAGGTGGTGACGCCACTGCATTTCGGCATGCCCAAGTTCGAGTTGGCGCCGATCCTGTCGATGTGCCTGGTGGTGGTGATCATCTTCGTCGAGTCCACCGGGATGTTCCTGGCGCTGGGCAAAATCACCGGCCAGGCAGTCACGCCAAAGATGCTGCGCCGTGGCTTGCTGTGTGACGCCGGCGCCTCATTCTTCGCCGGTTTCTTCAACACCTTTACCCACTCCTCGTTCGCCCAGAATATCGGCCTGGTGCAGATGACCGGCGTGCGCTGCCGCTCGGTGACGATCATGGCCGGGGCGTTCTTGATCGTGCTCAGCCTGCTGCCCAAAGCCGCCTTTTTAGTAGCATCGATTCCACCGGCAGTATTGGGCGGCGCCGCCATTGCCATGTTCGGCATGGTCGCGGCGACCGGCATCAAGATCCTGCAGGAGGCCGACATTGCCGACCGCCGCAACCAGTTGCTGGTGGCGGTGAGCATCGGCATGGGCCTGATCCCGGTGGTGCGTCCGGAGTTCTTCGCGCAGTTGCCTTTGTGGATGAGCCCGATTACCCACAGCGGAATCGCCATGGCCACCCTCAGCGCCTTGTCGCTGAACATCCTGTTCAACATCCTCGGCGGTTCGGAACGCCCCGCCGTCGCCCACACGCATTGATTTCACCTGTTAGCAAAAAACAACAAAAATAATAACCGACAGGAAATACCCACATGCACCCCATTGACCTGGGGCCGGCCACAAGCCGCGCCCCATTCTCGCCCCCTGCGCTCTCTAACAGCGCACTTGAGCCAAGGCCTGGGAGCCAGTATTCTCCGCGCCCGCTCGAATCGACTCAAAAAAAAACAGCGAATGTAAAAGCTGACTGCAGGGCCAACTTATCCTGGCCCAATGTCTGCGGCCAACGTGCAGAAAAAACCACCGGATTCGACTGCATCAAGTGCAGCCGAAGGCCTTTTATTGGCTTTTTAAACACCTTGGCGCAGCTCTTGCTAAAAGCACTAAAGCTGACCAAACAGACGATTTTTGCAGCGAACCAAAAGGCGCCACACCAGAGCGCCTGCGTAGAAAAACAACCATAAAACTTTGACTCGGGAGCAACCGAATGAAACCTATGTTCAAAGGCCTGATGCTGGCAGGATCCCTGCTGGCCGGCGGCCAAGCCGTGGCAGGCGATTTGTTGCAGTGGCAGAACAACAGCCTGACGTACCTGTGGGGCAAGAACTTCACCGTCAACCCGCAGATCCAGCAAACCGTCACCTTCGAGCACGCCGATGCGTGGAAGTACGGCGACAACTTCCTGTTCGTCGACCGCATCTTTTACAACGGCAAGGAAGACGGCAACGTCGGCCCAAGTACTTACTACGGCGAGTTCAGCCCGCGCTTGTCGTTCGGCAAGATCTTTGACAAAGACCTCTCATTCGGCCCGATCAAAGATGTGCTGCTGGCCTTCACTTACGAGTTCGGCGAAGGCGATAACGAGTCGTACCTGCTGGGCCCGGGCTTTGACTTGAACATCCCTGGCTTCGACTACTTCCAGTTGAACTTCTACCAGCGCCAGACCGAAGGCAATCGCCCGGGTGATGGCGTGTGGCAGATCACCCCGGTGTGGTCGTACACCATTCCCGTAGGCAACTCCAACGTGCTGATCGACGGCTTTATGGACTGGGTGGTGGACAACGACAGGAACGCCCGTGGTACTTACCACGCCAACCTGCACTTCAACCCACAGGTCAAATACGACTTGGGCAAGGCGCTGCATTGGGGCGAGAAGCAGCTGTATGTCGGCTTCGAATATGACTACTGGAAGAACAAGTACGGGATCGAAGATTCCGGCGCGTTCAAGACTAACCAGGACACGGCGAGCTTCCTGGTCAAGTATCACTTCTGATTGAGCAACACCAATCCCCTGTGGGAGCTGGCTTGCCTGCGATAGCGATCTGTCTATGCCAAATGTACTGGCTGACACACCGCTATCGCAGCGGTTCGACGATTCGACAAGCCAACTCCCACATTCAGATCTGTGTAAGGCCCAGGAACCGCGACAATTCCTCGCGCTTGGCCAGCGCGTCTTTCCTGCCCAATTCAATCAACTCGCTGCAATACCCCGCCTCGAACAGCAAGTAACTCAACACCCCCGCCCCACTGGTCTTGGTCGCCCCCGGACCGCGCAAAAACAAACGCAACGCCGCCGGCAACTCCTGCCGATGCCGCGCTGCGATTTCATCGATCGGCTGGCTGGGTGCAATCACCAGCACCTCTACCGGCGCCAGCCCAGGTGCAACATGGCTGAATTGGTTCAGACGCTCCAACAGCTCGATATCGCTTTCCAGGCTGTCAATGAACGTGCTGTTGAGCATATGCCCACCAATCTGCGCCAAGGTCGGCTCCTGGCCGGTGTAGGTACGCTGCATCGAAGGTTCATTGCCCCGCGGGTTGCCGCTCACGCCCACCACCAGCACCCGGCTGGCCCCCAGGTGCAAGGCCGGGCTGATGGGCGCGGATTGGCGCACGGCACCGTCGCCGAAATATTCCTGATCGAGCTTGACCGGCGCAAACAGCAAAGGGATCGCGGAGCTGGCCAGCAAGTGCTCAACCGTCAGTTGGGTCGGCACACCGATGCGCCGATGACGCAGCCAGGCATCAATCTTGCCGCCGCCCTGATAGAAGGTCACCGCTTGCCCGGACTCATAACCAAAGGCCGTGACCGCGACCGCATGCAGATGCTTGTTGCGGATCGCCTCATCAATGCCGCGCAGGTGCAGTTTGTCGTTGAGCAAGTCGCGCAACGGCGTACTGTTGAGCAACGCCACCGGCACCTGGGCACCCAGGCCCAACAGGCTATGGATAAAAAAACGGCTGGCCTGGTGCACCACGCCCGGCCAATCGCTGCGCAATACCAGATGGCTGCGAAAGCCCTGCCAGAACGCGGTAAGGCGTTGGATGGCCGCCGTGAAATCCGTGGCGCCACTGGCCAGGCTCACCGCATTGATCGCGCCGGCCGAGGTGCCGACAATCACCGGAAAAGGATTAGGCGCCCCCGGCGGCAGCAACTCGGCAATCGCCGCCAGTACCCCCACCTGATACGCCGCTCGCGCCCCGCCACCGGAAAGAATCAAGCCTGTGACCGGTTCAGCTGGGCGCATTGCGTCACTCCATAGAAGAAAGTAGCGGTTACCGGCGGCGCGGTTCGTACAGCTTAGCCTCGCCCGGTGGCCGGCTCTTGAAGCGCCGGTGTGTCCACAGGTACTGCTCGGGGCATTCGCGCACCGAGGCTTCGACCCACTGGTTGATGCGCAGGCAGTCAACCTCGTCGCTCTCACCGGGGAAGTCGCTCAACGGCGGGTGGATCACCAGGCGGTAACCGCTGCCATCGGCCAGGCGCTCCTGGGTGAAGGGCATCACCAGCGCCTTGCCCAGCCGCGCAAACTTGCTGGTGGCGGTCACGGTAGCGGCCTGGATGCCGAACAGCGGTACGAAAATACTCTGCTTGGCGCCGTAGTCCTGATCCGGCGCGTACCAGATGGCGCGGCCCGAACGCAGCAGCTTGAGCATGCCGCGCACGTCGTCGCGCTCTACCGCCAGGGAATCGAGGTTATGCCGCTCACGGCCACGGCGCTGGATAAAGTCGAACAGCGGGTTGCCGTGCTCGCGGTACATGCCATCGATGGTGTGCTTCTGTCCGAGCAGGGCCGCGCCGATTTCCAGGGTGGTGAAGTGCAAGGCCATCAGGATCACACCCTTGCCATCCAGATGCGCCTGCTTCAAATGCTCAAGCCCTTCGACATGGGCCAGGCGCGCCAGGCGCGACTTGGGCCACCACCAGCTCATGGCCATCTCGAAGAAAGCGATGCCGGTGGACGCGAAGTTTTCCTTGAGCAGCCGTTTACGTTCCTTGGCGGATTTTTCCGGGAAGCACAGCTCGAGGTTGCGCGCGGCGATGCGGCGACGATCAGCAGCCACACGGTACATGCCGGCGCCAAGTAATCGACCAATGGTCAGCAATGCACGGTAGGGCAACTGGGTCATCAGCCACAACAGGCCGAGTCCCAGCCATAACAGCCAAAAGCGCGGGTGAAAAAATACAGCTCGAAAACGCGGGCGATCCATTACAGATTCCGGTAAAGACAAGGGCCGCGCATTCTACAACGTTCGACTCGGCTTGCGGCCCGCGGATGTTCTCGTTATAAGTCTCGACACTTTTCGTGACAAGCCGCTTTTGCCGACCATGAGCCAAACCGAACCGCTAGACCAAGATCCCGTGTTCCAGCTGAAAGGCAGCATGCTCGCCATTACCGTGCTGGAACTGGCCCGCAACGACCTCGACGCCCTGGACCGCCAGCTCGCCGCCAAGGTCGCCCTGGCGCCGAACTTCTTCAACAATGCCCCGCTGGTCCTGGCCCTGGACAAACTCCCGGCCGGTCAGGGCGCGATTGATTTGCCCGGCCTGATGCGCGTCTGCCGCTCCCATGGTTTGCGAACCCTGGCGATTCGTGCCAGCCGCATCGAAGACATTGCCGCGGCCATCGCTATTGAACTGCCCGTATTGCCACCTTCCGGTGCCCGCGAGCGCCCGCTCGAACCGCTCGAAGGTGAAGTGAAGAAAAAACCGGAAAAACCGCCGGAACCTGCGGTCAAGCCTACAAAGATCATCACCTCCCCCGTACGCGGCGGGCAGCAGATTTACGCCCAGGGTGGCGACCTGGTGGTGATCTCCTCGGTAAGCCCCGGGGCGGAACTTCTGGCCGATGGCAACATCCATGTATACGGCCCCATGCGCGGACGTGCCCTCGCCGGCATCAAGGGCGATACCAAGGCGCGGATTTTTTGCCAGCAGTTGAGCGCTGAGCTAGTGTCCATCGCAGGCCAGTACAAGGTTTCAGAAGATTTGCGCCGTGATCCGCTGTGGGGGGCCGGGGTGCAGGTCAGCCTGTCGGGCGATGTGTTGAACATCATCCATCTTTAACGGATACTGCCGCATTTTCCAAGCATCTCTAGACTCTGATAGCAAAGCGAAACCGGCAAGACTTGTGTAGGAATAATTGGAAGTTGGCGTTTCCCTGCGGAAACCACATCTTTTTCCTACAAAGGCTGTCCGCCTGCAGCGAGTTCCAAGAGATGTTTTTCAGGGGCTGAAAAGTCCTTTTTCCTTAGGGGTGAAACACCTTGGCCAAGATTCTCGTGGTTACATCCGGCAAGGGTGGTGTGGGTAAGACCACCACCAGCGCCGCTATCGGTACCGGCCTCGCTCTGCGCGGCCATAAAACAGTCATCGTCGACTTCGACGTCGGTTTGCGTAACCTCGACCTGATCATGGGCTGCGAACGCCGCGTGGTGTACGACTTCGTCAACGTGGTGAACGGCGAAGCCAACCTGCAACAGGCCCTGATCAAGGACAAGCGCCTTGAGAACCTGTACGTGCTGGCCGCCAGCCAGACCCGCGACAAAGACGCGCTGACCAAGGAAGGCGTAGGCAAAGTCCTCGCCGAACTGAAAGAAACCTTCGAATACGTGGTGTGCGACTCCCCGGCCGGTATCGAGACCGGTGCTCACCTGGCGATGTACTTCGCCGATGAAGCCATCGTCGTCACCAACCCGGAAGTCTCCTCGGTACGTGACTCGGACCGCATGCTCGGCCTGTTGGCCAGCAAGTCCCAGCGCGCCGAAAAAAATCAAGACCCGATCAAGGAGCACTTGCTGCTCACCCGCTACAACCCTGAGCGCGTCAGCAACGGCGAAATGCTCGGTGTTGAAGACGTGAAGGAAATCCTCGCAGTGACCCTGCTGGGCGTGATTCCGGAATCCCAGGCGGTCCTCAAGGCTTCCAACCAAGGTGTTCCGGTAATTCTCGACGACCAGAGCGACGCCGGCCAGGCGTACAGCGATGCAGTTGATCGCTTGCTGGGCAAGACCGTGGAACATCGCTTCCTCGATGTTAAGAAGAAGGGATTCTTCGAGCGTATCTTTGGAGGCAACTAAACAATGAAATTTCTCGACTTCTTTCGCGCCAACAAAAAGCCAAGTACCGCGTCGGTAGCGAAAGAGCGTCTACAGATCATCGTGGCGCACGAACGCGGCCAACGCAGTACCCCGGACTACCTGCCAGCCTTGCAGAAGGAACTGGTCGAGGTGATCCGCAAGTACGTCAATATCGGCAACGATGACGTGCATGTCGCCCTGGAAAACGACGGCAGCTGCTCGATTCTGGAACTCAATATCACCCTGCCTGATCGTTAATCGAACAGGCGGCCGCCACGGCGGCTCGATCACCTTGATCCCGTTCGGGAACCGGGTGGACGAGCCGCCGTTGGCGTTTGTTACGAGGCTGTTTAATGCCGCTGTCCACTATTCATATCCTGCATCAGGACGCCGCCGTCCTGGTGGTGAACAAGCCGACCCTGCTGCTCTCGGTGCCTGGCCGCGCCGACGACAACAAAGACTGCCTGATCACCCGTCTGCAGGAAAACGGCTACCCCGAAGCCCGTATCGTGCATCGCCTGGACTGGGAAACCTCAGGGATCATCCTGCTCGCGCGCGACGCCGACAGTCACCGCGAACTGTCGCGCCAGTTTCACGACCGCGAAACCGAAAAGGCCTACACCGCCCTGGCCTGGGGCCAGCCGGAACTGGACAGCGGCAGCATCGACCTGCCCTTGCGCTACGACCCGCCGACCAAGCCACGCCACGTAGTCGACTATGAGTTTGGCAAAAACGCACTGACCTTCTGGAAAGTGCTGGAGCGTTGTGGCGATTGGTGCCGCGTGGAACTCACGCCGATCACCGGGCGTTCGCACCAGTTGCGGGTGCACATGCTGTCGATCGGCCATCCGCTGCTCGGTGATGGCTTGTACGCCCATGAACAAGCCCTGGCCGCCTGGCCGCGTCTGTGCCTGCATGCGAGCATGTTGAGCTTTACGCACCCGCAAAGCGGCGAGCGGCTGCGCTTTGAGTGCCCCGCCCCCTTCTAAACTGCAAACACAGTCAAATGTGGGAGCTGGCTTGCCTGCGATAGCGATCTGTCTGTGCCCAATATATTGGCTGACACACCGCTATCGCAGGCAAGCCAGCTCTCACATTGGCCTTGCAGGTTTTTCAAGAGAGTAGCTTCACTTCAAATGTGGAGCCAATACGGTAAACTCCGCGCATTGCTGTCTGGAGCTATTTATGCGCGAAGCGTTGAATCAAGGCCTGATCGACTTCCTCAAGGCCTCCCCTACTCCTTTTCATGCCACTGCAGCCCTGGCCCAGCGCCTGGAAGCGGCCGGTTACCAGCGTCTCGACGAGCGCGAAACCTGGGCCACCGAGGCCAACGGGCGCTATTACGTCACCCGTAACGACTCCTCGATCATCGCCTTCAAGCTCGGTAAGCATTCGCCGCTGCAAGACGGCATCCGCATGGTCGGCGCCCACACCGACAGCCCGTGCCTGCGGGTCAAGCCCCAGCCGGAGCTGCAACGTCAGGGCTTCTGGCAGCTGGGTGTGGAAGTCTACGGCGGCGCGCTGCTGGCACCGTGGTTTGACCGCGACCTGTCGCTGGCCGGCCGCGTGACCTTCCGCCGCGACGGCAAGGTCGAGAGCCAACTGATCGACTTCAAGTTGCCGATTGCCATCATCCCCAACCTGGCCATTCACCTGAACCGTGAAGCCAACCAGGGTTGGGCGATCAATGCCCAGACCGAGCTGCCGCCGATCCTTGCGCAGTTTGCCGGTGACGAGCGGGTGGACTTCCGCGCCGTGCTCACTGAGCAACTCGCCCGCGAACACGGCCTGAACGCCGATGTGGTGCTCGACTACGAGCTGAGTTTCTACGACACACAAAGTGCTGCGGTGATCGGCCTCAATGGCGACTTCATCGCCGGCGCGCGCCTGGACAACCTGTTGTCGTGCTACGCCGGCCTGCAAGCCTTGCTCACCAGCGAAAACGACGAAACCTGCGTGCTGGTGTGCAACGACCACGAAGAAGTCGGCTCCTGCTCGGCCTGCGGTGCCGATGGCCCGATGCTGGAACAGACCCTGCGCCGTCTTCTACCGGAAGGTGAGGAATTCGTACGCACCATTCAGAAATCTCTGTTGGTGTCGGCAGACAATGCCCACGGCGTGCACCCCAACTACGCCGAGAAGCACGACGCCAACCATGGCCCGAAACTCAACGCCGGCCCGGTGATCAAGGTCAACAGCAACCAGCGCTACGCCACCAACAGCGAAACCGCCGGGTTCTTCCGCCATCTGTGCATGGCCCAGGAAGTGCCGGTGCAAAGCTTTGTGGTGCGCAGCGACATGGGCTGCGGCTCGACCATCGGCCCGATCACCGCCAGCCACCTGGGCGTGCGCACCGTGGATATCGGCTTGCCGACGTTTGCCATGCACTCGATTCGCGAGCTGTGTGGCAGCCATGATCTGGCGCACCTGGTGAAGGTGCTGGGCGCGTTTTATGCGAGTCGCGATTTGCCCTGAGACCGAGGCGCGGCCATCGCAGGCAAGCCAGCCCCCACAGGGAATGCATTCCAATGTGGGAGCGGGCTTGCCCGCGATGGCAGTTTCACTCACAGCCAACACTATCTGATTCACATCAACACCACTTTCCACAATCCGGCCTAGACTTGTCAGTATTCCCACTCCGACAAGGCCGTCGCCCCATGATCTCCATGTCCTCGTTCCACGCCATGCTCATTCCCATCATCATCGGCATGATCCTGCTCGCGACCGGCTTCAACTTTCGCGACAAGCCCGTGGGTGTGTTTGGCATGTGGATCGGCATGCTGTTGATCCTCGGCACCGTGGTTTACAAGATCCTCGCCAAACTCGCGGAATAACAAATGCACTCGCATTGGGCATAGCGGCCTCGTACACTCGGTCAATTCGTCGTTTTCAAGGTTGACCGCCTCGTGCTTTCCCGTCTGTTTGCCCTGCCCTGCTATTTTCTGATCGCCCTGCTCACGCTGCTGCCCCTTGCGCCGGCACACGCCGTGAGCCTGCCCGGCCTGTTGGGCAGCACCAACAAGACCCAGCCCCAGGCCGATGTGCCGCTGGGCCAGTCGCTGGACGAGGTGATCAAGACCCTGGAAAACGACCAGCAGCGCACCCAGCTGCTGAGCGACCTGAAGAAGCTGCGCGAAGCCACGCGAAAAGCCCAGCCCGCGACCGAACAAGGCGTGCTCGGCCTGATCGGCAGCACCCTGGCCGGGCTTGAATCCCAGTTTTCCGGGGCCGACAGCCCGCTGGGGCGCTGGTCCAACGAGGTCGACCTGGCCAAGGATGAACTCACGGCGTTGATGCTGCCGGCCACCGAATGGCTGCCGATCATTTTCGGTTTTGCCGTGATCCTGGCAGTGTGGAGCCTGCTGGCCGCCGCGCTGATCTGGCTCAGCCACCGCGTACGCGAGCGTTTCGGCTTGCCCGAAGAACTGCCGCAACACCCGCGCACCTGGGACATGGTGCGTTTCGCCCTGCGTAAATTAGGGCCATGGATGATTGCGTTGATCATCACCGTTTACCTCAGCTACGCGCTGCCTTCGTCCCTGGGCAAGTCCCTGGCGATGGTGCTGGCCTATGCGCTGGTGGTCGGCACCTGTTTCTCGGCCATCTGCGTGATTGCCTTCTCGGTACTCGACGGCCCGCACCGCCACCGGGCGCTGTATATCCTGCGTCATCAGGCCTTTCGCCCGCTGTGGTGGATCGGCAGTTTTGCCGCCTTCGGTGAAGCCCTGAGCGACCCAAGGCTGGTTGCGGCGCTTGGCCAGCATCTGGCCCACACCGCCGCGACCGTCGCCAATGTGATGGCCGCGCTGTCCACCGGCGTGTTTATCCTGCGCTTCCGCCGCCCGATTGCGCATCTGATCCGCAACCAACCGCTGTCGCGCCGCCTTACACGCCGCGCCCTCACCGACACGCTCTCGATTATCGGCTCCTTCTGGTACATCCCGGCGCTGTTGCTGGTGGGTATCTCGCTGTTCGCCACCTTCCTGTCGGCCGGCGACACCAGCACCGCACTGCGCCAATCGCTGCTGTGCACGGTGTTGCTGGTGTTGTGCATGGTGATCAACGGGCTGGTGCGCCGCCATGCGCTCAAACCGCAACGCGGGCACAAACGCCACGCGCTGTACTCCGACCGCCTGAAAAGCTTCGTCTATACCCTGGCCCATCTGGTGGTGTGGCTGGTATTCATCGAGCTGGGCCTGCGCGTGTGGGGCCTGTCGATGATTCGCTTCACCGAAGGTGACGGCCATGAGGTCAGCGTCAAACTGTTCGGCCTGGGCGGCACGCTGCTGTTTGCCTGGCTGATCTGGATCCTCAGCGATACCGCGATCCACCATGCCCTCACCCGCTCGCGCAAAGGCCTGGCCAATGCACGTGCGCAGACCATGATGCCGCTGATCCGCAACGTGCTGTTCGTGACCATTTTTATCATCGCCGCCATCGTCGCCCTGGCGAACATGGGCATGAACGTCACGCCGCTGCTGGCCGGTGCCGGTGTGATCGGTATCGCCATCGGTTTCGGCGCACAGTCGCTGGTAGCCGACTTGATCACCGGCCTGTTCATCATCATCGAAGACTCCCTGGCGATTGATGACTACGTGGATGTCGGCGGCCACCTCGGAACCGTCGAAGGCCTGACCATCCGCACCGTGCGCCTGCGCGACATCGACGGCATCGTGCACACCATCCCGTTCAGCGAAATCAAGAGCATCAAGAACTACTCGCGGGAGTTCGGCTACGCGATCTTCCGGGTGGCGATCCCCTTCAACATGGAAATCGACGACGCCATCAAACTGATGCGTGATGTTGGCCAGAAAATGCGCAACGACCCACTGCAACGCCGCAACATCTGGTCGCCGCTGGAGATTCAGGGCGTGGAAAGCTTTGAGTCCGGCAGCGCGATCCTGCGGGCGCGCTTCAAGACCGCGCCGATCAAGCAGTGGGAAGTGTCACGGGCGTTCAACCTGTCACTCAAGCGCCAGCTGGATGAAGCCGGGCTGGACCTGGCGACACCGCGCCTGAGCGTGCAGGTGGTGACCGCCGGTACGGTGCAGGAGAAAGATCAACAACAATAAACAAGGAGAGGTCTGTATGCGTTTGAACGGTCTGACACACCCATGGGTTTTCGGCATGCTCTGCGGGCTCGCCAGCAGCGCGGTGATTGCCGCCAGCAATGGCCAGGGCAATGACCTGGAGAGTGCCCGGGAAGCAATCGCCACCCAAGCCAAAATCCTCGAACCAGCGTTACTGGAAACCCGCCGCGATATCCACGCCCACCCCGAGCTGGGCAATACCGAAACCCGCACCGCCGAACTGGTCGCCAAACAACTGCGCGACCTGGGCCTTGAAGTCAAAACCGGCGTGGCCCGCACCGGCGTGGTCGCCATTTTGAAAGGTGCGCTACCCGGCCCGACCGTGGCCCTGCGTGCCGACATGGATGCGCTGCCGGTCAAGGAAGTCGCCGACCTGCCCTTCGCCTCCAAAGCCAAAGGCACCTACCTGGGCAAGGAGGTCGACGTGATGCACGCCTGTGGCCACGACGCCCACACCGCCATTTTGCTCAGCACGGCGAAAATCCTTACTGGCATGCGCGAGCGCCTGCCCGGCACCGTGGTGTTTTATTTCCAGCCGGCCGAAGAAGGCCCGAGCGACTTTATCCCCGACGGCAAAAACACCTGGGGCGCGAAAATGATGGTGCAGGAAGGCGTGATGAAGGCGCCCAAACCGGACGCGGTGTTCGGCCTGCATGTCTGGGCTGGTGTGCCTGCCGGGCAGATCGCCTATCGCCCTGGCCCGACCCTGGCCAGCTCCGATGACCTGCGCATCAAGATCCTCGGCAAACAGACCCACGCCGGCCGCCCGTGGGACGGCATCGACCCGATCACCGTCGGCGCGCAGACCATCGTCGGTTTGCAAACCGTGGTGAGTCGGCGCACCGACATCTCGTCATTTCCGTCGGTGGTGAGCATCGGCACCATCAATGGCGGCACCCGCTACAACATCATCCCCGAGTCGGTGGACATGAGCGGCACCCTCCGCTCCTACGACTACGGCATTCGCCAGAAGCTGCACGCGGACGTGCGCCAGACCGTGGAGAAAATCGCCGAAAGCGGTGGTGCCAAGGCCGAGGTCACGATCATCGAAAAATACGACCCGACCATCAACAACCCGGCACTCACCGAAAAAATGCTGCCAAGCCTGCGTTGGGCGGCCAAGGATGATGTGGTGCAAGGCCCACTGGTGGGCGGCGCCGAGGACTTCTCGTTCTACGCCAAGGAAGCGCCGGGGCTGTTTGTGTTTCTGGGGGTGACGCCGAGGGATCAGGACATGAGCAAAGCGGCGCCGAACCATAATCCGGGGTTCTTTGTGGACGAGTCGGCGTTGGTGGTGGGGGTGCGAACGCTGGCGTCGTTGGCGACGGATTACCTGTATACCAACACACCGCAGTAAGGTTTATGTGGGAGCGGCGGTGCGACGATTCGACTTGCTCGCGAATGCGTCGGATCAGTCAATAGTTGCGTTAACTGACACACCGCATTCGCGAGCAAGCCCGCTCCCACACAGGCCCGCTCCCACAGTTGATCTGGGGTGTCAGCCGGCCAGCGCAGCGCCATCCATCTTCTGGCGCAGGCTCAGCGGGCGCATGTCAGTCCAGACTTCTTCGATGTATGCCAGGCACTCTTTCTTCATGCCGCTCTTGCCCACGGTGCGCCAGCCTTCGGGCACAGCCTTGTAGTCGGGCCAGATGGAATACTGTTCTTCGTGGTTGACCACTACCTGAAACAGGATGTCGTCGCGGTCAAATACTGAGGTCATTGCTGTTCTCCATCGCTGAAAAGCCGGCTGCGCACCACGCGCAGCACTGATATCTGTAGAAACGTACCAGGCCCGCTAAAAATTAGACGCTGGCGACCGCTGCCGTCAGCGCGCGCCCGAAGATCTCGGCCACGCGGTCGACTTCAGCGGCAGTAATCACCAGCGGCGGCAGGAAGCGCACCACGCTGCCGTGCCGGCCGCCCAGCTCCAGGATCAAGCCACGCTTGAGGCATTCGCGCTGCACCCGCGGCGCCAGTTGGCGATGCACCGGCGGGTGGCCCTGGGTATCGGGCGTGCCGTCGGGGTCAACCAGTTCAACGCCCAGCATCAGCCCGCGCCCACGAATATCGCCCAAGTGCGGGAAGTCGCGTTGCAGGATGCGCAGGTGCTCAGCCAGGCGCTCGCCCATGGCTGCCGCGTGGCCGGCCAGGTCGTGTTCCTTGAGGTAGCGCATCACCGCCGAGCCTGCCGCCATCGCCATCTGGTTACCCCGGAACGTCCCGGCATGGGCGCCCGGCAGCCAGGTGTCGAGCCAGTCGCGATACACCACCACCGCCAGCGGCAAGCTGCCGCCGATGGCCTTGGACATCACCACCACGTCCGGGATGATGCCCGCATGTTCAAAGGCAAACATCTTGCCGGTACGACCGAAACCACTCTGGATTTCATCGACGATCAAGGCCACTCCGGCCTGCTCGGTGATGCGGCGCAGGCCGCGCAACCAATCGAGATCGGCCGGGATCACACCGCCCTCGCCCTGCACCACCTCGACAATCACCGCCGCCGGCAAGAGCACGCCGGCTTCCGGGTCGTTGAGCAGGTTTTCCAGGTAATGCAGGTTGACCCGCACGCCTTCCGCGCCGCCCAGGCCGAATGGGCAGCGGTAGTCATAGGGGTACGGCAGGAATTGCACGCCATTACCCAGCAGAGCGCCCAAGGGCTTTTTCGGCCCCAGGCTGCCCATCAGGCTCAGCGCGCCCTGACTCATGCCGTGATAACCGCCCTGGAACGACAACACCGTGCTGCGACCGGTGGCGGTGCGCACCAGCTTCAACGCGGCTTCCACCGCATCAGTGCCGGTGGGGCCGCAAAACTGGATTTTCGCTTCCTGTGCAAGCGTTGCCGGCAACAGGCCAAACAGATCCTGGACGAATTGGTCTTTGACTGGCGTAGTGAGGTCGAGCGTGTGCAGTGGCAGCTCGTCGCTCAGCACCTGCCGGATGGCTTCGATCACCACCGGGTGGTTGTGGCCCAATGCCAGGGTGCCAGCACCGGCCAGGCAGTCGATGAAGCTACGGCCTTCAACGTCTTCCACGTAGATGCCCTTGGCCCGCTTGAGCGCCAGCGGGATACGCCGAGGATAGCTGCGGGCGTTGGATTCCTGCAGGCGCTGGCGGGTCAGCAGCGGGGTTTCTTCGAAGTGGTAGAGCGTTTCCACCGGTGCTGCGCCTGCATGCACCGGTGCGTCTTCGATACGGCTGGTAGCGACTGACATCTCTCGATCCCTCAATACGCGGGTAGGGGTGACCAAACGGGCGATCCGCGTAGGTGCGGATTTCATGTTCTGGAGACGCACCAGCGCTGGGGGGATTTAGGCTTGTTGTGGTTTTTGATCGAAAGCGGGACGCGGAGCGTCCGGGGCGGCATTCCCACGCAGAGCGTGGGAACGATCAAATCCCCCGGTAGCGCTCATTCAACGCATACAAAATCGCACACGTCTCCCCATCCAGCACTCCGCCATAATCGCGCGGCCGAAAGTGCATCTGAAACGCCCGCGTCCTCCATTCAAACGCCTGTCGATTCCAGGCCGGTTTATACCCGCACCGCTGAAATGCCCGCTCCACCTCTACTTCCGGTGGCAACCCAAGACAAAACCGTCGCTGGTACATCCTGCGCGTAGTGTCATCAAACCAGGCGCCGATTCCGGCCTCGAACAAGCACCGCCAGGGCAACCGAGGCCCCGGATCACTCTTGCGCCAATACGCCACATCCGAATGCCCGAGCACATCCAGAGGCCCCACCTGCGGGTACCGCCCAAGCATGTCGCGAACCAACGCGATCAACGTATCAACCTGCTCCCGGCCATATTCGGGGAAGGTAAAGACCCCGGCATCATCGCGCGCCAAATTGACGATCTCGATGCCGATCGCACGGTTGTTGAGGTTATCCAGCCCGCCCCAGTGGCTCACCCCGGCATGCCAGGCCCGTTTGTCCTCGTCCACCAGGCGAAACACCCGCAGTTCGTCATAACCGGCAGCGCCATAGCTGGGCTCATCAGGGTCAGGAAGCAAATAGTGAGCGCTGACGCCCCCTCGGGTCAGTGTGCGTAAAGACGTTGCAAAGGGCGCTGCGGTGTAATGCAGGATGATCTGCCGCACGGGTTCGCCGTTGCGTTGATTAAAATCCTGGGCGGGGAAACTGCTGTCGATCACTAACACAAGAACCATCCTTTTCAATACAGGCCGAGTCATTCAGCCCGTTCAAACGCAAAAAAATTACCGCCATCCTGAAGGGATGGATTTCAGGCTGGCGGTAACTATTTAATGTTTGAAGAAAAGTGTTCAGCGCCGCAGCGGCATGCCCAAGTCGACCCGCAGGCCGTCCGGTTGACTGTCGAATTTCAGCGAGCAGGAGCAGCGCTGCACAATGGCTTGCACGATCGCCAGGCCCAAGCCACAGCCCTCGCTGCTGCCATTGCGCCAGAAACGTTGGGTGAGGTATTGCAGGTCTTCAGCAGAAATCTGCTTGCCATGGTCGCGCACGCGAAACACCACGGTGTCGGCGCTGGTGAACACGCTCAGCTCAACGCGAGTGTCACCCGGCGTATGGCGCAACGCGTTATCCAACAGGTTACGCAGGGCCGCTACCGCCAGCGCCACCGGCATCTCCACCGGGGATTGTGTGAGGTTTTCCGCCAGGATCAGGTCGATACGGCGGTTATCACCCGCATTGGCATCCTGAATCGCCAGCCGCGCCACTTGTTCGGCGCTTGATTGCAAGCCATCGTCAAACGACAGGCTGCCCTCGACCCGCGCCAGCAGCAGTAACTGCTCCAGGGTGCGATGCAAGCGGTCGGCGCCCTCTTCGGCGTGGGCCAGGGACTGGTCCCGGGCCGCGCCGTCGGTCATGCGGGCCACTTGCAGGTGGGTCTTGATCGCCGTCAGCGGGCTGCGCAGTTCGTGGGCGGCATCGCCGGTCAGGCGGCGCTCGCGCTCAATGGTCTTGGCGATGCGCTGCAACAGTTGGTTCTGGGTGTCGAGCAGCGGTTTCAATTCGCTGGGCAGCGGGTGAATCTGCAGCGGTTCGAGGGAATCGGCACTGCGGCGCATCAGGGCATCACGCATGCGGTTAAGGGGCAGCAGACTTTGGCCGATGCCCAGCCACAACAGGCACAGGCAACCCAGCAGGGCCACGCCCACCGGCACCGAGGCCGCCAGCAGGATCGACAGGTTCAGCGCCTCACGCTCCACCTGGCGGTCGGCGGTGGTGATCAGCAGGTCGCCACGGGACAAGGTGAAGCTGCGCCAGCCCACACCGTCAATCATCTGGTCGCGAAAGCCGCTTTTGCGCGACTCCAAACCTTCATCCGGGGTCATGTGGCTGCGCGCCAGGATTTCCCCGCGCAGGGAGCTGACCTGGCAGGCCATACCGCCTGGCACGTTGAGTTGTTCAGTGCGCAAATGCGTAGGCGCGCCGCTCACACTGGCCAGGCCGGGCATCTGCTCGGTCAGCCCGGCCACCATGCGCGCCGATGCCACCAGGCGCTGGTCGAGGGAAAACATCATCTGGTTGCGCAGATCGTTGAGCATCCAGGCAGCTGCCAGGACCCAGATCAACACAAAAGCAGCGCCCAACTTGAACGTCAGGCGCAGGCGCAAACTCATCACGACGCGTCCTCTCCCCCATCCGCCGTGCCCAGGCGATAACCCAGGCCGCGCACGGTTTCGACGATGCCGTTACCCAATTTGCGCCGCAGGTGGTGGATGTGCACGTTGAGGGCGTTGCTTTCCAGTTCGTCGTTGAAACCGTAGACGCTGTCTTTGAGTTGCTCGCTGGACAGCACGCGGCCCTTGTTATGCAACAGCGCCTGCAACAAGGCTTGCTCGCGACGTGACAGGTCGACCGGCTGGCCGGCCAGGAAGGTTTCGCGGCTGCTGGGGTCGTAGGCCAGTTGGCCATGTTCGATCAGGTTGACCCGACGCCCCGCCACCCGACGCAGCAACGTTTGCAGGCGTGCGGCAAGTTCACGCAGGTCGAAGGGCTTGAGCAGGTAGTCGTCGGCACCGGCTTGCAGGCCGTCGACACGGTTGGTGACCGAGTCGCGGGCGGTGAGGATCAGCACCGGAATTTCCAGGCCCTGGCTGCGCTGTTGTTGCAGCAACTTGAGGCCGTCTTCATCGGGCAAGCCCAGGTCGAGCACCATGATGTCGAACGTGGCGGCCTTGAGCATCGCGCGTGCGGCGGCGGCCGAGGCCACGCGCTCGACGGTAAAACCCTGGGCGCCAAGCCCGGCCACAATGCCGCTGGCGATCAGTTCGTCGTCTTCACAGACCAGTACGTGCATGGTTAACCCTTCATGAAAGATAAGGGAATTAAAGGTCGGGCGGATTAAGCGCCGATTATGCCGTGAAAACCGACAGCCTCAGTTTAGAATAGCGCCCGGTTAATCATCGGTTAATCAACACCACACATTGTGTGCCTAACTTGCATCGAACTAAGGCTTGACCATGCGGCATCTGTTTACCTTTCTGCTGGTGTTATTCGCAGGGTTCGCCCAGGCCGCGCCGGGCAACCCATTCGAGACCAAACCCGATTTCCTGCCGGTGGGCAAAGCGTTCACCTTTACCTCCGAGCGTCTTGAAAGCGGCGAAACCCAGCTGTATTGGCAGATTGCCGACGGATATTACCTTTACCAGCAACGCATGAAGTTCGACGGCCTGGCCGAAAAACCCGTGCTGCCGCAAGGCGAAGCCCATAGCGATGAGTTTTTCGGCGAGCAGCAAGTGTACCGCCAGGGCCTCGAAGTGAAGATCCCGGCCGGTGCCACCGGCCAGGTCAAGCTGGGCTGGCAGGGCTGCGCCGATGCGGGCCTGTGCTACCCGCCGCAGTCGATCACCGTGGACCTGGGCGGCAACCCGGCCGTAGCGGCCACCGCACAAGCCCAGGACCAAAGCCTGGCCAGCGGCCTGCAACAGCGCAGCCTGGGCTGGAGCCTGCTGGTGTTCTTTGGCCTGGGCCTGCTGCTGGCATTTGCCCCGTGTTCGCTGCCGATGCTGCCGATTCTCGCGGGCCTGGTGGTCGGCAGCGGTGCCAGCCCGCGTCGTGGTTTTGCCTTGGCCAGCAGCTACGTGGTGTGCATGGCGCTGGTGTATGCGGCGCTCGGCGTACTGGCCGCGCTGCTCGGCGGCAACCTTGCCGCCCTGCTGCAAACGCCGTGGATCCTTGGCAGCTTCGCCGCGCTGTTTGTGATCCTGGCCCTGCCGATGTTCGGCTTCTTTGAACTGCAACTGCCGGCCTTCCTGCGTGATCGCCTGGACAACGTCAGCCGCCAGCAAAGCGGCGGCAGCCTGGTCGGCGCCGGGATTCTCGGTGCGCTGTCCGGCCTGTTGGTCGGCCCGTGCATGACCGCACCACTGGCCGGCGCCCTGCTGTATATCGCCCAGAGCGGCAACGCGCTGCACGGCGGTTTGATCCTGTTCGCCATGGGCATCGGCATCGGTATTCCGCTGTTGCTGCTGGTAACCGTGGGCAACCGTTTCCTGCCCAAGCCGGGCACCTGGATGAACGTGCTCAAGGGTGTCTTCGGTTTCCTGTTCCTCGGCACCGCCGTGCTGATGATTCGCCCGGTGGTCGGCGAAAGCCTGTGGCTCGGCCTGTGGGGCGTCTTGGCGCTGGTGATGGCCTACTGCGGCTGGACCCTGGCCCGCGAATACGGGCTGGCGGCCAAGGTATTCGGCGCCGGCTCCCTGGTGCTGGGCCTGTGGGGCGCAGTGCTGGTAGTGGGCGCGGCCGGTGGCAGCGACGACCTGTGGCAACCGTTGAAGGTCTACAGCGGCTCGAAGATGGCTGCTGCGCCCAGCGCCCACGACGCCTTCATGACCATCAACGACCCGGCCGTGCTGCAAAGCCAGCTCGACAGCGCCAAGGCCCAGGGCCAATGGGTGCTGGTGGACTACTACGCCGACTGGTGCGTGTCGTGCAAGATCATGGAAAAACAAGTCTTCGGCCAACCCCAGGTGATGGACGCCCTCAAAGACGTGCGCCTGTTGCGCCTGGACGTCACCGCCGACAACGCCGCCAGCCGCGAACTGCTCGGGCGCTACAAGGTGCCGGGGCCACCGAGCTTCGTGTGGATCGGCCCGGACGGTGAAGAACGTCGCGCCCAACGCATCACCGGCGAAGTGGATGCCGCCGCCTTCCTGCAACGCTGGACGCAAACCCGAGACGCGCGCTGATGCTGACCCTGACCATCGGTACGTTCGCCATCGCCCTGAATCACATC
The DNA here is from genome assembly GCF_002742515.1 of Pseudomonas sp. 2822-15. Taxonomy (NCBI): domain Bacteria; kingdom Pseudomonadati; phylum Pseudomonadota; class Gammaproteobacteria; order Pseudomonadales; family Pseudomonadaceae; genus Pseudomonas; species Pseudomonas sp. 2822-15. The sequence goes on along the minus strand of NZ_LJRY01000180.1, from coordinate 36,200 downwards.
CTGCTGATCAGCGCGCTGATCCTCGCCACGCTGGTGGGCTGGCGCGTGGCCAAGCGTGGCGGTGAAAACCCCGAATCGGTGCTGTTCAGCCTGTTTTTGCTGGGCATGCTGGTGGCACGCTTAAGCTTTGTACTGATGTACTGGAGCGACTACAGCCACGACCCACTGCAAATGGTCGACCTGCGCGACGGCGGCTTCCTGGCCTGGCCCGGCGTGATCGCACTGGTGCTGGGCGCCGTGTTCTACGGCTGGCGCCGCCCGGCCATGCGCACCCCGCTGAGTGCCGGGGTGGTCACCGGGCTGGTGTTCTGGGGCCTGACCAGCGTGTCCCTGAGCCTTTACGACAAGGGCTCGCAACTGCCGGACATCACCTTGCGTAACGCCAATGGCGACGTGGTGCAACTGACCGACTACAAAGGCGGCCCGCTGGTGATCAACCTCTGGGCCACCTGGTGCCCGCCGTGCCGCCGCGAGATGCCGGTGCTGGAGCGTGCGCAACACCAGCGCCCGGACGTGACCTTCCTGTTCGTCAACCAGGCCGAAAGCATGCAAAGCGTCAGCACCTTTCTCGCCACCCAAGGCCTGACCCTCGACAACGTGCTGTTTGATGCCAGCGGCCGCCTCGGCCAGGCCGTGGGCTCCATGGCCCTGCCGACCACCCTGTTCTACCAAGCCGATGGGCGCCTGATCAACAGCCACCTGGGCGAGTTGTCCCAGGCCAGCCTGGCCCGTGCCATGGAACCCTTCGACACTGCCCCTGCTGCCACAAGGAAACCGACATGCCAAGACTCCGCCACCTGCTGACCCTGCTGCCGCTGACGCTTGCGGCCACACTGGCCCAGGCCGAAGACTGGCCGGCGCCGATCAAACAGATCGAAGCCAAGGGTGCCAAGATCCTCGGCAAGTTCGACGCGCCCAGCGGCCTCACCGGCTACGCCGCGCAATACCAGAACCGTGGCATGGCCCTGTACCTGACCGCCGACGGTAAAAGTGTGCTGGCCGGTAACCTGTACGACGCCCAAGGCAATGACCTGAGCAGCGCGCCCCTGGAAAAACTGGTGTACGCGCCGATGGCCAAGGAAGTCTGGGCCAAGATGGAACACAGCAACTGGATCCAGGACGGCGACAAAAACGCGCCGCGCATCGTCTACCTGTTCAGTGACCCCAACTGCCCGTACTGCAACATGTTCTGGGAACAGGCACGCCCGTGGGTCAAGGCCGGTAAGGTGCAATTGCGCCACATCATGGTCGGCATCATTCGCGAAGACAGCCCAGGCAAATCCGCCGCGCTGCTGGCCGCCAAAGACCCGCAAAAAGCCCTGGAAGAACACGAAGCCGCCGGCAAGGGCAGCAAATTGCAGGCACTGGACAAGATCCCGGCAGATATCGAAGCCAAGCTCGATGCCAATATGAAGTTGATGGAAGAGCTGGAACTGTCGGCGACGCCGGCAATTTTCTATCGCGATGACAAGGGCGGCTTGCAGCAACAGCAAGGCGCGCCGTCGCCAGACAAGCTGGTGAAGATTCTCGGGCCAAAATAGCCCATCAGATCGTTCCCCACGCTCTGCGTGGGAATGCCTCAGGTGACGCTCTGCGTCACGCTTTGGGACGCAGAGCGTCCTGGGCTGCATTCCCACGCAGAGCGTGGGAACGATCAGTGAAGCTCTGTCGGCGACGCCAGCGATTTTCTATCGCGATGACAAGGGCGGCTTGCAGCAACAGCAAGGCGCGCCGTCGCCAGACAAGCTGGTGAAGATTCTCGGGCCAAAATAGCCCATCAGATCGTTCCCCACGCTCTGCGTGGGAATGCCTCAGGTGACGCTCTGCGTCACGCTTTGGGACGTACAGCGTCCTGGACTGCATTCCCACGCAGAGCGTGGGAACGATCAGTTACAAGCCTTCCAACTCCGCCATCAAATCACTCAAGCGATCCACCTTCTCCGCACTGATCTCATTGGCCGCCAGCCCGTCGATGTACTCGGCCAACTCCGCTACTGTGCTGCACTCGAACATTGCCCGCAGTGGCACATCCCGTTGCAGGGTTTTCTGCACCCGCGAAGCAATCTGCGTGGCCAGCAATGAATGCCCGCCCAACTCGAAGAAGTTGTCCTGCACGCCTACCCGTTCAACCTTCAGCACCTCGGCCCAGATCGCCGCCAAGGTCGCTTCCAGTTCGTTGCGCGGCGCCAGGTAGTGCTGGCTGTGCAGTTGGCCAATCTCCAGGGCCGGCAGAGCCTTGCGGTCCAGCTTGCCATTGGCGTTCAGCGGCAAGCGGTCGAGCCATAGCCAGTGCAGCGGCACCATGTATTCCGGCAATTGCGCGCGCAGGCGCTGCTTGATACGGTCCATGCGCTCACCTGGGTTCAAGGCTTCATCGGCCGCCACCAGGTAACCCACCAAATGCTTGCCGTTGACGCCTTCCTGCACGCCGACTGCCGCATCCCGCACTTCTGGCTGTTCATGCAGGCGCGCTTCGATTTCACCCAGTTCGATGCGGTAACCACGAATCTTCACCTGATGGTCGATACGCCCGACATACTCCAGCACACCATCGCTGCGCCGACGCGCCAGGTCGCCGGTGCGGTACAAGCGCTCGCCCGGCGCGCCAAACGGGTTCGGCACAAACACCTGGGCGGTGCGCAACGGGTCGCTGACATAACCACGCCCTACGCCCGTGCCTGCCACACACAACTCGCCCACAGCCCCTTGCGGCACCAGCTCCAGCGCACCGTCGAGCAGGTACAAACGGTTGTTGTCGGTTGGCGTGCCAATCGGCAGATACGTGCCACGGGTCGACGCCAGGTCAACGCGGAAGAACGCCACGTCATCCGAGCACTCCGCCGGGCCATAAGCGTTGACCAAGCCGATCTCGGGGTAACGCAGCAACCACTGGTGCGCCAGCTCCGGCGGCATGGCTTCACCCGTCGGCAGCATCCAGCGCAAGCCATCCAGGCTCATGCGTTCTTGAGCGAGCATGCCCTGGATCAGCGACGGCACACTTTCCAGCACAGTGATGCCTTGAGCCTGCACATGCGCCAGCAAACCCTGCGGATCATGGGCGATGCTGTTCGGCACAATATCCACCCGCGCGCCAAACAGCGGCGCGGCGAGGAACTGCCACACGGAAATATCGAAGCTCTGCGAAGCGGTCTGCGCGATCACATCTGCCTCGCTCAGTTGCAGATACGGCACCTTGCTCAACTGGTTATTGAGCATGCCGCGCTGTTCCACCATCACGCCTTTGGGCAACCCCGTGGAGCCGGAGGTGTAGATCACATAGGCGAGGTTATCCGGCGCGCTGTAGATGCCCGGGTTTTCCCCACGGCCGGGCACTTCTTCCCAGACCAGCAACTGGCAGTCGGTGCCGTCCAGCAATTCAATCGCCTGCTCGCGGCACGCTTCGGTGCACACCAGCAACGGCGTGCGGCTCAGGTCGATGATGCGGCTCAAACGCTGGCTTGGCAGGCCAGGGTCCAGCGGCAGGTAACCGGCACCGGCCTTGAAACTGCCGATGATCATGCCGAGCAAATCCAGGTTACGCTCGGCCAGCAGCGCCACCGGCTGATCCAGCCCGACACCGGCCTCGATCAGCGCGTAGCCCAGACCGTTGCTGCGGCGATTCAATTCATCGTAGGTCCATTGCTGGTCGAGGCAACTGGCGGCGATGCGCTGCGGATGTTGCGTCACCTGCGCTTCGAACAACTCGATGTAACTGCGCTCCAGCGGGTAGTCGTGCTCGCTCTGGTTGCAGCCGTCGACCAGAAACGCCCGCTCCTGCTCACCGATCAGCGGCAGCTCGGCCATATCACCATGGAAGCCCTGCACCAACGCCAGCAGCAGGCGCTTGAACTCGCCAAGCATGCCTTGCACGGTGGTTTCATCGAAATAACGCTGGTCGTAAGACAGGTGCAGCCCCAGGTCATCACCCGGATAACACACCGCCGTCAGCGGGAAGTTGGTGTGGGTGCGGCCGGAATCCGAGGTGGCGTTCAGGCTTTGCGCACGGTCCAGCACCGACACTTCCACCGGCGCGTTTTCAAACACAAACAGGCTGTCGAACAGCGGCTGGCCCTTGGGCAGTTCGCTGTGTTCCTGGATAGTCACCAGCGGCAGGTATTCGTATTCACGCAGTTGCATATTGCTGTCGAGCAGGCCGCTCAGCCACTGGCGCACGCTGCAAGGCTGGTCGTCTTGCGGCAGTTTCACCCGCAGCGCGATGCTGTTGATGAACAGGCCGACGGTGCGTTGCATCTCGGGCATTTCCACTGGGCGCCCGGCCACCGTGACGCCGAACAACACGTCTCGCTCACCGCTCAATCGCCGCAGCACCAAGGCCCACGCCGCCTGGGCGAAGGTGTTGACGGTGAGTTGATGGGCCTGGGCCAGTTCGCGCAATTGCGCACCGTCGCGGGCATTCAGGCGGGTGTAGCAATCGCCCACCACCATGCCGCCGCTGTGGCCTGCGTGTTCACGCAGGAACGGCCGGTCGCTCGGGATCGGCGTGGTGCGCTCGAAGCCTTGCAGGTTCTGCTGCCACCACTGGCGCGCTTCATTCAGGTTCTGGCGTTGCAGCCAGGCGATGTAATCGCGGTAGCGTGGCGGTGTGGCCAATTGTGCATCGCGGCCCTCGCCCAAGGCCATGTAGATATCGAAGAAATCATTCATCAGCAACGAGCGGCACCAGGCATCGATGAGGATGTGGTGGTTGCTCATCATGAACCAGTAGCGCGCCTCGCCCACGCGGATCAGGCGCAGGTGGAACGGCGCCTGGTTGAGCAGATCAAACCCGGCTTCGCGCTCGGCCTTGAGCAAGGCTTGCAGACGCGGCTCCTGTTCGGCTTCGGCGTCATTGCTCCAGTCCAGGTAGTCAATCGGCGTGCTGCCCGGCTTGTGGATCACTTGCAGCATGTCCTCGCCGACGTTCCAGCAGAACGACGCACGCAAGGCTTCATGCCGGGCGATCACCGCCTGCCAGGCCTGGGCGAAACGCTCGGGGTCCAGAGCGCTGTTGATGCGGTAGCGGTCCTGCATGTAATAGAGGCCGGTGCCCGGTTCCAGCAAGGTGTGCAGCAGCAGGCCTTCCTGCATCGGCGTCAGCGGGTAAACGTCTTCGATGACATTGGCCGGCACCGGCAGGCTGTCGAGCTGTGCTTGAGTCAGGTGCGCCAGCGGGAAGTCGGACGGCGTCAGGCCGCCCGCCTCGTCGTTGAGGCAATGCGCGATCAGGCTTTGCAGCTCGCTCAAGTACGCCTGCGCCAGTTCACGGATGGTCTGTGGGTCATGGCGCTCACGGCTGAAGGTCCAGCGCAGCAGCAACTCACCGCCATACACCTGGCTGTCGACACTCAGCTCATTGGGCAGCGGCGCATCCGGATCGTGGGCCAGGCCCGCCGATTCATCCAGCGGATGAAACAGCGCATCGGCGCCAAAGCTCTGGTCGAACTGACCGAGGTAGTTGAAGGTGATCTGCGCCGTCGGCAGCGCGGCCATGGCCTGCTTGCACTGGTCGTCCGCCAGGTAGCGCAGCACGCCATAACCCAGGCCTTTATGCGGCACGCCGCGCAGTTGTTCCTTGATGGCCTTGATCGAGTCGCCCTGCCCGGCGTGCGGTGTCAGGCGCAGCGGGTAAGCGCTGGTGAACCAGCCGACGCTGCGGGTCAGGTCGATCTCATCGAACAGGGGTTCACGGCCATGGCCTTCCAGTTGAATCAAGGTCGAGGCGTGCCCCGTCCAGCGGCACAGCACGCGGGCCAAGGCGGTCAGCAGCAGGTCGTTGACTTGGGTGCGATACGCGCTCGGCGCCTGTTGCAATAACTGGCGGGTGTGTTCGGCGCCCAGGCGCACGCTGACGGTCTCAGCCTCGCGGTTGCGCAGCGAACCCTGTGCACGCGCCACTGGCAGTTCCACCGCAGGACCGGCCAGTTGGTCTTGCCACAGGCTCAACTCTTCACGCAGGGATTCGCTGCCGGCATAAGCGCGCAAGCGCGCAGCCCAATCGCGCAATGCGCTGGTTTTGGCCGGCAGGCTGACGGACTGGCCGTCGCTCAACTGGCGGTAAACCGTTTGCAGGTCCTCCAGCAGAACGCGCCACGACACGCCGTCCACCACCAGGTGATGAATCGCGATCAACAGGCGTTGCTGGCCTTGCGGGCCGTCCACCAGCAAAGCCCGTAACAGGGGGCCATGCTCAAGGTTCAGGCTGCGTTGAGTGTCAGTGAACAGCGCGGTGCAACCCTGCATGTCGCGCACTTGCGCCTGCATCAGCACGCCGCCTTGGGGCACGGCCAAGTGCTCGGCATGCCAGTGTGCGTCGCGCTTGGAGAAGCTCAGGCGCAAGGCGTCGTGATGCTCCAGCACCGCCAGCAGCGCTTGCTCCAGGCGATGGGGCTCCAGCAATTGCAGGGGCTTGAGCAGCAATGCCTGGTTCCAGTGCTGACGGTTGGGGATCTCGGTATCAAAGAACCAGTGCTGGATCGGCGTCAGGCCCGAGCTGCCGGTGAGCAGGCCTTGCTCGGCGGTCACCTGTTCGCTACGCGTGGCCACAGCGGCCAGGGTTTGCACGGTCTGGTGCTGGAACAAATCCCGTGGGCTGAAATGAATCCCGGCCTGCCGCGCACGGCTGACCACCTGGATCGACAGGATCGAGTCACCGCCCAGCTCAAAGAAGTTATCGTCCAGGCCGACTTGCTGCACGTTCAACACCGCGCACCAAATGGCCGCCAGGCTCTGCTCCAGCTCATTGCGCGGCGCCACGTAGGTTTGGCGATTGGCCTCAGGGTCGGGCTGCGGCAAGGCGCGGCGGTCGAGTTTGCCATTGGCGGTCAGCGGCATGCTGTCGAGCACGATCAGGTGCGCGGGCACCATGTAGTCCGGCAGCTGCGCCTTGAGGTGCGCCTTGAGTGCATCACGCAAGGCAGCAGGGTCGGCGTCGCTGACCAGGTAGGCCGCCAGCTGTTTACCACTGGCTGAATCCAGCGCCAGCACCACGGCTTCGCGCACGGCTGCGTGCTCCAGCAGCCGGGTTTCAATTTCGCCCAGTTCAATACGGAAACCGCGAATCTTCACTTGATGGTCGACACGGCCCAGGTACTCCACCAGGCCGTCGGCGCGTTGGCGCACCAGGTCGCCGGTGCGGTACAAACGGCCGCCATCGGCAGCAAACGGATCGGCGACAAAACGCTCGGCCGTCATGCCCGCACGTTCGTGATAACCCTGGGCCAGACCTGCCCCGCCGACATACAGCTCGCCGGTCGCGCCTTGGGGCACCAGCGCCAGGTCGGCGTCGAGAATGTAAGCCACGCGAGCACCGATGATGCTGCCGATCGGCACGCTGGCGGCGCCCTCTTCCAGCACCTGCGGCGCCAGGCTGGCCAGCGGCATCACCACGGTTTCGGTCGGGCCATAGGCATTAAAAAATAGCTCGGGCTGGAACGCTGCACGGATGCGCTGCAAGTGCTCGCCGGTCAGCGCCTCGCCGCCGGTAATGCACATGCGCACCGGCAGAGTCTGTTGCTGGGTGGCCAGCCATTGCGCCAACTGGCTGCCGTAGCTGGGGGTAAAGCCGAGGATAGTGATGCCATGGGCGCGGATCAGCGCGCAGATTTCTTCGGCATCCCACTGGCCTTGGGCGCGCAACACCACCTGCGCACCGCTGAGCAGCGGCACCAGTAGACGCTCGGTGGCGGCGTCAAAGTTGATGGAGTAGAAGTGCAGCTCGCAATCATCCGCGCGCATGCCAAAGCGCTCGATCACGGCCTGGCAATGCATGGCGATTTCACCATGGGACACCACCACGCCTTTCGGCTTGCCGGTGGAGCCGGAGGTGTAGATCAGGTACGCCTGATGTTGCGGCAGGCTGATAAAGGGCAGCGCGTCGGTGGGGTAGTTGGCCAACACCGGCAAGTCATCTTCCAGGCACCAGCAGGCGACCGTCGCCGGCAATTCGCCAAGGGCTTCGAACATCGCCGCATCGCTGAGCAGCAGGCCGATGCCGCTGTCTTCGATCATGTAGTGCAGGCGGTCGAGCGGGTATTCCGGGTCCAGCGGCACATAAGCGCCGCCGGCCTTGAGGATCGCCAGCAGGCCGATAACCATTTCCAGCGAACGCGGCAACGCCAGGCCGACCCGCACCTGCGGGCCAACACCGCGCTCACGCAGCATCCACGCCAGGCGGTTGGCGCGCTCATCCAGTTCGCGATAGCTGAGCGTCACCCCGGCAAAGGTCAACGCCGGTGCATCGGGGCGGGCCAAAGCGTGTTGGCTGAACAGCGGGTGAAGGCACTGATCCAGACGGTGTTCACCCGCCTCGATACCCAGACTGCTCTGCAAGGCGCGCTGCTCAGTGGCGGTCAGCAAGGGCAACTCGCTCAGTCGCTGTTGCGGGTTAGCGATCAACGCTTCCAACAGGTTTTGCCAATGTGCGGCCATCCGCGCAATACGCGGCTCGTCGAACAGGTCGGTGCTGTAGGTCAGGCAGCAACCCAGGCGATGGTCGAGGTCGGTGACTTCCAGGTTGAGGTCGAACTTGGTCGCCCGCGCATCGTTGACCAGGTACTCGACGGTCATGCCTGCCAGTTGGCGGCTCTGCTGGAATTCCCAGCGCTGCACGTTGCACATCACCTGGAACAGCGGGTTATACGCCGCGCTGCGCGGTGGCTGCAGGGCTTCCACCAGATGATCGAATGGCAGGTCCTGGTGCGACTGGCCTTCGATCACGGTATGGCGTACCTGCTCGAACAACTCGGCCACATTCATCTGTCCATCGAGCTGGCAACGCAGCACCTGGGTGTTGAGGAACGCGCCGATCAGCCCTTCGCTTTCCGGGCGAATGCGGTTGGCCACCGGCGCGCCGATGCGCAGGTCGGTCTGGCCGCTGTAGCGGTAGAGCAGCACCGCCAGGGTGGCGGTCATGGTCATGAACAAGGTCAGGCCGCGTTCGGCATTGAAGGCACGCACGCGAGCGGCCAAATCATCGCTCAGGTCAAAGCGGTACAGCTCGCCCTGATGGCTTTGCACGGGCGGGCGTGGGCGGTCGGCGGGCAGTTCAAGCAAAGGATGTTCATGGCCCAGCTGGGCGGTCCAGTAGTCCAGTTGGCGCTGGCGCTCGCCAGCCTCCAACCACTGGCGCTGCCACACGCTGTAGTCCAGGTATTGCACCGCCAGCGGCGCCAGCGGCGAATCGCGTTCGTCGATAAATGCCTCGTACAGCGCGCCGAGTTCACGGGCGAAGATGTCCATGGCCCAGCCTTCGGTGACGATATGGTGCAGGGTCAGCACGAAGTAGTGCTCCTGCTCGCCGGCCTTGACCACGCAGGCGCGCAACAACGGCCCGGTTTCCAGATTGAACGGGGTGTGGGCTTGTTGATCGGCGAAATCTTGCAGGCGCTGCTGACGCTCGGTTTCATTGAGCGCGGAGAAATCCTGCCAATCCATGCGCAGGCCGGTTTGCGCCGAGACCTTTTGGTACGCCACGCCATCGACGCTCGGGAAGGTGGTGCGCAGGGTTTCGTGGCGCATGATCAAGGCTTGCAACGCGGCCTCAAAACGCCCCACATCCAGCACGCCACGCAGGCGCGCCATGCCGCCGACGTTGTAGGCCGGGCTGTCGGGTTCCATCTGCCAGAGGAACCACATGCGTTGTTGGGAATAGGACAACGGCACCGGCGCGCTGCGGTCGACCCTGGCAATAGCGGTTTGCTGATTGCGTTGGCCAGAGGCCTGGATCAAGCCGACCTGCTCGGCAAATGTGCCCAGTTCGCTGGCTTCGAACAAGGTGCGCAACGGCAATTCGACGTCACAGGCCTGGCGGGTGCGCGAGATGATTTGCGTGGCCAGCAACGAATGGCCACCCAGGGCGAAAAAGTCGTCGCGCAGGCCGATACATGGCTGGCCTAACACCTCGCGCCAGATCGCGGCAATTTGTTGTTGCAGCGGCGTTGCAGGCTCGATGTGTTCACGGGTTTGCCACACCGGTTCGGGCAAGGCCCGGCGGTCGAGTTTGCCGCTGGGGCTCAGGGGCATGGCGTCCAGGCGCATCAGTAATGCGGGCACCATGTACTCCGGCAACTCGGCGGCCAGGGCGGTTTTTACCGCTTGCTCGGTAAGCTGCGCATGCGCGGTGTAGTAGCCGATCAGTTGTGCATCACGCACCAGCACCACGGCTTGTGCGATGCCGTCCAGGGCTAGCATCCGGGCTTCGATTTCTTCGGGTTCTACACGAAAGCCACGCAATTTGACTTGTTGATCGAGGCGGCCCAGGTACTCGAGCACGCCATCGGCGCTCCAACGCACGCGGTCACCGGTGCGATACAGGCGTGTGCCGGGTTCGCCCAACGGGTCGGCGACAAAACGCTCGGCGGTCAGCCCGGCGCGGCCCAGGTAACCGCGCGCCAGGCCGATGCCGCCGATGCACAGCTCGCCCGGCACACCGGCCGGCAACGGGTTGAGTTGCTCATCCAACACGCGGCAGATCACATTGCCCAGCGGCCGACCGATGGGCGAGCGCTCGCCGTCCTCGGCGTGACAATGCCAGTGGGTCACGTTGATCGCGGTTTCGGTCGGGCCATACCGGTTGTGCAGTTGCACCGCCGGCAACTGCGCCAGCACGCGGTTACGCAGCTCGGCAGGCAAGGCTTCACCGCCGGAGAACAGACGTCGCAGGCTGGTGCACTCAGTCACCAACGGCTCATCGATAAACAGCTGCAGCAGCGGCGGCACAAAGTGCAGCGTGGTGACGCCGTGTTCCTGTACCAGCTGCGCAATGCGGTGCGGATCGCGATGTTCGCCAGGGCCGGCCAGCACCAGGCGGCAGCCGGTGATCAGCGGCCAGAAGCACTCCCACACCGACACGTCAAAACTGATCGGCGCCTTTTGCATCAGCACATCGGTGTCGTTGAGTTGATAGGTGGCCTGCATCCACTGCAAGCGTTCGGCCAGCGCCGCATGGGTATTGCCCACGCCTTTGGGCTGGCCGGTGGAGCCGGAGGTGTAGATAACGTAAGCGAGGTTGTCGCCATTCAAATGCAGGCCCGGCGCCTGGGTCGGCCAGCTGTCCAGATGCAGGCTGTCCATGGCGATCACGCACACGCCTTCGGTGGCCGGCAGCAGTTCAAGCAGTGCGGTTTGAGTCAGCAGCAGGTGCACGCCGCTGTCCTTGAGCATGTAGGCCAGACGCTCGGCGGGGTAATCCGGGTCGAGGGGCACATAGGCGCCACCGGCCTTGATGATTGCCAACAGGCCAATCAGCAGCTGCGGCGAACGCTCGGCGGCGATGGCCACGCACACATCCGGGCCGACGCCTTTGTCACGCAGGTAGTGGGCCAGGCGATTGGCCTGGGTGTGCAGTTGGGCGAAGGTCAGGCTGCCGTCTTGCCAGACCAGCGCGGTGCTGTCCGAAGTCTGTTGGCCGAGCAATTCGGGCAGCCACTGCCGGGCCGGAGCACACGGAGCCTCGCTCCATGGCTGCTGCTCGTCTGTGTGCATCAGCTTGAGGTCGCCGATGGCTTGCTCGGGCTGCTCGCACACTGCTTGCAGCAGGCTGACGAAATGCTCGGCCAGGCGCTGGATGGTCGCGCTGTCGAACAGCTCATCGGCGTAGTCGAACGCCAGGCTCAGGCGCCCGTTGCGGTCTTCTTCAGAGTGCAGTTGCAGGTCGAACTTGGCTTCGCGGCTATGCCATGGCAGCTCTTCGGCAAGCATGCCCGGCAAGCGGCGCAAGGCGCTCAAGTCGCGCTGCTGGTGGTTGAACATGACCTGGAACAGGCCTTGTTCGCGGGCCTGGGGGAAGGCTTCCAGCAGTTGTTCGAAGGGCAGGTCCTGGTGGGCCTGGGCACCCAGTGCAGCCTGGCGCGTGGCAGCCAACAGCTGATTGAATGGCAGGCGCCCGTCCAGTTCGGCGCGCAGCACCAAGGTGTTGATGAAGAAGCCGATCAGGCCTTGGGTTTCCTGGCGCGGGCGGTTGGCGTTGGGCACGCCGATACGGATATCGCGCTGGCCGCTGTAGCGGTAGAGCAGGCTCTGGAACGCCGCCAGCAACACCATGAACGGGGTGGACTCATGGGCTTGAGCCACCTGGCGAATCGCTTCGCTGAGCGCTGCGTTCAAGCGCACGCTATGGCGCGAGGCACTGTTGATGCGCTGCGCAGCGCGTGGATGGTCGGTGGCCAGGCTCAGGGCCGGGTGCTCGTCACCCAATTGCGCCTTCCAATAAGCCAATTGCCGCTGGCCTTCGCCTTCGGCCAGCCATTGGCGTTGCCAGCTGCCGTAGTCGGCGTATTGCAGGGCCAGTGGCGGCAGCTTCAGGCTTTGGCCCTGGATCGCGGCGGCGTAGAGGCGCGAGAATTCGTCGATCAGAATGTTGAGCGACCAACCGTCGGCGATGATGTGATGCAGGGTCACCAACAGTTGGTGATCTTCATCGTCCAGGCGCACCAGCGTTACCCACAGCAACGGGCCTTTTTCCAGGTCGAACAGGGTGCGCGCCTCGTCCTCGCGGATCTGCTGTGCGCGGGCTTCGCGTTCGGTGGTTGGCAGGTCGCTGAGGTCGATCACTTGCAGCTCGAAACCCGTGCTGGCCTCGACGCGCTGGAAGGCTTGGCCATCGCGCTCATAGAAGCGCGTGCGCAGGGCTTCGTGGCGCTGGATCAATTGCTGGAAGCTGGCGCGCACCGCATCCTCGTCCAGCTCGCCGCGCAACCGCAGGGCACCGGGGATGGTGTAGGCGCTGCTGTGCGGGTCCAGTTGCCAGGTGATCCACAGGCGGTTCTGTGCCAGGGATTGCGGCAGGTCGTCCTGGCGTGACAAGGCCTGGATCGCGCCTTGAGCAATGCCGCCGTCCTGCTGCAGCTGCGCCACCTTGGCGGCGAACGCCGAGAGCGTCGGCGCTTCGAACAGCAGGCGCAGGTTCAGCTCCAGGCCCAGGGTTTCACGCAGGCGCGCGACCACTTGGGTGGCAGTGATGGAATTACCGCCAAGCAGGAAGAAATGGTCATCGGCCGCCACCGTTGCGACCTGCAACTGCTCGCACCAGATCGCTGCAATCTGCTTTTGCAGCTCGGATTCAAGCAGCGATTCACCGGCCTGAGCTTGCAGATTCGGGAACTGCGCGTAGCTGTCGAGGCTGCCATCGGCATGACGCAGCGCGCAGGCCGAACGCTGCACCTTGCCGCTGGAGGTTTTGGGCAAGGCGCCGGGGTTGAGCAGTACCACCACGCTCGGGGCTTCTTGATACGCCTCGGCCACCGCTTGGCGAATCGCCTTGATCAAGGCGTCGGGCGGCAGGATTTTCTGCACGCTGCGGCTGATTTCTGCGGCGATGCCGATGCCTTCCAGGCCTTGGTGATTCACGGCAAACGCCGCGACCCGGCCTTTGCGCACCACCTCGACTTCGCGCTCGACGGTCTGCTCGATGTCCTGCGGATACAGGTTGTGACCGCGCACGATCAGCAGGTCTTTGAGGCGGCCGGTGATGTACACCTCGCCGTCGCGGATAAAGCCCAGGTCGCCGGTGCGCAGCCAGGTGCGGCCGGCGTGTTGCACGAAAGTTTTGGCGCTGGCCTCGGGGTTGCGCCAGTAGCCGTGGGCGATGCTGGGGCCGGCGGCCCAGAGTTCGCCGACACGGTTGTCGGGCAGTTCGGTGAGGGTGTGCGGATCGACGATCAGCACCGCATGCTCCGGCTGGCTGGTGCCGCAACTCATGATCGCGCTGCCCTGCCCCGGTTCGGCACGGTTGGCGGCCAGCGCCTGCTCATCCACACGCAACGCGGGGATGCCTTGACCACGGGAGCCACCGGCAACGAACAAGGTCGCCTCGGCCAGCCCGTAGGAGGCGAAAAAACTGTTCGGGGTGAAACCACAGACCGCGAACTTTTCGGCGAAGCGTTCCAGGGTGTCGAGGCGGATCGGCTCGGAACCCGAATAGGCCACGCGCCACTTGCTCAAATCCAGACGTTCCAGCGCGGTTTCACTGACCCGCTCACTGCACAGCCGATAGGCGAAATCCGGCCCGCCGCTGATGGTGCCGCCGTATTCGCTGATCGCTTCGAGCCAGCGCAATGGCCGGCCGAGGAAGTACGCCGGCGACATCAACACACAGGGCACGCCACTGAAGATCGGTTGCAGCAAGCCGCCGATCAGGCCCATGTCGTGGTACAGCGGCAGCCAGCTGACGATCACATCATCCGGGTGCAGATCAATGCCGAAGCCACGACGGATCAGCACTTCATTGGCCACCAGGTTGCCGTGGCTGACTTGCACGCCTTTAGGCAGTGCGGTGGAGCCGGAGGTGTATTGCAGGAAGGCGATGTCGTGCGCTTGCAGCTCGGGCTCGACCCAATTGCCGGCGTTTTCGAGCGTATCGACGCTCAACACCGGCGGCGCGTTTTCGATCTGCGCCAGGCCGTCGGCGAGGCTGGCGATGGTCAGCAGCAAGCGCGGCTCGGCATCGCTGATGATCGACAGCAGGCGCTCCTGATGATGGCGCTTGGTGGACTCCGGCGGATAGGCCGGCACCGCGATAACCCCGGCGTACAGGCAACCAAAGAACGCCGCGACGTAATCCGGGCCGCTGGGAAACAACAGCACCGCACGGTCGCCCAATGCCGCATTGGCCTGCAAGGCGGCGGCGATGGTGCGGGCGCGCTGGTCGAGGTCGCGGTAACTGAGCACAACGCTGTCTGTGGCGGATTCGGCCAGGAAGCGCAGGGCTACCTGGTCCGGGGTCTGCGCGGCGCGATGTTGAAGGGACTGGACCAGGGTGCGGGGAAGTTCGAAGGCGTCCATCATGGGGTTCCTGCCTGAAATCGGCTTACGGGAAAATCGGGAATTGGGGCCGTGCTAAACGGCAGCCAGTTGGCGCGCCGCATCATTGCGCCAGCGGGCCAGGTGCTCGTCGGCATAGCGGCGCAGGCAGCGCAGCACCGCGCTTTCGTGCTGCACGAGGAAGAAGTGGTGACCGTCGAACATGTCGAGGGAAAAGCCGCTGGCGGCATCGAGCTGCCAGTCGAGCAACTGGTCGGCGCGTACGCTGTCCTGCTTGCCGCCAAATACGTGGATCGGCATGCCCAGCGGCGCGCGCTCGCCATAGGTGAAGCTGCCGCACAGCAGGAAGTCGGCGCGCAGAATCGGCAGCATCAACTGCATCAATTCCGGATTTGCCAGGGCCTCTTCGGCCGTGCCCTGCAGCTCGCGCAGGCGGGCGATCAGTTGTTCATCGGTCTTTTCAATCGCGTATTCGCTGACATCGCGGCGCGCCGGGCCGGCGGTACCGGAGGCAAATAACGCCAGCGGCGCGGGCAGATTGCGTGCCTTCAGGGCATGCGCCAGTTCAAAGGCCAGCAGGCCGCCCAGGCTATGGCCGAACAGTGCATAAGGGCTACCCAGGTCACGACCGATCTCGTCGGCAAGCTGCGCCGCCAAGGTTTTGATATCGCGCTGCAACGGCTCATCCATGCGCATGCCGCGACCCGGCAATTCCAGCGGGCACACCTGCAACCAGTCAGGCAGCGCCCGGCGCCAGCGCACATAGACCATCGCGCTGGCACCCGAGTAGGGCAGGCAGAACAGGCGCAACCGCGTGGAAACGCTCATTGGTCGCGGCCTCCAAACTGAAACACGCGGCCTGCACGATAAAAACCCATTTCGCCCTCCTGCGGGTGCTGATCCCTGGCCGTTCGCTAACGGACCTGTCACCCAGAAGAACGGACGGCCCCGGCAAATAATTAGTCGCCGGGGGCGAGCGAGACGTGGTTCACACTCAACAGGAAAGCATAAGATTAGTTCGCCTTCTCATTTGACAATCATTATCATTAAGCATAATTTGTTGCCCGATGTGTAGGAGGCCTCAGCCAGGACGCCCTCCCCCAACTCTTTCGCAACAAGGTGATTTCCATGACGGAACAAGTATCCACAGGCAGGTGCGACTCACCCCTTTTGCAGGCATTCGTCGACAATCGTCTTATTTTGGTGAAGATCGCCGCCCGGATTACCGGCTGCCGCTCGCGTGCCGAAGACGTCGTGCAGGACGCCTACTTTCGGCTGCAATCAGCGCCGACCATCACCTCGTCGTTCAAGGCGCAATTGAGTTACCTGTTCCAGATCGTGCGCAACCTGGCGATCGATCACTACCGCAAGCAGGCCCTGGAGCTCAAGTATTCGGGGACGGAAGAGGAAGGCTTGAATGTGGTTATTCACGGCGCTTCACCGGAAACCTCGCATATCAACTTCAACACCCTGGAAAACATCGCCGACGCCCTGACGGAGTTGCCCCAGCGAACCCGCTACGCGTTCGAGATGTACCGCCTGCACGGCGTGCCGCAAAAGGACATCGCCAAGGAGTTGGGCGTATCGCCGACCCTGGTGAACTTCATGATTCGTGATGCACTGGTGCATTGCCGCAAGGTGTCGGGCAGCCATAGCGATACGTTTGCGCGCAGGGTGTGAAGCTGTAGGGATATGTGGCGAGCAGGCTTGCCCTGTGTTGGGCGCGAAGCGGCCCTAAAACCGGACACTCGGTCCTAATTGGAAGAGCGCGGTGGCCTTACTGGGGCCGCTTCGCAGCCCAACGCAGGGCAAGCCTGCTCGCCACAACAAGCCTGCTCGCCACAGCAAGCCTGCTTGCCCCAACAAGCCAGGTGGCCACAACAGGCCTGCTCAACCCAGATAATCAGGGCACCGGCATCACATCAATGCGATACGGCTCGAAGATCTTCAACAGCTCCCCGCTGTCACGCAGGTGTTTGAGCAGCTCAGCGAACGCAGGCCCCGTGATCGGCGCGTTGGGGCGTACCAGCGCGTAGTGGTGATACACCTGGTCAATCCGCTCCGAGACCAGGAACTGCCCGGCCATGTCCGCGTTACGCACCATGAAATCGCTCAGGTACGAACGCGTGACCAGCGCAATATCGGCACGCCCGCGCGCCACCATCAGCAGGTTGCTGTCATGGGAGTAGGTCAACGTGGCGTTGAAGTGTTCGGCCATGTTCCTGGGGTCGGAGTTGAAACCGGCAAAGGCGTAGTGATAACCGCTGAACACCGCCAGGCGCTTACCGGCAAGGTCGGTGAAATAGCCTTGGTCGCGGCCGGGTTTACGTTGGGCGACGAAAATTTCTGCATCTTCCAGGCCCATGTCGACACTGGTGTGGGGAATACCCTGCCAACCCCAGTCGGGGTTTTCGAAGATGGCCATGTCGACCCGGCCTTGCTCGAAATCACGAAAGCGCCGTGGAATCGAGGTAGGCACCAGCACAAACCGGTAGTCGGTTTGCGCAGCGTTCAGGGCTTCTATCAATTGCGGCAATAAACCGGTGTCGGCGCCCTGCTCGGGCCGAACGGTGTAGGGCGGGAAGTGTGCGGCGCCGATCCTGACCCATTGCGCGGCCGACACCGGCAGCCACCACGCGGTGCCCAGTGCCCATATAGTCAGTCCTGCAGCCAGCCGCCATGGCGAAAACATTGAGGCACACACCGTTTAACACTCTGATGGCAATAAGCTAGGCGTTTTTGTCAGGTGAGACAACTTTCCGTCGGCAAATTAATAGCTTGCGCCTCAATCGGCTTTAAGCACCATCAACAGCGCCTCCTCGGCCAACTGCTCGAGGGTCAGGCTGCCTTCGGCGCGAAACCAGGTGGTGGTCCAGGACAAGGCGCCGGTCAGGAAGCGCCGAGTGATAAACACATCCCCGCGGATGTAACCCGCCGCCTTGGCCTCGCCCAGCACTTGCAGCCAGATGTCCTCATACACATCGCGCAGCGCCAGCACCTGGGCCTGGCCCTCGGCCGACAGTGAACGCCATTCGTAAACCAGCACCGCCATCGCCTCGCCACTGCCGCCCATGATCGACTGCAACTCGCAGCGGATCAGCGCCAGCACGCGTTCGCGCACGTTGCTGGCCTCTTCAAGTGAAGCGCGCATCATCGCGGTGTTGTAGTGGATGGTTTCCTCCATCACGGCACGCAGGATCTCGTCCTTGCTCTTGAAGTGATGAAAGATACTGCCGGACTGAATGCCCACGGCACTGGCCAGGTCACGCACGGTGGTGCGCTCGAAACCCTTGTTGCGAAACAGGTGAGCCGCGGTTTGCAGCAACTTGCCCCGGGCACTGTCGGGGTCGGTCAACTGGCCGCCGTCGACCATGGTGCGCATCACCCGCAGGGCTTTGTGCTCATCCATGCTGCTCTCCTTCATCTCTACTGACGTCTTGGGCGGCAATTTAGGCCGTGGCCGTCAGCCAAGCAAGCGCTTGGGCAAAACTTATGTCAACGGTTTACAAACCAAGCGCTTGCTTGGTAGTCTCGATGCCAGCCATCGGAGGAGGGATTTCTCATGAGCAAGACGGTTCGTATCGGCTGCGCCAGCGCCTTCTGGGGCGACACCTGCACGGCTGCCGCCCAACTGGTGCACGGCGGCGCCCTGGATTACCTGGTGTTCGACTACCTGGCGGAAGTCACGATGTCGATTCTTGCCGGTGCGCGGATGAAAGATCCCCAGGCCGGTTACGCCACGGACTTTGTCGAGGTGCTCACGCCGTTGCTCGGCGATATCCAGCGCCAGGGCATCCGCGTGATCAGCAACGCCGGCGGCATCCACCCCCACGCCTGCGCCGCCGCCCTGCAAGCGGCCTGCGACAAGGCCCATGTGCCGCTGAAAATCGCGGTGCTGCTGGGCGATGACCTGCAACCTCAACTCAAGCAACTGCACAACATCACCGATATGTTCAACGGCGCGCCCCTGCCGCCAGTGTGCGTCTCGGCCAATGCCTACCTCGGCGTACCCGGCATTGCCCAGGCACTGGCGCTGGGCGCCGATATTGTGATTACCGGGCGCGTGGTCGACAGCGCCGTGGTCAGCGCCGCGTTGGTGCATGAATTCAACTGGTCGTGGCAGGACTACGACCGCCTCGCTCAAGCCGCGCTCGCCGGGCATATCATCGAATGTGGCGCGCAGTGCTGCGGCGGTAACTTCACCGATTGGCGTGATGTACCGGACTACGAGCACATCGGTTTTCCCATCGTCGAGGTCAGCGCCGACGGCCAATTCAGCGTGAATAAAGTCGCCGGCACCGGCGGGCTGATCAGCGAACTCAGCGTGGCCGAACAGTTGCTGTATGAAATCGGCGACCCGCGCGCGTATTTACTGCCCGATGTGATCTGCGATTTCAGCCAGGTCAACCTGCAGCAGCAAGGCCCAAACTGCGTGCGCCTGCACGGCGCCAAGGGTTTGCCGCCCACCGACCAGTACAAGGTCAGCGCCACTTACCCCGACGGTTTCCGCTGCACCGCCAGTTGCCTGATCGCCGGTATCGACGCGGTGGCCAAGGCGGAACGGGTCAGCCAGGCAATCATCAACAAAACCTCGGAACTGTTCAGCCAACGCGGGTGGGCGCCTTACACCGAGGTCAATATCGAATTGCTTGGCAGCGAAGCCACCTACGGCGCCCACGCCCAGCGCCAGGATTGCCGCGAGGTCGTGGTGAAATTGGCGGTACGCCACCCGAGCAAGCAGGCCTTGGTGCTGTTCGCCCGCGAGATCGCTCAGGCAGCGACCGGCATGGCGCCCGGCTTGACCGGCATTGTCGGCGGGCGGCCGACGGTGTACCCGCTGATTCGGCTGTTTTCATTCCTGATCGACAAGTCATCCTGTGCGCCGCTGGTCGACTTCCAAGGCGAGCGTCACACCGTTGCGTTGCCTTTATCAGCGCCCATGCGCACACCCGCCGCGCCGATTGATCCGCCCAAGCCGCAAGGCCGCGCCGATGCCAGTGTGCCCCTGGTGAAACTGGCCGTGGCGCGCTCCGGCGACAAGGGCAACCACAGCAATATCGGCGTGATCGCTCGCCACCCCGACTACCTGCCCTGGATTGCCGAAGCACTCACGCCGGAGGTGATCGTCGACTGGATGAGCCATGTGCTCGACCCACTTCACGGCCGTGTCGAGCGCTGGTACTTGCCCGGCAGCCACAGCTTGAATTTTCTGCTGGAAAACGCCTTGGGCGGCGGCGGCATCGCCAGCCTGCGCATCGACCCGCAAGGCAAGGCTTTCGCCCAGCAGTTGCTGGAAATTCCCATCGCCGTGCCGCAATACCTAGCCGATCAACTCTCCTAAAGGACCGTCGCCGTGGCCTTCGACTCGATCTTCAAAGCCGACCTGTTCCAGGGGCAAACCGTGATAGTCACCGGCGGCGGCAGCGGCATTGGCCGCTGCACCGCCCATGAACTGGCGGCCCTTGGCGCCAGCGTGATACTGGTGGGGCGCAAGCCGCAAAAGCTGCAAAACGTCGCGGCCGAAATCGCCGAAGACGGCGGCACCGCGCACTGGCAAGCCTGCGATATTCGCGATGAAGAAGCGGTGAAAGCGCTGGTCACGCAGATCCTCCGCGAGCACGGGCCGATCCATGGATTGGTCAACAACGCCGGCGGCCAATACCCGTCGCCACTGGCGTCGATCAATCAAAAAGGCTTTGAAACCGTGCTGCGCACCAACCTGGTCGGCGGTTTCCTGATGGCGCGGGAAGTGTTCAACCAGTCGATGAGCAAGCACGGCGGCGCCATCGTCAACATGCTCGCCGACATGTGGGGCGGCATGCCCGGCATGGGCCACTCGGGCGCAGCACGTTCAGGGATGGACAACTTCACCAAGACCGCCGCCTTCGAATGGGGTTACGCCGGGGTGCGCGTCAACGCCGTTGCGCCGGGCTGGATCGCCTCCAGCGGCATGGACACCTACGAAGGCGCGTTCAAGGCGGTGATCCCCACCTTGCGCGAACACGTGCCGCTCAAACGCATCGGCACCGAATCGGAAGTCAGCGCGGCCATCGTGTTTTTGCTCAGCCCCGCCGCCGCGTTTATCAGCGGCAGCACCTTGCGCATCGACGGCGCCGCCAGCCTGGGCAACCGCGCCTGGCCGCTGCACAAAGCGCAGCCGCCGAGCGAGGCGTTCAATGGTTTCCACCGTGCGTATTTGCCCGATGTGCTGAAGACGGAGCACTAAACCATGCCGGTGATTGAAAGCCTGATCGACGCCCACAGCCCACAGTTCGCGCAAAACCGCGAAGCCATGCTCGCAAGCATCCAGCAGTTACGCCAGCTGGAGCACAACCTGCTCGCCAAAGCCCAGGAAGCCAAGCCCAAGTTCGACAAACGCGGCCAACTGTTGCCCCGCGAGCGCCTCAACCTGCTGCTGGACCCCGGCGCGCCGTTTCTGGAGTTGGCCAGCCTGGCCGGCTACAAACTCCACGACGACAAAGACGGCAGCGCCGCCGGTGGCGGTCTGATCGCCGGCATCGGCTACGTCAGCGGCGTGCGCATGCTGGTGGTAGCCAACAACAGCGCGATCAAGGGCGGCACCATTTCGCCGTCCGGCCTGAAAAAATCCCTGCGCCTGCAACAGATCGCCATGGAAAACAAACTGCCGGTGGTGACCCTGGCCGAAAGCGGCGGTGCCAACCTCAATTACGCGGCGGAGATTTTCGTCGAAGGCGCGCGCAGCTTCGCCAACCAGGCGCGCATGTCGGCCATGGGCTTGCCGCAGATCACCGTGGTACACGGCTCGGCTACCGCTGGCGGCGCGTATCAACCGGGGCTGTCGGATTACGTGGTGGTGGTGCGCGGCAAGGCCAAGCTGTTTCTGGCCGGGCCGCCGCTGCTCAAGGCCGCCACCGGCGAAGTCGCGACCGACGAAGAATTGGGCGGCGCCGAGATGCACGCGCAAACCGCCGGTACGGCCGAATACCTGGCGGAAAACGATGCCGACGGCGTGCGCATCGTGCGCGAAATCGTCAGCCTGCTGCCTTGGGATGATCGCCTGCCGCCTGTTCCACAACGGGCTTACAAGGAGCCGCTGTATCCGATTGATGAGTTGCTGGGACTGATCCCCGACGACCCGAAAAAACCCTACGACGTGCGCGAAATCCTCGCGCGCCTGGCCGACGGCTCACACTTTCTGGCATTCAAAGACGAATTCGACGCCCAAACCGTCTGCGGCCACTTGCATATCCAGGGCCGCGCCGTCGGTGTGATCGGCAACAACGGCCCCATTACGCCCAAGGGCGCGAGCAAGGCGGCGCAATTTATCCAACTGTGCGACCAGAGCCGCACGCCGCTGCTGTTCCTGCACAACACCACCGGCTTTATGGTCGGCACCGAGTCGGAGCAACAAGGCGTGATCAAGCACGGCGCGAAGATGATCCAGGCGGTGGCCAATGCGCGGGTGCCTAAACTCACGGTAGTGGTCGGCGGCTCTTATGGTGCAGGCAACTATGCGATGTGCGGCCGTGGCCTGGACCCACGGTTTATCTTCGCCTGGCCCAACAGCCGCACGGCGGTGATGGGCGGCGCGCAGGCGGGCAAGGTGCTGCGCATCGTGACGCAGGCCAAGCAATTGAAAGACGGTTTGGTGCCCGACCCCAAGATGCTGGACATGCTCGAACAGGTCACCGCGCAGAAGCTCGACAGCCAGTCCACCGCCCTCTATGGCAGCGCCAACCTGTGGGACGACGGGCTGATTGATCCACGCGATACCCGCACGCTATTGGGGTTCTTGCTGGACATCTGCCACGAGGCCGAAGTGCGGCAGTTGCAGCCGAACAGCTTTGGTGTAGCGCGCTGATCGTTCCCACGCTACGCGTGGTAACGCAGCCAAGGACGCTCCGCGTCCCAACAAGGAGAACAACCATGATCTTCACCCAGGAACACCAGGAACTGCGCCGCACCGTGCGCGCCTTCGTCGACCGCGAGATCAACCCGCATGTGAACGAGTGGGAAAAAGCCGGGCGCTTCCCCATTCACGAGATCTTCCGCAAGGCCGGCGACCTCGGCCTGCTGGGCATTTCCAAGCCGGAACAATTTGGCGGCATGGGCCTGGACTACAGCTACTCAATCGTGGCCGCCGAAGAGTTCGGCACCATTCACTGCGGCGGCATCCCCATGTCCATCGGCGTGCAGACCGACATGTGCACGCCCGCCCTCGCCCGCTTCGGCTCCGATGAGCTGCGCGATGAGTTCCTGCGCCCGGCCATCAGCGGCGAGCAGGTGGGCTGCATCGGCGTCTCGGAAACCGGCGCCGGCTCCGACGTGGCGGGGCTTAAAACCCACGCGCGCAAGGACGGCGACGACTACGTGATCAACGGCAGCAAAATGTGGATCACCAACTCGCCCAGCGCCGACTTTATTTGCCTGCTGGCCAACACCTCCGACGACAAGCCGCATATCAACAAATCACTGATCATGGTGCCGATGACCACGCCAGGCATCAGCGTCAGCCCGCCGCTGGAAAAGCTCGGCATGCACAGCTCCGAGACCGCCCAGGTGTTTTTCGACGGTGTGCGCGTGCCGCAACGCAACCGCATCGGCCACGAAGGCGCGGGGTTCATGATGCAAATGCTGCAGTTCCAGGAAGAACGCCTGTTCGGCGCGGCCAATATGATCAAGGGCCTGGAGCACTGCATCGACAGCACCATCGAATACTGCAAAGAGCGCCAGACCTTCGGCAAGGCGCTGATCGACAACCAGGTCATCCACTTTCGCCTGGCCGAGTTGTCCACCGAAATCGAATGCCTGCGCGCGCTGGTCTACCAGGCCACCGAGCAATACATCAAAGGCCAGGATGTGACCCGCCTGGCCTCCATGGCCAAACTCAAGGCCGGGCGCCTGGGCCGTGAAGTCAGCGACAGCTGCCTGCAATACTGGGGCGGCATGGGCTTTATGTGGGACAACCCGGTGGCCCGCGCCTACCGTGACGTGCGGCTGGTGTCGATTGGCGGCGGCGCCGACGAAATCATGCTGGGCATCATCTGCAAATTGATGGGCACCCTGCCCGAGAAAAAATCATGAACACCCTGCTGCTCGAACCACACAACGGCGTGCTGCACATCACCCTTAACCGCCCCGCCAGCCGTAATGCGATGAGCCTGGAGATGGTCAACGAACTGCAGGCGGTCTTGGCACAATTGGACAACCAGGTGCGCGCCGTGGTGATCAGCGGCGCCGGCGGGCACTTCTGTGCCGGGGCGGATGTGAAAGACATGGTCATGGCGGGCGGGCAGTTGCAGGCGCTGAACCGCGCCTTCGGTACCCTGTTGCAAGCCGTCGAAGCCGTGCCGCAAGTAGTGATCGTGGTGCTGCAAGGCGCCGTGCTGGGCGGGGGCTTTGGGCTGGCGTGCGTGAGTGATATCGCGATTGCCGACCACCAGGCCCAGTTCGGCCTGCCGGAGACCAGCCTGGGCTTGTTGCCGGCGCAGATTGCGCCGTTTGTGGTCAAGCGCATTGGCTTGACCCAGTCGCGGCGGCTGGCGCTGACGGCGGCGCGGTTTGATGGGGTTGAGGCGCAGCGATTGGGCGTGGTGCATTACGTCGAGGGCGATGCACAAGCCTTGGCAGAGCGGCTGGATGAAGTGCTGGGGCAGGTGTTGCGCTGTGCGCCGGAGGCGAATGCGCGGACTAAAGCGCTGTTGCTCGCCAGTGTGGAACAGCCGGTCGGTCCACTGTTGGATCAGGCCGCAGAATGGTTTGCTGAGGCGGTGACGAGTGAGGAAGGGATTGAGGGGACGCAGGCGTTTGTGCAGAAGCGTAAGCCTGGGTGGTGCAAATGACGCTATCGCAGGCAAGCCAGCTCCCACATTTTGATGTGCGAACCCCTTCAAATGTGGGAGCTGGCTTGTCGGGTCGCCGCACCGCTGCGATGAGGCCCGAACATTCACCCAATGTGCCAAGGGATAAACCCATGCCTGCATTCACCAAAATCCTGATCGCCAACCGCGGCGAAATCGCCTGCCGCATCCAGCGCACCGCCCAGGCCCTGGGTTACAGAACCGTCGCCATCTACAGCGACGCCGACGCCCAGGCCCTGCACGTGCAAATGGCCGACGAAGCCGTCCACATCGGCCCCGCGCCAGTGCAGCAGTCGTACCTCAACACTGCGGCCATCCTCGACGCCGCCAGACGCACAGGCGCCGACGCCATCCACCCAGGTTACGGTTTCCTCTCCGAAAACGCTGGATTCGCCCAAGCCTGCCTGGATGCCGGCCTCACCTTCATCGGCCCCAGCGCGGCCGCCATCGAGTTGATGGGCAGCAAACGCCAGTCCAAACTCGCCATGCTCGACGCGGGTGTGCCGTGCATCGCCGGTTATCAAGGCACTGCCCAGGATGACGCGACCTTGCAGCAAGAGGCTGAGCGCATCGGCTACCCGTTAATGATCAAAGCCAGTGCCGGCGGTGGCGGGCGTGGCATGCGCCTGGTCCACGGCAGCAGCCAGCTGCTCGACCAACTGCGCACCGCACGCTCCGAAGCCCTCAACGCGTTTGGCAGCGACGAACTGATCCTCGAACAAGCCCTGATCGACCCGCGCCACGTTGAAATCCAACTGTTCGGCGACAGCCACGGCCACCTCATCTACCTGGGCGAACGCGACTGTTCGATCCAGCGCCGCCACCAGAAAGTCATCGAAGAAGCGCCCTGCCCGGTGATGACGCCCGCGCTGCGCCAAGCCATGGGCGAAGCGGCGCTGAAGGCCGGGCGTGCGGTCAATTACGTCGGTGCAGGCACGGTGGAGTTCCTGCTCGACCGCAACGGCCACTTCTACTTCCTGGAAATGAACACCCGCCTGCAAGTGGAGCACCCGGTCACCGAACTGATCACGGGGTTGGACCTGGTTGAGTTGCAACTGAACATCGCCGCCGGCGAAGCGCTGCCGTTGCAACAGGCCGACGTGACCCTGACCGGGCACGCCATGGAGGTGCGCCTGTACGCCGAAGATCCGGCCCAGGGCTTTTTGCCGCAAACCGGCGATGTGCTGCGCTGGGAACCGGCTGGCGGCGTACGCATCGACCACGGCGTGCTGGAAGGCCAGCGTATCAGCCCGTTCTATGACGCCATGCTGGGCAAAATCATCGCCCATGGCGCCACCCGCGAAGAGGCCCGGCGCAAATTGCTGCGCGCAGTGCAAGACACGGTGTTGCTGGGCATCACCACCAACCAGGCTTTGCTGGTGGACCTGCTCAGGCACGCGGACTTTATCGCGGGCGAGTTCAGCACCGGGTTTATCGCCGAGCACTTCAATCACATTCCGCGTCACGCCGCGACAGATGAGCAGCTTGCCCTGGCCGCCGCGCTGTTTTACCAACACAGTGCCAGCGCCCACCGCCAAGGCTTGTCGGGATGGCGCAACAATGCGCCCTGGCGCTATCGCCTGGCGGTGAATGACGTGATGCAGGAGCTCGACCTCAGCGTACTGGAGGGCAACCACCTGCACGCCAACGGCATCGAGACCCACGACCTGACCACCGACGGCCGCTGGGCCACGCTGGTGATCAACGGCGTTCGCCGGCGCCTGCCCTATCACCTGGACGACACTCAACTCTGGCTGCCGGGCGTGAAGATCATCAACCACACCCAACAGGTCGCCAGCCGCCAGGCCGACGCCAGCACCGGCGTCGTCAAGGCGCCGATGGACGGCGCGATTGTCGATATTCGCGTAAGCGCCGGTGAGCGCGTCAGCAAAGGCCAACTGCTGCTGGTGCTCGAAGCCATGAAAATGGAGCATCCGCTGACGGCCGGCATCGACGGTGTGATCAAGGGTGTGCAGGTCGTCGCAGGTGATCAAGTGCGCAATCGCCAGGTTTTGCTGGAGATCGAATAACCCCCTAGGCGGAACTACACGGCCCAGCTACGCTCTATCCCCATCAGGAAAGGACGAGTACGGGAACCTGCACGATGCCCCATTGGCTGATTATTGACCTTGAAGCCACAACGGATGAAGGCGGCTGGCCCGTGACGGAGATGGAAGTCATCGAGATCGGCGCCAGCCTGGTGAACCGCCAGGGCCGCGAGCTGGATCACTTCCAGCGCTTTGTGCGACCGCTGCGCCGGCCCCTGCTGACGCCGTTCTGTCGCCAACTCACGCATATTACCCAGGCCAACATCGACGCGGCGGCGCCGATCACCGAGGTGTGGCCCTTGTTCGAGCGTTGGCTGGGCCAGCATCAAGCGCGCCTGGAAGGCTGGGCCAGCTGGGGCGACTACGACCGGGCGCAGCTTGAACTTGAGTGGCAACGCCATGGCCTGACCAGCGCGCTCGCCCAGACCGCGCATGTGAACCTCAAGCAGCGTTTTGCCAAGGCCCGGCGCCTGGACAAACCGCTGGGGCTCAACGGCGCGCTGCAATTGGCGGGGATGCAGTTCCATGGCCAGCAACATCGGGCACTGGAAGACGCGCGCAACACCGCACGCCTGCTGCCGTTGATTTTGCCGGTCTAGGCAGCTCCCCTGGCCTTGGGCATACTGGCCGACCTTTACAGACCCTTTTCCGAGGATTCACCCATGTTCAAAGTCAACGAGTACTTCGACGGCACCGTCAAGTCGATCGCTTTCGGCACCGCAGAGGGCCCTGCGACCATCGGCGTGATGGCCCCGGGTGAATACGAATTCGGCACCGCCCAGCGTGAAATCATGCACGTGGTGTCCGGCGCCCTGTCCGTCAAGCTGCCAGACGCCAATGACTGGGAAACCTTCGCCGCCGGCAGCCAGTTCAATGTGCCGGCCAACAGCAAGTTCCAGCTGAAGGTCGCCGTAGACACCGCTTACCTGTGCGAATACCGCGGCTAAGGGTTACAGCGCAAAAAAATGCCCGTCTCGCAGGAGACGGGCATTTTTTATTCCAGGATCGTCACGGGCATTCCGACGGCTAGTTCACCGCTGCCATCGTTAACCAGGTTCTGGCCGAACAGGACGTTACCGTCCTGCTCACGGTAGGTCTTGAGAGTCGCCAGCGGTTCGCGGTCGTCGTTGCGCTCGCCGCTGGCCGGGTCGATGGTGGTGAGGATGCAGCGCGAGCACGACTTGACCACGCGAAACTCCACATCGCCGATACGCAGGCGTTTCCAACCGTCTTCGGCGAAGGCCGCGCTGCCTTCAATCACTAGATTGGGACGGAAACGCAACATCTCCATCGGGCGGCCGATGCGCTGGCACAAGTCGTCCAACGAGGCCTGGCCGATCAGCAGCAGCGGGAAACCATCGGCAAAACCGACCTGATCGTCGTCCTTGCCATAACCCGCTTCAGTGGTACGTGCGCGTGCCAGCGGCACCTGCACCAGCCGCGTGGGCTTGCCGATAAAGTCACTGACCCAGGCCGCCGCCGCATCGCCGGCATCCGGCACACGCAGGGTGTCGCGCCAAATAGTGACGCCGCGCAACTCGGCATCGCTGCCCGGCAGCGCCACGTCCAGCGCGGCAAAGCCAGGCGAATTCAGAGTCAGGCCACCGGCGCTGTTCCACAATGCCGACAACTGGCTCATCTTCGCGACTGCCCGCTGGGTGAGGAATCGGCCGCTGGCTTCGTCCACCAGCATCCAGCGTCGATCCCCGTCCAGCCCGAGTTTATCCAGGCCGACGTGCTGCAAGGGTTCGGCCTTGCCGGACTTCAAGGGGTAACGGTACAGCGCGCTGAGACGAAGCATGGGCCTGCATTCCTGAGGGGGACGAAGCGCCACCCTATAGGACGGGACTTCCAGAATCAAAGGTCGCTGGAGCTCTTGTGACCGGTAAGCTCACTGTGGCGAGCAGGCTTACCCTGCGTTGGGGCGCGAAGCGGCCCTGAAACCAGGCGCTTTGGTTTTGCCTGGAAGTACGCGGCGCCTTTATTGGGGCTGCTTCGCAGCCCAACGCAGGGCAAGCCTGCTCGCCACAACAAGCCTGCTCGCCACAACAGGGCTGCTTGCCATAACAAGCCTGCCTGCCACAACAGGCTCCCTGCTCAGGCGGGCACTTCGTCCAACATCAAGCGTTGGCGCACCACATCCACCAGCTTGTCGGGCTGGAATTTGGACAGGAAGTTGTCGCAGCCGACCTTCTTGACCATCGAGTCGTTGAAGCTGCCCGACAGCGAGGTGTGCAGCACCACGTAAAGGCCACGCAGGCGCGGGTCGTTGCGGATTTCGGTGGTCAGGCGGTAGCCATCCATCTCGGGCATTTCGGCGTCGGTGAAGATCATCAGCAACTTGTCGGTCATGACCTGGCCGCTGTCGGCCCAGGCCTTGAGCATGTTCAGGGCCTTGAGGCCGTCGCTGGCAATGTGCATCTTCACGCCGAGTTGCCCCAGGGTGTCGCGCAGTTGCGAGAGGGCCACATTGGAGTCGTCCACCAGCAGCACTTCGCGGCCACGGGCACGTTCCAGCACCGGGTCTTCAAGTTTTTCACGCGAGACTTTGGCGTTATACGGCACGATTTCGGCGAGGACTTTTTCCACGTCGATGATTTCCACCAACTGGTCGTCGACCTTGCTGATGGCCGTGAGGTAATGCTGGCGCCCGGCGCTGGCCGGTGGCGGCAGGATGGCTTCCCAGTTCATGTTGACGATGCGATCCACACCGCCCACCAGGAAGGCCTGCACCGAACGGTTGTACTCGGTGACGATAATCGTGCTGTTCGGCCCCGGTACCAGCGGGCGCATGCCGATGGCCTGGGACAGATCGATCACCGGCAGGGTCTGGCCACGCAGGTTGACCACGCCGCAGACAAACGGGTGACGCTGGGGCATCAGGGTCAACTTGGGCAGTTGCAGGACTTCCTGAACCTTGAACACGTTAATCGCAAACAGTTGCCGCCCGGCCAGGCGAAACATGAGGATCTCCAGGCGATTCTCACCCACCAATTGCGTGCGTTGATCTACCGTGTCGAGAATGCCGGCCATTAAAAGCTCCTGATGTGGGATTGTGCAGCTCACTTAAGGCTTGTTATCGGCGGCAAGCGCCAGACCTTGACCCTGGTAAAATGCCATGTAGATTCATTGATGTCACACTGACATCATGGTTTACTGCAATCTGCTCTCCAGACGGCAGTACAGCGACCTTGCGCGACCTTCAAATCGGCGCAGGGTTCCGCTGCGTAAGGGATTCCCCTATGCACAATCAGGCCCGACCTGATATTCGCGATATCTAATAGCCATTAATGTGACGCCATTCTCATTGCATGAATGGAGTCAGGCTTTTGTTTGCCATACCAAGCCCTCGGCCCACGGGTCTTCCAGACTTATACGTGGCGGCAACCAAAGTTGTGCAAATGACCCGAATGACCAGGGCCTTCCACGGATACTCTGATCATTCAAGTAACGGTCCTACTGGAATTTCAGAAGCAGGCTACAGATCTCAGTCACATTTCAGCGGTAGTTTTACGCCATTCACCCAGTGCGGCATCTCATCACCCGACCTTATGTTGCGGAGACTTGTATGATGAATAGCGCAAACGAATGGCAAACTGCACTTCCCGAGTTTCTGCTCGAAGCCGAAAAGCTGTTGGCCAAGTCAGAAGAGTGCTTGCACCATTTACATCTGATTCGCAATGACAGCGATGCCGTCGACTGCATAAAAACCAGCCTGGCCAAGCTCGCGGAAAAGGCCGAAGGCCTGGCCCTGCAGGCAATCAGCGAGTTTTCCCGACATATCCAATGCCTGATCGCCAACGCCGCCAGCCCCATGGAGCTGCATGACCAGGCGCTGAATGCCCTGCATGACTGCCTGACGTTACTGGCCTGGCAACTGGAACTGATCGACATCCGTACGGGCGAACTGACGCTGGACGACAGCGAACAAACCACACTGATCGCGACCGTCACCTTGCAGATCCCACAGAAAGACTTCACGCATAAACCACAACAGCGCGTACATCACGCGTCCTGAGTGCCGGCAGGTCGTATTTGATCGTCGAGTTATCTAAAAACGACCGTACATTAAGCGGCCGACAATGATGCGCGGGCTATATATCAATTAGCCATCACCGCACTATCGATACAAACAAACCCAATTAATATAATTACCCTGGGTAAACGGCTGACTCTTTTAACTACAGAGTCAGGTTCCTCGGCGTTTGGCGCAGATTAAACCGCACCGGGTAAGGCGCCAGGCGACCAACGGTAATAGTGGTGGTACTATGCCCCGCTCGAAGTGACTCAACTTCATCATGTTAAAAAAAACGTTCCAGCACCGCATTCCACACAGAGCCCTGTCAGCCGCCATGACCGGTCTTCCCGCAGCGAACCTTCAGTGGCTCCATCCGCTATGTACGCCAGCCTAAAGTCACTCGTCGCAAGGTCCGTGTCCCGCAGCAATGCCCGCCGCCTGGTCCTCGCCCTGTGCCTTTGCTCGCTGTTGGTCAGCCTGTGGGCCTACACCCGCGCCGCGCCGCTGCCCTTGCTGATACTGCTGCTCAACCTGGCCACCCTGGTGGTGGTAGGGCTGCAGCAGTGGCGCTCGCGCAAGTCGATCAAGTTCCAGCCGCAGGAACTGGCCGACCGTCTGCTGCAGGTCCAGGAAAACGAGCGCCACCGCCTCAGCCGCGAATTGCATGACGATATCGGCCAACTGCTGACCGCCGCCAAACTGCAAAGCGAATGGCTCAAGCGCCGCCTGCCCGACGACCTGCAAAGCCAATGCACGGTGTTATGCAATACCTTGAACGAAACCCTGGCCAAAGTGCGCGACGTGTCCGCCATCCTCAACCCCCGCCAGTTGGCCAGCCTGGGCCTTGAGGCAAGCCTGCGCGCGCACTTGCTCAAGACCCTGGAAAACACCTCGGTGCACTGGAGCCTGGAATGCCAGCAGCGCCTGACCGGCATCCCGGAAGAAATGGCCGTGGCAGCCTTTCGCATCACCCAGGAAGCGGTGACCAATATGTTGCGCCATGCCCAGGCGCAGAATCTGCTGGTACGCCTGCAACGCCTGCCCGAAGGCCTGTCGCTGATGATCTGCGATGATGGCCTGGGCTTTTCACCGGCGCTCAACCCCAGCCTGGAAGGCCAACGGGGCATGGCCGGTATGAGCGAGCGCATCGACCAACTGGGCGGTGCGTTGTCTGTCAGCAGCCAGCCAGGCAAAGGCACGCGCATCGAAGCGCTTTTCCCCTGGGCGCCCCGCGCCCTCGAACGGGCCAATTCCCCTAAGGTTCTCGAGTGACTTGCAACTTACTCCTGGTGGATGACCACGCACTGATCCGGGCCGGCGTACGCGCGCTGATCCAGGACATCCCGGGCTACAGCGTGATCGGCGAGGCCAGCGATGGCGCGCAATTGCTGGAGACATTCAGCGCCCTGCAGCCGGATATCGTGCTGCTCGACCTGTCGATGAAATACACCGGCGGCCTCGACGCGCTACAGCAACTCAAGGCGGCGTACCCCAAAAGCAAGGTGCTGATCCTGTCGATGCACACCGACCCGGAGCTGATCATGCGCGCGCTGGAGGCCGGCGCCCATGGCTACCTGCTCAAGGACACCACCGCCAGCGAGCTGGAACACGCCCTGCTGGCCTTGCGTAACAACGAGCGCTACCTGAGCCCTGCGATTGCCCACACGGTGATCAACCAGGCGCTGATCCGCAGCCAGGGGCCGATCTCCCCCGCCGCCGACAGCCACAACCTCACGGCGCGCCAGCTGGAGATCCTGCGTTTGATCGTGCGCGGCAAGTCCACGCGGGAAATCGCCCAGGGCCTGGGCTTGAGCATCAAAACGGTGGAAGCGCACCGCTCGCAGATCATGAAACGCCTGCAGATCTTCGACGTGGCGGGCCTGGTGTTATTCGCCGTTCGCGAGCAGATCATCAGCCTGGACGACTAACGGCGAACCCAGCGGCAAATGCACGCGCAGGGCCTTGGGCAGCGCGGAAAAACGCAGGTCATCGCCTTTCAATGGCTCGCCATCAAGGTTGATATACAGCCCTTCGGCCACCTTGATCTCGACCCAGGGCAGACGCGCACGGACAAACATATTGTCCAGGCCCCAGCCGTCACTCATCAGGGTCATCAGCGTGCCGACCACTTCCTGGGGCGCCGGCAAAATACTGATATCAAGCAAGCCATCATCGGCCAGCGCGCCGGGGCACAGCACATGCCCACCGCCCGCCTGGCGGCCGTTGCCGATACCCAGCGCAAGCAAATCGCCCTTCCAGTGAAAGCCCGGCCCTTCCAGCTCGCCATACGCCGCCTTCAACTCGCTGAAACGCGACAGCCCGGTGAACAGATAGGCCGCGCCGCCCAGCACTTTTTTCAGGTCTTCGGAGGTATTGGCGGTGACCTGGCTGCCAAAGCCGCCGGTGGCCATATTGAGGAACATCTGCCCACCGGCCTGGCCGAGGTCGATGGCCCTGGGCGGCACATCCAGCAGCGCCAGCGCACTTTGAGGCTCCAGCGGCACACCGGCGGCGCGGGCGAAGTCATTGGCGGTGCCCAGCGGCATCAACACCAGGCTGGCGTCGGTCTTGGCCAGGGCCATGGCCTCGGCCACGTCGCGCAAGGTGCCGTCGCCGCCACCGGCGATCAAGTGGGTATAGCCATCGGCCAAGGCTTCATTGACCAGGCGCTGGGCATCGCCGCCCTCCCACGTTACCCGTACCGCCAGCTCCCAACCCTGCTCGCGCCGGGCCTGCACGGCAGCGCGCACGTCCTCATTGAGGGCTTGCTTGCCGTGCAGGATCAACAGTGCTTTGGGGGTGGTCATGGGGTCATTCTCCTGGGTTCAAGGGTTCCTGAAGGATGTGGACCTTTGCCGAGGAGAAAAAAGTCATTCGCTTGAAAATTAATTTGCCGCCGGTTGCACCGATTTCTACGCCTGTGATTAAAACCCGACTACATTAAAACCCAGGGTGCAGCGTGAACCGCTGGTGAGTCGCCAAAATTTTTGCTCAGGAGAGCCGGAATGAAGGACGACTCTACAGACGATAAACCTGCAATCACCGCCCCTTTGGCCCGTCGGGACTTCCTCGGCAAGACCGGCCTGCTGGTGGGCAGCGCCGCGCTCGGGGCTACGTTTGGGCCGCTGGCACGCGCGGCACAATCGCCCACTTCAACTGATGCCCAACTGGAAGTGCCGGCCTGGACAAAAACCCTGGGCGGCCCCACCGGAGTGCCCTACGGCAAGCCGTCCGGGTTTGAGACACGTGCGATACGCACTCTTTACCCCGGGCTTACCGAACGCATGTCGGCCTACAGCACGTCGCCCCTGCAGGAACTGGACGGCATCATTACGCCCAACGGGCTGTTTTTTGAACGCCATCACGCCGGTGTGCCAGCGATTGATCCGGCCAGGCACTTTCTGGTGATTCATGGGCTGACCGACACTGCCCTGCTGTTCACACTCGATGAGCTGCGCCAGTTTCCCGCCGTCTCGCGTATCCACTTCATCGAATGCTCGGGCAACCCTTCATTCCTGCCGCCCTGGGGCAAAACCGCCGCTGAAGTCGCAGGCCTGGTCAGCTGCGCCGAGTGGACCGGCGTGCCGTTAAAAGCCCTGCTGCACGCGGCAGGCCTCAAGCCTGAGGCGAAATGGATTGTGGCAGAGGGTGCCGATGGCGCCGCCATGAACCGCAGCCTGCCGCTCGACAAATGCCTGGATGACGTATTGGTGGCCTACAGCCAGAACGGCGAAAGGCTGCGCCCCGAACAGGGTTACCCTCTGCGCCTTATCGTGCCGGGTTACGAAGGCAATACCCACATCAAGTGGCTGCGCCGCCTGCATGTCACCGACGCCCCGGCGTACAGCCGTGAGGAAACGGCCAAATACACCGACTTGATGCCGGATGGGCGGGCCAGGAAGTTCTCCTTCGTGATGGAATGCAAGTCAATCATCACTGCCCCGTCCGGCAGCCAGACACTCACCCGTAAAGGCCCGCATGAGCTACGCGGAATCGCCTGGAGCGGCAACGGCACAATCACCCGCGTGGACGTGTCCGTCGACGGTGGGAACAACTGGTATGCGGCCACGCTGCAGGCGCCGGTGCTGAACAAATGCCTGACGGTGTTTCGTGCGCCCTTCGAATGGCAGGGCAAAGCAATGCTCATCATGAGCCGCGCCATTGACGAGACCGGCTACGTGCAACCCAGCCTGGAACAACTGAAAGCGGTGCGCGGGGACTTTTCGTTTTACCACAACAACGCCATCCAGCCCTGGCGCATCAATGCCAACGGGGAGGTGACCAATGGCCGTGCATAAGCTTACCGCCATCGCATTGGGGTTACTGGGCATCGGCGTGGTTTCGTGCGCATCGACGGCGCCGAAATCCGACTTGGGGCAGCCGGTGACAGAGCACTACATCGCCCGCTGGACCATCGACGTCGCCCCTGACGGCAAGAACCTGCCCGCCGGGCAAGGCACGGTCATGGAAGGCGAAAAGGTCTATCAAACCGCCTGCCTTGGCTGCCACGGCGCCCACCTCGAAGGCGGCACAGGCCCGGCATTAGTCGGCGGTGCCGGCTCGCTGCCCACGCCCAAACCGATCAAAACCGTCGGCAGTTATTGGCCCTACGCAACCACCCTGTTCGACTATGTCAGGCGCACCATGCCCTTCCAGCAACCACAGTCGTTGAGCAATGATCAGGTGTACGCCGTGGTGGGTTATATCCTCAACAAAAACCAGATAGTGGAAGCGAACGCCACGGTGGATGCTGCCACCCTCACCCATCTGAAGATGCCCAATCGCGATGGATTCTACGTCGACGACAGGCCGGATGTGCGTGTGGAGCCTTGCTATAAGGATTGTCTCGGTAACCCGAAAACACGTTGATGTGCTTTTGGGCTTGGTACTGTGCAGGTTGAGTGGTGTGCATATCCGTTGCTGCGGTAACGGCGGCTTAGGGTTCCGCCCTGACGGCGGCTCACTTTTGCAAGGACGCAAAGTAAGCAAAAGGTCCTCGCCCCACCACTCGGTGCCTCGCTATGCCTCGGCATGCCGGCAATCCGACAGCAACAGCAACAGCAGAGCCATACTCGGTCAAAGGTGGGAGCGGGCTTGCCTGCGATGGCATCAACTCGGTGTGCCTGATACACCGAGGTGTCTGCATCGCAGGCAAGCCAGCTCCCACAGAAAAGCAGATCTTCAGTGCATGAAAATCCGCAGCCGATCTCATTTTCAAAGCTGCATGCGGTCAATTGTGGGAGCGGGCTTGCTCGCGAATGCGGTTTATCAGTGACAGATGAATTGACTGACACACCGCATTCGCGAGCAAGCCCGCTCCCACATTTAGACCGCGTTGCATCAGGTAGATAGGCTTTTGCTTTGCACTTGATCTGGCTTTTGCTTCAACCACTCAGGTCGGCTTTCAGGCCGCCGTGCTGTAGATCTTGATCTTGATTTTGATCTGAGGCGCCCCGTTAACCACGATGGCCGAACGCAGGCTTGAATCCGTGGGTAACCCGGCAGGACGCCGGGTTAGCCGCGCTGGGCCAAGGA
>NZ_LJRY01000179.1:0-306 GCF_002742515.1 Pseudomonas sp. 2822-15 | reverse complement strand
AAACAATGGCTAGCTTACTACGAACAATTTTGGAATAACAAACTGTCTATTCTTAAGCACCTGGTTGAAAATGAAGACAATAAGAATAATAAAGAAATAGATAGAGAGTAATTAAAAAGCCGACCTTTTGAATGTCGGCTTCTTAATTTTGATCATCTAAGTGATGTTACGATATCATGAGTTCCCAGGTAACTAAGGGTGTTATTTCACGTACTAAAGCGCAAGCTGTTGATATAAAAGGATTTGTGAGAGTTGGTCGCGTGCAATGTTACCAGCTAACACACAGGAGCTAACGGGAAATGGTTA
>NZ_LJRY01000178.1:0-239578 GCF_002742515.1 Pseudomonas sp. 2822-15 | reverse complement strand
GTTGTTTGGTCATCTGACACCTCGATCTGGCGAGCATTCTCGCCTAAATGGGTGTCCGGTTTCATTAGACCACTACACTATGCGAGCGGTAGGGTGGAGTTCCGAGGAGATTCAAGGGTGGGTTGATGCTCGTCTTGGTGTAAGTGCCCAGACATGAAGAAGTCTAGTGCCACCAAGGCTACTCGGAAGATCACGCCAGCTGAGATTTTTGAAGATTTGTTTCCGACTCAACCTCAAATAGGCTTTTATTTCGAAGCCGTTAATGAGTATGAGCCTTTTAAAGGGTGGAACGATGACATCTTCTTCACCCTCCTTCCAAACCCTGACTCTGCTCTGGATCAGATCGCATCCTACGATGAGGCGGAGTTAACACAACTTGCGCGAGTAATCGCTCTGACGCACCGTCAATATTTTGTATGCGCCACCAGGCTTGAAAAAAACCAACATGTACAGGTAGCACATGCCTTTGGAGTGAAAGTGCGAGTAACAAAGCACTCCACCCTGGATGGACTGGTTAGTAGGCTTAGCGATCCGCGTTGGTGGCGCCGACAAATTAATCGGCTGGCGGATGCGCGGCGAGAGCACTTGGCGCAGATTAAGCGGCAGCTCGGCAGGCGAGCCGATCAGCAGTGTTGTAGTGATGCAACCATGGCACCCGTGAACGGCACTCCAGTTCATATTCTGCGTCTTTCAAAAGCAGGCGGGTATGCTCAAATACCTGCAATCGGTCGCTCAGGTCATCGGCCTTTTTGTTGATGGCCTTATCTCTCGCCGCCAAGTTCTTTTTCATCAATGGTGCCAATGCCGCACCCTGAGCCTGTGATTTCGCAAGCGCTTCGGCGTTGCGCCATGCTGCTGTTTTGATACCCATGGCAGCGGCGGCGTAGTCCTTCGCGTCGGGCTTTGGCGCCTGGTTTGCTGCGCGCAGGGCCGCATAGAATTGTTTGATGTCCTGGTGCTTTGCCCGGCTACCTTCGATACCGCGCTCAAGTCCTCGTTTTTTGCCGCAAGCTGCATGAAAATCGGACTGTAGTTTCCTCATTTTTTCCCTGCCACCGAGGAAGTCGCGGCAGGATAAACGATGGTCGGCGGTCATTGGCGCAACGTATGCCACGAGGTGTGGGGTGGTCTCATCCAAATGCACTGCCGAAGAGATAACATTCTCCTTCCCGTGGCGCTGTTGAAGCCATCTCAGCGCGTCGTTGAAATATCCATTCCCCATATCATCCAGGCTACCGCCATGACGCTTAAACGCTTCAGGGGAGGCTGTGATCATGTATTCAATACAAAGCACCGACCGGGCTTTAATTTTTTCAGGCAGGCGCTGCTGCAAACGCACTTTAAGCTCTTCTGAGCTTGTCGCCCCGACGACTTTATTTTTAGTAGTCATTGCAGGGTCAGCATTGGGGTGAGTTGCTCACGGAAAGTGTGCCTTCCAGAGCGCATTACAGCGCCCATCGACTTCAACTTGGTTGTACGGATGATCGCGAAACTCACCGGGTATACCCTTCATCGTCGTCACGCTCGATCCGGAGTTGCCTTTGCCACGAGGGGACGTATTTTTGCGGAGTCGGCGTGACTCTTGGTAGACCTGTCGAGCCAGCTGGACGGCTATTTAACGCTCCTCCAAGGAGGCGCAGTAAAACATCCAGGAGCATAGCCATTGTTTGCATGATCAGATCAAACAGTGTCGTATCTATGCGCAAAATTTCATGGAACTCGTCTCGAGTTACTTCAATATGCGCGACGCGCCGCCCCTGTATTTTGCAATTTTAGAAGGGCGTCGAAAGCATGGGGCGCGTCGAATCTGCGAATCTCATAAAAGGAGTTGTTCAGTTGGTCTGTTGACAAGTCTGATAAGGCACGTTCAATAACTTTATTCAGTTGATTGCTTGGGAACGTAATTCCAGCTTCTGCCCACATTGCTTTCTGATCAGCGCTCAATACAAGAGTATCTCTTTGCATCGCGGTATCCCCGTCTTATTGTTCTAGGGGTAGTTTGCCGATGGAGCAAAGAGCAACGCAACACTTTGTGTAATCCACTACACATTGACTACGTCAATGGTGGGCCAGCGTGCCGCTGGACTGCGACATCGCTTCGCTCCTTAAAACCTGCGCCCCCTTTGGGCGCACGCCCCGGCCCAGGGGTCGCCCTGGACGCTCGGGGGCTGGGAAGAGAAGCTTTCCCATCCCCTCGGCCAGATTGCGACCTTCGATGGCGTCAAGGGTGCGCTGCGCCGCAGTCCTCGCCCGTTCCTGCTTGCTGCGCTTGCAGGCTGCGGCCTCCGGCTGCGCCCTTGACCCCCGAGTCTGCACCTCATGGCGGGCATAAATTTGCGTCGTTGTGTTCACCGTTTCTGACAATCGTCGTGGAGCGATATTTTCTGTCCATTCCGCTTGTGAATCGGTTGCTGAGCTGATTTTGGGAGCAGAAATCGACGCAATGTGACTATGAAATCAGCCCAAAAGGCTGCAATTCGGACTAAATCACCTTTTTTGCGCAAAATTGGGGCCGGGTTTGGCCGAATTTTGGAAGGTATCTTCGAATTCAGCGTGTTTTTCTGTGGCAAAATTGCCTCAGAAAAAGGGCCGTGTGGACACCATTTATGAGTCAGGATAAGTCATCAACGAAATGGATTTACTACCCTTGAACCAGATGAGCGTCTGTTATGGTTGGCAACACCAGGCAGAAGTGCGTACACCTATGTCAATTTTCCTATAGCAACACTATGTATTTGATCCAGCGGTACTCTAATAGTAGGCGATGGGTCAAACGGAATTTTTATAGATTATCAGGGTGATGTGGTTTCGCCCAGAGCATAAATAAAAGGCATTTTAGTTAATGAGCAAGAACGAGCGAAAAACAGAAAATATTGTACGTGAAGAACTTCGGCATTGTGGCTTTTATGATCCTGAGTCCGATGTGCAGGTTGACGAACAGAAAAGTAACATTGAAGCGGTAAAGCGAGCGCTAAAAGTTGCGAGCAAATCTGGTGGGGGCGGAACAGGTGCCCCAGAGTTTATTATAAGTGCGCCAAGCTCCTCTGATTTTTTGGTTGTCGTCGAATGCAAGGCGGATGTTAAAGACCATGCCAGTAATGTTCTAGATGAAGTTTTCCTAACCGGGTCGGTGGATGAAGAGGATGCTGCGAAGGCCAAACGAACTCAGCGTTATGCAGTTGATGGTGTACTGCACTACGCGAAAGCTTTGGCTAAAGATTTTAATGTTATTTCGGTCGCCATCAGTGGTGAGACGAAGAAGTCTGCGCTTCTATCAACATATTTATGGCCGAAAGGTAGCGATAAGCCAAAAGAGTTGAAAGCTAAGGATGGTGCGACTATTGATCGCATTATCCCTTGGGCTGACTATATTGAGCATGCTACGTTTGATCCGACGGTTAAAAAGCTACGTTTTGACGAACTAATGAGTTTCGCTGCAGACTTGCATGAGTTTATGCGCGACCACGCGAAATTAACGGAAAGCGAAAAGCCGTTGCTCGTTAGTGGTACTCTCATCGCTTTGCGTAGTCCTGCTTTTGCCGCCTCGTTCGGGCTTTACTCGCCTAGTCAACTTCAGAAGGAGTGGATGCGGGTTATTCAATATGAGATCCAATGCGCAGATTTACCTCAGGCCAAGAAGGATAATATGACACAGCCTTACTCAAGTATTGCTGTGCATCCTGAGTTGGGTAAGCCAGTGAAGAGTTATCCGAAAGGCGCACTTCACGAACTCATTGATCGGCTTAAAAGTAAAGTGTGGCCCTTCATTGGTGTCTATCATGACTTTGATGTGGTTGGTCAATTTTACGGTGAGTTTTTGAAGTACACCGGCGGCGACAAGAAAGCTCTTGGGATCGTGCTTACACCACGTCACA
Organism: Pseudomonas sp. 2822-15; assembly: GCF_002742515.1. Taxonomy (NCBI): domain Bacteria; kingdom Pseudomonadati; phylum Pseudomonadota; class Gammaproteobacteria; order Pseudomonadales; family Pseudomonadaceae; genus Pseudomonas; species Pseudomonas sp. 2822-15. Next base: position 235,703 of record NZ_LJRY01000178.1, on the reverse strand, counting down.
CTACTGAGCTCTTTGCATACCTTGCAAATGTAAGCAAGGATAGTAAAGTCCTTGATATCTGTGCCGGTACCGGAGGGTTTCTAATTTCCGCGATGCACCGAATGTTTAAATTTTCTGTTACAGAGTTGGATAAAGATAAAATTCGTAAAGATGGTTTGGTGGGCGTTGAACAGCAACCAAATATGTTCGCTCTCGCTGCATCCAATATGATCCTTCGTGGAGACGGTAAAGCGAATTTATATCAGGGAAGTTGCTTTGATGATGGGATAACATTAGCAATAAAGAAGCATAATTGTGATGTCGGGATGGTCAATCCGCCCTACAGCCAATCTGACAGCGATCTGCACGAGTTACGCTTTGTTAAGCACATGCTTGATTGCTTAAAAGTAGGCGGCACGGGGATTGCGATTGTACCCATGGGATGTGCGCTTTCCGCTAGTGCTTTGCGCGCAGAGATCATGCGTGATCACACGCTTGAGGCAGTGATGTCTATGCCTGATGAGCTCTTCTACCCAGTAGGCGTCATCACCTGCATTATGGTCTTTACTGCACATAAACCCCATGCTGTAGAGAATCGCAAAACTTGGTTCGGCTATTGGAAGCGAGATGGATATACCAAAACTAAGCATAAGGGACGAGTTGACCCACATGATTCGTGGCCGGCTATCCGTGACCGCTGGGTAGACGCTTTTCGCAATCGAGAAGTCCATGCCGGTGAGAGTGTTTTGCAGAAAGTTACTGCTGAAGACGAGTGGTGTGCTGAAGCTTACATGGATACTGATTATTCGAAGTTGTCCCGGAGAGACTTCGAGAAAGTGGTGCGTGATTATGCTGTATATCGTCTTTTGGGCGGAAATGAGTTGGCGCTCCCTGAAGGTGCGGAGATCAATGACGAAGAAGGTGTTGCTTAATGGCCAAGGTCAGCGATATCTTCGAGGTGCGATATGGGCACTCTCTTGAGCTAAACCGACTTACGATTGTAAGGCCTGAGGTCGGGATTCCATTTGTCTCCAGGAAAATGGGAGATAATGGGATTTCTGCATTCGTTGAACCTATTAAAGGCGTGGAACCAGCTCCTGCCGGGTATCTTTCTTGCGCTCTTGGGGGAAACGGAGTTTTAACTACTCATCTCCAAGAGCAACCTTTTTACGTCGGTCGCGATGTTGCACTTTTGAAACCGAGGTCTGAACTAACTAAGGCGCAGCTGCTTTTTTACTGCCTTAGCATCAAGTCTAATCGGTTTCGATACAGCTATGGCCGCCAAGCGAATCGAACATTAAAAGATTTGGTTGTTCCGGATATTGGTGATCTGCCAAGCTGGGTAAATGATTTTGATGTAAATATGTTTGATGGTGGTTCGGCTCCTGCGAGTGCTGAGCAAGTTATTTCGTTGGATATTTCAAGATGGGTTAGGTTTAGGTATGACGAAATATTTGAAATTCGCAATGGCTACTACAATAAAAAACCACCTATAAGCACTAGCAAAGATGACGTTCCTTTTATCGGCGCATCGGAAAAATGTAATGGAATAACTTCGTACGTTGAAATGCGCAATCTTGAATCCTATTCAAGAGATGGAAGGGTAGTGATTGGTGAGGCTCTAGAGCGTAAGCTATTTTCTGGTCAGTGTATTACTGTGCCTAATAATGGCGCTTCAGTCGCAGAGGCATTCTATCAACCACACCCTTTTACCTGTACGCATGACGTAACACCATTGTACCTAAAAGACAAGTCGGTTTTAATGTCACCGGAGATAGGTCTTTTTCTGGCGACGATAATTAGAGCAGAAAAGTACCGTTGGAGTTATGGGCGGAAGTGGCGCCCTATGCGCATGTGTAATTCAACAATCAACTTACCGGTTACCAGTGATGGGGAACCGGACTGGGATTTTATGGTTGAGTACATTAGAACTCTTCCATTTAGTCTCCAGGTCGTACCAAATGGTGTCGAGTCCTTTAATAGGAAATAGCTATGGTTGGGGAGGGCCCGTTTTGAGGGTCTTCCATGCTTTGGCTTGCACTTCTCGTTTCTAGCTGCGTTCGTTAGTGTCCGCGTGAAGAAAAACCTAGTTTTTTGCAACAGGCTACGTTTCTGAAGTGTGGGTCAAAGTGTGGGTTTTTCTGAAGGTTGGTCGTTAAAAGCCTTGTATTCCAGGCATTAAAAAGCCGGCTTGTGGCCGGCTTCTCGGGGACTGCCTCAGCTTGTTTTTGACAAACCTCACCAGCCTTCAAATCGCTCAGCCCACGTCGAGTCGGGCTGAATAGTAGGGGCATCTGCGGGAACTCCTCCGCATCGCCAGGCAGGATAGGTAGCGCAAAGCCACCCCCTGCCAAATGTGGGCGGCATTCTACCCACATTCACCTCATATGCCTACCTCAGGGTCCGATTTAGAGCCTTCCCAGCCCAGCAGGTGTTCGTCCAGTGGGACGGGTCGGCGGTTGTTCAGCGTGGACCACCAGAACACCCAGCCGACGATCTCGAAGTTCTGTTCAAAGCGTTGTTCGTGGGTGAGGTATTCGTCAGGGTGTTCGCCGGCGTTGTGGCTGCGCATGCGCAGGCCGCCGCCGGGGCGGTTGTAGAGGTATTTGATGCGGAGCATGCCGTCGTGTTCGACGGCGTAGATTTCGCCGTCGGTGATTTGGCTGCGGCCTCGGTCGATGGCGAGGGTGGCGCCTTGCTGGATGATGTCGGTCATGCTGTTATCGACCATGTAGGCGCCTACCGCGCGGTCGGGGTTTACGTTGAGGGTTTCGAGGGTGTGCAGGGAGACGCGGATGCGCTCGGTCGAGGTGAACGTGGGGTGGAGGGGGATCTCCACGTCGATTTTTTCTGGGAGACGGGCGGGGCCCGTGATGTACTTGCCGCTTTCTTCGCGGGTGGCGATGCCCTTCCTTGGGTCCGGGCCTTCCAGCAGGAAGTTGGCCGGTGGGTGTTTGAGGCCTTCGCCGGTGCGCAGCCAACGGCTGGAGACGCAGAGCAGTTCTGCGATCTCGTTGAGTCGGCCCATGGGCACGCCGCGCTTGAACCAGTTGTTCACGTGTTGAGGCGTGACACCACGGTTCTTGGCGAAGTCGGAAGCGGAAAGATGAACTTCCCGCAGTAACGCTTTTAGTCGATCACCTGATGTATTCATAAACGCAGAGTTTACTGGCCTGAAAAACACATCAAATAAACTATGCGTTGAGTTTCGTGTGTAGGGATTTGCTTGGTTGTAGTCTGATATTTCAGTTATCTAATATTATTAAACGCTCCGAATTAAACATTGAACTTGGCGTTTAATTTTTTCCACAAAAAAAGCCCCGAATCGTCGGGGCTTTTTTGATTGCCGGGGCAATGAGGAGCGGGTATCAGCCTTTGTAGGCAGCGACCGACTTCATGATCTCGGCGCGGGCGGCGTCTGCGTTGCCCCAACCGTCGATCTTCACCCATTTGCCTTTTTCGAGGTCTTTGTAGTTCTCGAAGAAGTGCTTGATCTGTTCCAGCAGCAGTGGCGGCAGGTCGGTGTATTCCTTCACGTCCACATACAGCTGAGACAGCTTGTCGTGTGGCACCGCGATAACTTTGGCATCGCCGCCGCCGTCGTCGGTCATTTTCAGGATGCCGACTGGGCGCGCACGGATGACCGAGCCTGGGGTAACCGGGTAAGGGGTTACTACCAGCACGTCGAGGGGGTCACCGTCGTCAGCCAGGGTGTTAGGAATGAAACCGTAGTTGGCCGGGTAGAACATTGGGGTGGCCATGAAACGGTCAACGAACAGGCAGTCGCTGTCTTTGTCGATTTCGTATTTGATCGGCGCGTGGTTGGCCGGAATTTCGATGGCGACGTAGATGTCGTTCGGCAGGTCTTTGCCAGCCGGAATCTTGCTGTAGCTCATTGGGCGGTGCCCCCGTAGTTGGCCATGAAACATGGCCGGATTGACCTAAAAGTGGCGGCGATTATAGGCATATTCTGACGCCGATGCCATGCGTCAGACGTCGTGTGGCGCCAGCGGTTCAGTCTGGTAGCGGGCATCGCCGGTTTGCAGTTGGTGCAGGCGGGCCAGCGGGTCCTGGCGATAAAAGCGGCTCAATTGCGCGTACACCTGGGGATAACTGCTGACCAGTAAATCCGGGGCACTGAAGAAATACTCACTGGTGACGGCAAAGAACTCCGCCGGGTTTTCGGCGGCGTAGGGGTCGATGTCGGTTTCGGCGTCCGGGTTGGCATCCAGCTGGCGGTTGAGGTCGTCAAAGGCGCTTTGCATCACGCTGGCCCATTCCTGCACGCGCATGTCGTGGTGCAGCGGCGGCAAGCCGTTGGCGTCGCCGTTGAGCATGTCCAGCTTGTGCGCCAGCTCGTGAATCACCAGGTTGTAGCCTTCCCACTGGCCGCTGGCCAGAACGCCGGGCCAGGCGAGGATCACCGGGCCTTGCTGCCAGGCTTCGCCGCTGTGTTCACCGTCCCACTCGTGCTCGACGCCACTGGCATCGCGATGGCGCTGGGGGCTGAGGAAGTCGTCAGGGTACAGCACGATTTCGTGGAAGCCCTGGTACCAGTCGAGGTCGCCCAGGTTCATCAGTGGTAATTGCGCCTGGGCAGCGAGCAGCAGGCGCTGTTCCTGATGCAGCTCGACGCCGGGCAGGGCGGTGAGGTGCTTTTCACTCAGGAACACCACGCAGGCTTCGCGCAGCCACTGGTCCTGCTCGGCGCTGATGCCGTCGAGGAAGGTCAGGTGATGGCGCACCCGCTGCCAGGTGTCATCGGCAATCGGGTGCTTGGCCAGCAGGCGCCGGCGACGCCAGGCGCTGAGGGACCACATCGCGGGTTACTGCGGCTTGGCTTCGGAGCTGCGGCCAAACCGGCTGCGGAACACGCCGATGATCATCGGCACCAGCGACAGCAGGATAATAAACACCACCAGCAGCGAGAGGTTCTTCTTGATAAACGGCACGTTGCCGAAGAAGTAGCCCAGGGTGACCAGGCCGCCGACCCACAGGACGGTGCCGAACACGCTGAAGCCGAAGAAGCGCGGGTAAGGCATTTTGGCGATACCGGCCACGAACGGCGCAAAGGTGCGCAGGATCGGCAGGAAGCGCGCCAGGGTCACGGTTTTGCCGCCGTGTTTGTCGTAGAAGTCGTGGGTTTTTTGCAGGTAATCGCGGCGGAAAATTTTCGAATTCGGGTTGCTGAACAAGCGTTCCCCGGCCGTTCGTCCGATCACGTAGTTGGTACTGTCGCCGAGGATGGCTGCCAGCATTAACAGGCCGCCCAGCAGGACCGGGTCCATGCCGCCGCCTGCGGCAATGGCGCCGGCGATAAACAGCAAGGAATCACCGGGCAGGAAAGGCATTACCACCAAACCGGTTTCGCAAAAGATAACCAGGAACAGAATGGCGTAGATCCACACTCCGTAGTTTCTTACCAGCATGTCGAGGTACACGTCGAGATGCAGGATAAGGTCGAGCGGGTTGAAATCCATGAATGGCACCTGTGTGAATGGCCCGGCTCAGCGGGCCTGTGCGGAAGCTACGGGTAAGTTAGGCTACAAGCGTATGTCGCGATTCTTACAACTCTGAGAGGTCCGCATTATACGGATTGAGAGGTGAAAAGCGTGTTGGTTTTGTAGCGGGGAGTGTCGCTGGTAGCAAGGCTCTACACCGATTCAAATGTTGCTTAGATGTAAAGGTGGGAGCGGGCTTGCTCGCGAAAGCGGTGGGTCAGTCGAGTCTTTATTAACTGATACACCGCTTTCGCGAGCAAGCCCGCTCCCACAGGGAATCTATGGTGGTTGGGCTAACAGCGTCAGTCCTCACTGATCGGCAGCACGTAGTTCTTGAACTCCGTATCCTCTCGAAAGCCGATCGACTCATAGGTCTTCTGCGCCACCTCGTTGTCACTGCTGGTCGACACCCGCAGCCGCACCGCGTGCGTTTCCTTGGCCATCTTCTTCGCGGTGCGCATCAGGTTGTCGGCCACTAACTGCCGGCGGGCATCTTCGGCGACGTAGATATCGTTGAGGATCCACACGCGTTTAAGCGACAGCGACGAAAAGCTCGGGTACAGCTGGCAGAAACCCAGCAACCTTTTGTCGTCATCATCCGCCAGGGCCAGGTAGATCACCGACTCCTTGCGGCGCAGGCGCTTTTCCAGAAAGGCCCGCGACGAATCCGGGAAGGGCAGTGCGCCATAAAATTCACGGTACTTGACGAACAACGGGGTCAGCAGGTCCAGGTGTTCCAGGGTCGCTTGAGTAATCCGCATGCCAGGCCTCAACTTCCAAATGGGGTATGACCACACACGCGGCCGTGACTCGATGCTGCCTAATGACGCAAAAAAGCGCAATCGTGCAGCGATCAGTCATTGGGTGGGCTAAGCAGGAAATTGCCTTTCATCAGGTCAGGATCATCCGATTCGATGGTTTGAACCTGCGCCTCATCCTTGAGGTTGACCCCCGACAGCTGCCGACGACAGGCTTCTTTCATCAAATAAAGCAGGCGATGGGCGGCCATGCCGTAGCTCAGGCCCTCCAGGCGCACGTTGGAAATGCAGTTGCGGTAGGCATCGGTGAGGCCGACCTTGGGGTTGTAGGTGAAATACAGCCCCAGGCTGTCCGGCGAGCTGAGCCCCGGCCGTTCGCCGATCAGAATCACCACCATCTTGGCCCCCAGCAACTGGCCGATTTCATCGGCCACGGCCACGCGGCCCTGTTCCACCAGGATCACCGGCGACAAGGACCAGCCTTCAGCCTGGGTCTGCTCCTCCATGCGTGTAAGAAACGGCAATGTGTGTTTATGCACCGCCAGCGCCGACAGGCCATCGGCCACCACCACGGCCAAATCCACGCCGCCTGGGTTGGCGGCGGCGTAGTCCCGCAGGCTCTGGGCTGACTCATCACTTAACCGTCGACCCAGATCCGGGCGCTGCAGGTACATGTGCCGGTCCACCGCAGCGCTGTGCAGCAGCAGGCTGTCACGCCCGCGCTCGGCCATTTGGCTGCTCAGGCCCGCGTGGTCGAAGGGCAAGTGCACCGCGTCGCGCGCCTGGGCGTGGGCGAACTGGAAATCCAGTTGCGCGTTGGTGGGAATACTGGTGCCGGTGCGGCCCAGCGCAATGCGTGCAGGCGTGAGGCGGCGCAGTTCCAGCCACGGGTTGTCAGGCAGGTCGAGTTGCACGGGCGGCTCTTTCATCCTAATTGCTTCAAGGCGTGACGAAACGCCGGTGGCAGGCTGTTGCCAAAGTGCACCTTGCCGTCGGCCTGGGTGAAGATGCCCATTTTCGCCAGCCACTGCTCAAACTCCGGCGCCGGTTTTAAACCCAATGTTTGCCGGGCGTACAGGGCGTCGTGAAACGAGGTGGTCTGGTAGTTGAGCATGATGTCGTCGGAGCCGGGGATGCCCATGATGAAGTTGATCCCGGCCACGCCCAGCAGGGTCAGCAGCGTGTCCATGTCATCCTGGTCGGCCTCGGCGTGGTTGGTGTAGCAGATATCACAGCCCATCGGCACGCCGAGCAGCTTGCCGCAAAAGTGGTCTTCAAGGCCGGCGCGGATGATCTGCTTGCCGTTGTACAGGTACTCCGGGCCGATAAAACCTACGACCGTATTGACCAAAAACGGCTTGAAATGCCGCGCCACGGCGTAGGCGCGGGTTTCACAGGTTTGCTGGTCGACGCCAAAGTGCGCATTGGCCGACAAGGCACTGCCCTGGCCGGTTTCGAAATACATCAGGTTCTGGCCCAAGGTGCCGCGATTCAGGCTCAAACCCGCTTCGTAGCCTTCCTGCAGCACGCTCAGGCTGATGCCGAAACTGGCGTTGGCCGCTTCGGTGCCGGCAATCGACTGGAACACCAGGTCCAGCGGCACGCCACGGTTGATCGCCTCGATGGAGGTGGTCACGTGGGTGAGCACGCAGGCTTGGGTGGGGATTTCGTAGCGCTGGATGATCGCGTCGAGCATCTCCAGCATGGCGCAGATCGAGGCGATGCTGTCGGTGGCCGGGTTGATGCCGATCATGGCGTCGCCGTTGCCGTAGAGCAGGCCGTCGAGAATGCTGGCGGCGATGCCGGCCGGCTCATCGGTGGGGTGGTTGGGTTGCAGCCGGGTCGACAGCCGCCCGCGCAGGCCCATGGTGCCGCGAAACTGTGTCACCACGCGGATCTTCTGCGCCACCAGCACCAAATCCTGCACGCGCATGATCTTCGACACAGCGGCGGCCATTTCCGGTGTCAGTCCGGGTGCCAGGGCGCGCAGGCTTTGTTCATCGGCCGCATCACTGAGCAGCCAGTCGCGCAGGCCGCCGACGGTGAGGTGGCTGACTGCGCTAAACGCCTGTTTATCGTGGGTGTCGATGATCAGCCGGGTGACTTCGTCGCTTTCGTAGGGGATCAGCACTTCTTCGAGGAAGTGTTTCAACGGGATATTGGCCAGTGCCATTTGCGCCGCAACGCGCTCGCCGTCGTTTTGCGCCGCCACGCCAGCGAGGAAGTCGCCGGAGCGCGCCGGGCTGGCCTTGGCCATCACGTCCTTGAGGCTGTCGAAACGGTAAGTCTGTGTACCCACCGCGTGGGAAAAGCTTGCCATACAGTGTCTCCTGGGCGGCGCAAGCAGATGCTCGCGCCGAGGTTTACGGCTATCAGTGCAAGGCGGCCTCTGCGGCCTGGATCGCCGCGAATTCCTCTTCGGGCGTGCCCGCTACCAAGTGATGCCGGCTGTAGAAAGCAAAGTAAGCAATTAATACTCCATAGATGATCGCCGCGCCAATCACCACCCGTGGATCCACCAGAAAGCCCGCCACCACGGCCACGCAGGCCAGTACCAGCGCGATACCTGACGTGAAAATGCCACCCGGCGTGCGGTACGGACGCTCCATCTTGGGGCGACGGATGCGCAACGTGATATGCGCGGCCATCATCAGCACGTAGGAAATGGTCGCGCCGAACACCGCCACCAGAATCAGCAGGTCACCTTGACCGGTCAGCGACAGGCCAAAGCCGATGATGCCGGGAATGATCAAGGCCAGCACCGGCGCCTTGCTTTTGTTGGTCTGCGACAGCTTGCGTGGCAGGTAGCCGGCGCGGGACAGAGCAAAGATCTGCCGCGAATAGGCGTAGATAATCGAGAAAAAGCTCGCGATCAGCCCGGCCAGGCCCACCAGGTTGACGAAGCTGCCCATCCAGGTCGAACCGCCGTACGACAATGCCAGCGCTTCAACCAGCGGGTTGCCCGACTTGACCAGTGCGTAAGTGCCCGCGCCGCCTGGCGCAATCACCAGAATCAACAGGGCAAAACTGGTCAGCACCACAATGGCGCCGATCAAGCCACGCGGCAGGTCACGCTTGGGGTTCTTGGTTTCTTCGGCGGCCAGGGGCACGCCTTCGACGGCGAGGAAGAACCAGATCGCGTAGGGAATCGCCGCCCACACGCCGACATAGCCAAACGGCAGGAAGCTGCTGGCGCCCTTGGCCTCGGTCACCGGGATATCGAGCAAGTTGGCGACGTTGAAGTGCGGCACCATCGACACCAGGAACACAGCCAAGGCAATCGCTGCGATGGCGGTGATCACAAACATCAGCTTCAGGGCTTCACCCACGCCGAAGATGTGGATGCCAATAAAGATGATGTAGAACGCCAGGTAAATCATCCAGCCGCCGATGCCGAACAACGACTCGCAATAGGCGCCGATAAACACCGCGATGGCGGCGGGCGCGATCGCATATTCAATGAGGATGGCGGTGCCCGTGAGGAACCCGCCCCAAGGGCCGAAGGCACTGCGGGCAAAGCCGTAGCCACCGCCGGCGGTAGGAATCATGGAAGACAGTTCGGCCAGGGAGAAACACATGCACAGGTACATGGTGGCCATCAGCAAGGTGGCGAGGAACATACCGCCCCAGCCACCCTGGGCCAGGCCGAAGTTCCAACCGGCGTAGTCGCCGGAGATCACGTAGGCAACGCCAAGGCCGACCAGCAGCACCCAACCGGCAGCGCCTTTTTTCAGTTCGCGTTGTTGGAAATAGTCGGTGCCGACTTTTTCGAAGTCGACGGAAGAGCCAGTGGGTTCGCTAGGCATGGGGAAGTACCGTCCGTTGTTATTGTTTTAGCTCGACCTCTTTGTGTCGAACGTGAGTTGCGAGTACTTGCGAAGATTCAAATGTGGGAGCTGGCTTGCCTGCGATGACGGTAGGGCAGTCACTACTTTTGCTGACTGAACCACTGCTATCGCAGGCAAGCCAGCTCCCACACTTGATTGCATTTCAAGTGGGGGAGCGGGTGTTAGTTAGAAGAAGCCCAGCGGATTAATGTCGTAACTCACCAGCAGGTTTTTAGTCTGCTGGTAGTGGTCCAACATCATCTTGTGGGTCTCACGGCCCACGCCGGACTTCTTGTAGCCACCAAACGCGGCATGCGCCGGGTACAGGTGGTAGCAGTTGGTCCACACACGGCCCGCCTTGATCGCGCGGCCCATGCGGTAGGCGCGGTTGATGTCGCGGGTCCACACGCCGGCGCCGAGGCCGAACTCGGTGTCGTTGGCAATCGCCAGGGCTTCGGCTTCGTCCTTGAAGGTGGTGATGCTCACCACCGGGCCGAAGATTTCTTCCTGGAACACGCGCATCTCATTGGTGCCCTTGAGCAGCGTCGGCTGGATGTAATAACCACCGGCCATGTCGCCGGTCAGTTGCTCGACCTTGCCACCGGTGAGCAGTTGCGCGCCTTCGCCCTTGGCGATTTCCAGGTAGGACAGGATCTTGTCGAACTGCTGCTCGGACGCCTGGGCGCCGACCATGGTGTCGGTGTCCAGCGGGTCGCCGCGTTTGATCTGCTCGATCTTCTTCATCACCACTTTCATGAAGTCGTCGTAGATCGACTCTTCCACCAGTGCGCGGGATGGGCAGGTGCACACCTCGCCTTGGTTGAAGAACGCCAGGACCAGGCCTTCAGCGGCTTTTTCGATAAACGAAGGCTCGGCTTTCATGATGTCGGCAAAGAAGATGTTCGGCGACTTGCCGCCCAGCTCAACGGTCGACGGAATAATGTTCTCGGCCGCCGCGTGCATGATGTGCGAGCCCACCGGCGTGGAACCGGTGAAGGCGATCTTGGCGATGCGCTTGCTGGTGGCCAGGGCTTCACCGGCTTCTTTACCGAAGCCGTGCACCACGTTCAGCACGCCAGGCGGCAGCAGGTCGCCGATCAGCTCCATCAGCACGTTGATGCCCAGCGGGGTTTGCTCGGCGGGTTTAAGCACCACGCAGTTACCGGCGGCCAGGGCCGGCGCGAGTTTCCAGGCGGCCATCAGCAGCGGGAAGTTCCACGGGATGATCTGGCCGACCACGCCCAGTGGCTCGTGGAAGTGGTAGGAGGCGGTGAGTTCGTTGATCTCGGCGCTGGTGCCTTCCTGGGCGCGGATGCAACCGGCGAAGTAGCGGAAGTGGTCGGCGGCCAGCGGGATGTCGGCGTTGAGGGTTTCACGCACGGCCTTGCCGTTGTCCCAGGTTTCGGTGATGGCCAGCAGTTCGAGGTTCTGTTCGATACGGTCGGCGATTTTCAGCAGCACCAGCGAACGGTCCTGGGCCGAGGTCTTGCCCCAGGCGTCAGCGGCGGCGTGGGCCGCGTCCAGGGCCTTGTCGATGTCTTTGGCGGTGGAGCGCGGGAATTCGGCAATGGGCTTGCCGTTGACCGGCGAGGTGTTGGTGAAATAGTTGCCGTCCACCGGTGCAACGAATTCGCCGCCGATGAAGTTGCCGTACTTGGCCTTGAAGGAAACGATTGAGCCTTCGGTGCCGGGATGTGCGTAACGCATGGTGGGTATCTCCTGCTTTTATGTTTATTGGAGTACAGCGGTGTTGCGCGTGATAAAGCGTAGAGCAAAGGTCGGGCCACCGCCTTGCACGCCAGGTAAATCAAGGGTTTTGGCTTTGTTGCAAAGCGTTGCTGTGACACTTGCGGTACAGGTGGGGTGACAGTTTGTGCCATAAACGGTACAGCCTGTGACCAGTGGGTCGGCCCGGGATTGCAATGCCCGGATGGCTGGGGGATGCTGGCCGTTCTCACGCAGGGAGAATAATAAGAACATGCATAACGATCATTTCAGTCGCCATGCCCAGCAAGTCCTCACCGTCACCCGTGGGCAAGACCTCGGCCAGGGCCCCGGCAGCGACCCATCCATCGCCCGCTCCTGGCTGCGCTGCCTGGAGGACTATCACCTCGACCCGGCGCTGACCATGGCCCCCACCGTGCTTGAGCACGGGCGCCTGCTCGAAAGTCGCGAGCGCTTGCAGCAAGTGCTGCACATCGCCGGCAGCGAGATGAACAGCCTGCATCAACAGCTCTCCGGCGCCGGGCATGCGGTGCTGCTCACCGACGCCCGCGGGGTGATCCTCAACTGCGTGACTGCGCCGGCCGAGCGCAAGGTGTTCGAGCGCGCAGGCCTGTGGCTGGGCGCCGATTGGAGCGAGGCGTGCGAAGGCACCAACGGCATCGGCACCTGCCTGGTGGAGCGCCAGTCCCTGACCATTCACCGCGACGAGCATTTTCGCGGCCGCCACACCGGCCTGACCTGCTCGGCAAGCCCGGTGTTCGACCCCCATGGCGAACTGTTGGCCGTGCTGGACGTGTCATCGGCGCGTGAGGCCGTGTCGCGTCAAAGCCAGTTCCACACCATGGCGCTGGTGAACTTGTCGGCCAAGATGATCGAAAGTTGTTACTTCCTGCGCCATTTTGAACAGCACTGGCTGCTGCGCTTTCACCTGCAGGCGGAGTCCGTGGGGTTGTTCAGCGAAGGGTTGCTGGCGTTCGACGGTGAAGGGCGTATCTGTGCGGTCAACCAGAGTGCGTTGAACCTGCTGGGCCAGGCGCGCGGCGGTTTGCTCGGGCAGCCGGTAGAGGCGTTTTTCGAGTGTTCGCTGGACCAACTGCTCGGCCGTGCCAGCGCCAATGCCACGGCCAGCTGGCCGTTGCGTACGCGCGATGGCCGGCAGTTATTCGCCGCGCTGCGCGGGCAGGTGCAGAGTTTGCCCGCGCCGCTGCCCAAGCCCGAGGCGCCACGCCTGCCGGGTATCTGCCTGGGCGACCCTGCGTTGCAGAGTGATTTTAACAAGGCGCTGAGGGTGTTCGAACGCGACGTGCCGCTGCTGATCAACGGCGAAACCGGCTGCGGTAAAGAGGCGTTCGCCAAGGCCGTGCATCAGGCCAGCTCGCGTGCCAATAACGCCTTCGTCGCTCTCAACTGCGCCGCCATCCCGGAAAACCTGATTGAAAGTGAGTTGTTCGGTTACCGCGGCGGCAGCTTTACCGGCGCGTTAAAGGAAGGGATGCGTGGCAAATTACAGCAAGCCGACGGCGGCACGCTGTTTCTCGATGAGATTGGCGACATGCCTTTCGCGTTGCAAACCCGCCTTTTAAGGGTGCTGGAAGATCGCGTGGTGGTGCCCATCGGCGGTGCGCCGCAGGCGGTAGACGTCAGAATCATCAGCGCCACCCATCGTGACCTGTTGGCACGTGTTGCGAACGGTAGCTTCCGCGAAGATCTTTACTATCGTCTCAACGGCCTTGAAATAGCCGTGCCGCCCCTGCGTGAGCGTAGTGATAAAGCGCAATTACTGGCGTTTTTGCTGGCGCAAGAGGCAGCAGGACAGGTTGTTTTGCTTGATGAGGAGGCGCGGCACGCGTTGCTCGACTACGCCTGGCCGGGCAACGTTCGGCAATTGCGCAACGTACTTCGCACCCTGGCGGCCTTGTGCGAGAACGGGCGAATCAGGTTGGACGATTTGCCGCCCCTCATCCGCCAGGCGCGAGCGGCGATGGTTGTCGAGCCCCGGCAAGGGGGCGCTTTGGACGATGCAGAGCGCGTAGTGTTGCTCAACGCACTGAAGCAGCAACATTGGCACATGTCCCACGCAGCAGAAAGTTTGGGCGTGAGCCGGAATACGCTTTACCGGAAGTTACGCAAGCATGGTATCGAACGGTGTCCACAAGCGTAATCTGCACGTTTTTACCGCAACACATATGAAGCCTGATTATGAGGCGCTGATGAGGGCGACGTTTAGAACTGAAATATCTGGGTAAGCTTTTCCGAATTTTTTTTGTATGACTTGTAAGATATTGCACCACTCAGCGTACGAACAGTTATTCATTTGAATCGTACGCGAGTGTGGAAATGACAAATTTTCAAGACGTCAGAGTAACGCCTACCTTATCAGGCAACGTGGTAAGCGAACTTCCTGCGGCTGCCATCAAGAGTGCAGTCGTTCACAGCAACACACACGCGCAAATGCCTGACAGTCCCGACGCGCGTGCAATGGCTGACGCTCAATTGGCGAAGACCTACGCGATCGCATTAGCGACGCGCTCCTATCACGCCTCAATAGCGCCGCCTGACGTTCAAGTCACCCCTGAGTCCACACTCGGGCGTTGGCGCACCCAATTGGACAGTGCTTTCAAAAGCCCTGGATTTTTATCGTGGGCGAAAGCACAGGGGCTCGATACCAGGAGTCTCAAACTGGATCCCGTCCTCGGGGAGTTGACCGGCCTTGTAAATGGCAAGCTGCAGACGTTTTCCCTAAAAGATGATTCGGGCTGGTCAGATGTTTCTCGCGTGCTGTTATCGATTGCCAAGGCGATCGCTCCAATGCTCGGCCAGGCGTTCAATTACCCCTGGCCGGACGGTAAGATGCCGCTGTACACGGTGGGGCGATTTTATGGAGAGCCTATCGACCTCTCCCCTTCGCAAGCTGCCTCGCACCGTGAGAAATTGATAGAAGGCGCCGCGTTTGAGTTTGAACCTGTGGGGCATGCGTCGCAGCGATCGGTAGAAGCATTAGCGGAGCAGGGCAAGGCGCTGGGTGATGACGCTAACCGTCATGCACTTATCGCTGCACTGAGGTCCCAGGTAGACGATGCTGGAGGGAAGATCGATCTGAATAACGTTATGGTCCCGATTGACCGACGTTCAAGTTTATTTCTTACCGAACAGCGCCGAGAGATAAGTGTTGCACAACTGCTCGAAAAGCAAGGGCATAAACTACCCGTCGACAGCACGCAGGCGCATGACCTGGCTAACGCGCTGACCTTTGACCTTGCGCATAAGGTGCCTGGGGTTGACGCTGGTGGCGTCAGGCATATTGGTGGGCTGCTGAACAAAACTGAATTACGCAAGATGAAAGCGGTGGTGGATCAGTGGAAGTTCAAGCATGCAAGCCAGGCACCTGATCCGCAGGCAGGGGTGGGGGCAGGCAGTTTGTTACGCGGCCTGACCAGCACACTTGCGACGTCTACAAAGCAGGTGATTGCGGACAACCCTTCATTTGCATTTGACCAACTCATTCGGTCGCCCGAGGCGCAAACATTGGGCAAAACTATACAAGGTAAAATCAAATCAGCAGCGTCGCCGACCGGTGCAACTGAGGCCGTGACTGCGGCGCTTGTGCAAGAGCTTGACCCTAATCCAGAAAAGTCACGCTTCAACTTGGCGGGTTATAACCTCTATAAAAGCGAAAATGCAGGTGCCTCCGCTGCTGAAATCGTCAAACGGTTTACCGCTTACCTTGAAACTAAGGTGGGTGCTGAAGCGGCGCCTCTTGCTGCGCAACTATTACTGTCAGCCGTCGCCCCTGAACTCCTGGTAAAAAATATTCCACCTGGACTTGTTTATGGGTCTCATACGTGGGCGGATTTTTCTATAGCCGTTGCACTGGTAGAGCAAGAAGCGCCTGGCGCATCGGGGAACATGACGCTCAGTCAAGTCATGAACTATGCAGACGCGCAGCTTAGTATTCTTGACGGTGGGGATGAGTTAGCTGCCGCGTCCGCCGATTCGCTTATTGCATGGGGGCTCGCTAATCAGGTGATTAAAAACAACCCCAAGGGTCAATATACGTTCGAAGACGTCGAGCAATCATTAACAGTGTTAAAAAAGCAGAAAAAGGAATTGGCGTGGGCACGCGCTGAGCTGATGAAGCCAGCGCCCACTCGTGAGGCGTTGGCGCTGGCTGAGTTCAAGCGGGTGTTCCCGGGTGTTGACCCGACGAAGATAACACTACGAAGTAAAATGGATGACGGGTACCGTGTATCGCCACTTGATGTCTTCATGACGAAGCCCCTTAATCTGGAATGGTGGGCGCCGATAAATGAAAAGGAATTGCCTTGGGCAACGATTAAGTCTCGCTTTTCCGAGCTTGATCCAGACATCAATAAAACATTTTCTGAAACGTTTGAAGACTATACGAAGACTCAAACGGCGGCCTGGGCTATCCAGTTCAAGTATCAGGTTTCTCTGCTGCCTATAGCCGAACAAGAGCGTATCAACCAAGCGGATGTCACGTTCATGGGCGTGTCTCGCCCTTTTTTGGGTACAGAAGAAACGAACAGCAGCCAACTGTACCCCGGGCGCCGACCACGAACGCCGACCCCTAATGAACTCAAAGAGTTGGAAGGGGGGCAAGGTGTACTTATGAAAGTGGAGGGAGCTGACGGCAAGGTCGAGTACTATAGTTACTACCCAGGCCTAGGAAAGATCGTTAAGGAAAAGGGGGGGCCGGGAGAACCGTCAAATTTTGATGACAGCAAGTATTTTTCCCCGGATTCCAAAGCCCGCGTACCCGGCACGTATAATGTTTTTACGAAATTTGATGCCACCAATCAGGACCGTGATGTGCCTGAGGTCACCGGCGAAGGACGAGTTCCTTATTTTTCTCGACGAAACGGTTCGCTGGCTACTGTGGTGGGTAAGTTTTTTACTAAAGATTATGGGCATTTGAAAGCACAGGCTGTCAGTGAAACGAGGATTGAAAAAAATACAGCAGGTGTTCAAACCGTCAATAACTTTCTCCTTTCGCTTATTCCTTTCTATGACGGTATTAAGGATGCGATATCGGGGAATGTCGCAGGCGCAGTTTTCAATATCGGGTTCGATATTTTGGGGTTTTTTCTTCCCGGGGCAAGTGCCGCGAACAAGGCGTTGAAACTGGGCAAGTCAACAGGCAAAGTACTCAAGCGCTCTTTTTTTGCTGGTCTCGGTGCTTCGCTGGGCGTTACCGATGCCATTAACCTGCCGAGAAATATCAAGCGAGGGGTGGTGGCTGTCGGTAAGGATATGACGAGGGTGTACAAACACGCCGATGAGGTGCTTCCTCGACTCAAAGGCAATTATAGGTCTTATGAAGTGACAAGGACTTATAAGGACGGTGATATCGTCAAGGGCTTCTATCAGGTGGAATCAGATGGTGTGCGTAGGCCAGTAGTCGCTGTCTTAAAAAACGGGGCTTGGTATGCGTACAGTTCCCTCATGAATACACCCTTTGGTCCTCAGTTAGCGCAATTTGGTGTGCTGAGCGCACAGGCGCCGTCGAATAAAACGTAATGATGTTCAGACGGGTGGATTGACGAGTGCTCACCGCATCAGTGTAAGTGTTTTATAAGCGATGCGCATCGTTGAGCGATTTAGCAGGCTGATGAGTATCAGGCTGGCTGGTGAAGTGCGCCTGCGCGCTTGGAAAGTACGCTCCAAGATTGTTGCGTATTTATTATAGGACTGAACTATTTGTTTTGTAGCTTGGAACTGCTTGCAGCCTATCTGTTACACAGTAAGTGGAAGAAATGGATGGCTTTCTAATGCAAATCAATCATTAGGTAGATCATTATGATGCTTTCAAATGCAGCAGCAAGGCCGGTAGTATTCATAAAGTTTGGGGAGATTTTCAGTGGTGGATTCACCAGGACCGAGACGCCTAGCGTTATAAGGACAGGTGGAGCACCTAAGGTAGAAGGCCCGGGAGGGTCCAAGCCGGCAGACGGTAGCAATAACAATTTTGATCAGGGTTTTGTTGATAAAAAAGTGGGTTTCGACGGGCCGGGGCAAGCCACGGGTCATCGCCAGGCTGGGGATGCCCCTGATACAGAGGCCCCAGTTACTCCGGAAGTGGCTCAACACAGAGAAGCCAACAGGAAGAAGTGGCAAGCTCAAAAAGATGCTGACGCCCGGGATAAGCTATTTGCTCAGCCGACGGCAGGTCGAGTAGACGGAAAGGAGGTGGAGCCTTTTTCGCAGAGTAATCTGGAAGAAAGCGCCGAGGCGGTCGCGAAGCCTAAAGCTGCGAAGCCGGATCGAGCACTTCCGCTTGAAAGGCGAAATATTGGCAAGGTCGCCTTAATTTCGGCAGCGATCACAGTACCCTTAACAGTTGCCGGGACATTCGCCGCCAACGTCGCTCTTGAATTTCTCAAGCCCAAAATCAATCCACCGAAAACTCCGGCAACAGAGCAACATGTTATGGAGTCGCGGTTGGTTGATGAATCTCAGAGGCGTGTATTCCTATTAGCCAATACGTTGGGTAGCCTTCGTTCAGAAGAGGGTGTCAAACCAAGTATAGAGTGGTTGGCAAAGACAAATGAAGAGCGAATGGACTATCTTGATGAGATGCTTGACCACCTTGAAGTAGAGTTTGCTAAAGAAGCGAAAGCGCTGAATATTGAAGTTCAGGTCCCGACATTCGGCGCGCAGGAAGATGATATCAAGAGTCGGGCTATTGGCATGGAATCCAGAATGGCATACATCACCGAGCTGATGAAAGCTATCACAGCCAAGCAATAGTTAATGCCAGCGTTGTACACGTTGTAGTGGGTTGTTCCGACGGATCCACTGCGTAGGCAGTTGCTCACGTAACAGGGGCAACTGCTTAGCGTGTTTTCATACAATAACCATCGCGCGGGTGAACACTTTGATTATTCGTGCAATAACTGATCGTCGCATCGACCAGCGTGCCATGACGCAGCAGCGAACCACGGTCTGCGCTCAGGGTACGGGGAATTAAAATAGCTCGCAGTTGGGCTATTTGAATGATTGCCTTTTAGGGTGGGCGCTTATTAGGTAAGCCTTAAATTTGGCTGGCCTTATAAAAAATTTTCGCGATTTGCGCTGTTGATTCAGGTGCGTTTGCAAGCCGTTCATCGAAAGCCTGAAAGAGAGATGAAATATGACTGTGCATACTATAAGTGCTGCGCCCTTTGGCTTACAAAAAAGTGGTTTTCCTCAACTGAACCGTCATGCGGGTAATGCACCGTCCGTGATGAGTGAGAACACGTCGTCGGATGACCTTGAGGCTGCCCGAACAGCGGCCGATGCGCGTGTGGAGCAAGATTATTGGAAGCAGAAGTCTTCAGGCGGATCGCGTGTGCCGGTTCCACCCGAGTCGACCCTGGGTCGTTGGGTTGAAGCACTGAGGTTTGCGGCCCATTCCTCTGCGTTCAGGCAATTGGAGAGCATGTTTGGTGGTCATGGTGCATTTACTCACCTTGATCACACCAAAGGTGAGATCTGGTTTGACTTCGGAAGAAAAAAAATAAATAGAGATTCGCCTGAGATCCAGGATGTTCCAGGCGGCCAAGCGTTGTTTAACAACTTGATAGCCATTGCTAAAAAATTGGCGCCTTCTGGCATATTGCGCCGGGAAGACGTCTATGAACTTGCCGGATCAGGACGCTCACGCACGGTCGATTCGAACCTTGTTCGTCAATTTATTAATGGCCCCGGTGCGAATATGTCGTCCGACCATCAGGTGCCTGTTGATATTTTAAGTAAAACGGGTGAAGCCGACACGTACCATAACCTGCTCGCTGCGTTGAAAAAACATATCGAGACGCCCGGCGCGAAACCGGATCTGGAATCCATCGTCGTAGAGATCGCACCGCACTCCGTCTTTTGGCGCGAAGACCAACCGCAGCCTGTCACGATGAATCTCAAGCAATTGATGGCCGCTTACGGTTTGCGAGTGCCGACGACACAGGAAGCGCTCGTCAATCTGGAGAATGTGTTGTTCGCAGCGCCCTTAAGTGCGCCACCTGAGGGTGACTTTGGTGGGTTGCTGACTAAGGATGTACCACTGGGCGAGGACGCCCGGAAAAAGATAAGCGAAACCGTCAGTGCCTGGAAGGCTCTTCAAACGCAGGTTCCGCTGGGCGCAGAGGGGAAGGCTCCAAGCCTTTTCGAGTATCTCAAACGTGCGGTTCCAGCGTCTGGCAGGGCGCTGGCCGATACCGATCCCGAAGCGTTTCTGAAAGTCTTGATAAACACCCCCCAAGCCCGTGCACTGGGTAAGCAACTGCAGGAGGCTATTGGCGCATTGCCCACCGCAACCGGTGCCCAGGAAGCACTGCTCACGGCGTTGGGGCTGGAAGTCAACCCATCGTCAGCGGGGGGGGAGCGTAATAATTTAGCCGGGTATAACTTGCGCCAATCAGACAACGTGGGGCGTACGCCAGCCGAGATCGTCAAGCGCTTTGAAACCCATATGGAAGGTATCGTCGGCCCCGAGATGGCGAAGGTGGCCGCTTACCAATTGCTGGCTATGTCGGCTCCGGAGTTTTTGGTCAAAGATGTACCCGAATCAGTGGTTTTTGGTTCCCCGCAATGGGTGATGTTCAGCGCTGAAGTCTTTCGTCGTGAGCAAAACACCGCGGGGTCGTCGGCGGGCAAGCGCTATGATCAGATCCGGGAACAAGGGAGTCTGGAGCCTGTTACACGGGAGCAAGAGTATCAGACGAAAGCTGCTGTTTTGCAGGCGGTGATCGATTGGGGTGTCGCTAAAAACATTATCAAGGAAAACAGTGAGGGCTACTCCGAGCAAGCCATTGCGAGCGTAACGGCGGCCATGGAACAACAGACCAAGCGCCTGGCAGCTACTCTGGAAGGTGTTCTGGCTCCGCTGCCGACTCGTCTGGATTTGGCGCTGGAGGCGTTAACCAAGGTATTCGGTGAAGAACACGCCCACTTGTTTGAGAAAAAAATATTCTCGCGTCGCAGTGGGCTGCATACGTCAAAAACCTCCCTGGTGGACCTTTATATGTCTGGAACACTTCACCCCTGGTATGGTTGGACTTCTAATAATAAAGAATTTTCCAGGGCGGTTATTCTTGCGAGTGTCAACCAGCTGCCGGACATAAAGAAAAAATTCGTTGAGGGTTTTGACGCGTACGCCGACAGCTTCAGCAAGGCGGCGGGTGAGATGTTCCTGCATCAAGTATCGCTGTTGCCGAGTGAAGATCGGCAACGACTTGAGTTCGGCAGGACGCAAATGCAGCATTTGAGCCAGGCACCCTTCTCAAAATTTCCTGAAGACAGTGAGAGTAAGCCTTTATTTCAGATGTTCGGAGTGGGTGCGTTTTTCATCAAGACGCAATATAAAGGTGAAAGGGTCGATTATATTTACTCGCCACAGTTAGGGAAAATCATCAAAAACGGTGACCCTCTGCCTGGCGTTCCTGAAGGGTGGCGTATAAAGAACGAAGGCCTTGGTAATACTGGTTTGATTGTTAAAGGGAAGGCGTACGCCCTAAAGCCGATCTGGAGTTATATAGGGGCTCCGGAACGACCAGAGCCACATACGTTGACGCAGGAGAATACCCCCTCGGAAAGGATGAGTACGTTTGCCAAACAGTTAAGTGATGATTATAAAACGGCTGTCGATAATCTGAAGTCCGCGGCGAATGGCCTATCCGACTCCGAAAAAAACCGCGCTCGATTGCACTTTGTCAAAAACTTTTTGTTGAGCCTCCTGCCTTTTCACGATCTTGTGAAAAATATAATAGAAGGCAATAAGCATGATGCAGTTGTCAATGGGGTCTATGACTTTATCGGCTTGTTTAATCCTGCTGCCAAAGGCGGTTTTAAGGCGGTTAACGTTGGTGCCAAAGGGGTAAGTTCAGTCCTGACATTTTTAAAAGGCGCTGCCAAGGCAGGACTTAAGGAAGGTATTCCGTTTAAGGGGTTCTATGACGTCGGGAGTGGTTTCTTTAAGTTGGGCAATAGCGCTTTGAAGGCGGCGCCTTCTGTTGACTTGGCCTCGTTTAGGGATAAGTTTTATCTGCCTGGGCGTGGTTGGAATGTCCCGCACGGTAGTTACAAGCAGACCATCGCCGATGGCACGTACCGGCCGCTGGATAAAACGGGTAGTGACGTTCCCGTTGTTGCGGTTAAACAAGGCAGCAAGTGGTATGCCATTGACCCCCAAACACTGAAACCCTATGGCCCTGCATTGAACGACTTCACGCCAATTACGGTGAAAGAGTTGCGTGATCTTCGTTACGACACTTCTACTGCTATAAAGGACAGTGATGGACATGTTGAGACGGCAGGAGAATTCAAGGAGAACGGATCGGGTCCGACACCACCTCAGCAGTCTTCTGCGCTGCAGGCCACCCGGTAGGTGCTGGTACGGCGATCCGTACGGCATGAGGGTGATGATCAATAAGGCGCGCGCCTTGATCGTCACCCTCGGCCCTGGTTTGGCAGCAAGCCTATTGCCGTCAAGCCCACTCGCTACGCTGCCGACGCCAGCTATTCACAGCCATCGCCCGACGTGAACGCGACCGAGCGACAAGTGGTGATCACCCGAGTTGACACTCCAGCGGTCTAGTTAGCGCCAGTGTCGTACACCTCGCAGTGAGTTGTTCCGACGCAACCACCCAACAGCAGTTGCCCACTCAATCAAGGCAACTACTTAAAGTGTTTCGCCGCGTGAACAAGGCGCCCTCGAGCGAAGTGCCTGGCGCAGTTCGCTCGCGCTGCAACCGTTTAAAAGGTGCGATTTCCTACTCCCTGCGCTAACCTGCCTCGATGTTTACGAGGTCAACTATGCACATTCATATTCTAGGTATCTGCGGCACATTCATGGGTTCGATGGCGGTTCTGGCCAAAGAGCTGGGCCATCACGTCACCGGCTCCGACGCCAACGTCTACCCGCCCATGAGCACCCAGTTGCAGGCCCAGGGTATTGAACTGACCCAAGGTTACGACCCCGCGCAATTTGACCCGGTGCCGGACCTGGTGGTGATCGGCAACGCCATGTCCCGTGGCAACCCGGCGGTCGAATATGTACTCAACAAAGGCTTGCCGTATGTGTCCGGCCCGCAGTGGCTGGCCGACCATGTGCTGCAAGGCCGTTGGGTACTGGCGGTCGCGGGAACCCACGGCAAGACCACCACCAGCAGCATGCTGGCCTGGGTGCTGGAGCACGCGGGCATGGCCCCGGGTTTCCTGATCGGCGGCGTGCCGCAGAACTTCTCGGTGTCGGCGCGCCTGGGCGACACGCCGTTTTTTGTGATTGAGGCCGATGAGTACGACAGCGCCTTCTTCGACAAACGTTCCAAATTCGTCCACTACCGCCCGCGCACCGCGATCCTCAACAACCTGGAGTTCGATCACGCGGACATTTTCCCCGATCTGGCCGCCATCGAGCGCCAGTTCCACCATTTGGTGCGCACCATCCCGAGTGAAGGCCTGGTGATCCACCCGACCACCGAAGCGGCCTTGCAGCGCGTGATCGACATGGGCTGCTGGACGCTGGTGCAAACCACCGGCGCGGGCGGGCAGTGGCAGGTCAAGTTGCTCAGCGAAGACGGCTCGCGCTTTGAAGTGCTGTTCGAAGGCGAGGCCCAGGGCGTCGTTGAATGGGGCATGACCGGTCAACATAACGTCGCCAATGCCTTGGTCACCCTGGCGGCCGCACGGCATGTGGGCGTGGTGCCGTCCATGGGCATCGCCGCCTTGAGCGCGTTCAAGAGCGTGAAACGCCGCATGGAAAAAGTTGCTGATGTGAACGGGATTACCATCTACGACGACTTTGCCCACCATCCAACAGCCATTGCGACCACGCTGGATGGCCTGCGCAAGCGCGTCGGTGATGCCAATATCATTGCCATTATCGAGCCGCGCTCCAATTCCATGAAGCTCGGCGCGCACCGCGATGGTTTGCCGCAAAGCGTCAACGACGCCGACCAAGTGGTCTGGTACGCCCCGGCCAATCTCGGCTGGGACCTGCCGGCGATTGCGGCGCTGTGCACGGTGCCCTCCATCGTGTGTGACTCCATTGAGTCGATCATCGAGCACGTCAAACACCAGGCCAAGCCCGGCACCCATGTGGTGGTCATGAGCAACGGCGGCTTCGGCGGCCTGCACGGCAAGCTGGCCGAGGCGCTCCAATGAGTGGCCCGGAACGCATTACCCTGGCGATGACCGGCGCTTCCGGTGCGCCTTACGGCCTGCGCCTGCTGGACTGCCTGGTGCGCGAAGATCGCGAGGTGCACTTTCTGATTTCCAAGGCCGCGCAGTTGGTGCTGGCCACCGAGACGGATGTGCAACTGCCGGCCAAGGTGCAGATGATGCAAGCCTTCCTCACCGAGTACACCGGCGCGGCGGCGGGGCAGATCAAGGTGTACGGTAAAGAAGACTGGATGTCGCCGGTGGCGTCCGGCTCCGGCGCGCCGGCGGCGATGGTGGTGGTGCCATGCTCCACCGGCACCTTGTCGGCGATTGCCACGGGCGCCTGCAACAACCTGATCGAGCGGGCGGCGGACGTGACCTTGAAGGAGCGCCGCCAGTTGATCCTGGTGCCCCGCGAGGCGCCGTATTCGAGCATTCACCTGGAGCACATGCTCAAGTTGTCGAACATGGGCGTGACCATCTTGCCGGCTTCGCCAGGGTTTTATCACCAGCCCCAAACCATCGATGACCTGGTGGACTTTGTGGTGGCGCGCATTCTCAACCTGCTGAACATTCCCCAGGACATGCTGCCACGTTGGGGCGAGCACCATTTGAGCAGCGATGAATAAGGCGCTGCTGGTGGTGTTGGCGCTGCACCTGACGGGCTGCGCCACGGCGCGCACCCTGGATGCCGCGCAACCTGGGGCACCGGTGGTGTATGCCGGCACGCGGCTGGATTTGTATGCGATCAATGGCGGCTGTTGCGCCAAGGATCGCTTTGGCGCTGAGGCGCCGAGCTATCCGCATGTGGACCTGCCGGCCAGTGCGCTGCTCGATACCTTGCTGTTGCCGCTGTCGTTATTGACGGTGTTGGGTGTGGGGTTCAACGCAACGGGCGGGCTTTAGTGTTGTGTTGAATGCGCCGGCCCTATCGCGGGCAAGCCCGGCTCCCACAGGGGAATGCATTCCAAAGGTGGGAGCTGGCTTGCCTGCGATGGCGTGGGCACAGGCGCCGCAAAATTACTTGCCGAGCTTGCGCAACTCATCCGACTCCACCACCCGCACGCCATCCTGTTCTTCCAGCGCCAGGCGCCACATGGCGCGGGCCAGTTCGCAGACTTCGATGCCGTGGTATTTGCCCGGAATCAACCGCGACAACGGCCCGGCGATTTTCTCGGCCAGGCGCGACTCCAGGCGTTCCCCCAGCAGCAACGAAGGCCGCACGATGGTCAGTTGCGGCCAGTCCTGGGCCTTGAGCGCCTGTTCCATTTCGCCTTTGACGCGGTTGTAGAAGATCGAGGATTTCGGGTCGGCGCCAATCGCGCTGATCACGATCAGGTGCCGCGCGCCCATTTCCCGTGCGCGCTTGGCGAAGGCCACCACCATGTCCAGGTCGACCGCGCGGAAGGCTTCTTCTGAGCCGGCTTTTTTAATCGTGGTGCCCAGGCAGCAGAAGGCGATATCGACCTGGCCGCTCAGTTGCGGCAGCAACACCGTCGGGTTGCCCACCGGGTTTTCCAGGTGCGGGTGTTCGGCCAGTGGCTTGCGGCTAGGTGCCAGTACGCGGGTCACTGTGGGCTCGTTGAGCAGGCGGTCGAGCAGGTGTTCACCGGTCAGGCCGGAGGCGCCTGCGAGCAGGATATGCTGAGGTGTCAGGTACATGGTGTTTCCCCCTTGTTACACGTTACAGCTTAGTTGCCTTTGGCTTCCTTGCTATTCATTGAGACGCTTTCGAGCGCCTTTCGTGCCTGCTGTTTACGTAACAATTGCCAGTGTGCGATCACGCCTTTGGGCGCCCAGATCTGCGGTTCAGAGGCTTCGAAGTTGTCTGCCTGTTCACGCTCGGCCACATGCAACTGCGCCAGTTTGAAGGCTTGTTGCAAATCGTCGGTCTGGTTGAAGGCCTGGGCGAACAGGGCGTCGCCGAAGTAGGTGAAGTCCGCTTCCTCGGAACAACCGAAGGACACGCGATCCGCGCGCGAAGCGGTCATGATCAGCGTGTGTTCGTCCTTCAGGGCCGGGATAAACCCGCCGGAATAACAGGCGGAAATCACGATGATCTTGTCACGCTCCTTGAGCGGCGCAAGCACGGCGGCCAGTTCATCGGCGGGCAGGTCGGCCAGTTCCATGCGCGGCTGGTCGAGCACCAGTTCGTGTTCGTGGGTGCCGTGGCTGGTCATGTAGATAAACACCAGGTCTTGCGGCCCGGTGCGCTCGGCCAGGGTTTGCACGGCGCGGCGCAGGCTTTCGCGGGTGGCCAGCGGGCGGTCGGCGATGTGGTCGCGATGGTTGACCAGGCGGATCTGCCCGCGCGCGCCGAAGCGCGTGGCGAGCATGTTGCTGACGTAATCGGCTTCGCGCAGGAACACGCTTTGTTTGCCATCGCCGGCCAACACCAGGGTGTATAGCTCGACGGCAGGCGTGGAAGGTGGCACGGCGGCGAGGGCGGCATCGAGCAAGCGGCCTTGGGCCAGTATGCCGACCTCGAGTGGGTCGGGCAGCAACTTGCCATCGGCGTCACGCACGCGCATGCCGTTGACCCAGGTGCCGGCCTGCACGGTGCCGTCGGTGAGCACCAGGGTGCCTTTGCCTTGATAGCTGTCGCTGTCGAAACCGCCGACATAGAAACTGCCGTCGGTGAGGTTCAGGCGGCCTTCGCCGCTGAAGCGCCATTCGCTGAACTGGCCCACGTAGTGGCTGCCGTCCACGCCGATCAGCTCGCCTTTGCCGCTGAGCGCGCCTTCCTTGAACTGGCCGATCCACACGTCGCCGTCGGCGTTTTCATAACGGCCCTTGCCGTTGAGCTGGTTCTGTTTGAACTGGCCGACATAGATATCGCCGTCGGCACTGTTGAAGGTGCCATTGCCTTCAAGCTGGCCGTCGACAAAGCGGCCGCTGAACTGGTTGCCGCTGTCGTCGTTGCGCTGGCCTTCGCCATTGGGTTTGCCGTGCACGAACTGGCCCTGGTACTGGCTGCCGTCGGCCAACTCCAGGCGGCCAAGGCCGGAATATTGATCGTTTTTGAATTCGCCGCGATAGGTCATCTGCCCCTCTTTGAGGGTGCCTTCGCCGTTGCGTCGCCCGTTCTTGAAACCGCCGACGTAGCTGCTGCCCGCCGTGGTCAGGCTGCCATGGCCGTCGAACAGGCCTTGCTGGAACTGGCCTTTGTAGACCTCGCCGTTGCTGCCATGCCATTCGCCCTGGCCGTGCCACTGGCCTTTGTCGAACTGGCCGGCGTACCAACTGCCGTTGGGGTAGTCCACGCGGCCCTGGCCTTGCAGCAAACCGTTGACCACATCACCCCGATAACGGCCGCCGTCGGGCAGGCGCGCATCGGGCGGCAACAGCGATTCGCCGTCTCCGCAAGCGGTGAGCAACAGGGCAAGGGCAAGGGGAGCGAGTGGGCGCATAGCGGGATCCGGATAATTAAGCGCCGAGTATGCCGCAGCTGCGAGATTCATACATAAATTTACATACACTGTGGCAAGGTTTATTGCCTCGCCACAGGCACGGCCTTACACGAAGCAGAGTGACAACGACTCGGCGATGTAAGCGGGTTTTTCCTGGCCTTCGATTTCCAGGGTGGCGGTGGCCTTAAATAGCCATTGGCCAGGTTTTTTCTCGGTCACGTCGGTGAGGGTGACGTTCAGGCGGACCTTGGAGTCGACCTTCACCGGCTGGATAAAACGCACGCTGTCCAGGCCGTAGTTGACGGCCATCTTCAGGCCTTCGGGCATGATCAGGATGTCTTCCATCAGCTTGGGCATCAGCGACAGCGACAGGAAACCGTGGGCAATGGTGCTGCCGAACGGTGTCTTGGCGGCCTTGACCGGGTCGACGTGGATGAACTGATGATCGCCAGTGGCTTCTGCGAACAGGTTGATACGCGCCTGGTCGATGGTGAGCCAATCGGAACGTCCCAGTTCCTTGCCGACATAATCTTTGAGCTGCGCTACAGGTACATAGGGCATTGCGACTCTCCTTGGTTCATCGATTCTGTTTTTATGAGTTACAGAGAACCAATGTAGATCATCATGGGCAACCCACCCGGTCAACCCACCATGCTTTTGGCGAATGCCGAAGCATACGGTGGGCGTGCTTATAATGCGTCCCAGCTTTAGAGGGGAGAGAGCGATGCTGTTACGGGGACTGACCTGGCTGGTGCTGTTTCAATTGATCGGCACCGCGATCAACCATTTGCTGTTGCCGGTGCTGCCGGGGCCGATTATCGGCTTGCTGCTGATGCTCGGTTTTCTGATCTGGCGCGGTGAAGTCGGCGAGCCCCTGAGCCTGGCCGCCAGCAGCCTGTTACGTTATTTGCCGTTGCTGCTGGTGCCGCCGGCGGTGGGTGTGATGGTCTACGCCAAGGACATTGCCGCCGATTTCTGGGCCATCATCGGCGCGCTCGTTTTGTCGCTGGTGATCGCCATGGGCTTTGTCGGCGTGCTGATGCAGCGCATGGTCAAGCGCAAGGAGCGCGATCAATGATCGGCGACTGGCAGGGCGCTTGGGCGGCCGTCATTCATCACCCCTTGTTCGGCATCGGCATCACCCTTGGCGCCTACCAACTGGTGCTGGCGGCATTCGAGAAAACCCGCTGGATTTTCCTGCAACCGGTGCTGGTGTCGATGCTGCTGGTGATCGGCGTGTTGCTCAGCTGCGGCCTGACCTACGTCGAATACCGCAAGAGCACCGAGATCATGGGCATCCTGCTCGGCCCGGCGACGGTGGCCCTGGCGGTGCCGCTGTTCTTGAACCTGCGACGGATTCGTCAATTGTTCTGGCCGATATTTACTACGCTGGTGATAGGCGGGGTGGTGGCCACCGGCTTGTGCGTGCTGCTGGGCTGGTGGTTCGGCGCTGAACATATGATGCTGATGACCATGGCGCCCAAATCGGTGACCTCGCCGATTGCCATGCTGGTGGCCGAGCAGATCGGTGGCGTGGCCGCGCTGGCGGCGGTGTTTGTGCTGATCACCGGGGTGATCGGCGCGATGATCGGCCCGGCGTACCTGTCGCGCCTCGGCGTGCACAGCCCCGAGGCGCGGGGCATGGCGCTGGGCATGACCGCCCACGCCGTCGGCACCTCGGTGGCCTTGCAGGAAAGTGAAGAGTGCGGCGCCTTTGCGGCGTTGGCCATGAGTCTGATGGGCGTGGGCACGGCGGTTTTCCTGCCGTTGGCCGTGTCGGTGATCGTTTAAACCAGGTTTAAGGAAACCTTTATGAGTCTGGCGCTGTTCCCGCTCAATACCGTGCTGTTCCCCGGCTGCACCCTCGACTTGCAACTGTTCGAGGCGCGCTACCTGGACATGATCAGCCGCTGCATGAAAAAGGGCGAAAGCTTTGGTGTGGTGTGCATCCTCGACGGCAAGGAAGTCGGCATGGCACCGGACGGCTACGCGCTGATCGGTTGTGAAGCGCTGATCCGCGATTTCAAGCAGCAGGACAACGGCCTGCTGGGGATTCGTGTCGAAGGTGGTCGCCGCTTCCGCGTACGCGACGCCGGCGTGCAGAAGGACCAGTTACTGGTAGCCGAGGTGCAATGGCTCGAAGAACAGCCCGACCACCCTTTGGAAGAAGAGGACGCTGACCTGCTGGCGTTGCTCCAGGCCCTGGCCGAGCACCCGATGGTGGCCTCGCTGGACATGGACGCCCATGCCGAGGGCCAGCAAGCCTTGGGCAATCAGCTGGCGTATTTGCTGCCGTTCACCGAGGCCGACAAGATCGACCTGCTGCAACTCGATGACCCGCAGCAACGCCTGGATGCGATCCAGATGTTGCTCGACGAGTTGCAGGGCGAACTCTTCACTCAGTAGGCGTAGCGCAGCAACGCGTGGGGGGTGCCGGTGAAGGCGATAAAACCGAGCACCGCGACCACCACCGGCAACATCCACCACCAGACCTTTTGCGGCATCGCCGGCAGTGGGGTGCGGTACTGGCTGGCGCCCAGGCTGAAGGCGCACACCGTCATCGCCAGCAAGGTGCCGGCCAGGATGTCCGTGGGCCAATGCGCGCCCAGGTACACCCGCGACAAGGCAATGAAGGCGGCGGGAATACAGCCCAGCAACATCCAGGTCAGGCGCAGGCGCGTGGGTTGCCCGCGCCCGGCCAGCACCGCCAGTGCGAGAAAGAATGCAAAGGCGCCGGAGGCGTGGCCGCTGGGCATGCTGAAACTGGTCAGTGGCTCTGTGAGGATTTCCGGGCGGCCACGGGCGAAAAACAGTTTGGTGCCGGTGTTGATCACCGCCGCCCCCGCCAACGTGGCGCCGACGAACACGGCATGCCGCCATTGCCGCGCCACCAGCAGCAGGCCGGTGAAAATCGCGCTGGCGATAAACATTTTCCTGAATTCACCCAATTGGGTAATCCGCACCATCACCTCGTCCAGCCACGGGCTGCGGTGCTCCTGCACCAGCGCACTGAGGCCCTGGTCGAAGTGATTGAGGTGGGGATAGCCGATAAACAGGGCGATCAACAACGTCAGGCTGGCGCAACCGACCCACAAGGTGGCACGACGATGGCCGCGCAGGCTGCTGTTCAAGCTCAGCCCCAGCAACACCGCGATACACCCGGCGACAATCCCGGCTTCCAGCCAGAAACCTTCCGGCAGCGGCAGGCGAAAGGCCGCGCCGGTGGCCCAGCCCGGCAGCAGGTAGGCCACCGACCAGCCGGCGGCGGCCACGATGCTCACGGCGGCAAAGCGTGGGAACGGCATGTCGCACATGCCCGCCACCATCGGCAACATAGGGCGCAGCGGGCCGATGAAGCGCCCGACCAGCAGGCTGGCGATGCCGTATTTATGGAAGTAGGTTTCGGCGCCGTTCATCCATTCCGGGTGGTGGCGTAAACCGGGCAGGCGGCGGATGTTCTGATGGAAGTGTCGGCCCAGGTAGTAGGAAACCCCGTCGCCCAGCAAGCCGCCGAGAAAGCCCAGCAGCAAGGTTTCACTCAACGACAGCGCACCGCTGCCGGCGAGGGCCGCAATGGCAAACAGCAATACCGTGCCTGGCACGATCAGACCGGCGATGGCCAGGCACTCAACGCACGCGACGATAAATACCGCCACCGCCAGCCATTCGGGGTTCAGTGTGAGCCAGCCGGTAATGCTATCGAGCCATTGGCCCATAAAACTTCACTCCATTTATATCGGCAGTGGCGATCAACTGTGGGAGCTGGCTTGCCTGCGATGGCGGTGTGTCAGTCACCTCCAGAGTGAATGTTCAACCGCTATCGCAGGCAAGCCAGCTCCCACATTCGATCTGCTTGGCTGCTTCTGTCTGTTCAAATCAAAAAATAATCACGGCCTTCGACCTGGCCCCGGCGCAGCGGGTTCCGCGTGCAATAAGGCGCATAACCTGCGTCCACAAAGCGGTACATCAGGTGCTCATCACGCCCGCTGGGGATGCCCAGGCGGGTGGTCTGGATGATCTGCGTCGGGGTTTGGCCCACGTCTTCAACAAACAGCAGTTCCTGGTCGAAGCGCTTGGCGTCCCACATCGGCACTTTCAGGCCCAATGCTTTGCACAGCAGCGTTTGGCCGGCGCAGAGCTTTTGCGAGGGGCGCGGCTGGCCATTGGCGTCCGGGTTATTGAGCAGCATCTGCGCCAGGCTCGCCGGGCCGGACAGCTCATCGACCCACGGGTAAGCCGATTTGATCAGCACCGCATTGCCGGGGCCGTGGGCGCTGAAGTTCAGCGAATCGCCGCCACGGGCGTAGTACATGTAGATGTGCCCACCATCCAGAAACAAAGCCTTACGCTTTTCTGTGTAGCCGAGTGAGGCATGGCTGCCTTTTTCGGCCACGTAATAGGCTTCGGTTTCGATAATTCGCGCCGAAAGCCAGGTTTCACCGACGCGATGGCGGATGACTTTGCCGAGCAATTGGCGCGCAAGTATTTGCGCGTCACGGTCGAAGAAGCTGTCGGGCAGGGCGCTGGCGGGGAGCTGTGGGGCAAAACTGGACATGGCGGCACAGGTTAATACGGCTAAATGTGACCGAATAATAACAACTCCCACCTTAATTACCGCTGAACCCCAAGTTTTTACAGTTCATTTCGACCATCCGCCCCTCACCGCTGTCAGTCGGGCGGCGTCACAGCTATAATCTGCCGCTTTCCTCTTTGCCAAGACTCCCTGACCATGACTGAGTCCGTTCTTGACTACATGACCCGCCTGGGTCGCGCTGCCCGGCAGGCCTCGCGGTTGATCGCCCGTGCGAGCACTGCGCAGAAGAACCGTGCCCTGCTGGCTGCCGCCGATGCTCTGGATGCTTCGCGCTCCGAGTTGGCCGCCGCCAACGAACTGGACCTGGCCAACGGCCGCGCCAATGGCCTGGAGCCGGCCCTGCTGGACCGCCTGGCGCTGACCCCGGCACGTATCGACGACATGATCGAAGGCCTGCGTCAGGTGGCCAAGCTGCCTGACCCCATCGGTGAAATCCGCGATATGCGCTATCTGCCGTCCGGCATTCAGGTGGGCAAGATGCGCGTGCCCCTGGGTGTGATCGGCATCATCTATGAGTCGCGCCCGAACGTGACCATCGACGCCGCGAGCCTGTGCCTCAAGTCGGGCAACGCCACCATCCTGCGGGGCGGTTCCGAGGCCATTCATTCCAACCGCGCCATTGCTGTGTGCATTCAGCAGGGCCTGGCCGTGGCCGAGCTGCCGGCTGAAGTGGTGCAGGTGGTGGAAACCACTGATCGCGCTGCCGTAGGCGCGTTGATCACCATGCCGGAATTCGTCGACGTGATCGTGCCGCGTGGTGGCAAGAGCCTGATCGAACGCGTCAGCCGTGATGCCAAGGTGCCAGTGATCAAGCACCTGGACGGCGTGTGCCATGTGTACATCGACATCGCGGCCGACCTCGACAAGGCGATCCGTATCGCCGACAACGCCAAGACCCACCGCTACGCCCCGTGCAACACCATGGAAACCCTGCTGGTGCACGTCGGCATTGCCGAGCGCGTGCTGCCGCCGCTGGCTGCCATCTACCGTGACAAGGGCGTGGAACTGCGCGGCTGCGAACGCACCCGTGCACTGCTGGGCGCGGACGTGATCGAAGCCACTGAAGACGACTGGTACACCGAGTACACGGCGCCGATCCTGTCGATTCGCATCGTCGACGACCTGGACCAGGCCATCGAACACATCAACAAATACGGCTCCAAGCACACCGACGCCATTGTTTCCGAGCATTTCAGCGATGCCCGGCGTTTCCTCACTGAAGTGGATTCCGCCTCGGTGATGATCAACGCCTCGACGCGTTTTGCCGACGGCTTCGAGTATGGCCTGGGGGCGGAGATCGGCATTTCCACCGACAAGCTCCACGCACGCGGCCCGGTCGGCCTGGAAGGCCTGACCAGCGAGAAGTACGTGGTGTTCGGCGACGGTCATGTGCGCACTTGATGGGTAAACGCATCGGGCTGCTCGGTGGCACCTTCGACCCCGTGCACATCGGCCATTTGCGCAGTGCCCTGGAAGTCGCGGATGCCCTCGCGCTGGATGAGTTGCGCGTGATGCCCAATGCGCGCCCGCCTCATCGCGATATGCCGCAGGTGTCTGCGCAGCAACGCCTGGAGATGGTGCGCGTGGCCGTAGACGGTATACCGCCGCTGGTGGTGGACGACCGCGAACTCAAACGCGATAAACCGTCCTACACTGTCGACACCCTGGAACTGATGCGCGCCGAGTTGGCCGCAGATGACCAGTTGTTTCTGCTTTTGGGCTGGGACGCATTTTGCGGCCTGCCCTCTTGGCATCGCTGGGAGGAACTCCTCCAGCATTGCCACATCCTGGTTTTGCAACGCCCGGATGCCGACAGCGAATCGCCGGATGCCTTGCGCAACCTGCTGGCTGCGCGATCGGTAAGTGACCCCTTGGCCCTGACCGGGCCGAACGGGAATATTGCATTCGTCTGGCAGACCCCGCTTGCGGTGTCCGCCACCCAGATCCGTCAACTGCTGGCCAGCGGGAAGTCGGTACGTTTCCTGGTGCCTGACGCGGTCCTGGCCTACATCGATGCGCACGGGCTTTACCGTGCGTCGAACTGAAAAGGCGCGCTTGATCGCACGAACATTCGTGCAGCGAGCGCCCGAACATACGAGCAAAACGAGTTTTATATGACGAACAAAGACGTAAGCAAAGTTAAGCGCAAAGGCACGTTCAAAAGCGCCCCGCTGCCGGTAGAAGCGCACACCGGCCCAGAGCTGGCTGGCGAAGAGCTGGTAAAAGTCGCCGTGGCGGCCCTGGAAGACGTTAAAGCCCAGGACATCCAGGTACTGGACGTGCGCGACAAGCAAAGCATCACCGACTACATGATCATTGCCACCGGTACGTCCAACCGCCAGATCGGCGCGATGCTCGACAAGGTTCGCGAAGCCGTCAAAGCCCAAGGCGTCAAGCCACTGGGTGAAGAAGGCAAGGGCGACAGCGACTGGGTACTGCTGGACATGGACGACGTGATCGTTCACATGATGACCAGCAACGCCCGTCAGTTCTACGACCTGGAGCGTCTGTGGAAAGGCGCCGAGCAGAGCCGCGCGGCCGATGGCAAGCACCACAGCCCGGAAGTGGGCCACGCGCACTTCGACAAGCTCAACAAAGACCAGGAATAAGGAACGGCTGTGCGCCTGCGTCTGATCGCTGTCGGTTCACGCATGCCCAAGTGGGTGGAAGAAGGCTGGCACGAGTATGCCAAGCGTCTGCCCGCTGAGCTGTCGCTGGAGCTGGTGGAAATACCGCTCAACACCCGGGGCAAGAATGCCGACGTGGCGCGCTTTATCCGGCAGGAAGGCGAAGCCATGCTGGCCAAGGTCGGCCCCAACGAGCGCATCGTCACCCTCGAGGTGCACGGCAAGCCCTGGAGCACCGAGCAGTTGGCGGTGGAACTGGACCGCTGGCGCCTGGACTCGCGTACCGTCAACTTCATGGTCGGCGGCCCCGAAGGGCTGGCGCCGGAAGTCTGCGCGCGGGCGGACCAGCGCTGGTCGTTGTCGGCACTCACGTTGCCGCACCCGTTGGTAAGGATTCTGATCGGTGAACAGCTGTATCGCGCCTGGACAGTTCTGTCCGGGCACCCTTACCACAAATAATCTGCGCCATTGCCGATGACCCAGCCGATCCGCATCAAGGACCACGAGAAAGACGCACGTCTGGTACGCGCGCGCGTGGTGTTTGGCGCTTTTTTGGTGGTGGGTTTGATTGCGGTGCTGATTGCGCGCCTGTATTACCTGCAGGTGATCCAGTACGACTATCACTCCACGTTGTCGGAAAACAACCGGGTGCATGTGCAGCCGATCCCGCCGACCCGCGGGTTGATTTTCGACCGCAATGGCGTAGTGGTAGCAGACAACCGGCCCAGTTTCAGCCTGAGCATGACCCGCGAGCGTTCCGGCGATTGGCAGCAGGTCCTCGACGTGATCGTCGAGGTGCTGCAACTGACGCCGGAAGACCGCGTGATCTTCGAAAAACGCATGAAACAGGGGCGTCGGCCATTTGAGCCGGTGCCGATCCTGTTCGAGCTCAATGAAGAACAGATCGCGCGCATTGCGGTGAACCAGTTCCGTTTGCCGGGTGTGGAAGTGGTGGCGCAGTTGGTGCGGCATTACCCGCAAGGGGCACACTTCGCGCACTCGGTCGGCTACATGGGGCGCATCAACGAGAAAGAGCTGAAAAGCCTCGATCCGGTGAATTACAGCGGCACCCACCATATCGGCAAAACCGGCATCGAGCGTTTCTACGAGCCGGAGTTGCACGGCCAGGTGGGTTACGAAGAAGTTGAGACCAACGCCCGTGGCCGCGTGCTGCGTGTGCTCAAGCGCACCGACCCGATCCCCGGCAAAGACATTGTGCTGAGCCTGGATATCAAGTTGCAGGAAGCCGCGGAGATGGCTCTCGGCGGTCGTCGTGGCGCCGTGGTGGCGCTTGACCCGGCCACTGGCGAAGTACTGGCGATGGTCAGCCAGCCGAGTTTCGACCCGAACCTGTTTGTGACCGGTATCAGCTTCAAGGCCTATGCCGAGTTGCGTGATTCCATCGATCGGCCGCTGTTCAACCGCGTACTGCGCGGGCTGTACCCGCCGGGTTCGACCATCAAGCCGGCGGTGGCGATTGCCGGTCTGGATTCGGGTGTGGTCACGGCCTCGAGCCGCGTTTACGACCCCGGCTACTACATGCTGCCCAACTACGATCACAAATACCGTAACTGGAACCGCACCGGTGACGGCTATGTCGACTTGGACACCGCGATCATGCGTTCCAACGACACCTATTTTTATGACCTGGCCCACAAGCTGGGGATTGATCGCCTGTCTGCCTATATGGGCAAGTTCGGCCTTGGTCAGAAAGTCTCCCTGGATATGTTCGAAGAATCCCCTGGCTTGATGCCGTCGCGGGAGTGGAAACGCGCGACCCGTCGCCAGGCGTGGTTCCCGGGCGAAACCCTGATCCTCGGCATCGGCCAGGGCTACATGCAGGCCACACCGCTGCAACTGGCCCAGGCCACCGCGCTGGTGGCCAACAAAGGCGTGTGGAACCGCCCGCACCTGGCCAAGACCATCGAAGGCGAAAAGCCTGTGGATGAAAACCCGATTCCGGACATTGTGCTGCGCGACCCGTCCGACTGGACCAAGGTCAACCACGGTATGCAGCAAGTGATGCACGGCGCCCGTGGCACGGCGCGCAAGGCCGCGGTCGGTGCGCAATACCGCATTGCCGGCAAAAGCGGTACGGCCCAGGTGGTCGCGATCAAGCAGGGCGAGAAATATGACCGCTCCAAGGTTCAGGAGCGTCACCGCGACCACGCCTTGTTTGTCGGCTTTGCGCCGGCCGACGCGCCGAAAATCGTGGTGGCGGTGATGGTCGAGAACGGCGAGTCCGGCTCCGGCGTCGCGGCGCCTGTGGTGCGCCAGATCATGGACGCCTGGCTGTTGGCCGACGACGGCAGGCTCAAACCCGAATATGGCGGCCCCCCTTCAAGTACTGAGGTTACGGCCCGTGAAGAGTAATTTTGACCGCATCCTCTCCAGCGAGGATGTGATGCGTCGCCGTGCGACGTTGCTGCAGCGCATGCACATTGATGGCCCGTTGTTGATTTTGCTGCTGACCTTGGCGGCCGGCAGCCTGTTCGTGCTGTATTCGGCCAGCGGTAAAAACTGGGACCTGCTGATTAAGCAGGCGTCGTCGTTCGGCCTGGGTCTGTTGTCGATGGTGGTTATCGCCCAGCTGGAGCCGCGTTTCATGGCGCGCTGGGTGCCGCTGGGGTATGTCGTTGGTGTGTTGCTGCTGGTGGTGGTGGACGTAATGGGCCACAACGCCATGGGCGCGACGCGCTGGATCAACATTCCGGGGGTGATTCGCTTCCAGCCGTCGGAATTCATGAAGATCCTGATGCCGGCGACCATCGCCTGGTATTTGTCCAAGCGCACTTTGCCGCCGCAGCTCAAGCACGTGGGCATCAGCCTGATATTGATCGGCGTGCCGTTCATCTTGATTGTGCGCCAGCCCGACCTCGGCACCTCGCTGCTAATCCTCGCGGGCGGGGCGTTCGTGCTGTTTATGGGCGGCCTGCGTTGGCGCTGGATCCTCAGCGTGCTGGCCGCAGCGATCCCGGTGGCCGTGGCCATGTGGTTCTTCTTTATGCACGACTACCAGAAGCAGCGGATCCTGACCTTCCTTGATCCGGAGAGCGACCCGCTGGGCACCGGCTGGAACATCATCCAGTCCAAGGCGGCGATTGGTTCCGGGGGCGTGTTTGGCAAAGGTTGGTTACTGGGTACCCAGTCACACCTGGACTTTTTGCCCGAAAGCCATACCGACTTCATCATTGCGGTAATGGGTGAAGAGTTCGGCCTGGTGGGCATTTGCGCGCTGTTGCTGATCTATTTGCTGCTGATTGGTCGCGGCCTGGTGATTACCGCCCAGGCGCAGACGCTGTTTGGCAAATTGCTCGCCGGCAGCCTGACCATGACTTTTTTTGTTTACGTTTTCGTCAACATCGGTATGGTCAGTGGCCTGTTGCCGGTGGTTGGGGTGCCGTTGCCGTTCATTAGCTACGGCGGAACTTCGCTGGTGACATTGATGTCAGCGTTTGGGGTTTTGATGTCGATTCACACGCATCGCAAGTGGATCGCGCAGGTTTGAATAAGGTGAAGATGTCAATGCAATTAATGCGCGGCTGGGCGACTCGGCACGCGTCCTGGATGGGCCTGATTGGGCTCCTGGGCGCGACGCAAGAGGTGCAGGCCGGTGACTACGATGGTTCACCCCAGGTCGCCGAATTTGTCGGTGAAATGACCCGCGACTACGGTTTTGCCGGTGAACAGCTGATGGGCGTGTTCCGTGAAGCCCAGCGCAAGCAGGCGATCCTTGATGCGATCTCGCGTCCCGCCGAGCGCGTCAAACAGTGGAAAGACTACCGCCCGATGTTCCTCACCGACGCCCGCGTGGCGCGTGGCGTGGACTTCTGGCGCCAGCACGAAGCGGTACTGGCGCGCGCCGAGCAGGAATACGGCGTGCCCGCCCAGATTATCGTCGCCATCATCGGTATCGAAACCTTCTACGGGCGCAACACCGGCAGTTACCGGGTGATCGACGCCTTGTCGACCCTGGGCTTCGATTACCCGCCGCGTGCCGAGTTTTTTCGCAAGGAGCTGCGTGAATTCCTGCTGCTGGCCCGGGAAGAACAGGTCGACCCGTTGACGCTCAAGGGCTCCTACGCCGGTGCGATGGGCCTGCCGCAGTTTATGCCGAGCAGTTTCCGCGCCTATGCGGTGGACTTCGACGGTGACGGCCACATTAATATCTGGAGCAACCCGGACGATGCCATCGGCAGCGTGGCCAGCTACTTCAAGCGTCATGGCTGGGTGGCCGGTGAACCGGTGGTGATCCGCGCCGATGTCACCGGCGAGCGCGCCGACGAAGGTTTGACCCAAGGTATTGAGCCGGTCAAGACCGTCGGGGAGTTGCGAGCGCTGGGCTGGTCGAGTCAGAATGCGCCACGCGATGATATGCCGGTGACGGCGTTCCGCCTCGAAGGCGCAAACGGCCCGGAATACTGGATGGGCCTGAAGAATTTTTACGCAATCACGCGTTATAACCGCAGTGTGATGTACGCCATGGCCGTGCATCAGCTGTCAGACATGCTGGTCCAAGCACGGGGCAACAAGTAATGCGGGTATCGCCGTTCCAAAAACCGCTCAAGCTGGTGGCGTTCGCCGCGTTGTCCTTGCTGGTTGTCAGTTGCTCCTCCACCACCAGCCGTGCTCCGGCGCCGAAGGGCGGGGCTATCGTGCGCGCCCAGCCGGGCCTGGACATCAACCGCGCGCACAAAGACGGCGCGCCGTGGTGGGATGTCGATGTATCGAAGATCCCGGATGCCACGCCGACCCTGCACACCGGGCCTTACAAAGCCAACCCGTATACCGTGCTGGGCAAGAATTACTTCCCGCTGCAGGATTCCAAGACCTACTCGCAAACGGGCACGGCGTCCTGGTACGGCACCAAATTCCATGGCCAGAACACCGCCAACGGCGAAGTGTATGACCTGTACGGCATGAGCGCGGCCCACAAGACCTTGCCGCTGCCCAGCTATGTACGCGTGACCAACCTGGACAACCACCGCTCGGTGATCCTGCGGGTCAACGACCGTGGGCCCTTCTATTCGGACCGGATCATCGACTTGTCCTACGCCGCCGCGAAGAAACTCGGTTATGCCGAAACCGGCACCGCGCGCGTGAAAGTCGAAGGTATCGACCCGGCGCAGTATTGGGCTCAGCGTGGCAAACCGGCGCCATTGATGCTCAACGAGCCGCAAACCCCGCAACCGCAAGTGACCGCCTCGGCGGGCAAGATCGAGCAGTGGACCCCGCCACCGGCGCAGCACGCACCGGACACGGTCGTGGTGCCACATGCAGCGCCAGGCGCATCTAAAGTGGGTGGCCAGTACCTGCAGGTCGGCGCTTTCGCCAACCCGGATGCGGCAGAACTGTTAAGGTCCAAGCTCAGCGGCATGGTCAGCGCGCCAGTGTTTATCAGCTCCATCGTGCGTAACCAGCAAACCCTGCACCGTGTGCGCATGGGCCCGATTGGTTCGCCAAGTGAAGTGGCGCACGTGCAGAACAGTGTGCGCCTGGCCAACCTGGGGCAACCCAGCGTCGTCACGGCTGAATAAGTAAAAGGATTGATGGTTCAGGTTCGCCTGAACCGAGGTTGTTGGCTCGTTGAACAATAAAAACCCAGGGGCAAGGGGTGAGCGGGCAACCGAACACGCGACAGTCTGGCAGCGGGCTGTCTGAATAGTTTTGCCCGCGAGGGCAAGTTTCCATAAGCAATTTCGAGAGACGGATGAACATCACCACCTTAGCCAAACGCACGTGCCTGCTACTTTCGCTGATCATTACCCCGGCCGCCTGGGCGGTGGAAATGGTGCCAGCTTCCCCGCAACTGGCCGCCAAGGCCTGGGTCCTCATGGATGCCGCCAGCGGCAACGTGCTGGTCGAGAACAACGGTGACCAGCGCCTGCCCCCGGCCAGCCTGACCAAACTGATGACGGCCTACATCGCGACCCTGGAAATCCGTCGCGGCCAGATCGGCGAGAATGACCCGGTTACCGTCAGCGAAAACGCGTGGCGCACCGGCGGTTCGCGGATGTTCATCAAGGTCGGTTCGCAGGTGACCGTGAGCGACCTGTTGCACGGCATCATCATCCAGTCCGGTAACGACGCCAGCGTGGCCCTGTCCGAGCACATCGCCGGCAGCGAAGACGCGTTCGCCGACTTGATGAACAAGACTGCCGGCGACCTGGGCATGACCAACAGCCACTTCATGAACCCGACCGGCCTGCCGAACCCGGAGCACTACTCGTCGGCTCACGACATGGCCGTACTGGCTCGCGCGATCATCCGTGTCGACCCGGTGCACTACGCGATCTACTCCCAGAAGGAATTCTTCTGGAACAACATCAAGCAGCCTAACCGTAACCTGCTGCTGTGGCGTGACAAGACCGTCGACGGTCTGAAAACCGGCCACACCGACGAAGCCGGCTACTGCATGGTGTCGTCCGCCGTACGTGATGGCCAGCGCCTGATCGCCGTGGTATTCGGCACCAACAGCGAGCAGGCCCGTGCGGCCGAAACGCAAAAACTGCTGACTTACGGATTCCGCTTCTTCGAAACCCAGACCTTCTACCAGAAGGGCGCCGAGCTGGCTCAAGCCCCGGTATGGAAAGGCGCGACCCATCAAGTCAAGGCCGGCCTGGCTGATGACCTGACCCTGACCATGCCTAAAGGCCAGCTGAAAAAGCTCGCGGCCAGCATGACCATGAACCCGCAGTTGGTTGCTCCAATCGCCAAGGGTGACGTGATCGGTAAAGTCGAAGTGAAGCTGGACGACAAGGTGGTGCACAGCGCCGACCTGATCGCACTGGACGCCGTTGACGAAGGTGGTATCTTCCGCCGCGTGTGGGATAGCATCCGTCTATTCTTCTACGGCTTGTTCAACTGATTGTGCGCACCTGCAAAGCCCCGCGTTGATCCAGCGCGGGGCTTTGCCCGTCGCCACGGCTTAGCGCTTACGAGGCTGTTCTGCCATGACCGATAAAGAAGTAGAAGTAAAGGCGCCAAAGATCGAATTCCCCAACGTGGACTATCCCGTCAAGGTGATCAGCGATACCGGTGTGGGCAACAAAGACAAGATTCTCGAGATCGTGCGTAAACACGCGACGATCAACGACAACCGGGTGGACGAGCGTTTGAGCTCCAACGGTAAGTACACCACGATCCAGTTGCACATCGTTGCGACCGGTCAAGACCAGCTCTACGACATCAACAGTGAACTGCGGGCCACCGGCTTCGTGCACATGGTGTTGTGATGTCACAGGTCCTGGGCTTTCGCGAGCTCGGCCAGATGGCCTACGAGCCGGTCTGGCATGCCATGCAGCGCTTCACTAACGAGCGCGGCAGCTCGGCCCCGGATGAAATCTGGCTGGTGGAACACCCGCCGGTCTTCACCCAGGGCCAGGCCGGCAAGGCTGAGCACTTGCTGCTGCCGGGTGATATTCCGGTGGTGCAGGTCGACCGAGGTGGCCAAGTGACTTACCATGGCCCTGGTCAGCTGGTGGCCTATTTGCTGCTGGACGTGCGCAAGCTGGGTTTTGGCGTGCGTGACCTGGTAAGCCGCATGGAGGCTTGCCTGATCGAGCTGTTGGCCAGTTACGGCGTCACCGCCGCGGCCAAGCCCGATGCACCCGGTGTATACGTGGACGGCGCGAAAATCGCCTCCCTCGGTTTGCGCATTCGCCATGGTTGCTCCTT
Organism: Pseudomonas sp. 2822-15; assembly: GCF_002742515.1. Classification (NCBI taxonomy): domain Bacteria; kingdom Pseudomonadati; phylum Pseudomonadota; class Gammaproteobacteria; order Pseudomonadales; family Pseudomonadaceae; genus Pseudomonas; species Pseudomonas sp. 2822-15. The sequence goes on along the minus strand of NZ_LJRY01000178.1, from coordinate 193,452 downwards.
TCATGGCCTGGCCCTGAATGTGGACATGGACCTGGCGCCGTTTCGGCGCATCAACCCGTGCGGTTACGCCGGGCTGGCGATGACGCAACTGAGCGACCACGCCACACCGATTAAATTTGCCGAGGTAAGTGCCCGGCTGCGTGCGCAGCTCGTCAAACACCTCGACTATGCTGAGCAGACGACCCTCACGGGCGGAATCGACTGATTATGACTACTGATGCAGTGCAAACCATGATCCCGACGCTGGACATCACCGAGCGTCCGGCCCCGGCCCCGCGTGCCAAGGTCGAAGCCGGCGTCAAGCTGCGCGGCGCCGAGAAGGTTGCACGCATCCCGGTGAAAATCATCCCGACCACCGAACTGCCGAAGAAGCCCGACTGGATCCGCGTGCGCATCCCGGTTTCGCCGGAAGTCGACCGTATCAAGGCCCTGCTGCGCAAACACAAGCTGCACAGTGTGTGCGAAGAAGCTTCCTGCCCGAACCTGGGCGAGTGCTTCTCCGGCGGCACCGCCACCTTCATGATCATGGGTGACATCTGCACCCGTCGTTGCCCGTTCTGCGACGTTGGCCACGGTCGGCCGAAGCCGCTGGACGTCAACGAGCCGGAAAGCCTGGCGATTGCCATTGCCGACCTGAAACTCAAATACGTGGTGATCACTTCCGTAGACCGCGACGACCTGCGTGACGGCGGTGCCCAGCACTTTGCCGACTGCATCCGCGAGATCCGCAAGCTGTCGCCGAACGTGATGCTCGAAACCCTGGTGCCGGACTACCGCGGCCGCATGGACGTCGCGCTGGAAATCACCGCGGCCGAGCCACCGGATGTGTTCAACCACAACCTGGAAACCGTGCCACGCCTGTACAAGGCCGCGCGTCCGGGTTCGGACTACCAGTGGTCGCTGACCCTGCTGCAAAAATTCAAGCAGATGATGCCGCACATCCCGACCAAGTCCGGCCTGATGCTGGGCTTGGGCGAGACCGACGAAGAAGTCATCGAAGTCATGAAGCGCATGCGCGAACACGACATCGACATGCTGACCCTGGGCCAGTACCTGCAACCGTCGCGCAGCCACTTGCCGGTGCAGCGTTTCGTGCACCCGGACACCTTCGCCTGGTTCGCCGAGGAAGGTTACAAGATGGGCTTCAAGAACGTGGCTTCGGGCCCGCTGGTACGTTCCTCGTACCACGCCGATGAGCAAGCCAAGCTGGTCAAGGCAAGCCTGGTTTCGTAAGCGCTTCCCCTCTGTAGGAGCAGCCGAACTGCTCCTACAGAGTTTCCCTCCTTTTCTCCCTTCTGTTTGCAACCATCACTGGCTAGAGTGCCTGGGTATCCAACCACGGAGAACCATGGATGACGACTCAACTCTCGGCTGCCGTGCCTGCCCTGCGCCCCGAAGGCGTCATTGGCCTGATCGCTCCCGCCGGCCCTGCCGCACTGGATGTTGTAAAAGCCGGCCAGTGGATGCGCGCCCGTGGCCATGAGCTGCGCATATTTCCCGGTGTGTATGAGCGCGATGGCTACCTGGCCGGCAGCGACGAGGTGCGCCTGCGCGATTTGCATGCGGCGTTTGCCGATCCCGAAATCGATGCCATCTTCTGCCTGCGGGGCGGTTATGGCACCCCGCGATTACTGGACACGCTCGATTTCGACCTGATTGGTGCCAACCCCAAGCCATTTGTGGGGTACAGCGACATCACCGCATTGCACCTGGCCATCAACCGCTACGCGGGTTTTGTGACCTTTCATGGGCCAATGCTCAACGCTGACCTGCTCGGTGACAAACAGCAGCCCACAGAGTCATCGTTGTTCAGCATGCTGCGCGGGCAACTGAGCGAGTGCAGCGTGCTGGCACACCCGGTTGCTTATCCGCTGACCACGATTGAGCCGGGTATCGCTTGCGGGCGTTTGCTCGGTGGCAACCTGTCGATGATTGCAGCGGTGATGGGCACGGCGTTTGAGATCGACGCGGAAGGCATCATTCTGTTTATCGAAGACGTCAACGAGCCGCTCTACCGAATAGACCGGCTGCTGACCCATTTGCGCCTGGCGGGCAAGCTGTGCCAGGTCGCCGGTGTGCTGGTCGGGGATGTATCGGGTGTGGACAAGGCGGCGTTGGAGCGGCTGCTCAAGCAGACCTTCGAGCCGCTGTGTATTCCGGTGTTATCCGGCTGGCGCAGTGGGCACTGCGACCCGAACCTGACGCTGCCGCTGGGCGCGCTGGTGCGGTTGGATGCGGGGGAGCAGCAGTTGGTGTTGGAGCAGGATGTAGTGTTCAAGCCCTGAGAGTCGATCGTTCCCACGCTCTGCGTGGGAATGCATCCTGTGACGCTCCGCGTCACCCCCTCAAGAGCAGACGCAGAGCGTCCAAGGCGGCATTCCCACGCAGAGCGTGGGAACGATCGTGTCCTCAGCGGCTCTGCAACGACTCCAGCAGCTTCACCGTCGGATACCCATCCGCGGGCCAACCCAACGACTGCTGCGCCGCCCGAATCGCCTTGCGCGTGTTGGCGCCGATAATCCCGTCCGGGTTGCCCGCTTCATAGCCTTTGGCGCTGAGCACTGTTTGTAAATCGATGCGCTGAGAGCGACTCAGCGGCAGCTCATCCTTGGGCCAATCGCCACGAATCACACCACCGCCACCAAACCGCTCAGAGAGCAGGCCCACGGCCAGCGCGTAGGACGATGAGTTGTTGTACTTGAGGATCGCGCGGAAGTTATCCAGCACCAGGAATGCCGGGCCACGATAGCCGGCCGGCAGCAGCAGGGCGGCAGACAGTTGCTCGACGTTGGGTGGCATGCTCGCGCCAGGTGGCAGCTGAATGCCGAGCCTCATCCACTCGCCAACGCTCTTGCGGATGCCGCCGTCGGCCAGGGCGTAATCGAAGTTCGCCGGCAGTTGTTTCACCTCAAAGCCCCACGGCTGGCCACGCTGCCAGCCGGAGCTTTGCAGGTAGTGCGCAGTGGAGGCCAGGGCGTCGCCCGGGCTGTTCCAGATATCGCGGCGACCGTCGCCATCGAAATCCACGGCATGGGTGTTGTAGGTGGTCGGGATGAACTGGGTCTGGCCCATGGCCCCGGCCCACGAACCTTTCATCTGGTCGGCAGAGATATCGCCATGCTGGATGATCTGCAGCGCCGCCAGCAGTTGCGCCTGGGCAAACGCCGGGCGGCGGCCTTCATAGGCCAGGGTCGCGAGCGATCGGATCACCGAATTATTGCCCTGGAACTGGCCAAAGTTGCTTTCCATGCCCCACACCGAAACCAGTGCCTGGCGGTCAACGCCATAACGCTCTTCGATGCGTTGCAGGATATCGGCGTACTTGATCAGCAAGGCTTGGCCATTACGCACGCGTACCGGCGACAGGGCGCCATCGAGGTATTCCCATACCGGGCGGGAAAATTCCGGTTGGCTGCGATCGGCGCGAATCACCGCCATGTCGGGTGTCACGCCGGCAAAGGCGTTATCGAAAACGGCGGGTGTGATCCCCGCGCTCAGGGCTTGCGCACGAAAGCCAGCCTGCCATTCGGCAAAGGTCTGGGTCGGCTGGATATCAAGATTGTCCACGGCCAAAGGGGGGACCACGGCAGGCGCGACGGCCGGCACGGTCTGGAGCTTTGGCAGGGGTTGCGCGTCCGCGGCGGTGGGTTTCTCGGCGCAGGCGACAAGCAGAATGAGGCTGGAGGCAGCGATCAGTTGGCGAAGGTGCCAACGACGGGAAAGGCTAGAGGGCATGCACAGGTCCAGGGATTACAAATCAAGTACCGACCTTATCATGCCGGAGGGGCACTTGCCTTCAGGCAGCCAGAAAGTAAGAAGCCTCCCAGCTATTAGACTGGAAGGCTTCGCGGCGGTAGCTGCCTTTGCCCTTGCCGGCGCGTTCCTGACGGCTGCGGAACAGTGGCTGGGCGATGATGGATTTGGCCTTGTTGGGGCCATGCTTAGATGGCTTTTTGCTCATGTTCATTGCTCTCTTGAGGTGGGGTGAAGCGGTGCAAATCATCTGCCGAAGTGGCGCGGCTGTAAAGCCCGGCGAGTTTCAAGACGTGTAAACGGGATCTAAATGTGGGAGCGGGCTTGCTCGCGAATGGGTTGTGTCAGTCACTGAGTTTGTTGACTGACACACCGCATTCGCGAGCAAGCCCGCTCCCACATTGGGACTGTGGTGCTTACGAGAGAGGGGGTTATTCGGCAGGCAGTGTCAGACGTTGGCCAGACATCAACAGTGACAAACGGCTCAGGCTCATCCACGGCGAGCCCGCCGCCTGGCCTTTGATCTGCGCATCGATGCGCTGCGCTTCCAGCAACAGCTGCGCCCAGCGTTGCGCCGAATGGCGTTGCAGGGCTTTGCTCATCAGGGGTTTGCGCTTGTCCCACACCGGCGGCCTGGCCTGGCTGAAGCACTTGTCCAGCGGCGTGCCTTGGCTGTATTGCAGGGCAATATTGGCCAACACTCGCAGCTCTCGAGCCAGCGCCCACAGAATCACCGGGGGTTCCACGCCTTCGCCGCGCAAGCCTTCGAGCATGCGCAGGGCGTGGGCGGGCTCGCCATTGAGAATCGCGTCCACCAACCCGAACACATCAAAGCGCGCGCTATCAGCGACTGCGCCCTGGACGGTTTCGACGGTGATCTGCCCGTCTTCGGCCATCAGCTTGAGCTTTTCGATCTCCTGGGCGGCGGCAAGCAGGTTGCCCTCGACCCTGGCGGCGATCAGCTCGACGGCATCTTGCGTTGCCGACAGCCCTGATTGCGACAGGCGCTGACGTATCCACTGCGGCAGCTGGTTGCTGTCCACTGGCCAGATCTGAATGAACTGGGTTTGCGGGCCTTCTACCAGCGCCTTGCCCCACTTGGTTTTCTGCGCGCTGCCATCGAGCTTGGGCAAGCTGATCAGCAGCACCGTGTCCTCAGCGGGGCGTGAGCAGTATTCCATCAATGCCGCCGCGCCCTTGTCGCCGGGCTTGCCCGAAGGCAGGCGCAGTTCCAGCAGGCGTTTCTCGGCGAACAACGACATGCTCGCACCGGCTTGCAGCAGCGTGCCCCAGTCGAAACTGGCGTCGGCGCTGAACACCTGGCGTTCATCGAAGCCTTGCCGGCGTGCGGCGCTGCGAATCGCGTCGGCCGCCTCCTGGCACAGCAACGGGTCATCACCGCTGACGATATACACAGGCGCAAGGCCACCTTGCAGGTGCTTGGCGAGTTGGGCGGGGGCAAGTTTCATAGGCGGGGCGAACGGGGCGCCAGGGGCGCCCCGTCTGGCTTACTCGACAGGGACTTCGGCAGGCGATTGTTTCGGCGTGTTGTCTTCGTATTCCTGCGCAGCTTTCAGGGCGTCGGCGTCAGCCTTGGCCTTGTTGTCGGCGGTCAACTGCAAGGCGGCGAGTTTTTCCGGCGTCAGCTGTTGCAGGCGAATCATCAGGCGCTGGATCAGCTCACGACGCATTTCCTTGCGAACCTGGATGATCTCCGAGTCCGAGCCCACCAGGTTGTTACCGTCGTGGCTGACAACTTTCTGCACTTCAATCTTGTCACCCATCAATGGCAGGTGGTCGCGACCTTGCAGTTCATAGACGACCAGGGTGTTCAGCTCAATGTCCGACGCACGGCCGGCACTGGCGTAGCTGAGGTTACGCTGGGTTTCTTTCTCGTCCACCAGGTTCAGTTTGTAAGTGGCGCCGGAGCCCACGCGTACACCGCTGCTTTCCAGGGTCTGGCGCAGTTGGGTCAAGGTATCGCCGTAGGCGTTGCGCGCGCTGACGTCGAGTTCCTTGATGCTCAGTTCATTGGTGGCGGTGCCACGCAGCTGGAAGCCGCAAGCGCTCAGCAGCACAGCGAGGCCCATCACCAGCAAATTGCGTTTGATCATTTTGTTGCTCCCCTTGAAACCATGTTGGCCTTATCGAGGCCTTAAAGGTTTAGTTCGGCGCAGGGCTCAAGCCCTGCGCCCGATCCGATTAGCTGGCGACGATGTTGACCAGTTTGCCCGGCACTACGATCACTTTGCGGATCGTCAGGCCTTCGGTAAAGCGCAGCACGTTTTCGTTGATGCGCGCTGCGGCTTCCACGTCTTCACGGCTGGCGCTGGCAGGCATGTCGATCTGGCCGCGCAGTTTACCGTTAACCTGGATAACCAGTTGCAATGTGTCCTGCACCAGCGCGCTGTCATCCTGCACCGGCCAGCGCGCATCGATGACCGCATCGCTATGGCCCAGGCGGCTCCACAGCTCATGGCTGATGTGCGGCGTGATTGGCGCCAGCAGCAACACCACAGCTTCCAGGCCTTCCTGTACCAGCGCGCGGTCCTGTTCGGTGGCTTGCGGGGCTTTTTCCAGCACGTTCATCAGCGTCATCACCTGGGCGATGGCGGTGTTGAACTTGTGGTTCTGGCCCACGTCCTGGCTGGCCTGGCGGATGGCCAGGTGGGTGCTGCGACGGATGGCTTTTTGCTCATCGCTCAGCGACGTCACGTCCAGTTTGCCCGGCAAACCCTGGCTGACATGGGCGTGCGCCAGGCGCCAGACGCGCTTGAGGAAGCGGTGCGAACCTTCAACCCCGGAGTCGGACCATTCGGCGCTCATGTCGGGCGGCGAGGCGAACATCATGAACAGGCGGCAGGTATCGGCGCCGAACTGATCGATCATCGACTGTGGGTCGACGCCGTTGTTCTTGGACTTGGCCATCTTCTCGGTGCCACCGATTTCCACCGGCAGGCCGTCGGATTTCAGCTTGGCGCTGATTACCTTGGCTTTGCTGTCACGCTCAAGCTCGACGTCCGCCGGGTTGAACCAGGTGTAGGCGCCATTGGCTTCGCGGCGATAGTAAGTCTCGGCGATTACCATGCCTTGGGTCAGCAGGTTCTTGAACGGCTCATCGGAACTCACCAGGCCTTCGTCGCGCATCAGCTTGTGGAAGAAGCGCGCATAAAGCAGGTGAAGAATCGCGTGTTCGATGCCGCCGATGTATTGATCCACCGGCAACCAGTGGTCGGCTGCGGATTTTTCTACCAGGCCGCCTTCATAGTGTGGCGAGGCGTAGCGGGCGTAATACCACGAGGACTCGACGAAGGTGTCCATGGTGTCAGTTTCACGCTTGGCAGGTGCGCCGCATTTAGGGCACGTGCACGCGTAGAACTCGGGCATGCGCGCCAATGGCGAACCGGCGCCATCGGGCACCACATCTTCAGGCAAGACCACCGGCAACTGGTCTTGCGGCACCGGCACGTCACCGCAGGTTTCGCAGTGGATGATCGGGATCGGGCAGCCCCAGTAGCGCTGGCGGCTGATGCCCCAGTCGCGCAGGCGGAACTGGGTGCGCGAGGCACCGAGGTTTTTCTTGATCAAGGCAACTTCGATGGCGTCGAAGGCACCCTGGAAGTCCAGGCCGTCGAACTCACCGGAGTTGATCAGCGTGCCGTGCTCGCCGTAGGCGTCTTGCCACGGGGCCGGGTTGGTCTCGCCGGAACTGGTACGCACCACGGATTTGATCGGCAGGCTGTACTTGGTGGCGAACTCGAAATCGCGCTCGTCGTGGGCCGGCACAGCCATGACTGCGCCATCGCCGTAGTGCATCAACACGTAGTTGGCGACCCACACCGGCAGTTTTTCGCCCGTCAGTGGGTGCTCGACGAACAGGCCGGTCGGCAGGCCTTTTTTCTCTTGGGTGGCAACGTCGGCTTCGGCCACGCTGCCGCCTTTGCATTCGGCGATGAACGCTTGCAGCTCAGGATTGTTCTGTGCGGCCTGGGTGGCCAGCGGGTGCTCGGCGGCCACGGCCACGTAAGTCGCGCCCATCAGGGTATCGGGGCGGGTGGTGAAGACTTTGAGTGCGCCGGCTTCGCCGATCGAATCGACGTTGTACGGGAACTGCACTTCCATGCCCTTGGATTTGCCGATCCAGTTACGCTGCATGGTCTTGACCTGTTCAGGCCAGCCCGGCATGTCATCGAGGCTCGACAAGAGTTCATCGGCGTAGGCCGTGATCTTGAAGTAGTACATCGGGATCTGGCGCTTTTCGATCACCGCGCCGGAACGCCAGCCGCGACCGTCGATGACTTGCTCGTTGGCCAGTACGGTCTGGTCGATCGGGTCCCAGTTCACGGTACCGTTTTTACGGTAAATCACGCCTTTTTCGAACAGGCGCGTGAACAGCCACTGTTCCCAGCGGTAGTAATCGGGCTTGCAGGTGGTCACTTCACGGGACCAGTCCACCGCCAGGCCCAGGCTGCGCAGCTGGGTTTTCATGTAGGCGATGTTTTCGTAGGTCCACTTGGCGGGCGCCACGTTGTTTTTCATCGCGGCGTTTTCCGCCGGCATGCCGAAGGCGTCCCAACCCATAGGTTGCAGGACGTTTTTGCCGAGCATGCGCTGGTAGCGGGAAATTACGTCGCCGATGGTGTAGTTACGCACGTGCCCCATGTGTAGCTTGCCGCTGGGGTAAGGGAACATCGATAGGCAGTAGTAAGTCTCCTTGCCTGGCTGTTCACTGACTTCAAAGGACTTTTGCTCGTCCCAGAAGGTTTGGGCGGCATTTTCTATTTCACGGGGCTGATATTGTTCGTGCATGGCTACTTTTGAACTGAATAGGGGTGGCCTAATCCTCTTCGGTACAACATTCAGGTTGATCGACACCAAAAAGCGGCGCGTCCGTGCCCAAACCCTGCGGGAAGTGGAGTTACAGGAAGCGCCGTAGCATACATGACCCCACTCTATCGAGGGAAACCCTGATTGCGCGGCAAGGGCCGTCTGTCGCGGCGCGAGGCAGGCGCAGCCACGGGGACTACGCTGTTTATTGGGGAGTGAGTCTTATCTTCAATGAGGTGAGGGGATGGTTGAATCGCAGCGAACTTTAATGAAACCGCAATTGTATGAAGGACTGATCGACCGTTTGGGTCGGGCATTGGATGCCGCAAGAACCGCAGGCCGATTGCTTGATGAGCGGCCTCTGGAGCTGGAGTTGCGAGGCTTGAGCCAGGCTGAACTTGAATTGATCAAGGGCTACCTGGAATTGAATCACCACCGTGCCTCCGAGGAACGGGCTGCCCCGCCCGCCCAAGAGCCTTTGCGTTCGGCCAAGGTGATCTGGCTGAAAGATGTGTCTGCGGCTCGCGGTCCCGACAAACGTCGGGCCGCACGGTAAACGTGGAGCACCACGTTAACCTTTGAGTCGTCTCGAAACAGGTTGGTAAAGATTGTCGCTGAACCCCGTTGCATCTAGGCTTCGGGCATCTTTGGAGATGCCCGATGCCTTTTCGTTATTTCATTAAACAATTGCTCTTGCCGCCCGGCCTTTTTTTGCTGCTGCTGGCGCTTGCCTGGTGGTTGCGTAAAAGTCGCCCGCGCCTGGCCGGATGCTGCTTTGCCGTGGGGTTCGGCGGGCTGTGGTTGATCAGCCTGCCGGTGATGGTGCAATGGGGCGCGCATGCCTTGGAGACCGAGCCGCCGTTGGCCCGTGAAGAATGGGCGACGCTGGCCCAGCGCGCCGATGCAATTGTGGTGTTGGGCTCTGGGCGTGAGCGCGGCGACCCTGCGTGGGGCACCGATCAACCCACCGGTACAGGGCTTGAGCGCCAGCGTTATGCCGCGCGTCTGGCCAAGGCCTCTGGTTTGCCGGTGCTGACCAGCGGCGGCTTGCACTACGGCACGCCACCCAGCGAGGCCGAGCTGATGGCGGTGTCGATGCAGGATGACTTCGGCGTCACCGTGCGCTGGAAAGAAGAGCGCAGCCGCACCACTTGGGAAAACGCGCAGATGAGCGCCGACATCCTGTTGCCGCAAGGCATCAAGCGCGTGGTGGTAGTGACCCAGGCTTGGCATATGCCGCGTGCGGTGTGGAGCTTCGAGAAGGCCGGCTTTGCCGTGGTGCCGGGGCCGGTGGGCTTTTTGGGCGTGGACAATGCGCGGCCACTGGGCGGCTGGATGCCGGAGTTCGTGTCGGTGTGGCGCAGCGGGCAGTTGATCAATGAGGCGGTGGGGCAGGTGGGGTATCGGGTGTTTTACCGGTAAGCAGAAGCACCGCAGGTCAAGTGTGGGAGCTGGCTTGCCTGCGACGGCGTCGTGTCAGTTGGCCGGTTTTTAGCTGGCCCACCGCTATCGCAGGCAAGCCAGCTCCCACATTGGTCTTATGCCGTTCGTTAGACCGTTTTCGACATCCGCCCCGCCAGCAGCGCCCAGCCGAACAAGCCCAGGCACACAATGATCAACGGCCACGAGCGCCATTGCAGGTACGGCGTCAGGTTGTGCATCGGCACCACTTCGCCGTAGAGAATCCCGCGTTCAAACTGCGGGATCTGCGCGGTGATCTGCCCGAACGGGTTGATCAGGCCGGTCACGCCATTGTTGGTGGCGCGGATCATCCAGCGACCAGCCTCCAACGCACGCATCTGCGCCATTTGCAGGTGTTGCAGCGGGCCAATGGAGCGGCCGAACCAAGTGTCGTTGCTGATGGTCAGCAGTAAATCGCTCTGGGCCGACAGGCCTGCGGCGAATTCCGGGTACACCACTTCATAGCAAATGAACGGCGCAATCTGATAACCCTTGGCCTGCAGCATCGCCTGATCGGACGGGCCGCGGGCGAAGTCCGACATCGGCAGGTCAAAGAAAGCGATCAGCCCGCGCAGCATGTCTTGCAACGGCACGTACTCACCAAACGGCACCAGTTTTTGCTTGAGGTAAGTGCCTTCGCCTTCGCCCACCACGGTGATGCCGTTGAAGTAGCGCTTCTGGTGGTGCACTTCCTGGCGGATCGGTACGCCGGTGATCAGCGCGGTGTGCCGGTCGGCGGCAAACTTGCCCATCATGCCCAGGTAACCTTCGACGGATTCCTTGAGCACCGGCACCGCGGTTTCCGGCCATACCAGCAGGTCTACCGGCTTGGAGCTGAAGCTCATGTCGCGGTACAGCGCCAACTGCGCGTCGATCTGCGCGGGGTCCCACTTCATGCTCTGTTCGACATTGCCCTGAATCGCCGCCACGGTCAGCGGTGCGCCGGAGGGCGAGGTCCAGGCATGATGCTTGAGCGCCAGGCCGATGGCCCAGGGTGCAACCAACAACACCAAGCCTGCGCCGATGAAGCCGTTGCGCTTGCTTGCCAGCAGGCGTGGCAAGTTGCACAGCACGGCAGCCGTCAGCGCCAGGGCAAAGGAGATCAGCCACATGCCGCCCAGTGGCGCCAGGCCGGTGAGCGGGCCATCGAGTTGGCTGTAACCGGAGTACAGCCAAGGGAAACCCGTCAGGAACCAACCACGAAACGCTTCCTGGCCAACCCACAGCGCCGCAAAGGTCAGCGCATCGGCCACCGGCGCCTCATTACGACGCAGCCAGCGTGCCCACAGCCAAGCGGGCAGGGCGAAGAACCAGGCAATCGCGGCGGTAAACAGCAGCATCAAAAAGCCAGCCAGCAACACCGAAGCACCGCCGAAATGGTGGATGCTGTAGTAGATCCAGCTGGTACCGGCGCCAAACAGGCCAAAACCGAAGCACCAACCACGGCCCAGGGCCTGGCGTGGCGTCAGCTCGCGCAGGCCGACGTAGAACAGCCCGACGGCCAGCAGCGCAAATGGCCACAGATCGAAGGGCGCCAGCGCCAGGGTAGTGACGGCGCCAGCCACCGCGGCCAGCAGGTTACCGGGCCAGCCGGGTGCAATCAGACGGCGCATATCAGTCCTTAGCGGGCAATAGGTGTCAGGCGGATCAAGTGAATCCGGCGGCTATCGGCATTCAAGATGCGAAAGCGATAAGCGCCAATCTCGGTGGTTTCGTTACGTTTTGGCAGGTGCCCGAACGCACTCATCACCAAACCGCCCACGGTGTCGAACTCATCGTCGGAGAATTCGCTGTCGAAGAACTCGTTGAAGTTCTCGATCGGCGTGAGCGCCTTGATCAGGAAATCACCGCTGGGCAGCGGCTTGATGTAGCTGTCTTCTTCGACGTCGTGCTCGTCTTCGATGTCGCCGACGATTTGCTCAAGCACGTCTTCGATGGTCACAAGACCGGCCACGCCGCCGTATTCGTCGATCACAATGGCCATGTGATTGTGGTTGGCGCGGAACTCGCGCAGCAGCACATTCAGGCGCTTGGATTCAGGCACGAAGGTGGCCGGGCGCAGCAAGTCCTTGATGTTGAAGCTGTCGCCGTTCTCCTTGAGGATCAGTGGCAGCAGGTCCTTGGCCAGCAGGACGCCCATGACGTCGTCATGGCTTTCACCGATCACCGGGTAGCGCGAGTGCGCCGAGTCGATCACGGCCGGGAGGAATTCCCGTGGGGTCTGGGTCGCCTTGATGCTGATCATCTGCGAGCGCGGGACCATGATGTCCCGTACCTGCAGGTCAGCCACCTGGATGGCGCCTTCGACGATGGCCAGCGCTTCGCTGTCCAGCAACTTGTTCTGATGGGCCTCGCGCAGCAGCTCCAGCAGCTCCTGGCGGTTTTTCGGCTCGTGGGCAAAAGCCTGGGTCAGTTTACCCAGCCATGACTTCTGCCCGTTGCTCGATCGGTCTTCGCTCATAGCGATTACTCTAAATCCTTTGTTGTGTCAGTTATGTGTAGTTTCAGTTTTCGTCGTCTGCATACGGATCAGGGTGACCCAGTTCAGCAAGCAACGTTTGTTCCAGTGTTTCCATTTCGCAGGCTTCGTCATCGTCTATATGGTCGTAACCCAAGAGATGCAAGCAGCCGTGGATGACTAGATGGGCCCAGTGGGCTTCAAGTTCCTTGCTTTGTTCCTTCGCCTCACGCTCCACCACTTCGACGCAGATCACCAGGTCGCCCAGTAACGGGATATCCAGTAACTCATCCGGCACGTCGGCGGGAAAGGACAGCACGTTGGTCGCGTAGTCCTTTTGGCGCCAGGTGTGATTCAGTTCACGGCCTTCGGGCTCGTCCACCAGGCGGATGGTCAGCTCCGAGTCGGCGGTGCGCTGGCGCAGGGCCAGGGCGCACCATTGACGGAACTGCGCTTCGCTGGGGGCGGGCGCTTCGGTGGCCAGCTGCAGGTCTAGCTCAAGCATCGCGGCGCACGTCCTTGGCGGGTGCGTCATCGCGGTGCTCAAAGCGCTCGTAGGCTTCGACAATGCGCTGCACCAACGGGTGGCGAACCACGTCTTTAGGCATGAAATGCGTGAAGCTGATGCCTGGCACGTCCTTGAGCACATCGATCACCTGGGCCAGGCCGGACTTGGTGCCCTTGGGCAGGTCGACCTGGGTGACGTCGCCGGTGATCACGGCGGTGGAGCCGAAACCGATACGGGTGAGGAACATTTTCATCTGTTCGACGGTGGTGTTCTGGCTTTCGTCGAGGATGATGAAGCTGTTGTTCAAGGTGCGACCACGCATGTAGGCCAGCGGGGCGATTTCGATCACTTGGCGCTCGATCAACTTGGCCACGTATTCAAAGCCGAGCATCTCGTACAGCGCGTCGTAGAGCGGGCGCAGGTACGGGTCGATCTTCTGGGCCAGATCGCCGGGCAGGAAGCCAAGCTTCTCGCCAGCCTCGACTGCCGGGCGTACCAGCAGGATGCGGCGCACCTGCTCGCGCTCCAGGGCGTCGACCGCACAGGCCACGGCCAGGTAGGTCTTGCCGGTACCGGCGGGGCCGATGCCGAAGTTGATGTCGTTACCGAGGATTTCCTTGACGTAGCGCTGCTGATTCAAGCCGCGTGGGCGAATCATGCCTTTTTTGGTGCGCAGGGCCACGCTGGCTTCGGCCACCGGGTTGTTGGCCAAGTCTTCCACGGCAGATTCCTGCAGGTACAGGTGCACGGTCTCCGGCGACAGCTCACTCCCCTTGGTTTCGCGGTAGAGGCGGCGCAGCAGGTTTTCTGCAGACGTGGTGTGCTGGGGTTCACCAATAAGCTCGAACTGATTGCCGCGGTTGCGGATCTCGATGCTCAGGCGTTGTTCGATCAGGCGCAGGTGCTCGTCGAACTGTCCGCACAGGTTGGCGAAACGGCGAGCCTCAAACGGCTCGAGGATAAAACGATGGGGTTCTGCTATGGGTGCGTTCAAGGTTGCTTTTAGCCGCCCTTTGGCTGTTTAGGTGAAGGAGAGGATAACGCCAGTGCTCGGCGTGCGAAAGCACTTATATAGTGCTGGCTCACTCTCAAGAACCATGAAAATCCACTGTGGGAGCTGGCTTGCCTGCGATGGCGGTGTGTCAGTGCCAGGTGTGTCGGCTGACCCACCGCTATCGCAGGCAAGCCAGCTCCCACATTTTGATCTTCATCCGGTCAGAGGTCAGTTGATTAGCGACCCCCGCAGCGAGTGCGGTTGCGCCGCATCGATGTGCACATCGGCAAACTGGCCGATCAGGGTGGGCGTGTCGCAGCGGAAGTTGACGATCCGGTTGTTCTCGGTACGCCCTTGCAACTCGCCCGGGTCTTTTTTCGAGTAGTCGGTGACCAGGATGCGCTGGATCGAACCGACCATTTGTCGGCTGATCTCGAAACCTTGCTGGTTCAGGCGATGCTGCAGTGCGTTCAAGCGCTCTTTTTTTAGCGCTTCCGGGGTGTCATCTGCCAGATCGGCAGCCGGGGTGCCCGGACGCTGGCTGTAGACGAAGGAGTAGGAGAAGTCGAAGCCGACGTCTTCGATCAGCTTCATGGTCTGCTCGAAATCTTTCTCGGTCTCGCCGGGGAACCCGACGATAAAGTCCGAGCTGATGCAGATACCCGGCACCGCGGCGCGCAATTTACGCAGCTTGGATTTGTATTCCAGGGCCGTGTGGTTGCGTTTCATGGCCGCCAGAATGCGGTCAGAACCCGACTGCACCGGCAAATGCAGGTGCTTGACCAGCTCCGGTACTTCGGCGTGCGCCTGGATCAGGCTGTCGGAGAACTCCAGCGGGTGCGAGGTGGTGTAGCGAATACGCTCGATGCCGTCCACCGCAGCCACCACGCGGATCAACTCCGCGAGGTCGGCCAGGCGCCCGTCGTGAGTCTGGCCGCGATAGCCGTTGACGTTCTGGCCCAGCAAGGTCACTTCGCGCACGCCGTTTTCGGCCAGGTGGATAATTTCGGCCAGCACGTCGTCAAACGGCCGGCTGACTTCTTCGCCACGGGTGTAAGGCACCACGCAGAAGGTGCAGTACTTGCTGCAGCCTTCCATCACCGACACATAGGCACTCGGCCCGTCGATGCGCGGTTCGGGCAAATGGTCGAATTTTTCGATTTCCGGGAATGACACGTCCACCTGCGGCAGCTTGGTGATGCGTGCGGCGTCGATCATTTCCGGCAGCCTGTGCAGGGTCTGCGGGCCGAAAACCACGTCGACATAGGGGGCGCGGTCGCGGATCGCGGCGCCTTCCTGGCTGGCCACGCAGCCGCCGACGGCGATCACCATGTCCGGGTTGGCCAGTTTCAATTCACGCCAGCGGCCCAGCTGGGAGTACACACGGTCCTGGGCACGCTCGCGGATCGAGCAGGTATTGAGCAGGATGACGTCGGCATCTTCGGCGCGGGCAGTGACTTCCAGGGCCTGGTGTTCGCCCAGCAGGTCGACCATGCGCGAGCTGTCGTACTCGTTCATCTGGCAACCGTGGGTTTCGATGTAAAGCTTCTTGGCCATGGGAATCATCAACTGGAGGTAAAGAACCGCGCATTATAGGGGGCATGCCCATTGGTTCCTAGCGCTGTGCATCGGGTGCCATGCTATAGTTCGCGCCCTCTTTTATATCCCCCATGTGTTATTCGCCCACCATGACCAAACGTGAAGCTCCAATCTACAAGGTGATTTTCCTCAACCAGGGCCAGGTGTTCGAAATGTACGCCAAGCAGATCTATCAAAGTGATCTGTGGGGCTTCCTGGAGGTGGAAGAGTTCGTCTTTGGCGAGCGCACCCAATTGGTCGTCGACCCGGGCGAAGAAAAACTCAAGGCGCAGTTTGAAGGCGTGGTGCGCAGCTTTGTGCCGATGCATTCGATTGTGCGCATCGATGAAGTCGAGCGCCTCGGCACGCCGAAGATCAGCGAGGCACGCGGCACCAGTAATGTGATGCCGTTTCCGATGCCGATGCCGGAAAAGTGACACTGCGCTGGTGACAGGGTGTTGTAAGACACATCTGAAACTTTTCAGTCGCCGTTGACGGTTTGACAGAAAAATAGCAGTTTGTGCCCATGCAGAGAGGACGCCATGAGCACATCCATAAAAAAATCCCTCGAACACCAGTTGTCATCCAAGTCCCAGGCTTATCGGGCGCTGGCGGCCTATATCCTGGCGAACCTCAAAGACCTGCCGTTCGAGAATTCGGCGCAGGTGGCGTACAAGCTCCAGATCAGCGAGTCCACGGTCGGCCGATTCTGCCGGGCGTTGGGCTACAAGCATTTCAAAGACCTTAAACACGAACTCAAAGACGACCTGGGTGACAGCCCATGGCTGATCGGCGACCGGCTGCGGGCGTTCCAGGCAGAAGGCGACGCAAACCCGCTGGCCAACAGCCTGCAACTGGAGATCGCGGCGTTGGTGCGGGTCTACGAGTACACCCGCACCGAGCCTTGGCGCGTGGTGACCTCAAGGCTGGCGCAAAGCCCGCAGGTTTTTGTCGCCGGTTTCGGCACCGAGCGGGGCATCGCCTGCTCCATGGTCCACATGCTGCAATACCTGCGCACAGGCGTGCATCTGGTGGACGGTGCATCAGGGCATTTCGGCGAGGTGTTGCTGGCGCCGTCTGCCGATTCAATGCTGATTGTCTATGAGGCGCGGCGCCATTCCCGCCAGTCTTTACTGCTGTGCCAGGCGGCACGCAAACGCGGCATTGCGGTCACGCTGATAACCGACAACTTTTGTGAGTGGGCCGAGCAAAACGCCAACGAAGTGTTTCGGGTGTCGACCGAATTTGATTTGTTATGGGACTCGACGGCCACCATGTTATCGCTGACTCACTTGTTGATTAACGCTATGTCCAAACAACTGGGACCGGAAATGGAAGAGCACTTGAATGCGATCGCCCAGTTGCATCAGGCGTTTGTGGGTTACACCCAGAGTTGACCGCTTAAGCGTTATTTAACTAACGCTTTTTATTTAACTGTCATTAGCGAACTTATTGGTTCGGGAGTAGCCCTGTGCGCGATCCTCGGTATGACATTCTTTTTGAGCCGGTACACATTGGGCCGGTTCGCACGCGTAATCGCTTTTACCAAGTGCCGCACTGTAATGGCATGGGCCATGTGCATCCCTCGGCCATGGCCGCCATGCGCGGGGTCAAAGCCGAGGGGGGTTGGGGGGTGGTGTGTACGGAGGAGTGCGAGATCAGCCCGCTGAGCGAGTTTTCGCCTTATATAGAAGCGCGCTTATGGGATGAACGCGACATCCCCGCGCTGGCGAAAATGTGTGAGGCCGTCCATCTGCATGGCTCATTGGCCGGCGTCGAACTGGCGTTCAATGGCTATTCGGCGCCCAATCGCTATAGCCGCGAAATCCCCTGGGCGCCTTCCAATACACCGGTGCGTGGTTACGACCCGGTGCAAGCCCGGGCCATGAGCCGCGCCGATATCAAGCAACTGCGCCAGATGCATCGCGCTGCTGCGTTACGGGCACGCCAGGCGGGTTTCGATATTATTTACGTGTATGCCGGCCACGACCTTGGCCTGCCGTTTCACTTTTTGACCCCACGCAATAACCGGCGCACCGATGAGTACGGTGGGGTGTTGGAGAATCGTGTACGGCTGTTGCGTGAGTTGATTGAAGATACCCGCGATGCGGTGGGTGATCGTTGCGCAGTCGCCGTGCGGCTGGCCGTGGATGAACAGGTCGCTGGCGGGCTGGCCTGCGAGGGCGAAGGCCGCGAGATTTTTTCGCTGTTGGCGCAGCTGCCGGACCTGTGGGATGTCAACGTTGCCGACTGGTCCAACGACAGCGTGACCTCACGGTTTGCCCCTGAAGGTTTTCAAGAGGCGTTCCTGCTCGGGCTCAAAGCGCTGACCACCAAGCCGGTGGTGGGCGTGGGTCGGTTTACCTCACCGGACACCATGGTCTCATTGGTGCGTCGAGGCGTCTTGGACCTGATCGGCGCGGCCCGTCCCTCGATTGCCGACCCCTTCTTGCCAAAGAAGATAGAGCAAGGGCGTCTGGAGGAGATTCGCGAATGCATCGGCTGCAACGTCTGTGTCAGTGGTGACCACACCAGCACCCCGCTGCGCTGCACGCAAAACCCCACCCTGGGTGAAGAATGGCGGCGCGGCTGGCACCCCGAGTCGACGCCCCGTGCGCCTAACCCCGCACGCGCGCTGGTGGTCGGGGCAGGGCCTGCCGGCCTTGAATGCGCGCGGATACTGGGCGCGCGGGGCATGGAGGTGGCGCTGGTCGAAGGCACGCGCACGCTGGGCGGGCGTGTGTTCCTTGAAGCCAGGCTGCCAGGGTTGGCGAGTTGGTCACGGGTGCTCGACTACCGGCTGGACGCCCTCAGCCGATTGCCTTCAGTAGAGATCTATCGAGAAAGTCAGCTACAAGCCCAGGACGTGTTGGACTTCGCCGCCGCCCACGTGTTTATCGCCACCGGTTCGCGCTGGCGCACCGATGGTCTGGGGCGTGTATTGCGCCAGGCCTTGCCGGGGTTGGAACACCTGCCGGTACTGACCCCGGATGATCTGCTGGCCGGAACAGTCCCTGCTTCACCGGTGCTGCTGTTCGATGATGACCACTACTACATGGGCAGTGTGTTGGCAGAGCAGTTGGTAGCGCAGGGCGTGGAGGTGATCTTTGTCACCCCTGCGCCGGATGTGGCGACCTGGACCCATAACACGCTTGAACAACAGCGCATCCAGCGTCGCCTGCTGGAACTCAATGTCACGATCATCGCCTCTCACTCGTTGGCGGCGGTGACGCCTGAAGGTGCGGTTGCCAGTTGTATGTACACCGGCCGGCCAAGGTTCATTACCGTGGCGTCCTTGTTGCTGGTGACAGCCCGTGAGCCTGAGCAAGGCCTGTACCAGGCACTCAACGAGGCAACGGAGCAACGCTTTGAGGCGGGTATTGAGTCGGTCGCATTGGTGGGGGACTGCCTGGCGCCTGGAACCATTGCGGCTGCCGTGTTTTCAGGGCATCGGCTGGCGCGTGAGTTTGATGCGCCCGCCGGCTCGTTGGTCATGCGTCGCGAAATTCCTCATTTAGAGGTGTTGTAACGTCCTGCTGTGCAAACAATAACAAGGAATAAAATAATGAAAAATTAGTTCTGATGTTATCGGTGTTGGCTTCCCTAGTGGTCAGCAACTGGGTGTCCGCCAACAACTATGAGGTCATACGCTTCGGTGCTGACCCTAACTACGCGCCTTTTGCCTATAAAGACAACACCGGTACTTT
Source organism: Pseudomonas sp. 2822-15 (assembly GCF_002742515.1). Classification (NCBI taxonomy): domain Bacteria; kingdom Pseudomonadati; phylum Pseudomonadota; class Gammaproteobacteria; order Pseudomonadales; family Pseudomonadaceae; genus Pseudomonas; species Pseudomonas sp. 2822-15. The sequence continues at coordinate 174,166 of NZ_LJRY01000178.1, read as the reverse complement.
GGTCGGTTTCGAGATTGATATCGGCAACGCCATCTGTGCGCATTTGAAGGTGCGCTGCCAATGGGTCGAAAGCGACTTTGACGGCCTGGTTCCCAGCCTCAGGGCCGGCAAGATCGACGCCATACTGGCGTCGGTAACCGTGACCGAAGCGCGGCGCAAGATCATCGACTTCTCTTCGCAAGTGTTCTCCAGCCCCTCCGCCATGGTGTTCAAGGCCGGCACCGACCTTGGCGACGCCAAGGGCAAGTCCGTGGGCTATTTGCAGGGCAGTACTCAGCAAACCTACGCCAAGCGCGTGTTGGCCCCTAAGGGCATGAAAGTGGTGGCCTACGCCGATCAGGAACAGGTTTACGCCGACCTCGTGGCGGGTCGGCTTAACGCTTCGTTGCAGGACGCCCAACAGGCGCAAAGTGGCTTTTTGCGCTCGCCTCAAGGTGCCGGTTTCGAGTTGGGCAAGGTCATAGAAAGCGAGCTGATGCCTTCCCTGAGTGCCATTGGCATCGCCAAGGGCAATCAGGCGCTGAAGACTCTGCTGGATCAGGGCCTGGCAGCGCTGCATGCCGATGGCACCTATGCTCGCCTGCAAGAACAGTATTTCCCAGGCGTCGACATGTTCAGCGGCAATTGACCGCCCGTCATCATATCTGGAGGGCGTGGTCATGCTGGAGAACGTTGCGCGCTTTGTCGCGACCCTGGAGGGTTTTGCGCCGTTACTGCTGCAAGGTGTATGGGTGACCCTGAAGCTGGCGCTGCTATCGCTGTTGCTGGGGCTGATCTTCGGTCTGCTCGGGGCGGGGGCCAAGCTGTCACGCGTCAGGGCCTGGCGTGTTTCAGCACAGGTCTACACCACCCTGATCCGCGGGGTGCCGGACCTGGTGTTGATGCTGCTGATCTTTTACGGCGTACAAACCGGTGTGAGCCGCCTGACGGCTGTGATGGGCTGGGCCTACCTCGAAATTGACCCTTTGACTGCGGGCGTACTGACCCTGGGGTTTATCTACGGTGCTTATTTTACCGAGACCTTTCGTGGCGCATTGTTGGCGGTGCCACGTGGGCAGGCACAGGCGGCCAAAGCGCTGGGTATGAAGCCCAGCCAAAGTTTCATCTACATAACCTTTCCACAGATGATGCGCGTCGCCTTGCCGGGGCTGGGCAATAACTGGATGGTCTTGCTCAAGGCTACCGCGTTGGTGTCGATTATCGGCTTGGCAGACTTGGTCAAGGTGGCTCAGGTGGCTGGCAAAAGCAGCCAGCAGCTATTGAGCTTTCTATTGCTGGCGGGCTTTATTTATCTGCTCCTCAGCAGCGCCTCCAATGCGGTGCTGCGCTGGCTTGAGCGTCGTTATGGCGGTGCAGGGCAGGAGGCGCCGCGATGATTGAACTGATACAGGAATATTGGCGGCCGTTTCTCTATTCCGACGGTCAGCAAATCACCGGCCTGGCCATGACGCTGTGGCTCACCAGTGCTTCGTTATGCCTTGGGCTGCTGGTGGCATTGCCGTTGTCCATTGCCCGGGTTTCAACCCGCTCGTGGGTGCGTTGGCCGGTGCAGAGCTTCACTTATCTGTTTCGCGGAACGCCGCTCTATGTCCAGTTGCTGGTTTGTTATACCGGCCTATACAGCCTGGCAGCTGTACGCGAACAGCCGCTTCTGGACGCTTTTTTCCGTGATGCCTTGAACTGCACACTGCTGGCCTTTGCCCTTAACACGGGCGCCTACACCACCGAAATCCTCGCCGGTGCCATCCGCTCCATGCCGCGCGGTGAAGTGGAGGCCGCCAGGGCGTTAGGGTTCGATGGCTGGAAGCTCTACACCTATCTGATCATGCCGTCGGCCCTGCGCCGCGCATTGCCGTACTACAGCAATGAGGTGATTTTCATGCTGCACTCCACCACGCTGGCGTTCACCGCCACGGTCCCCGATGTGCTGAAAGTGGCCAGGGATGCCAATGCCGCGACCTTTCTGACGTTCGAGTCCTTCGGCATCGCCGCGGCCATTTATCTATGCATCACCTTCGCTCTGGTCGGCCTTTTTCACCTGGCCGAGAAGCGTTGGCTGAGATTTCTTGACCCAAGCCGATAGGAGGTCGCCATGTATGAACGCGTGCATCAACTGCCAGTAACCGTGCCGGGTACGACGCGGCAGATCCATAGTTTTCACTACGGCCCGGCCGATGGCGTGGGCAAAGTCTATATCCAGTCTTCCCTGCATGCCGATGAACTGCCGGGGATGTTGGTGGTGTGGCATCTCAAGCGGAGGTTGTTGCGATTGGAGGCTGCGGGCCTGTTACGTGGTGCGGTGGTGCTGGTGCCGGTGGCCAACCCCATGGGCCTGGAGCAAGTGTTGATGGACGTGCCTCAAGGCCGTTTCGATTACGACAGCCGGGAGAACTTCAATCGGCACTTCCTTGATGTCAGCCGGCAGGTGGGTGATGCCGTCGAGGCACTGCTGACCGATGACCCCGAGGAAAACTTGCGGTTGATTCGTTCGGTGCTGGTTCGCGTGCTCACCAGCCAAGTGCCTGCCAACCGGGTACAGGCCATGCGCCTGACGCTTCAGCGCCTGGCCTGCGATGCCGATATCGTGCTCGACTTGCATTGTGATTTCGAGGCCGTGCAGCATCTGTATGCGTCGCCGGTTTGCTGGCCACAAGTGGAACCCCTGGCCCGTTACCTGGGGGCACAGGCGTGCTTTATGGCGACAGACGCCGGTGGGCAGTCCTTCGATGAGTGCTTCAGCTTGTTTTGGCAACAGATAGAGGCGCGCTTCCCGCAACGTGTGGCGCCGCCCGGTTTTGCCGTGACGCTGGAACTGCGAGGTGTGGCCGACGTGAGTTATGAGCTGGCCGAACAGGATTGCCAGGCTTTGATTGACTACCTTACGCACGCGGGCGTCATCGAGGGCCAGGCACCTGAGTTGCCGCCTTTATTGAACCCGCCCACGCCGCTGGCCGGCGTTGAGCCCGTCGTCAGCCCGGTGGGCGGCTTGATCGTATTTTGTGCCAAGGTCGGGGATTATTTGAGCGCGGGTCAAGTCGTGGCGCACATCATTGATCCGATCAGCGACAGCGTGACGGCCATTGCCTGTACTCGGGAAGGTTTGCTGTATGTGCGATCACTAAGGCGCATGGCCATCAGCGGCATGACGATTGCGCATGTTGCAGGTGCAACGGCCTACCGACAGGGCTACCTGTTGTCGCCCTGAGGCGCGATGGGTTCGGGCAAGGGCGAGAAGGGCGAACGCCCATCGGCACTCTGCAATTCCTGCAGGTAATTGCGGAAGATCTGGCCCAGTACCTGGGTGGCCACTTCCAATTCATCGCGCTGCATGTGCTCGGCGACTTCGTCGGCCGTGTCCAGTGCGTCCTCGGCGCCGTTGACCGCCGCCATTTTCAGCACGATGTACGCCTGAACGTTATTGGCCGGCACGCCTTCGCCTTTGAAGAACATGTTGCCCAGCTGGAATTGCGCCTGGGCATGGCCCTGCAACGAAGCCTTCTCGAAGTAGCTAAGGGCTTTGTTGAGGTCGCGGGCAGGGTTTTTGTCGTCGTGGAAGTACTCGCCCAACTCGTATTGCGCCTGCGCATCCCCACCGTCGGCCTGTTTCTGGCACGCGCTCAGCGCTTCGGCCTGGCTGTCTGGCTGGGTATTGAGGGTGCAACGACCCATCGCTGGGATTAACAACGAGTTGCCGCCTGCCTGGGCATGTGCCAGCAGCGGCTGAAGGAGCAACAGGCAGCCCAGAACCAGGGTGCGGCCGGTGCGTTTCATGGGAATCGACTTACCTCTGACGGGGCACGCGGACCCTCGGGGGAGTCCAATAAGCGCGCATTATGAAATAAGCAGGCCCCTGCTTACAAAGTCTTTACTCGTTTTTCTGCTGCGTAGGCAAGTTATCTGCCGGATTGCAGGTAATTTCTCGAAAAAAGCAGGAAATCTCTGTAGGCAAAGTAGCAAATCTGACGCTGCGAGGGGCAACGTCAGATGTGTGTGTCCCTTAATTCGGGGCTTACTTCAAGGCTGCGAAAGCGCGCTCGGCAGCATCCAGGGTCAGTTTCAACTCGGCTTCGCCATGGGCGATCGAGGTGAAACCCGCTTCAAAAGCGCTCGGTGCCAGGTAAACGCCGCCTTCGAGCATCAAATGGAAGAAGCGCTTGAACAGGTCGGCATCGCTGCCCATCACGTCATCAAAGGTGACGATATCGTCGGCGCCGCTGAAGTACAGGCCGAACATGCCACCCGCTTGCGTGGTCACGAACGGGATGCCAGCGGCATCGGCGCGCTGTTGCAGGCCATCGAGCAGGCGCGTGGTGTAGTCGGTCAGCTCGGCGTGGAAACCCGGGCGGCTGATCAGGCGCAGGGTGGTCAGGCCGGCAGCCATGGCCAACGGGTTACCCGACAAGGTGCCCGCCTGGTACACCGGGCCCAGCGGCGCGATGTGCTGCATGATTTCGCGTTTGCCGCCGAAGCAGCCCACGGGCATGCCGCCGCCGATGATCTTGCCGAAGGTGCTCAGGTCCGGCGTGACGCCGTAATAAGCCTGGGCGCCGCCGAGGGCCACGCGGAAACCGGTCATCACTTCGTCGAAAATCAGCACCACGCCGTGCTTGTCGCACTGCTCGCGCAAACCTTCCAGAAAGCCAGGTGCCGGTGGCACGCAGTTCATGTTGCCGGCTACCGGCTCGACGATGATGCACGCCACGTCCTGGCCGACTTCGCTGAGCATCTGCTCAACGGCCGCAATGTCATTGAACGGCAGGGTCAGGGTGTGTTTGGCAAACGCGGCCGGCACACCGGCCGAGCTTGGCACGCCTTGGGTCAGCAGGCCGGAACCGGCTTTCACCAGCAGGCTGTCGGAGTGGCCGTGGTAGCAGCCTTCAAATTTGATGATGCTGTCGCGGCCGGTGAAACCACGGGCCAGGCGGATTGCGCTCATGGTGGCTTCGGTGCCGGAGCTGACCATGCGCACCATTTCCATCGACGGCACGATTGAGCACACCAGGTCCGCCATCTCGGTTTCCATGGCGGTTGGCGCGCCGTAGGAGAGGCCGTGTTGCAGCTGCTGGCGCACGGCGTCGAGCACGTCCGGGTGGCTGTGGCCGAGGATCATCGGCCCCCAGGAACCGACGTAGTCAACATAGCGCTTGTCATCCTCGTCGGTGACGTAGGCGCCTTCGGCATGCTTGAAGAACAACGGTGTGCCGCCGACGCTCTTGAACGCACGCACGGGGGAGTTCACACCGCCGGGGATGTGTTTTTGGGCATTGGCAAACAGGGTTTCGGAACGGGACATGATCGGGCTCTCTACACTTAAACTTTAAGAAGGGTGTTGAAGGCGCGGGCGCGGCGCGTGACTTCCTGGGTGCTGTCGGCACCGAACAGGCCGTGCACCACGGCGAGCAGGTCGGCACCGTGGGCCACCAGGGGGTCGGCGTTCTCCAGGGTGACGCCGCCGATCACGCAGATCGGCAGGTGAAGGCGCGTGCGGGCCTGGGCCAGCATGTCGAGCGTGGCGGCCGGCGCGCCGGGCTTGGTGTTGGAATTGAAAAAACGACCGAAGGCGACGTAGCTCGCGCCTTCCTTGGCGGCCTGCTCGGCCAGTTCGATCTGGCTGTGGCAGGTGGCGCCGATGATGGCTTTGGAACCGAGCAATGCACGGGCCGGGGTCAGTGGGCCGTCGGTTTGGCCCAGGTGCACGCCGACGCCCAGGCGCGCGGCCAACTCGGCGTCATCATTGATAATCAGCTGGGTCTTGTAGCGTGAGCACAGCTCGCGCAGTTTCTCGGCCTCACGCAGGCGCCGGGCTTCGTCGCTGCTTTTGTCGCGGTACTGCAACAGGGTCACGCCACCGTCCAGCGCCGCTTCGACGTAGGCAAGGAATTTGCCGGCCAACAGTTGGCTGTCGGTAATGGCGTAAAGGCCACGTAGTTTCATCGAGCAGGCCTCTTGTGCGGTTAAGAGCAGAAATCCAGCGGCAAACGGCGCGGCACGAACTGGCCCTGGCCGAGTTGTTCGGCATCACGCAGGGTGCGCCAAGTGTAGTTGAGCGCCGATTGCACCGCGCTGGCCAGGCTTTCGCCCTGGGCGATCCTGCCGGCCAAGGCGCTGGCCAGCGTGCAGCCCGAACCGTGATAGCTGCCGGGCAGGCGCTGGCAGGTAAAGGTCTGGCGTGTGCCGTCGCGGCTGTACAGGCGGTTGTGCACTTCATGCTCGTCGCCGTGGCCGCCGGTGATCAGCAGATGCTTTACAAACGGCAGCAGCTTCTCGGCGCATTCGTCCGCCGTACCCTCGGGCAATTCGGCGAGGATGCGCGCTTCCGGCAGGTTCGGCGTGGCGATCAGCGACAGCGGCAACAGCCGCTCACGCATGGCATAGCCGACTTCGTCCTTGCCCAGGCTGCCGCCGCCACCGGCACGCAGCACCGGGTCGCAGACCACCGGCAGGTGCGGGTGCGCCTGCAGCAGCTCGACCACGGTGTCGACCATCGCGGTGGAACCGAGCATGCCCAGCTTCACCGCCGCGACTTCGGAGTCGCTGAGCACGGCATTGGCCTGGGCCAGCACCCACTCGCGGTCGAGCACGCGGAAATCGCTGACATTGACGGTGTTCTGCACGGTCAGGGCGGTGACGGCGGGGGCCGCATGACAGCCTTGGGCGAGCAGGGCTTCGATATCTGCCTGCAAGCCGGCGCCACCACTGGGGTCGTGGCCGGAGAGACAGAGGACAACAGGGCGAGAGCTGTAGATATTCATGGTGCGCGAGCTTACCACCAATCGCTTTTTGCGTGGCTGTCGGGCGAGCGTGGAATTTCACCCTGTGTTTATGGCTGTTGGTTCGCCATTTTTATTCAGTAAACTCTCTGAAAGCGCCGTTCTAGAGCCTTTCAAAAAATTATTTCAATGGTGTCCAATGGCCTCTAGCGGCTATGCTAAAGTGGATCCAAACAACTTAATGTATCGCCGGTATACGTCTACTCAAAAGGAATGGGGGGTTTTTGACATAACCGGACAGGCCACGCTGGGGCTCTATGCGCTATTTGCTGATCTTTTTATTGTGCGGGCTGCCGATGCTCGCCGGCGCCATCGAGTTCAACCCGGACACTCGAAGCCTGCCGCTGGGCCGCGTCATGCAAGTACTCGAAGACCCAACCGACGCCCTCACCATCGCCGATGTCAGTGCTCCCGCCTACGCCGCCCAATTCAAAACCCATGACAAAACCACTCTCAACGCCGGCTATTCACGCTCGGTGTTCTGGCTCAAGGTCGACCTGCATTACACCGCCACTGACCCACGAGCCCCGCGCACCTGGTTTCTGGAGTTGGCGTACCCGCCGCTTAACGAACTCGACCTTTACCAGCGCGACAGCACCGGCAATTACCGCCTGACCAGCCGCACGGGCAGCAGCCTGGCGTTTTCCAGCCGAGAAGTGCGCCAGGCCAACTACCTGTTCAAGCTCAACTTCGTGCCCGACCAGCAGCAAACCGTGTACCTGCGCCTGCAAAGCCAGGGCTCGATCCAGGCACCGCTGACGCTCTGGTCCGCCACCGCGTACATGGAGCAGCAGCCTCTGCGCCTGTATGTGTTGGGGGCGATCTATGGTGTGTTGCTCGGGATGCTGGTCTACAACCTGTTCATCTATTTGAGCGTGCGCGACACCAGCTACCTGTATTACATCCTTTATATCGCCTCGTTTGGCCTGTACCAACTGTCGGTCAACGGCGTAGCGGTAGAGTATTTCTGGCCGAACAACCCATGGTGGGCGAACGCGGCGGTGCCGTTCCTGATCGGCTCGGCGGCGTTGTTCGGCAGCTTGTTCGCGCGCAGTTTCCTGCACACCGCGCAGCACAGCCGCTGGCTTGATCGGGTTTTAATGGCGCTGGCAGCGGCCGGCGCGTTGGTCATGGTGCTGGCACTGCTGACCAGCTACGCCGTGGCCCTGCGGCTGGCCACGGGGTTGGCGCTGGTGTTTACCGTGACCATCTTTGTGGCCGCCATCAAGGCCTGGTATTGCGGCCAGCGCATGGCGCGTTACTTCATCATCGCCTGGTCGGCATTCCTGCTGGGCGGGGTGGTCAATACCCTGATGGTGTTGGGCTACCTGCCGAATATGTTCCTCACCATGTACGCCAGCCAGCTCGGCTCGGCCATCGAAGTGGCGCTGTTGTCCCTGGCCCTGGCGGACCGCATCAACGGCATGCGTGAGCAACAGGCGCAGATCCTGTTTGACGCCAGCCAGAAGCTTGAAGTGCTCAATCAGCAATTGGCACGCAGTAACCGCCTTAAAGATGAGTTCCTCGCCACGCTGACCCACGAGTTGCGCACCCCAATGAACGGTGTGATCGGCTCGTTAGAGCTGATGCAAACCGTGCCGCTGGACGACGACCTTACCCAATACCAGCAAACCGCCGCCGGTTCTGCGCGGGACATGATGCGCATGGTCAACGGCATTCTCACCCTGACCGAATTGCAAGCCGGGCGTCTCACCGCCCAGCCCCAGGTCTTCAGCCTGCGCGGCACCCTCGACACCTTGCGCCAGCAATTCACCGCCAGCGCCAAGAGCAAAGGCCTGGCGTTTTCCATCGACGTGGCCGATGAACTGCCGGACCGGATGATCGGCGATGCCGGCAAACTTACCCAGTGCCTGGACTGCCTGCTCGACAATGCCTTCAAGTTCACCCACGAAGGCGCGGTGCGCGTGCGTGTGGTAGGTGTGCCCCACAGTGACGGCGAGCTGCGCCTGAGCTTTATTGTGACCGACAGCGGCATCGGCTTCGCTTTCCTCGACGAGGCTACGCTGTATCAGCGCTTCTTCCAGGTCGACGGTTCGATGACCCGCGAATACGGGGGCCTGGGCATCGGCCTGGCGATTTGCAGGCAACTGATAGAACTGCTCGGTGGGCGTTTGACCCATCATTCCGAACTTAGCAAGGGCAGCCGCTTCCAGCTGGACATCAGCGTCGACGCGGTGCCGCCCGAGCCCAAACCGACAACGCACAAGCCCCATGCGCAACGAGCGCCCCAGGAGTGCACCGTGCTGTTGGTGGACGACAACAGCGTCGGCCAATTGGCGGTACGCGGCATGCTGCTCAAACTGGGTTACCGGGTGAAAACCGTGGATAACGGCCCGGCCGCCTTGGCGCTCTTGCAGGACGATACGTTTGAAGCGGTGCTGCTGGATGTGTCTGAAGGCGGCTTCTCGTTGTGCTGTCAGATTCGTGCGCTACCCGGCTGCGGCGAACTGCCGGTGATTGCCCTGAGCACCTCGCTGCACGCCCCGGATCGCGAACGCTGCCATGGGGTCGGCATCACTGATCGCCTCAGTAAACCCGTGCGTTTCGAGGCGCTGCAAACGGTGCTGGAGCGGCGCCTGCTGTGCCCGTTAGAGGGCGAAAGCGCCGAGCAATCGGCGGGTATGCCACTTTTTTAAGCCCGATGACGGTGCTTAACTGAAATTCAGGCCTCAACTGCACGTGGCCTATTTTCCAGGAGGCCCGTCATGAACCTGCACCCGTTTGCCGAAACCCACGACGTCACCAACCAGCCGCCGTCCCTGGACGGTACCAACCTCTATCGTATCGACCTGCCCTTGCAAGAATGGTCGCGCCGCTTTGGCGCCGGCTGGGCGCAGGCTCGAATCGATGCATATGGTGCGCTGGCGGGCGGGCCATTGATGGCGGCGGGGTTTTTGGCGAACCAGAACAAGCCGGTGTTCAACAGCCATGACCGCTACGGCCATCGCATCGACCTGGTGGAGTTTCATCCGGCCTATCACGAGTTGATGCGCACCGCCATCGAGCATGGCCTGCCATCGCTGCCGTGGGCGCATCCGCAGCCCGGCGCCCATGTGGCCCGCGCCGCCATGACCTACCTGCACAGTCAGGCCGAAGCCGGCAGCGGTTGCCCGTTGACCATGACCTTCGCCTGCGTCCCGGCCCTGCACCTGCAACCGGACCTGGCGCAGACCTGGCTGCCGAAAATCCTCAACACCGAATACGACCCGCGCAACGTCGGCATCGCCCACAAAGCCGGCGCCACCATCGGCATGGCCATGACCGAGAAACAGGGCGGCACCGACGTGCGCGCCAACACCACCCGCGCCTACCCGGTGGGCGCGGGCGGCCCTGGCCAGGCCTATGAGCTGGTCGGGCACAAGTGGTTCTGCTCGGCGCCGATGTGCGATGCGTTCCTCACCCTGGCGCAGACCGACAAGGGGCTGACGTGTTTCCTGCTGCCAAGGCATCGCCCGGATGACACCCGCAACCAGTTCTACATCCAGCGCCTGAAAAACAAACTCGGCAATTGCTCCAACGCCTCCAGCGAAGTGGAGTTTCGTGGCGCCCTGGCGTGGATGATTGGCGAAGAAGGCCGGGGCGTGCCGACCATTATCGAGATGGTCGCCATGACTCGTTTCGACTGCATGGTCGGCTCCAGCGCCTTGATGCGTCAGGCGTTGACCCAGGCCAGCCATCATTGCGCCCATCGCTCGGTCGGCGGCCGCGTGCTCAGTGAACAACCATTGATGCAAAACGTGCTGGCCGACCTGGCGCTGGAGAGCGAAGCCTCCCTGGCCTTGAGCATGCGCATGGGCCGGGCGCTGGACCATCTGGATAACGAACAGGAAGCCAAATTTGCCCGGCTGGTGACGGCGGTGGGCAAGTATTGGATCTGCAAGCGCGCGCCCGCCATGATCAATGAGGCCGCCGAGTGCATGGGCGGCGCCGGGTACGTGGAGGACAGCATCTTGCCGCGTCTGTACCGTGAGGCGCCGGTGAATTCGACGTGGGAAGGTTCCGGCAATGTGCAGTGCCTGGATGTGCTGCGCGCCTTGTCCAAAGAGCCGGGCGTGCTGGAGGCGTTGTTTGTCGAACTGGGCGATGGGCATGGCGACACGCAACTGGCGGGGCATATCGAGCAATTGAAGTCGGCGTTTATGGATACCCAAGACATCCAGTACCGCGCCCGGCAGTTGACCGAGGACATTGCCGTAGCGTTGCAGGCCAAGCTGTTGCTGGAGGCCGGGAATGCGGTGGTCAGCGATGGGTTTATCGCCAGCCGCCTGGGGGCATCGTCCGGCCGGGTGTACGGCACCTTGCCGCGCGGGGTGGATGTGGCGGCGATCGTTACCCGTTCAACTCCACAATCCCTCTGATTGAACACGGTCAAAATGTGGGAGCTGGCTTGCCTGCGATGGCGGTGTATCAGTCACTGAATACTTGGCTGATACACCGCCATCGCAGGCAAGCCAGCTCCCACCTTTAAAAGCAGCATTCCAATTCCGGTGTTTCAGTGAGCCTGGGATACAGGCAAGATAAAGGCCTGCAAGTCAGAACACAGGATGCTTACCGTGACCGAAGCTTTTGTTGTCGTTCAAACCGCCGAAGAAGCCGTGGACCGGCTGGCCGCTCTGCATGAGCGCGCTACCGGTGCGCTTAATCAAGCCCTCAAGCAATACCTCAAGGACCGCGTCGAGCCGGACGCCGAACAACGCGCGCTGTTTCGCTACCCGGAACTGCGCCTGACCTACCACTGCCACGGCGAAGTCCCACAGACCACCCGCGCATACGCCAAGGTGCAATTGCCGGGAACCTACAGTGTCACCGTCACTCATCCGGCGGCGTTCCGTAAGTACCTGCTGGAGCAACTGGTGCCATTGATGCATGACTTCACCGTGACGGTGGAAGTCGGCGTGAGCCAGCAGAATATTCCGTACCCGTATGTGGTGGAGCAGGGTGATGAACTGGCTGGCTCCGGCGTTACCGCTGCAACCCTCGCCCGTGTGTTCCCCAGCACCGACTTGTCCGCCGCCACCGACGGCATTGCCGATGGCCTCTACGACTGGGAAAACACCGACCCGCTGCCACTGGCGCTGTTCGATGCGGCGCGCGTGGACTTTTCCCTGCGCCGGCTGGTGCACTACACCGGCAGCGACTGGCGTCATGTGCAGCCGTGGATCCTGCTGACCAACTACCACCGCTATGTGGACCAGTTCATCCTGCATGGCCTGGAGCAACTGCGCAGCGACCCGCGGTTTATCCGCATGGTGCTGCCGGGCAACGTGATCATCGACAAGAGCATGGACCACGGCGAAGCCTCGGCCATTGCCGCAGGCGTGGTGTGGCACCGTTACCAGATGCCGGCCTACCACCTGCAGGCCACTGATGGCCACGGCGTGACCCTGGTGAACATCGGCGTCGGCCCGTCCAACGCCAAAAACATCACCGACCACCTGGCCGTGCTGCGTCCGCATTGCTGGCTGATGATCGGCCATTGCGGCGGCCTGCGCCAATCCCAGACCATCGGCGACTACGTATTGGCTCACGCGTATATGCGTCGCGACGGGATTCTCGACCGCGTCGTGCCGCCGAACATCCCGATCCCGGCGCTGGCCGAAGTGCAGATGGCCTTGCAGCAAGCCGCTGCCAATGTCACCGGCGAGAAAGGCGAAGAGCTTAAAAAGCGCCTGCGCACCGGCACTGTGCTGACCTACGACGACCGCAACTGGGAACTGCGCTGGGCGCAAGAACGGCCGCTGATCAACCTGTCCCGCGCGGTGGCGGTGGACATGGAAAGCGGCACCATCGCGGCCCAAGGCTACCGTTTGCGTGTCCCCTACGGCACCTTGCTGTGTGTGTCAGACAAACCGCTGCACAGCGAGATCAAGCTGCCGGGTTCGGCCAACGCGTTTTATGAGCGTGCGGTCAGCCAGCACTTGAAAATCGGCATCGAGGCGGTGGATCTGTTGCGCACCGAACTCAACTCGCTGCACTCGCGCAAACTGCGCAGCTTCGACGAACCGCCGTTCCGCTAAGCGGTTGGGATGGTCATTTAGCGGTCAGGCCACTAGCATTGTCGGTCCTGACCGTTAGATGTTCCTTCGCCATGTCCCGTCCTACCCGCCCCGATGCGCGCCGCCCTGGCGTGAAACCCCCGAACTCCGCAGCACGGCGTGTTGCCAAGGCACCACCGGCCGAGCCGAAGTTGATCCTGTTCAATAAACCCTTCGACGTGCTGACCCAGTTCAGCGACGAAGGCGGGCGCGCGACCCTCAAGGATTTTATCGATATTCCCGGCATCTACCCGGCCGGGCGGCTGGACCGTGACAGCGAAGGCCTGCTGCTGCTGACCAACGATGGCCAGCTACAGGCGCGCATTGCCGACCCCAAGCACAAGTTGGCGAAAACCTACTGGGTGCAAGTTGAAGGCGAGCCCACCGAAGAACAGCTGCAACGCCTGCGTGACGGCGTAGAGCTGAATGACGGCATGACCTTGCCCGCCCAAGCGCGGCAGTTGGACGAACCCGAACTGTGGCCACGCAACCCGCCGGTGCGCTTTCGCAAAAGCGTGCCGACGCACTGGCTGGAGTTGGTCATCCGTGAGGGGCGTAACCGCCAGGTGCGGCGCATGACTGCGGCGGTGGGCTTGCCGACCTTGCGCCTGGTGCGTGTGCGTATTGGTGACTGGTCGATCGATGGCCTGGACCAAGGCCAGTGGAAGGCAGTGCCGGCGCGTTTATAAAGCGCCGGACTCGATCAGGCCGATCACCACGCTTTTGATGATGAACGCGGCCACGCCCAGGCCCAGCACGAAAAACAGGATAAACGACCCAAAGCGCCCGGCCTTGGATTTCTTCGCCAGGTCCCAGACGATAAAGCCCATGAAGATGATCAGTATGGTGACCAGGCCGGTCATCATCCATTCTTCAAAGAGGGCGGGGTCGATGTTGTTCATGGGGATTTTTTCCGACAGGGCAGGCGGCAAGTATAAAGCAGCGTCAAAGGCACACTATTGACCTACGTCGTAACACGGTCAATGTGGGAGCTGGCTTGCCTGCGATTGCGGTAAATCAGTGGCATATGCTTAGCTGACACACCGCTATCGCAGGCAAGCCAGCTCCCACAGGGGATCACCAGTGTGCTTGAGGTCAGGTACGCAGGTGCGTCAACGGCAGCTCGGTGCTGTTGAGCACTTGGTTGAGCACAAAGCTCGACCTTACACTGGTCACGCCTTCAATCCGGGTCAAATGCCCCAGCAGCAATTTTTGATAATGGTCCATGTCCGGCACCACCACTTTCAATTGATAGTCCGCGTCCATCCCGGTGACCAAGCTGCATTCCAGCACCTGAGGCAAGGTGCGGATTGCCGCTTCGAAATTCTCGAAACGCTCAGGCGTGTGACGGTCCATGCCGATCAGTACATAGGCCGTAAGGCTTAAGCCCAGCATCTTGCGGTCGAGCAGAGCGACCTGACGCGCAATATAACCGTCGTCTTCCAACTGCTTGACCCGGCGTGAGCACGGCGACGGCGACAGGCCGATGCGTTCGGCCAACTCCTGGTTGGAGATCCTCGCGTCGCGCTGCAATTCCGCCAAAATACTCAGGTCGTATCGGTCAAGCTTGCTCATTGGGTTGGCCTTTGTCGTAACTATTGCGGTGAATTATCCATGAAGGGTTAAAAATTGCGCAAGCACTGTTTATTGACGCAATCTTCGCAATCATCTGTCGGGCGTGTGCCTGTATCTTTATCAACAGAATCACCGCCTGGACAACAGTCCATTGCAGCTCGCCCAATCAGGCCTGCTGCGGCCGCCGCCCCAGCAGGGTTGAGCCGGCCTCCAGGCTGCACACTGTCCACAAGACGGCGTGAGGTGAGCCAACGTCAAAAGCGTTGAGCCAGGACGAAATTCTCAAGGGGTGGCCGACGGGTCGCCCCTTTTTCTTTGTCTGCGCGTTTACCTCAAAAAATACTTCTCGTGACTGATAACCTGTCTCAGAACCGGGTGAGGCTTTTCCAGTCTCATGCAGTAAGGCCGGACATTCCAGGCCCTAATCCGCAGTGAGGAATAGCATGAAGCGCATCTGGCGTATGGCAGGTGTAGGTTTGCTGATGGTCAGCGTCGGCACACAGGTAATGGCCGACGACCCGCGCTATGAAGGCGGTGGTCAGCATGAAAGAGGCCCGGAAGGCGGGCGTGGCAATGAACAGGCGCGCCCGCAGAATAACCCACCGCGCCCACAGAACACTCAACCGCGTCCGGAAAACAACCCACCGCGCCCGCAGAACCCGCATTTTGATCGCGCCGAGCAACAGCAGCACGGCGGTGGGCAGTGGCAAGGTCGGCCGCAAAATAACGAGCAACCGCGGCCGGCACCGCAACCTGCGAACAACCTGCCGATCCAGGGCCGCCCGGACACGGTGCGGCAAACCCAGGAACCGCGCCAGGGTTACTATCAGGACATCCCGCGCCGTAACGATGGCAACCAGCACTGGCAGGCCGGCAATGGCCCAGGCCCACGTCCGGGCGGCGGCTTTAATAACGGGCACCCCAATGACAACCGCTGGCCGGGCCGCCCTTCAGGGCACGGCAATGGCTGGGGGCCAGGCCCGCAGTATCGCCCGGGTTACATGGTCGACCGTTTCCCCGACCGCAATTACCGCGTGCCTTACCGTGGCCAGGATTACTTCTTCTCCGGCGGCTACTGGTATCGCCCGCAAGGCCCGCGCTATGTGGTGGTGACGCCGCCCTACGGGATCCGTGTGCAATACCTGCCGGACTACGCACGGGAAGTGTGGGTGGGCAGCGCGTTGTTCTTCCTCGCGGCGGGTTCCTACTACACCTATGAAAACGCTACCCAGCAATACGTCGTGGTGCAACCGCCGACCGAAGTGTCGGCGCCACAACCCGCGCCGCAGGGCAACGGCTATGACGTGGTGGCCTACCCGGCCAACGGCCAGTCACCGGCCCAGGTACAGCAGGACGGCTACGACTGTTATCGCTGGGCGGTGCAGCAAAGCGGTTTCGACCCACGCACCGTCACCTACGCCCCGGACCCGGCGGTGGTGCAAACCTACCGCCAGGCCCAGGGCAACTGCCTGACCAGTCGCGGCTATCAGGTGCAGTACTAGGTTTTGTTGCCCGTCACCACTTCCCGCGGGTCGGCGTGCACCAGCACTTCGGCACGCGGGTAAGCCTTGTGAATGGCATCGGCGGCCTGGTCGCTGATGCCGTGGGCCACTGACAGGGTCAATTCCCCCGGCAATTCCAAATGCAACTGCACAAACCAGTGGCTGCCGGAAATGCGCGTGCGCAAATCATGCGCACCCAGCACGCCCGGCACACCGCGCGCCAACTCCAGCATGTGCTGGCTGACATCCGGCGGCAGTTCCTCATCCATCAGCACGGCAAAGCTCTCGCGGGCGATCTGGATCGCGCTCCAGAGGATATACGCGGCAATACCGAGGCCGAACCACGCATCCACCTGATGAAAGCCAAAACCTGCCAACACCAGTGCCACCAAAATGCTGCCGTTGAGCATCAAGTCGGAGCGGTAGTGCAGGGAGTCGGCGCGCACGGCGTTGGAGCCGGTTTCGCGGATCACTCGGTGTTGCAGCATCAGCAGCGCCACGGTCATCAGCAGCGAAAACACGATGACGCCAATGCTCAGCCACGGCGCGCCAACCGGTTCCGGGTGCTGCAAACGCTGGTACGCCTGGAAGGCGATCAACACCGCACTGCCGGCGATAAACAACGCCTGGGCCATGCCCGACAGCGATTCGGCCTTGCCATGCCCATAACGGTGATCGTCATCGGCCGGGCGCAGCGCGTAATGCACCGCGAGCAGGTTCAACAGCGACGTCACGCCGTCGAGCAGCGAGTCGGTCAACCCGGCCAGCATGCTCACCGAGCCACTGAACCACCAGGCGATGGCCTTGGTGATAATCAGCGCACAGGCCACGCCCACCGAGGCGCGGGTGGCCAGGCGCAGGAGCCTGGCGTGTTCGGGGCTGCTGGTCATACGGATCCTTAAGCGGCGGGCTGCAGGCCCAGGGACGCGAGTTGTTGCACGCTACCCTTGAACTGGAGCATGCGCGGATCGTCCAGCGGCAGCTTGCGGCCGGTTTCTTTCTCAATGATGGATTGCAGCTTGGCGTTGTCGACCTTGCCGTCGGCGCCGATGGCTTCGTGCAGTTTTTCCGGCGCGACTTGGGCGGTCTTGCCCGGCTCGAAGTAGATGGCGCCGGTGGCGAAGTCCACGCCAAAGGCGATCAGGCCCGGGATCACATAAAACAGCAGGCCCACGGCGTCGAGCACGGCAATGGCCGGGTCGATTTTGCCGTCGATCTGGCCACGGCGGTCCGGGTAGAAAATCGAGCCGCAGGCCGTCAGTTGGCTCAGCAGGGTGACGGCGAGAACACCGCCGATAACACGGGAAGCGATACGCATAAAATGCTCCTGAACACGGTTGATACGAAACTATATGACAATTGTATTGAGCCACGCCGCTCTAATGTGGGAGCTGGCTTGCCTGCGATAGCGGTGTATCAGTGCCACATGGGCGGGCTGACCCACCGCTATCGCAGGCAAGCCAGCTCCCACATTTGCCTGCATTCCAATTAAGGACGAACGTTCGCCGTTATACTCGCCGCTCTGCTTTGGAGCCAGTATGAATTCGTTGCCGATTGATGATGTTTTACCCGCCCTGCGTGACGCCTTGGCGAATCGCCATGAGGCCGTGCTGGAAGCGCCGCCCGGTGCCGGTAAAACCACCCGCGTGCCGTTGGCTTTATTAAATGAGCCTTGGCTGGCCGGGCAAACCATCCTGATGCTCGAACCTCGGCGCCTCGCCGCGCGAGCGGCTGCCGAACGGCTGGCCAGTGAGCTGGGTGAAAAGGTCGGTGAAACCGTCGGCTACCGCATCCGCCTGGACAGCAAAGTCGGCCCCAACACCCGCATCGAAGTGGTCACCGAAGGCATTCTCACGCGCCGGCTGCAAGACGACCCGGCACTGGACGGCGTGGGGTTGCTGATTTTTGACGAGTTCCACGAACGCAGCCTCGACGCCGACCTGGCACTGGCCCTGAGCCTCAACGGCCGCGAGCTGTTTCGCGACGAGCAACCGCTGAAAATCCTGCTGATGTCCGCCACCCTCGAAGGCGAGCGCCTGGCCGGCCTGCTCGACGACGCGCCGATCCTGCGCAGCGAAGGGCGCATGTTCCCGGTGCAGATGCGCTGGGGGCGGCCGTACCAGGCCGGTGAGTTTATCGAGCCGCGCGTGGTGCAGACCGTCCTCGACGCGGTGCAGGACCAAACGGGCAGCATTCTGGTGTTTCTGCCCGGGCAGGCCGAGATTCGCCGGGTCAATCAACAACTGGCCGACGCCTTGGGTGATCGCCCTGATGTGCTGCTGTGCCCGCTGCATGGCGAACTCGACCTCAACGCCCAGCGCGCCGCCATCGACCCGGCGCCCGCCGGCAAGCGCAAAGTGGTGCTGGCCACCAACATTGCCGAGACCAGCCTGACCATCAATGGCGTGCGCGTGGTGATCGACGCCGGGCTGGCGCGGGTGCCGCGTTTCGCCCCCGGCAGCGGCATGACCCGCCTCGACACCCAACGCATTTCCCGCGCCAGCGCCACCCAGCGAGCCGGCCGGGCAGGGCGCCTGGAACCGGGCGTGTGTTATCGCCTGTGGTCCGAAGACCAGCACGAAGGTTTGGCCGCCTACGGCAGCGCGGAAATTCTCGCCGCCGACCTGGCGGGCCTGGCCTTGCAACTGGCGCGCTGGGGCGTGACGCCCACGCAACTGGTGTGGCTGGACGTGCCGCCGACTGCCGCGTATGCCCAGGCCCAGGATTTGCTGGTGCGCCTTGGCGCGCTGAACGACGACACGCTCACCGCCCATGGCCAGAAAATGGCGGAGTTGCCCGCGCACCCGCGTATCGCCCACTTGTTGCTGCGCGGGCAGGACCTGGGGCTGGCCGCGACCGCTTGTGAGGTGGCGGCCTTATTGGGTGAGCGCGATATCTTGCGCGGCGGCGGTGCGGATTTGCACACTCGCCTGGCATTGATGTCGGGAGAAGAACGCGCGCGTGGCACCCAGGGCGGCGTGCAGCGCGCCAAGCAACTGGCCCGTCAGTACCGGGGCTACTTGCGCGGCCAGCCGACTCAAGCGGTGGCCGACCCCGACCACCCGCGCTGGCTCGGCGCCTTGCTGGCGCTGGCCTACCCCGACCGCGTCGCCCAGCAACGCCGCCCCGGTGGCGCCGAATATCGCCTGGCCAACGGCCGCGCCGCGCTGTTCGCCGAGGCTGATAGCCTGATGAAACAACCTTGGCTGGTGATCGCCGACCTCGGCAGCCGCCAGGGCCAGCGCGAAGAACGCATCTACCTGGCGGCGGACTTTGACCCGGCGCTGTTCGACGGTGTGCTGGCCGAGCAAGTGTGCACTGTCGACCAGTTGGACTGGGACGAACGCGAAGGCGTGTTGCGTGCCGAACGCCAGCGTAAGGTCGGTGAGTTGGTGCTAAGCCGTGAGCCGTTGACCGGCTTGGATGAGTCCGCGCGCAGCCAGGCACTGGTCAACCTGGTGCGTCGCAAAGGCCTGGAGCTGCTGCCGTGGACGCCCGAACTGCGCCAGTGGCAGGCCCGCGTCATGCTGCTGCGCCAGCTGGACGCGGGTAAAACCAGCGAATGGCCGGATATCAGCGACAAAGCCTTGCTGGCCGATTTGGAGCATTGGCTGATGCCCTACCTGGGTAAAGTCTCGCGCCTCAGCCACTTTTCTAATTTGGATATTTCCAGCTTCCTGCACAACCTGCTGCCCTGGCCGCTGCCCCAACGCCTGGACGAGCTGGCGCCACAGCATGTGAAGGTGCCCTCGGGCTCATCGGTGCGTTTGGACTACAGCGAACAGCCGCCGATTCTGGCGGTGCGCTTGCAGGAATTGTTCGGGCTGGCGGACACGCCGCGCATTGCCGGTGGGCGCCAAGTGGTCAAGCTGCACCTGCTGTCCCCGGCACGTCGGCCGGTGCAGGTGACGCAGGACCTGGCGAACTTCTGGCGCAGTACGTATGCGGAGGTGAAGAAGGATTTGAAGGGAAGATACCCCAAGCATTACTGGCCGGATGACCCCTTGGTGGCCGAACCCACCGCCCGGATCAAACCCCGCAAATAGCCACAAAACACATCAACTGTGGGAGCTGGCTTGCCTGCGATACAGACGCCTCGGTCTATCCTTTTCACCGAGGCGCTGCTATCGCAGGCCAGCTCCCACAAAAGCCCGCCCCCACATGGGGGGTGTAGTGTGGGCTATTGCGCTGCCGGCAGCAGGAACCGGGCGATCACTGGCAGGTGGTTGGAGATGCGCAGTGTGTCGTCTTGGCGCACCTTGGCTTCTACCCGCTTGATTCTTGGGCTGTAGAACAAATAATCCAAGGTCCGATCCGGCCCCTCCACACTCGGGTCATTGGGGAAGTTCGTCAGCCATTTCGCCCGGTCAATCCCACTGGATTCACTGTTACTCGGGATCATCGGGTATTTATCCCACAGCAAATGCAGCTCGCTGTCCGGCGAATACTGCCCGCGCTTGCCCGCGTCCAGGCGCAGGAACTGCCCCAGCGGCAGCAGGTTGAAATCCCCGCCGATCAGCCAAGGCGTGCCACGGCCTTCGAACTTGTCCAGCAGTTTTAGCGTGGCTTTGGCCTGCTCCTGCACCGCCGAACGCCCAGGCTTATCGCCATCCAGGCGGGTGTTGAGCACGGCCAGTTGGCCGCCATCGCTCAACGGCAGGTAGGTCAGCAATAACGCCGGTTTAGGCTGGAACTGGCGGCTGATGAAGTTGGCCGGGGACACCGGCAATTGCAGGCGCTCGGCGTGTTCGATCTGGTAGCGGCTCAGCGTGACGAGCTTGCGGCCGACGCTGCCGAAGATATGCAAGTTGGGCACAAAGTCGGCTTTCCAGTCGAAAGCCTGGGCGCTGCATGGGTACAGGTCGACCAGGCGTTCCTGGAGCAACGCGACCTGGTCCTGATAGTGAGAGGACTTGGCGCCTTCATCGAGTTCCTGCAACAACAGGATGTCGGGTTGTTCGTCGCGAATCACCCGCGCCACTTCGTCCAGGCTGAAGGCCATGTCTTCCACCGTGGGGCGATCGTCCGGGCCTTTGCCGTCGGGGCTGTCGTACCAGAACACATAGTTCTTGCCGGCCAGGTATTGCACGTTCCAGGTCATGACCTTGAGCGCCTGCCCCGGCAGCAAGGTCGGCGCACGTGGCGCTACGCAGCTCACGGGCAGGGTCTGCTTGTCGACGGGGCGCCAAGTCAGGCTGTAGATCAGGGCCGCAAGCAGGCCCGCGATGATCAACAGGCTCAGCAGGGTGATGCGCAATAAACGGGTCATTGGCTCGGCTTATAGCGTTATCAGAGGTGGCACGGAGCATATCACCGTGCGTCGGCATCGCCACCGATCAGCATAAACAAACGGAAAAGTACCACGCTGGTAAACAGTTGCAGGAAGCTGTGGGCACTGTCGATCAGCAAACCCAGCAGCGGCGCGGGGTTGGGGTACACCGCCACGCTCGCGCCTTTGAGCAGCCACAACGGCGTCATTACGCACAGCAGGCACACCAGGATTCGCCAGAAATGCCCACGGGTCAGGCGCAAACTTTCCTTCATCGCCTCCAGCGCCGACATGCCGCGCAACACCAGCAGGTACTCGGCAAATGCCAGCACCACCATCAGCCACAGGCCCGGCAAGAAGTACAGCGACAGCCCCAGCAAAATCAGCAAGGTGCTGACCGCCGTCAGCAGGGCGAAACGCGGCCACATGGCCAGGGCCATGGCCCACACATCTTTAGTGCTGGGCGACTCACCACGGGTACGCGCATCCAGAAACAGGATCAAGGCGCCGGTGTACAGCGGGTACACCAACAACCCGACGACCACGCTGTAACCGGGAAACGCATCCGCGCCAAGCGTGTGGTCGAGTACCTGTTGCAGCAGGGCTTCGAGGATCACCAACGGCAGGCACAGCTGGACGATGGCGCCCAGGTTGCGTTGGGTGAAACGGAGAGAGGCGCGCAATACGTCTAACGGATTCATCAGGTTCATCACAGCCCTAAAAGCAAGGCGAACACTTTAACCGATCATGACGAGAGGTAAGCAAACGTAAACCTTACGTAAAGACCATTGAAACGTCTGGTAACACCCCCATAACTACGCTGTAGCTCACCTGATCACAGGCGGGCCCATGATTTCTACCGGCAATCTAACGAGGTCGCCATGAACAGCGAAGAGCAAACCCTGATCGATGGACTGTTTTCACGGTTGCAACAAGCCGAAACGGACTCAGCCCCCCGCGACGCCCTGGCCGAAGCGCGGATCAAGGAGCACCTGACTCGCCAACCGGCCGCCGGGTACTACATGACCCAGTCGATCCTGGTGCAAGAACACGCGATCAAAAGCCTCGACGCGCAGAACAAGCAACAGGCGCAGCAGATCCAGCAATTGCAGGACGAGCTGCAACAGGCCCGCTCCCAGGCCGCGCAACCAGCGCCGAGCAGTGGTGGCTTCCTGTCGAGCATCTTTGGTGGCAGCAGTTCCCGCGACTCGCAACCGGCACAAAGTGCTCCGCCTTCTTCCGGCGGTGGCTGGCGTGAGCCGGCGCGGCCATCGTTCGGCCAGCCTGCACCGCAACAGAACTACGCTGCGCCACAGCAGAATTATCAACAGCCGCCGCAAGCCCCCGCCGCGCCTATCGGCAGTGGTTTCCTGGGTGGCGCGCTGAAAACCGCCGCCGGTGTGGCCGGTGGTGTGATGCTGGCCGAAGGCATCAGCAGCCTGTTCAGCCACAACTCGCAGCAGCCGCAGGTGGTGGAAGAAATCATCCGCGAAGAACCGGCACCGGCCAGCGACAACGGCAACTGGGGCAATGACGACCAGAAGTTTGCCGGCAATGACAGCTGGGGCAATGACAACTCATCCGACAGCTTCGCAGACAGCGACTACTCCGACGATTCCTCCTCCTTCGGCGACGACGACTCCTTCGTCTGACCCACCTTCAACCGGGGCGCTTCGTCGCCCCGGGCTGATTTTTCGCTGAAACTTTCCCATGGCT
The DNA here is from genome assembly GCF_002742515.1 of Pseudomonas sp. 2822-15. Classification (NCBI taxonomy): domain Bacteria; kingdom Pseudomonadati; phylum Pseudomonadota; class Gammaproteobacteria; order Pseudomonadales; family Pseudomonadaceae; genus Pseudomonas; species Pseudomonas sp. 2822-15. Next base: position 151,278 of record NZ_LJRY01000178.1, on the reverse strand, counting down.
GGCATACTGGCAACCTTTCCGGGCCGTGGCGCCTGGCTGTCATGAGGAAGTGCGGTGAAAAAAATTGCAGTGTTCGCCGATGTGCAAAACCTCTACTACACCGTGCGCCAGGCGTATGGCTGCCACTTCAACTATGCGGCGCTGTGGGCTGATATCGGTTCACGCGGGCAGATCGTCGAGGCGTACGCTTATGCCATCGACCGTGGCGACAGCAAGCAGCAGCAATTCCAGCAGATCCTGCGCAACCTGGGCTTTACGGTAAAACTCAAACCCTACATCCAGCGCGCCGACGGCTCGGCCAAGGGCGACTGGGACGTGGGCATCACCCTGGACATCATGGACGCCGCCGACCACGTCGACGAAGTGGTGCTGGCTTCCGGCGACGGTGATTTCGACATGCTGCTCGAGCGCATCATCCAAAAGCACGGCGTTGAAGCCGTGGCCTACGGCGTGCCGGGGTTGACGGCCAACTCGCTGATACGCGCCGCCAGCCGCTACGTGCCCATCGAAGGCGCGCTGCTGCTCAAATAAGTGCTGTGGCTTAATCAATAGTTAGACGGAGTTGGAACAGGTTTGGAACGTATAGCGGTCATCGACTTTGAAACCACCGGCATCACCCCGAGCAGCCACTGCCGGGCCACGGAAATCGCGGTGGTTATCCTCGAGCGCGGCCAAATCGTGGACCGCTACCAGAGCCTGATGAATGCCGGCGTGCGCGTGCCGGGCTTTATCGAACAACTCACCGGCATCAGCAACGCCATGCTGCGCAGCGCGCCACCGGCTGAGCGGGTGATGAATGAAGTGAATGAATTCGTCGGCGTTACGCCGCTGCTGGCGCATAACGCAGCATTCGACCAGAAGTTCTGGGACTTCGAACTGGGCCTGATCCGCCGCACCCGCCTGCAAAAATTCGCCTGCTCGCTGCTACTGGCCCGGCGCCTGATGCCGTCGGCGCCCAACCACAAGCTCGGCACGCTGAACGCGTTCGCCCAACTGCCCCACACCGGCAAGGCTCACCGGGCGATGGCGGATGCGGAGATGGCGGCCAACCTCACCGCGCACCTGGCCCAGCAACTGCGCGGCACCCATGGCTTGCGCGAACTGTCCCACGATTTGCTGTGTACCTTGCAGAAAGTGCCGGCGGCGAAGATCAACGAACACCTGAAAAAGCACCGCGGGTTCTAAGCCTTACGATGATCGTTCCCACGCTCCGCGTGGGAATGCCTCCTGTGACGCTCCGCGTCACGACGTCAAGAGCGGACGCAGAGCGTCCTGGGCTGCATTCCCACGCAGAGTGTGGGAACGATCGGGGAGCTGCGCGGCACCCACGGCTTGCGCGAACTGTCCCACGACCTGCTGTGTACCTTGCAGAAAGTGCCCGCGGCGAAGATCAACGAACACCTGAAAAGGCACCGCGGGTTCTAAGCCTTACGACGATCGTTCCCACGCTCCGCGTGGGAATGCCTCCGGTGACGCTCTGCGTCACGACTTCAAGAGCGGACGCGGAGCGTCCTGGGCTGCATTCCCACGCAGAGCGGGGGAACGATCGGCGGCGGACTATCGAGGCTGCACACACTCCAACGCCCGATCCACCACACCTTTGGCCATCCCCACCAAATGCATCACCGCCCGCTGCTGGGTGCTGAGCGTCTCTCCCGACACATTCACCGTCTCCACCGCGCAATGCAGCAAGTCGGCCGCATGGGCCAGGGCGTCTTCGAAGCTCAGGTTGTCATTGAGCACAAAATTGGCCGCGTCCGGGGCGGATGCTTTGAGGTAGTAGTCGATGGCTCGGCGGTTGAGGAGGGCGTCTTCGCTGAGGAAGTCTGGCTTGGAGCGGGGTGGATCGGGGGTAACTTTGACCATGATGTAGCTTCTCCGTCAGTTAAGAAGCTGCAACCGTTCGCTCGCACACGAATTAGGGTGGCAGCAGTACGCGGGTGTGCAAGACCGTGACGGCGTCCGGTAGATCCGAAGATCTCCCGCGTACAGCTGCCATAACGAATTAACGCCTGAAATACAGACGTTGAGAGTTAAGGCTGATGCGTATTACCGTCGTCGGACTTGCACGTCCGGCCACCGAACATTCGATGACAGAGCGAGACTAGCTACCTGATTCGACGGAAACAAGGCCGTGGAATTCTCTAGGAAACGTCCCGCAAATGAAAGGGATCGGTCCTGCTGGCCACTGAAATATCAGGTGTCGGAGGGGGCTTTTGCGATTTTTCGGAACTGTAAGTAGGTTGTGTCTTTTCAGTCTGTCAGATCCTTCTGGTTTCCCTTTCACCGAGCGATGACTTCCATCCAGCGATTAAGATCCGCCTCATTATTGGCAATGAGAAATTTGATCTTATGAGCGCCGAGATCAGCGAAAAAGTGATTCAGCTGTTCGTCGATATCATCGGCTTTATCGACCGAAGCCAGGTGACGGAGCAAACGAATTTCATCCATGACTTCAAGATCATTGATGAGGATTTGACCTGCTTCGTCATGCAGATCAAATGGCAATTCAACCTGCAAGCGACTCAGGAAGACTGGGATCACATTACGACCATTAAGCAGATTGTCGATTTGATTGTTCAGCGCTCAAGCCTTCAGTGAAGCAACTGACGCCATCGCAGGCAAGCCAGCTCCCACAGTAGATCGCATCCAGCCCTGGCGACTCGGTCAAATGTGGGAGCTGGCTTGCCTGCGATGGCGGTGTATCAGCCACCACTTTTCCCATTCCCCTCCAACTGCCCCAACGGCACTCGCCGTTCTATCGCACTCGACAAAATAATCGAGGTCTTGCTGAACCCGAATTTCGCCACTCGGTTAATCAAATTCTCCAACTCCGGCATCGAACCCACCGCCGCTTGCATGATCACGCACGGGTCGCCCGTGACCCGATGGCATTCAGTCAGTTCGGGGATTTCAGCCAGGGCGTCGTAGACCTTCTGGCTGCCGTTGTTGGTCAAGCGCAGTTCGATCGTGCATTGGATGGGCAAGCCGATTTTGGACAGGTCCACCTTGGCCTGATACCCGGTGATCACACCACTGGCCTCCAGCTTGGCCACGCGCTCAGCCACGGCCGGCGCAGAAAGGTTTACCGTGCGGGCCAATTGCGCGTAGGACGCGCGGCCGTCTTCGAGCAGGGCGCTGAGGAGCATGCGGTCGTATTTGTCCATGATAAGGCTCCAGTAACGCGTGGCTTTCGAAAGCACGGTTTATAGCCCTCACAACCATGCTTTGAAAAGTGTATCGGCGCTTTAAACAGGTTTTGTAACTTATGTTTAGCCTGCTGCCTTTTTAGAATAAGCCTCCCATCTCCTGCCATAGAGCCGCCCAATGCCTGGCCCACGTCGCTTTCCGTTACCGCTGATCGCCGCTTTTTTTGCGCTGTATGTGATTTGGGGTTCTACCTACCTGGTGATTCGAATCGGCGTTGAATACTGGCCGCCGCTGATGCTCGGCGGGATTCGATTCCTGGTGGCGGGTTTGGTGATGTATGGCTTTTTGCGCTGGCGCGGGGCACCTGCGCCGACGTGGGTGCAGTGGAAGGCTGCGGGCAAGATCGGCATTTTGCTGCTGACCTTCGGCAATGGCGCGGTGTCGGTGGCTGAGCACACGGGGGTTACCTCGGGTGTTGCGGCATTGGCGGTGGCGACGGTGCCGTTGTTCACGTTGCTGTGCGGCTATTTCTGGGGCGCACGTAATACCCGCCTGGAGTGGGCCGGGGTGGTGCTGGGGATTATCGGCATTGCCATGCTCAATATGGGCTCCAACCTGCAGTCGAGCCCGACCGGGGCGATGTTGCTGCTGTTTGCCGCCGCCTCCTGGGCCTTCGGCTCGGTGTGGAGCAGGCACTTGCCGTTACCTGCCGGCGCGATGGCCAGTGCGGCGGAAATGATCGTCGCCGGTGCCTTGCTGTTGGTGGGCAGTGCGCTCTGCGGCGAACGCTTGCATTCTGTGCCGCCGATTGAAGGCTGGCTGGCCTTGGCGTACTTGGCCGTGTTCGGCTCGATCATCGCCTTCAATGCCTATATGTACCTGCTCAAGCATGTGCGCCCGGCGGCGGCGACCAGCTACGCCTATGTGAACCCGGCAGTCGCGGTGTTACTGGGCATTGTGTTCGTTGGCGAAACCATCGGCATGGAAGAAGCCTTGGCGATGCTGGTGATCATCAGCGCGGTGCTATTGATCAGCCTGCCACAGTGGCGTAAGCCAAAACCGGAAATAAGGTAAACTGCGGCGCATTGCGACCTTGCGCTGAATTTTTCCTACGGTAAACACATGACTTTCGCCACACTTGGCCTGATCGAACCCTTGCTGCGCGCCCTTGAGACGCTTGGCTACCAGACCCCGACGCCGGTGCAGGCGCAAGCCATTCCGGCGGTGCTGGCTGGTCGCGACCTGATGGCCGCGGCCCAGACCGGCACCGGCAAAACCGCAGGTTTCGCCCTGCCGCTCCTGCAATTGCTGACCATGGAAGGGCCGAAAGTCGCCGCCAACTCGGCGCGTGCGCTGATCCTGTGCCCGACTCGCGAGTTGGCCGAGCAGGTTCACGCCAGCGTCGCCGAGTACGCGCAACACCTGCCGCTGACCACTTACGCGGTGTACGGCGGCGTGAGCATCAACCCGCAGATGATGAAGCTGCGCAAGGGCGTCGACATCCTGGTCGCCACGCCGGGCCGCCTGATCGACCTGTTCCGCCAGAACGCGCTGAAACTCAACCAGTTGCAAACCCTGGTACTGGACGAAGCCGACCGCATGCTCGACCTGGGCTTCTCCGAAGAGCTGGCGAACATCTACCGCATGCTGCCGAAAAAGCGCCAGACCTTGCTGTTCTCCGCGACCTTCTCCGATGAAATCCGCCAACTGGCCGGGCAGATGCTCAACGACCCGCTGAGCATTGAAGTGAGCCCGCGTAACGTCGCTGCCAGCACCGTGAAGCAGTGGGTGGTGCCGGTGGACAAGAAGCGCAAGCCGGAGCTGTTTGTGCACTTGATGCGCAAAGGCCGTTGGAAGCAGGTGCTGGTGTTTGCCAAGACCCGTAACGGCGTGGATGCGCTGGTGGACAAGTTGCAGGGCCTGGGCATCAATGCCGACGGCATTCACGGCGACAAACCCCAAGCCACCCGCCAACGCGCACTGGACCGTTTCAAATCCAGCGACGTGCAGATTCTGGTGGCCACCGACGTGGCGGCCCGTGGCCTGGACATTGAAGACTTGCCGCTGGTGGTCAACTTTGACCTGCCGATCGTGGCTGAAGACTACATCCACCGTATCGGCCGTACCGGCCGGGCGGGCAACACCGGTGAGGCGATTTCGCTGGTGTGTGCCGATGAAGTGAACATGCTGTCGGCCATCGAGATGCTCACGCGTCAGACCCTGACCCGCCAGATGGAACCGGACTTCGAACCGGAGCACCGCGTGCCGGACACCGATGCCAGCGGGCAGGTGGTGAAGAAGCCGAAAAAGCCGAAGAAGCCTAAAGCTTCGGGCGGCGGTGGCGGCAAGCGCAATTTGGGTAAGTGGGTGGACAGTGGTGATGTGGCGCCGGCTGAGCCGTCGATCAAGCCGGTGCGTAAGGTGCCGGTGTTTAATACTGGGCCGCGTAAGAAGAAGTAAGCCTGCCAGGGCCTCATCGCAGGCAAGCCAGCTCCCACATTTGACGGTGTTCACCGTTCAAAATGTGGGAGCTGGCTTGCCTGCGATAGCGCACTCAAACCTAGCGCTTAAGCCACTCCAACACACCACGCCCAGCCGCTCGCCCACTGGCAAAACACCCCGTCAGCAAATACCCGCCGGTCGGCGCTTCCCAATCCAGCATCTCCCCGGCACAGAACACGCCTGGCAATTGCTTGAGCATCAACCGCTCATCCAACGCCTCAAACGGCACACCACCTGCCGTGCTGATCGCCTCATCCATCGGTCGAGTCTTCACCAGTGTCAGCGGCAGCGCCTTGATATCCACCGCCAATTGCGCCGGGTCATTGAAGTGCTCAGATGGCGCCAGTTCACGCAACAGCGCCGCCTTCACGCCATCGAGCCCCAACTGACTGTGCAAATGCTTGCTCATCGACCGCGAGCCACGGGGCTTGGTCAAGGCGGCTTGCACCTTGTCCAGCGGCTTGCTCGGCAACAAATCAATATGCACAGTGGCTGAGCCGTCACGGTTGATCGCTTCGCGAATCGGCGCCGACAGCGCGTAGATCAAACTGCCCTCGATGCCCATGGCGGTGACCACGCATTCGCCCAGCCGAGGCTTGTCCTCCCCAAGGCCGATGGCGACGTTCTTCAGCGGCGCGCCCGCGAATTTGCTGACCATCAACGCGCTCCAGCCCGACACTTCGAAGCCGCAATTGCTCGGTTGCAGCGCGGCGTAGGGCACGCCTTTATCTTCCAGCAACTTGAGCCAGGCTCCGTCGGAGCCCAGGCGCGACCAGCTGCCGCCGCCCAAGGCCAGCACCACCGCATCGCTGTGGACAGTTTTATCGCCGTCCGGGCTGTGGATAAGTAAACCGCCGTCGTCGTTCCAGCCCAGCCAGCGATGCCGGGTGTGGATAACCACGCCTTGGTCGCGCAGGCGCTTGAGCCAGGCGCGTAGCAGTGGGGCGGCTTTCATGTCGGAGGGGAATACGCGGCCGGAGGTGCCGACAAAGGTCTCGATGCCCAGGCCATGAATCCACTCGCACAAAGCCTCTGCGCCAAACGCGCGCAACAATGGCGCCATGTGCGGCGCGCGTTCGGCGTAACGCGACAGAAACGCCGGGTACGCCTCGGAGTAGGTGATGTTCATGCCGCCCACGCCCGCCAGCAGGAACTTGCGCCCCACCGAAGGCATGCCGTCGTACACGTCCACCCGCACGCCCGCCTGGCTCAAGACTTCAGCGGCCATCAGCCCGGCAGGGCCGCCGCCGATAATAGTGACGTGTTGAGAAGGGGTCTGAGGCATGGGCAGGGCTACGGTCGCTTGAATAGGGCGAGCATTCTACCCGACGACGGTGTAGCTGCCTGATCAAAAAACGTACACTTTCCTACACGCCGTACGGCTGCTGGCTTTCAGGCCCTTACGCTCAAGTTATCCACAGGCCGTTCCACAGGCATTGTGGGTAACGCCCACAATTCAATGACAACCTGATGACGCCCACACCCGTTGTGCGCTGTGGTGCAGGATGCCGTGGCGGCGCGCCAGGGCCGGGCGGTCTTTGCTGTAGCCGCCGCCGATCACGCCCATCACTGGAATATCGCGGCCCAGGCAGTGGCGCATCACGCTTTCATCACGTGCGGCTACGCCTGCATCTGTGAGCTTGAGGTAACCGAGTGCGTCGTCTTTGTGCACATCCACACCCGCGTCGTACAGCACCAGGTCGGGCTGGTACAGCGGCAACAGGTAGTTGAGCGCGTCGTCGACCACCTTGAGGTAGTCGGCATCGCCCATGCCCATGGGCAGCGGGATGTCCCAGTCGCTCTGGGCCTTGCGCGCCGGGAAGTTCTTTTCGCAGTGCAGCGACACGGTGATGGCGTCCGGTGTGTCATGGAGGATGCGCGCGGTGCCGTCGCCCTGGTGGACGTCGCAGTCGAAGATCAGCACGCGGTTGACCCGCCCGCTCGCCAGCAGGTAATGGCTGATCACCGCCAGGTCATTGAAGATGCAAAAGCCTGCCGGGTAGTCGTAATGGGCGTGGTGCGTGCCGCCCGCCAAGTGGCAGGCCAGGCCGTGTTCCAGGGCCTTTTGCGCTGCGAGAATGGAGCCGCCAACCGCACGCACGGTGCGCCGGGCCAGGGCTTCGTTCCAGGGCAAACCGAGGCGGCGTTGGTCTTCGCGGGACAGCTCGCCGCTCATGTAGCGCTCGATATACCCAGGTTCATGGGCCAGGGCCAGAATTTCGGCGGGGCAGACCTCGGGGCGCAGCAGGTGGCTGTCCTGGGTCAGGCCGCTGTCCACCAAGTGGTCACGCAACAGGCGGAATTTGTCCATGGGGAACCGGTGGTCCGCCGGGAACTCAGGGCTGTAGTCATCGTGGTAGATCAATGGCAAAGGCATGGGATTTTCTGACGGGAACCTGCGACGGATCTTACCAGCGCTGTACACTCACGCACATGGCAAGGGAGGGGGACCATGGAGCCGATACTGGAATTGGAAAGCGCACGGCTGGTGCTGCGCCAATGGCGGGACAGCGACCTGACGGAATTTGCCCGCATGTGCGCCGACCCGCAGGTGATGCGTTATTTCCCGGCCAAGCTGAGCCACCTGGAAAGCGCGGCGTTGATCGGCCGGATTCGCGGGCACTTCGCCGAATATGGCTTTGGCTTTTGGGCCTTGCAGCGCAAGGACACCGGCGAATTTATCGGCCTCACCGGGCTGCAAAACGTCAACTTCGAGGCCGACTTTACCCCAGCGGTGGAAATCGGCTGGCGCCTGGCCCGCGAGCATTGGGGCCTGGGTTACGCCAGCGAGGCGGCGTGGACCGCGCTGCGCTGTGGTTTTGACCGGCTGCAGCTGGATGAAATCCTCGCCTTCACCACCGAATCCAATCTGCCATCACAAAAAGTCATGCAGGCCATCGGTATGCATTACGATCCGCAGGCAGATTTTGAACACCCCAAGGTCGCAGCCGATGACCCGCTGCGCCATCATGTGTTGTACCGCATCACCCGCGCCCAATGGTTGGACACGCTGCACGGATAAGCAGCCCGGAATGCTCTATTGATTGTAGGAGTTGCTCTATGAGCCAAGTATTGGAAGATCTGGTGGACTTGCTGACCCTGGAGCCGATCGAGGAAAACCTCTTTCGCGGCCGCAGCCAGGACCTGGGTTTTCGCCAACTGTTCGGCGGCCAGGTGCTGGGCCAGTCGCTGTCGGCTGCCAGCCAGACCGTAGAAGAAGCTCGCCACGTGCATTCCCTGCATGGCTATTTCCTGCGCCCTGGCGATGCAGCGCTGCCCGTGGTGTATTCGGTGGACCGCGTGCGCGATGGCGGCAGTTTCAGCACGCGCCGCGTCACGGCGATCCAGAAGGGCAACCCGATTTTCACCTGCACCACCTCGTTCCAGTATGACGAGGAAGGCTTCGAGCACCAGACCACCATGCCCGTGGTGGTCGGCCCGGAAAACCTGCCGTCGGAGCTGGAACTGACCAAGCAACGCGCGCACCTGATCCCCGAGCATATGCGCGACAAGCTGCTGTGCCCCAAGCCGATCGAAGTGCGCCCGGTGACCGAAAAAGACCCGTTCAACCCGCAGCCGTCCGACCCGGTCAAGTACGTGTGGTTTCGTGCTGACGGCGCACTGGCCGATTCGCCGGCGCTGCACAAATACCTGCTGGCTTACGCTTCGGACTTCGGCCTGTTGACGACCTCGCTGCTGCCCCACGGCAAGACGGTTTGGCAGAAAGACATGCAGGTCGCCAGCCTTGACCATGCGTTGTGGTTCCACGCCGACCTGCGCGCCGATGACTGGCTGCTCTACGCCATGGACAGCCCGTGGGCCGGCAATTCCCGAGGTTTCTCCCGTGGCAGCGTGTACAACCGCGCCGGGCAACTGGTGGCATCGGTGACCCAGGAAGGGCTGATTCGCCATCGCAAGGATTGGGCATGAGCCTGTCGGACGTTAAACATTGGGTGTTTGACATGGATGGCACCCTCACGGTGGCCGTGCATGATTTTGCGGCGATTCGCGCGGCCCTCGATATTCCACCTGAAGCCGACATTCTCACGCACCTGGCGGCATTACCTGCGCAGGTGGCGGCGGCCAAGCATGCCTGGTTGCTTGAGCACGAGCGGGAGCTGGCCGTGGGTTCGGTGGCTGCTGTCGGCGCGGTGGAGCTGGTGCGCGAGCTGGCCGGGCGGGGTTATCGCCTGGGCATCCTGACGCGCAATGCGCAAGAGTTGGCGCATATCACCCTGCAAGCGATTGGCTTGGCGGACTGCTTTGCGGTTGAGGATGTGCTGGGGCGTGAGAATGCGCCGCCAAAACCCGATCCGGGTGGGTTGCTGAAGTTCGCGACTGCCTGGAAAGTAGCGCCGAGTGAGATGGTGATGGTCGGCGATTACCGCTTTGACCTGGTTTGTGGCCGGGCGGCGGGGACGCGCACGGTGCTGGTGAACTTGCCGGAGAACCCGTGGCCGGAACTGGCGGATTGGCATGCTGGGGATTGCGCGGCGTTGCGCCGAATGCTCTAACCCAGGCACCTTGGTCGGGCTTAGGTGGGAGCTGAACTTGTGTGGGAGCTGGCTTGCCTGCGATAGCATCACCTCGCTATGCCTGTTAGACCGAGGTGTCTGCATCGCAGGCAAGCCAGCTCCCACACAAGCCAGCTCCCACATTTTTGATCCGGTTTTGTCACCTACTGACTAAACAACACCTTCTCACCCTCAGGCGACGTAAACATCTTATCGCCGTCGTGCCCAACCCCAGGCACTTCCACCAGCTTGTGCGTCAGTTGCGGATGACGCTGCTTGAGGTAGTCAAAATAATTGTGCCCACGAATCAGGCGATAGGCGCCCTGGGTTTCGGCTTCGCAGCTTTTATCCAGCGCCGGGTGGTTGGGGTCGGTGTCTTGCTGGCCCAGCAGGTAGGTGATGTTGCGTGACACGTAAACCTGCTCCAACTGCTGCGCGCTCTGGCCCTTGGCGTAATCCGGCAGGTTCTGCATGCCGTACTTCCAGTCGTTAAAGCCTGGGCAGCTGGCCACGTCAAACTTCACCGGGCGTTGTGGGGTGAAGTAGGCGTAGGACGATGGGTTGGCCACCACGTAACGCAGGCTGATGCCTTCGGTTTGCAGCATCGGGTGGTCGTGGCCGGTGAGGGCGAAGCGCTGCACCACCTGGCCGCCGCCGGAATGGCCGGCTACCACGATTTCTTTCAAGGCCGGGAACAGCTTGCGGTTGCCCAGGTGCTTGATGATCTGGTCGAGGGCGCCGTAGGAGCTGATGTGGCCTGGGCCGGTCGACGGGTCGCCGGCCATCCAGTCGTTGTGGTTCCAGCGCAGCAGCTGATTGTCGAGGTGGTTGCGCTGGGTATCCAACTCATTCAAAAACTGCGGCGCGATTACCAGGGTATTGGCGGCAACGCCTGCGTGCTGGGCGGCATCTTCGCCGCTTTGCAGGTAGGTCTGCGCATTGCGCAGGCGACCGTGCACGATGATCAACGCGCGGGTGACGTTGGGCAGCGGCCGGCTCCAGTCCTGGCTCAAACCCAGGCTCAAGGTGCCGGCATCCAGTTGGAAACGATCGGGGCTGACCACCTTGACGCCATGTTCTTTCTCGGCGGCCCAGGTGGTGGTGGAACACATCGCTAATGCGCTAAGCAGCAATCCCAATCGTTTATTCATTTAAAGACTCTTGGCTGTAAAGGTGTCGCATTGAGTGATCTGGCCCTCTGCGAAGCCGGTCTTGAACCAGCGAACCCGCTGTGCGGAGGTGCCGTGGGTAAACGAGTCCGGCACTACGCGCCCTTGACCCTGTTGCTGCAAACGGTCATCGCCGATGGCGTTGGCCGCATTCAGTGCCGCTTCAATATCGCCGGGCTCCAGCCAGTTCAGGCGTTTTTGCGCGCGGTTGGCCCACACGCCGGCGAAACAGTCGGCTTGCAGTTCCTGGCGTACCAGTAAACCGCCGTCACCTTCCATCTGCCGGCCTTGCTGGCGTGCGGCCTGGATCTTGGCCGAGATGCCCAGCAGCGTTTGCACGTGGTGCCCGACTTCGTGGGCGATCACATACGCCTGGGCGAACTCGCCCGAAGCCTTGAAGCGTTGCGACATCTCCCGGAAGAAATCCAGGTCCAGATACACTTGCTGGTCAGCCGGGCAATAGAACGGGCCGCTGGCCGAGGTGGCACCACCGCAGGCAGAATTGACCCGGCCACGGAACAGAATCAGTTTCGGGTTCTTGTAGACCAACCCGTTTTCCTTGAACACCTGGCCCCAGGTGTCTTCCGTGTCGCCCAGCACGGCGCGCACGAAATCGGCCTGCTGGTCGTTGGCCGGTGGCGCCTGGCGCGCCTGCGTACTCGCCGGGGGCGCTTGCTCCATTTGGCCGCTTAGCTGGCCGAGGATCTGCATCGGGTCCTGGCCGGTCAGCCAGCCAATGCCCACGATCAGCACGATCGCCGTGAGGCTCAGGCCTTTGCCGCCACCAAAGCGCATACCGCCACCGCCGCCACTACTGTCATCGCGGGCGTCCACCACGTTGTCGCTGCGTCGGCCTTTTTTCCATAGCATTGGTGCAGTCCTCTCGTTAAGCCTGTGCTCTTTATTTTAAGAGCAGTGTTGTTGGTGCAGGGGCATGGCGCCAGCCCGGCTGTCCGACAAGCAACGAGAGCTGCCTAGTATCGCTGCTGTCAGGCCGTGTCGGCAGGGGCGCCAGATGAAAGTTATGTCAGGTTTGCCGCCTCAGTCGCGGCAGTAGCCTTCGCCGGTATCGACGACCAGGCAGTCTTTTTTATCTGCCAGCCATTTAAGGCCCGTGGCTTCACCGTCGCCGGCGCTCAACTGTTGCGGGCCGTCCGGGCGGGTGAAACTGATGCCGTCTTCATTGGCTTCGCCTTTGAAGGTGCCGGAGTCGTCGGCATCAAGGCCGTATTTCATGGTAAGCAGGTAGTGGCCACGGCCGATGCTGTCGTCCTTGGCGATGGTCAGGTTCAGGCCTTCGACGCCGATCCATTTGCCGACCCATTTATCGGTCGGTGGGGTTGCCGGCACCAGCGTGGCTTGCACGGAGGCGGGGGCGGGCTTAGGGGCCTCCTTGGGTTCCTTGTTACACGCGGTGAGCAGGGCAAGGGCAGAAAGAACAAAGAGTGTTTTTTTCATAGCGACATGGCCTTGGTTAAAAAGGGTGCAACGCGACGGTGAACGTGCAGCGTTGGACTCGAAACCCGTGATTTAGTGCGCTGTTCGCACGGTGTTTGGTTATGCTCTTGGGGCAGACGCAAGCCCGGCTGCTAGATTACCGGGTTGAGTGCCAAAGCGTTCAGCCCACCATGCAAGAGAATTCAATGACTGTCAGCACACCGCTTTCCGGCGTCAACCATCCTTTCAAAGGCATCCTGCTGATTGTGCTGGCGACGTTTCTGTTCTCCAGCCACGACGCCCTGTCCAAATACCTGGCCGGGTTTTACCCGATTGTAATGGTGGTGTGGGCGCGTTACCTGGTGCACACCTTGCTGATGGCCGGGATTTTCCTGCCGCAATCCGGCTTGCGGGTGCTGCGCAGCAAGCGGCCGGGCATGCAGGTGGTGCGGGCGTTGTGCCTGTTGGGCACGAGTCTGTTTTTTACTGCGGCACTGCATTACATCCCGTTGGCGGAAGCCACGGCGGTGAACTTCCTGGCACCGATCCTGGTGACGGCGCTATCGGTGCCTTTGCTCGGCGAGCACGTCACGCGTGGCCAATGGCTGGCGGTGATCTGCGGGTTTGTCGGTGTGTTGATCATCATCCACCCCGGCGGCGAGTTGTTCACGCCTGCGGTGTTGCTGCCGCTGTGTTCGGCGATGTTCTTCTGTTTCTACCAATTACTCACGCGCATCCTCAGCCAATACGACACACCGACCACCAGTAACTTCTTCGCCGGGCTGTGCAATACCTTGGTGATGAGTGCGCTGGTGCCGTTCTTCTGGCAGGTCCCGACGCTGTGGCATGCCTGCCTGATGCTGGCGCTGGGCAGCTGCGGCATGACGGCGCACTTGATGTTGACCCAGGCGTTCCGCTTCGCGGCGCCGGCCTTGCTGGCACCGTTCGGCTATTGCCAGATCGTGTTTGCGGGGTTGTTGGGTTGGCTGGTGTTCAGCCATACCCCCGATGTGACCACGGTGGTCGGCATCGGGGTGATCTGCATGAGCGGGCTGGCCGCTGCCTGGCAGCAGCGGCGGCGGTGAGTTACACGTCGACTGTGGGAATCTTGCGCGGCGCCATGAAGTACATCCAGGTCAGCGCAATGAAATACATCGCCGGGATCAGGGTGAACAACAGGGTGTAGTTGTTGTTGGTCACGGTAAGGATGTGCCCGACGATCTGGGTCATGAACATGCCGCCGATGGCCGCGCACATGCCGCCGAAACCGAACACTGTGCTCATCATGTGCTTGGGCGTGTAGTCCATCACCAGGCTCCAGATGTTGGCGGTCCAGGCCTGGTGCGCGCCGATCGCCAGGGAGATGGCGAACACTGCAACCCACAATTGGCTGGAGCCGGCAGCCATGATCACGCCGACGATGCAGCAGGCAAACAGCAGCATCGACAACAGCCGCGCCTTGATCGCATTCATCCCGCGGCCGATCAGGAATGACGACAGAATCCCGCCACCCACGCTGCCGAAGTCGGCGGTGAGGTAAATGATGATCAGCGGAATGCCCATCTGGGTCACGTTGATGCCCAGGTTGTATTGCTGGTTCAAAAACGGCGGCAGCCAATACAGGTAGAACCAGAACACCGGCGCGGTCATGGCGTAGGCAAGGGCGAAGGCCCAGGTACCGCGCATGCGCAGGATGCGGCTGAACGGCACGCTCGGTTGCTCGGGTTCGGCTTCCTGTTGCACGTAGTCCAATTCGGATTGTTTGGCCGTCGGGTGGTCTTCCGGGTTGTAGTACTTCAACCCCCAGAACACCAGCCAGATCGCGCCGAGTGCCGACATGCACAGGAACGCCGCCTGCCAGCCCCACACGTGCAGAATTAACGGCAGCAGCATTGGGGTCATCATCGCGCCGACGTTGGTGCCGGCGTTGAAGATGCCGGTGGCCACTGCGCGCTCACCGGCCGGGAACCACAAGCGCGTGGTCTTGACGCAGGCCGGGTAGTTGGCGGCTTCCGTCAGCCCGAGAATAAAGCGGCAGACCATAAAGCCCACCGCCGAGGTGGCCAGGCCGTGGGCACCGGTGGCCAGGCTCCACAGCAGCACGGCGCAGAAGAACACGCGCTTGACGCCCACGCGGTCAATCAGCCGGCCTTGCAGCACAAAACCGATGGCATAACCGACCTGGAACCAGAAGTTGATGTTGGCGTAGTCCATCGCCGTCCAGCTCATCTCTTTGGCCAGGATCGGTTGCATCACGCCGAGGGCGGCGCGGTCGATGTAGTTCAGGGTGGTGGCGAAGAACACCAGGGCCAGCATGCCCCAGCGCGTTTTACCCACGGCCATGGCGCCACGGATTTTGTCGCCGATGCCGGCGTGCGGGTTGCCCGGACGCGCGGCCAGAGCGGAGTTTTGCGAAGGCATGAGGTCGTACCCGTTTTTGAAATTTTTATGGTGTGTTCTGGGTCTTGGTGCAGGTTCGATGGTGCGCAGTGGTTAAAAAGTCGTCAATTCGCCAACTGGGCATAGTGTTCGGTAATCGCACAAAAAACTAACCGGTTCGTACATTTTAATTGCTGCGTGTAGGCTAGGGGCCAATAATTTGCTGCAAATAACAACTCCGGGAGTCGCCCCATGCAACGTTCCATTGCCACCGTTTCCTTGAGCGGCACCCTGCCGGAAAAGCTCGAAGCCATTGCCGCTGCCGGGTTCGACGGGGTGGAGATCTTCGAGAACGACCTGTTGTATTACGACGGCAGCCCGCGGGAAGTTAGGCAAATGTGCGCCGACCTGGGCATTGCCATCACCTTGTTCCAGCCGTTCCGCGACTTTGAAGGATGCCGCCGCGACCGCCTGGCGCGCAACCTGGAACGCGCCGAGCGCAAATTCGATTTGATGCAGGAGCTGGGCACCGACCTGGTGCTGGTGTGCAGCAATGCCTCGGCAGATTGCGTGGGCGATGAACGCATTTTGCTCGATGACCTCAGCTTGCTGGCCGAGCACGCCGGCCGCCGTGGTTTGCGCATTGGTTATGAAGCGCTGGCCTGGGGCAAGCATGTGAACACCTGGCAGCAGGTGTGGAACCTGGTGCGTCAGGTCGATCACCCTAGCCTGGGCGTGTTGCTCGACAGCTTCCATACCTTGTCGCTCAAGGGCGACCCGAGCGGCATTGCCGACATCCCCGGCGACAAAATCTTCTTTGTGCAAATGGCCGACGCGCCGATCCTGGCCATGGATGTGCTGGAGTGGAGCCGGCATTTCCGCTGTTTCCCTGGGCAGGGCGAATTTGACCTGGCAGGCTTTCTCGCGCCGATCATCAAGAGTGGCTACACCGGGCCGCTGTCCCTGGAGATTTTCAACGACGGTTTTCGCGCCGCGCCCACCCGCGCGAATGCGGCGGATGGCTTGCGTTCGCTGCTGTACCTGGAAGAAAAAACCCGTGAACGCCTCAAGCAGCAAGCGCCGGCCCAGCCCGTCGAGATTCTGTTTGATACCCCGGCGGCCAGTGAATACAACGGCATCGAGTTCCTCGAGTTTGCCGTGGATGAAAGCCTCGGCGCCAAGCTGACCCACTGGCTGGAGCGCCTGGGGTTCGTCAAGGCGGGCCAGCACCGCTCCAAGAGTGTGAGCCTGCTGCGCCAGGGTGATATCAACCTGATCCTCAACTGCGAGCCCTACTCCTTTGCCCACAACTTTTTCGAAGCCCACGGCCCGTCGTTGTGCGCCACGGCGATTCGGGTCAAGGACAGCGCCAAGGCGCTGGAGCGGGCCGTGGCCTACAAAGGCCAGCCGTATCGCGGGCTGGTCGGGCCTAACGAGCTGGAGCTGGCGGCCGTACGTGCGCCGGATGGCAGCCTGATTTATCTGGTGGACCCTGCCGAGGGTGCGCTGTACGACACCGACTTCAACTTGCAAGCGGCAACGGCGTCCAGCGGCGGTTTGCTGCGCATCGACCATATGGCCATGGCCTTGCCGGCCGACAGCCTCGACAGTTGGGTGCTGTTCTACAAGAGCCTGCTGGATTTCGAAGCCGATGATGAAGTGGTGCTGCCCGACCCTTATGGCCTGGTGAAAAGCCGAGCGTTGCGCAGCCGGTGCAGCTCGATTCGCTTGCCGTTGAATATTTCCGAGAACCGCAACACGGCAATTTCCCACGCGCTGTCGAGTTATCGTGGTTCGGGCGTGCACCACATTGCTTTTGACTGCGCGGATATTTTCGCGGAGGTCAGCCGCGCCAAAGCAGCCGGTGTGCCGTTACTGGACATCCCGCTCAACTACTACGACGACCTGGCCGCACGGTTTGATTTCGACGATGAGTTCCTCAGCGAACTGGCGTACTACAACGTGCTGTACGACCGTGATGCCCAGGGCGGTGAGTTGTTTCATGTGTACACCGAGGCGTTCGAAGGGCGGTTTTTCTTTGAGATCATCCAGCGCAAGAACGGCTACGCCGGGTATGGCGCGGCCAATGTGGCGGTGCGCCTGGCCGCGATGGCCAAATCGCGCAGCGGCGCGGCACGTCAGGCGCGTTTATAACGGCCGGGCAGGTGCTTCCTTCGGGAAGCGCCTCGGCCCATAATCGCCGCTTGCACAACACAAATGGCCGTGAGCGCACCATGACCCTGACCCCCGACCTCTCCGCTGTGTCAGACACACCGCGCAAGAGTCGCAAGAACAACCCGGAAAAGACCCGCGAAAACATCCTGCAGGAAGCCATCGTCGAGTTTGTTCAGCAGGGCCTGTCCGGCGCGCGCGTGGATGCGATCGCCGAGCGTATCCACACCTCCAAACGCATGATCTATTACTACTTCGGCAGCAAGGAGCAGTTGTACGTCGAGGTGCTGGAAAAACTCTACGGCGACATCCGCAACACCGAAACGCGCATGAACCTCACCGCCCTGGAACCGCGTGAAGCGATCCGCCGGCTGGTGGAGTTCACCTTCGATCACCACGACCAGAACGTGGATTTCGTGCGCATCGTCAGCATCGAAAATATCCACAACGCGGAATACGTGAAGCGCTCGGATTCGATCAAGGCGATGAACAGCAACATCCTCGAAGCGCTGGGCGCCACATTGCGGCGGGGTGCCGAGATGGGGGTGTTTCGCGAGGGGCTGGAGCCGCTGGATGTGCACCTGCTGATCAACTCATTCAGCTTTTACCGGGTGTCCAACCGCCATACGTTCAGTGAGATTTTTCAGATCGAGCTGTCGGATGAGGCGATTAAACAGCGGCATCGGGAGATGATTTGTGAGTCGGTGATGCGGTACCTGCAGGCTTGAACCCACCGACTCCCAATCTGGAATGCAATCAGTGTGGGAGCTGGCTTGCCTGCGATGACGGTGTGCCAGTCACATCAATAGCGACTGTTGAATCGCTATCGCAGGCAAGCCAGCTCCCACATTTTTTGATTTCGGTTTCGGCAGTCAGCCATTCATGCTCTGAAAGTGCGCCAGCATTCGCTGCGCATCCGGCGCCTCGCCACTGAACAGTTCAAACGCCTTCACCGCCTGAAACACCGCCATATTGCCGCCGTCCAGCGTGCGACAACCCAGGGCGCGGGCGTCGCGCAGCAGTTCGGTTTCCAGCGGGAAATACACGATTTCCGCGACCCACAGTTCGGCTCGCAACAGCGCCGGCGGCACCGGCGTGCCGGGCAGCTTGGCCATGCCCATGGGCGTGGTGTTCACCAAGCCATCCGCCTCGGCCATCGCGTTCTCCAGTTGGTTGCCAACCTGGGCGCGACCGGCACCAAAGCGCTGCGCAAGGTTATCCACCAGGTCGCGGGCGCGGGTCATGTCCACATCAAAAATACTCAAGTGCTGCACGCCTTGGGCCAGCAACGCATGGGCCACTGCTGCGCCCGCACCGCCGGCGCCCATCTGTACGACGCGCTCGCGCGCGACATCATGCAAGTTGCGCCGGAAACCTTCGGCAAACCCCAGGCAATCCGTGTTATGGCCAATGCGCTTGCCATCCTTGAACACCACGGTATTGACGGCGCCAATGCCTCGCGCCTCGTCAGACAATTCATCGAGCAGCGCCAGCACTGCCTGCTTGCACGGGTAGGTAATGTTCAAGCCGGTAAAGTGCATCAACTCGGCCGCGTCCAGCAGGTCGGGCAGGGCGTTGATGTTCAGTTGCAGGGCTTCCAGGTCGATCAACTGATACAGGTAGCGCAAGCCTTGGGCGTCGCCTTCCTGTTCATGCAGGGCGGGCGTGCGGGAGGCCTGGATGCCGGCGCCGATCAGGCCGGCGAGGATGCGCGGTTTCATCGGGCGGATCCTTTGAGGCTGTGGCTGAAGTGTTCCAGCGCCAGGTGATAACCATGGCTGCCAAAGCCTGCAAGCACCGCCTTGGCAATGGGCGACACAAACGAGTGGTGCCTGAACGCCTCGCGCGCATGCACATTGGATAAATGCACTTCAATCACCGGCACTTCACTGGCCACCAGTGCGTCGCGAATCGCTACGGAGGTGTGGGTCCAGGCCGCCGGGTTGATCACGATACCGGCGCAACGGGCGCGGGCACCGTGGATCCAGTCGAGCAGTTCACCTTCGTGGTTGGTCTGGCGAAATTCGATTTTCAACCCCAGGTTTTCCGCGCTGCGGCCGCACAGTGCGGCGATGTCGGCCAGGGTTTCATGCCCGTAGGTAGCAGGCTCGCGGGTGCCGAGCAGGTTGAGGTTGGGGCCGTTGAGCACCAGCACGATGGGCGGCATAAAGGGTATCTCCACACTTATTATTGGTTGTGTGGATAAAATGTACCGGATGGTTAATTTGGTCAATTGAAGGCGGCTGATGTGTTCGATTATCGAACGCTTATTCGCAGGCATACCCCGCAGCATCAAATTCACTATCGATTGAAAAATCAACGCACAGCATGGGTATTGGCTGGCGCGAATTCAGTTGAAGTATTACGCGGGGTTGCTGAACGAGCAGGACCTGCGGGCGTTGGCAGGGTATTTCCAGCCGTCGGCATGAGTGGTTACAACCCCGTGTTCGCGGGGTTGTTCGTCGTTACTAATCTGTGAAACAGCTTCGCAAGGATGGGGCCGGTTGTCGGGTGCCACGGAAAAATTGTTACCTGACGGAAAATAACCTAACGGATGGGTTACGATGAAAGTAGGTGCTTACAAGGGATATGTGATCTCAGTGTTTTTGCGGGATGAACACTGCCCGCCCCACGTTCATGTCAGGGGCATGGCATGGGATGCGCGTTTTCGTTTCAGCTTTCTGGATGGGGAAGTGGAGTTGTGGGATGTAGAGCCGGATCGCAGGCGGCCATCCACTGCGCTCCTGAAGGAAATACGTGAGGCGATCATGCAGCCGCACTACCTGGCGCGGGCACGCAGGATCTGGTGGGAGAAGCTGCAAACGGTTTGCCTGGAGAATCATTCCTGGGATTGGGAAGCGGGTGAATTGGTCCCAGGGTTGGTCATTCGACGTGGTGTCTATGTCATCGCAAGCGCCCGGCACGATGTCGTAGAGCAAAGAACAATTTTGAATCTGGTCAGAGCGCCAGATTGCGTGGGGATTAATTTATGAAAATCGTAAAAGCCAAAGTCGTGCCCTACAAGCCGCTCACTGACGCCGATGTCGACAAGGCAATCGCCCGTGGGCGCAAGCTCAAACGTCTGTACGCCAATGCCAGCAACGTGCGCTATGAACACGAGTGCATTTCCATCGGCTTCAGCGACGGCAGCCGCGTCATGTTGCCTGTGGCCGGGCTGCCGGAGTTCGAAGGGTTTTCCCTGGAGGACTTTCAGCAACTGGAGGTCGGCTTTGGCGGCAAGGCGCTGTGCTGTGAGGCGCAGGATCTGGACGTGTCGATCACCGGCCTCATCGCCACCAGCCAGCCCTTGATGGACCTGGCAACAAGCATGGTAGCGTCGCGTAACGGTCGCAAGAGCAGCGCCGCCAAAACCGCTGCCGCCCGAGCCAATGGCAAGAAGGGCGGTCGGCCACGCAAGGAGCCGGTGGATAACGGTGATTCAACAGATGCATGAAAACCCGGTGTGGTCGCTGGCTTGCCAGCTCCCACAGTTTACCGGCGGGTCAATAACACCCCGGACTCCATATGGTGCGTCCACGGGAACTGGTCAAACATCGCACACTGGGTAATCCGGTGCGTGTCATGCAGTTGCGCAATGTTTGCCGCCAACGTCTCCGGGTTGCAGGAGATGTACAGGATGTTGTCAAAACGTCGGGTCAGTTCGCAGGTGTCCGGGTCCATGCCGGCGCGCGGTGGGTCGACGAAGACGCTACCGAATTCGTAGCTTTTCAGGTCGATGCCGTGCAGACGGCGGAACGGTCGAACTTCGTTGAGTGCCTCGGTGAGCTCTTCGGCAGACAGGCGCACCAGGGTGACGTTAGCCACTGCGTTTTCATCAAGGTTGCTTAAGGCCGCATTCACCGAGGTCTTGCTGATTTCGGTGGCCAGTACCTTACGCACACGGGTTGCCAGTGGCAGGGTGAAATTGCCGTTGCCGCAATACAACTCCAGCAAATCATCCGGGCGATCGCCCAGGGCTTCATAGGCCCAGTTGAGCATCTTCTGGTTCACGGTGCCGTTGGGCTGGGTGAACGCGCCCTCGGGTTGGCGGTAGCTGAAGGTGCGCCCGCCGACCTCGAGCTTTTCCACCACGTAGTCATGGCCGATCACATCGCGCTTGCCCTTGGAGCGGCCGATGACGCTGACATTCAAGTCCGCCGCCAGCTTGTTCGCAGCCGTGTGCCAATGCTCGTCCAGCGGGCGGTGATAGCACAGGGTAATCATCGCGTCGCCGGCCAGTGTGGTCAGGAACTCCACTTGGAACAGCTTGTGGCTCAAGGCTGCGCTGGCTTGCCAGGCGGCTTTGAGTTGCGGCATCAACTGGTTGATGCGTTGGCTTGCGATCGGGAATTGTTCGATCAGGATCGGCGTGCGTTTGTCGTCCTGGGAGAACATCGCGTAGTGGCGCTCACCGCCTTCGCGCCACAGGCGGAACTCCGCGCGCAGGCGGAAGTTCTGCAGCGGCGAATCGAAGACCTGCGGTTCAGGTGCGTCGAACGGTGCCAACAGGTCACGCAAGCGCGTGACCTTGTCTTGCAGTTGAGCGGTGTAGCTTGTGGCGTCAAAAGTCATGCGTTGAACCAGCCCAGCTTGATCACAAACAGAATCGACAGGATCACCAGTGCCGGGTTCAGCTCACGGTAGCGGCCCGAAAGCAGCTTGATGGCGGTCCAGGCGATGAAACCGAAGGCGATGCCGTTGGCGATGGAGTAAGTGAAAGGCATCGCCAGGGCGGTGACCACCACCGGCGCTGCAACAGTAATGTCGTCCCAGTCGATTTCGGCCAGGCCCTGGGTCATCAGCACGGCCACGAACAGCAGCGCCGGCGCGGTGGCAAATGCTGGAACACTGGCGGCCAGTGGCGAGAAGAACAGCGCCAGCAGGAACAGGATGGCGACCACGATGGCGGTCAAACCGGTACGGCCACCGGCACTCACGCCCGCAGCCGACTCGATGTAGCTGGTGGTGGTCGACGTACCCAGCAGCGAACCGGCCATGGCGGCGGTACTGTCGGCGATCAGTGCACGGCCCATTTTCGGCATGTGGCCGTCCTTGCCCATCAGGCCGGCGCGTTTGGCCACACCGATCAGGGTGCCGGAGTTGTCGAACAGGTCAACGAACAGGAAGGCGAAGATCACGCTGACCAGGCCGATATCCAGCGCGCCTTTGATATCCAGTTGCAGGAAGGTCGGCGCCAGGGACGGTGGCATCGAGGTCACGCCGCCGAACGGAGTGAAGCCCATCACGATAGACACGATGGTCACCGCCAGGATGCCGATCAGTACTGCACCGCGCACCGCCAGGGCTTCCAGCGCAACAATCAGCGCGAAACCCAGGGTGGCCAGAATCGGCGCCGGTTGTTTCAGGTCGCCCAGGCCAACCATGGTGGCCGGGTTGCTGACCACGATACCGGCGTTGTGCAGGGCGATCAGCGCCAGGAACAGGCCGATACCGGCGGCAATCGCCGAACGCAGCGGCAGCGGGATGCTGTTGATGATCCACTCACGGATGCGGAAGATCGACAGCAGGAAGAACAACACCGCCGAAATGAATACCGCGCCCAATGCGACCTGCCAGGTATGGCCCATGTGCAGGACCACGGTGTAGGTGAAGAAGGCATTGAGGCCCATGCCCGGCGCCAGCGCGATCGGGTAGTTGGCGATCAGGCCCATCACGGTCGAACCGATGGCGGCGGCCAGACAGGTGGCGACGAACACCGCGCCCTTGTCCATGCCGGTCTCGCCGAGGATGCTCGGGTTCACGAACAGAATGTAGGCCATGGCCAGAAAGGTCGTGATACCCGCGAGAATCTCGGTGCGCACGTTGGTGTTGTGTGCTTTGAGTTGAAACAGCTTTTCCAGCATGCCGGCTCCCTGTGACGCTATTTTGCGTCGTTATTTGTTGACCTCTAAGTCAAAGCACAAACTGCGCCAAGCGCCTGTGGTTTCAGAGAGGATCGGAAAAAGCGGCGCATGATACCAGCAGCCGACGCGATGTGGCGGATAGGCTGCGTATTCTCGAATCTGGCCTTGAGGCATACTGCGCCGACGTTAAACACAGGGTCGTTATCAGCATGAAAAAAGCCAACGCCAGCAGTCTAGCTCTGTTCGCCTTAATCGGCCTGGGGCTCGTGGCACCGGCGTGGGGCGCGGCTGCACCGCCCTTGAGCGAGGTGCGGGTATTCAAGGTCGAATCGGCACGTTGCACGGAAACCATCCCCACGGGCGTGACGACCACCCAGATGTGCACCCATCGTGGGCAGACCAGGGTTTCGGTGATGGAAGTCGGCCTGGGCAAAAGCCCGATGGGGCGCTTCAATGGCGCCGAATTGAATGGGCAACGCACGCCGGTGTGTCAGGTAGGCAACATCAGCGAAGTCTGTAACGGCGCAGGCACTGTGATGGGCTACATCTATGTGTTTGACCTGAATGTCCAGGCCCAAGGCTGGTTCGAATACAGCAATATCTCGATCAATGGCGCGCAAAACACCTTGAAACTCGAGTTCAACATCCTCTGATCAATCCCCTTGAACGCTCACTACCTCGGGAAGTCGTAGCCCTAAGACGGCGACTTTCCTGAACGCCGCGGATGTGCACCAACCCGTGAGGTGTTTATGAGCGCGAACCCTAATGGCACGACGACCAAACCGTTCGTCAGCCACCCGATACGCCTGACCCTGAATGGCCAAGACCGCCAGCTGCAGGTGTTGCCCTGGACCACCTTGCTGGACCTGCTGCGCGAACAGCTGGATCTGGTGGGTAGCAAAAAAGGCTGTGATCACGGCCAGTGCGGCGCCTGCACGGTGTTGCGCGATGGCAAACGTATCAACGCCTGCCTGACCCTGGCGGTGATGTGCGACGGTGCCGAATTGACCACCATTGAGGGTCTGGCCGACGGCGACCGGTTGCACCCGATGCAACAGGCCTTTATCCAGCATGACGCGTTCCAGTGCGGCTACTGCACGCCAGGGCAGATTTGCTCCGCCGTCGGCCTGGCCAATGAAGGCCGCGCCCACAACACCGGGCAAATCCAGGAACTGATGAGCGGTAACCTGTGCCGCTGCGGGGCCTACAGCAATATTCGCGATGCCATTGAAGACGTTGTGCTGGGAGGTGACCAATGAACCCCTTCCAGTACAGCAAGCCGGCCGATGTGCAGGAGGCCGTGCACCTGAGCAGCGCGACGTCGCGGTTTATTGCCGGTGGCACCAACCTGCTGGACTTGATGAAAGAAAACATCAGCCGCCCCGAACACCTGATCGACATCACCGGTTTGGCGCTCAACGGCGTAGAGGAGACCGCCGACGGCGGGGTGATGATCGGCGCGTTGGTCAGCAATGCCGACCTGGCCTGGCACCCGCTGATCGAGGCGCGCTACCCATTGCTGTCCCAGGCCATCCTGGCGGGCGCCTCGCCGCAACTGCGCAATATGGCCAGCACCGGCGGTAACCTGTTGCAACGTACCCGTTGCTACTATTTTTATGATGCCAGCGTGCCGTGCAATAAGCGTGAGCCTGGCAGTGGCTGCCCGGCGCGCGCGGGGTTGAACCGCATCCATGCGATCCTCGGCGCCAGCGAACACTGCGTGGCCACCCATCCCTCGGACATGTGCGTCGCCCTGGCAGCGCTGCAGGCGCGGGTGCATGTAGAAGGGCGTGGCGGCGCACGGGTAATCGAGTTTGCTGATTTTCATCGGCTGCCTGGCGATACGCCCGAGCGCGACAACCTGCTGGCCGACGATGAGCTGATCACCGCCATCGAACTGCCGCCTGACCGTCTCGCCAACCATAGCCACTACCTGAAAATTCGTGACCGTGCCTCCTACGCCTTCGCGCTGGTCTCCGTTGCCGCCGCGCTGGAACTGGAAGGCGACACCATCGTCGATGCGCGCCTGGCCCTTGGCGGTGTGGCCCACAAACCCTGGCGCGATCGCGCCGTAGAAGCCGCGCTGATCGGGCAAGCGGTCAGCCGCGAAACCTTCAGCCAGGCCGCTGACGCCTTGCTGCAGGACGCCGAACCCTTGGAACACAACCGCTTTAAAATCAAGCTGGCACGCCGCGCAATTATCCGTGCCCTGAGCGACGCCGCTGTCGCAGGAGAACGCCCATGACCGCCGTCGGCAAACCCCTGGACCGTGTTGACGGTCTGCTCAAGGTCACCGGCCAGGCGCGTTATGCCGGTGAGTTTCCAGGCAACGACTTGCTGCATGGCAGTGTTGTCTCAAGCACGATTGCCAAGGGCCGGGTAATCCGGATCGACGCGTCCAAAGCCCTGGCGCTGCCGGGCGTGGTCAGGGTGCTTGATCATCTGAACCGCCCCAAACTCGCCAGCTACGATGAGGCCTTCGCCGACGCCGATGCGGCCGACGGCTCGCCGTTTCGCCCGCTGTATAACGACCGCGTGCTTTATAACGGGCAACCCCTGGCCCTGGTGATCGCCGACAACCTTGAACTGGCGCGGCACGCTGCCTCGCTCGTCGAGATCGAATACGCGAGCGAGGCATTTGCCACTGATCTTGCGGCCTTGCATGAGCAGGCGCACCCCTCGCCGCAAACGCCGCCCAAGCCACGGGGCAACTTCCAGGCCGAATGGGCCGCCGCCGCTGTCAGCCTGGATATGCACTACAGCACGCCCATCGAGCACCACAACCCGATGGAACCCCACGCCAGCACCGTGCTGTATCAGCCGGACGGCACCCTGCATATCCACGACAAGACCCAGGGCCCGCAGAACTGCCAGGCCTACGTGCAAAAAGTCTTCGGCCTGGATAAAAGCCAGGTACGGATTTTCGCCGCATTCGTCGGCGGTGCCTTTGGCTCGGGCCTGCGCCCGCAGTATCAATTGCCGCTGGCGGTGATGGCAGCGCTGGCGCTCAAGCGTTCGGTGCGCGTCACCTTGACCCGTCAACAGATGTTCACGTTCGGCTACCGCCCGCGCACCCTGCATCGTTTGCAACTGGGCGCTGCTGCCAATGGTCGCCTGTTGGCGTTGGGCCACACCGCGATTGGCCAGACCTCGCGCTTCGAAGATTTCAGCGAGCACGTGGTGGAGTGGAGCGGCATGCTCTACCACTGCGACAACGTGCAACTGACCTATAAACTGGTGCCCCTGGACGTGTCCACGCCGTTGGACATGCGCGCGCCGGGCGCCGCGCTGGGCGTGATTGGCCTGGAATGTGCGATGGATGAACTGGCCTGCGCCCTGGGGATGGACCCTGTGCAGCTGCGCCTGATCAACTACGCCGAGCGCAACCAGAACGAAGACAAACCCTGGTCGAGCAAAGCCCTGCGCGAGTGTTACCGCGAAGGCGCCGAGCGCTTCGGCTGGAGCCAGCGCAACCCCGAGCCGCGCAGCATGCGTGACGGCAACCAGTTGATCGGTTGGGGCATGGCCGGTGGTGTGTGGGAAGCCCTGCAGATGAAGGCCAGCGCCAAGGCGCAGTTGGATGCCCAAGGCCAATTGACCGTCAGCAGCGCCACCACCGATATCGGCACGGGCACCTACACGGTGATGACCCAGATTGCCGCGCAAACCAGCGGTGTGGCGATGGCCGATGTGCATTTTCTGCTGGGTGACTCGTCGTTACCCACGGCGCCGTTACAGGGCGGCTCGTTTACCGTCTCGTCCGTCGGCACAGCCGTACAGCAGGCCTGCGAAGCGCTGAACGCCAAGCTGCTGGCGATTGCCCGGCAGACTTACCCGGTGTTCAAAGACGCAGAAACTGTGCGCTTTGAAGACGGCCAATTGCACACAGGGGACGTGAGTGTGTCCCTGGCGCAACTGGTCAAGGACAGTGGCGAAGAGGTAGTAGCCGTCCAGGTTGACAGCCAGCCGGACAAAAAGCGTGAAGGCTATGCGACGGCGACCCATTCGGCGGTGTTTGTCGAGGTTCAGGTCGACGAAGACCTGGGCACGATCAAGGTGCGTCGGGTGGTCAGCGCCATTGCCGCCGGGCGCGTGGTCAACCCGAAAATGGCCCGCAGCCAGATCCTCGGCGGCGTGGTCTGGGGCATCGGCATGGCACTGCATGAAGAGACCCAGGTCGACCATCAGCTGGGGCGCTACATGAACCACAGCCTGGCCGAGTACCACATCCCGGTAAATGCCGACATCGGCGACATTGAAGTGATTTTTGTCGACGAACACGACGAAATCGTCAACGCCCTGGGCTCCAAGGGCGTGGGTGAAATCGGCATTGTCGGGGTGGCGGCAGCAGTGGCGAATGCGATCTACCATGCCACCGGCAAGCGGGTGCGGGAGTTTCCTATCACCTTGGACAAGGTGCTGTAGCGCAGTTCTTCAAACCGCCGCAGATCCAATTGTGGGAGCTGGCTTGCCTGCGATAGCGGTATGTCAGCTAAAAATCAGTGACTGACACTCCGCCATCGCAGGCAAGCCAGCTCCCACATTGACGGTTTTTCAACCGGCTTATAGCTTGGTTTCTTCCACCGGCACATGCATCCGATCGCGGTTGGCCAGGGTCGGAAACAGCTTGATCCACACCCCCGTCACCAACAACGTACCAATCCCGCCCATGACCACGGCGGGCACGGTGCCGAACCAGTGGGCGGTAATCCCCGATTCAAACTCGCCCAGTTGGTTGGATGCGCCGATAAACAGGCCGTTGACCGCACTGACCCGCCCGCGCATTTCATCCGGGGTCTCCAGCTGCACGAACGAAGCGCGGATCACCATGCTGATCATGTCCGCCGCGCCCAGCACCACCAATACCGCCAGGGAGAACCAGAACGACGTCGACAGGCCGAACGCAATGGTTGCCACGCCAAACACACCGACAGCGGTAAACATCACGCGCCCGACATGCCGGTCTACCGAGAACCTCGCCAGCCACAGTGACATCAACAACGCGCCTACCGCCGGTGCCGAACGCAACAGGCCCAGGCCCCAGGCGCCGGTCAGCAGAATGTCCTTGGCGAACACCGGCAGCAACGCCGTGGCGCCGCCCAGCAATACGGCGAACAGGTCCAGCGAGATAGCACCGAGAATGTCCGGGCGGCTGCGAATAAAGCGGATCCCGGCGAGCAGCGAATCCATGGTTGCCTTGGCTTTATTGAGCGGTGTCTGGCGCGCGGGCAGGTTGAGGGTCAGTACGCAGGCGATCAGGTACAGCACCACGGTTGGGCCATACACCCACACGCTGCCAAACGCATAGAGCAAACCGCCCAGCGCCGGCGCGACAATGGTGGCCAGTTGCTGCGCCGATTGCGACGAGGCCACGGCACGCGGGAACAGCGCGCTGGGCACGATGCTCGGCAGCAGCGCTTGGGTGGTGGGCATCTCAAACGAGCGTGCAGCGCCGAGCAGGAACGCGAGGATGAAGATCATTTCGCGGGTCACGTTGCCGGTCAGCCCGCCGACGGCCAGGGATA
Organism: Pseudomonas sp. 2822-15; assembly: GCF_002742515.1. Lineage (NCBI taxonomy): Bacteria > Pseudomonadati > Pseudomonadota > Gammaproteobacteria > Pseudomonadales > Pseudomonadaceae > Pseudomonas > Pseudomonas sp. 2822-15. The sequence goes on along the minus strand of NZ_LJRY01000178.1, from coordinate 122,566 downwards.
AGGCAATCAACGCCTGCACGGTCTGGCAGATGGCGGCGACCTTGCGCCGCTCATAGCGATCGGCCACGTGGCCTGTGTGCAACATGAAGAGCACGCGTGGAATAAACTCCACCAGGCCGACCAAGCCCAAGTCCAGCACATTGCCGGTCAGTTGGTAGAGGTTCCAACCGATGGCCACAGTAAGCATCTGGAAACCGCTGGCGGTGAAGATGCGCGCGAGCCAGAACGCGATGAAAGGGCGGTGGTGACGCAACAGCAACGCAGGTTCACTAGGCATCGGGAAGTCAGGTCAGGAGCAGAGGGAGCGGGCAGATTAGCATCAAGCTGTAACAAATAGTTGCAAGAACTGAGCTGAGGCAACCTGTCACGCGTCAATGAACCACACGGCTTTCGTCCGAAAATGGGGCTACTCTTTCAGCAATGCTTGATCCAGATCAAAACCGGCCCCGGGATTGGTCTGGCGGCCGCAAGGCCAGAATCCCTACGTGATGGGTAAAAAAAGAAACGAATTGAAATTCGCCACACTCCATATCCGTGGGGGCAGTGGGTGCAGGCTCCCGCCAGCAGCCGGTATTACCTGACAGAGGAAGACTTATGTTCGGTTTGGAGGCGCTAGATCTCGCCCGAATTCAATTCGCGTTCACCATCTCGTTTCACATCCTGTTCCCGGCGATCACCATCGGCCTGGCCAGTTACCTTGCGGTGCTGGAAGGCTTGTGGCTCAAGACCCATAACGACACCTACCGTGACCTCTACCATTTCTGGTCGAAGATCTTTGCCGTCAACTTCGGCATGGGGGTGGTTTCGGGCCTGGTCATGGCCTATCAGTTTGGCACCAACTGGAGTCGCTTTTCGGACTTCGCCGGTGCCGTCACCGGGCCGCTACTTACGTACGAAGTGCTCACGGCCTTCTTCCTTGAGGCGGGTTTTCTCGGGGTGATGCTGTTCGGCTGGAACAAGGTGGGGCGCAAGCTGCACTTCTTTGCCACGGTGATGGTGGCCGTCGGTACGCTGATCTCGACCTTCTGGATTCTGGCCTCCAACAGCTGGATGCAGACCCCGCAAGGCTTTGAAATCATCGACGGCCGGGTGATTCCCACCGACTGGCTGGCGGTGATCTTCAACCCGTCGTTCCCCTACCGCCTGATGCACATGGCCACGGCCGCCTTTGTGGCCACCGCGTTCTTCGTCGGTTCTTCGGCAGCCTGGCATTTGCTGCGCGGCAAGGACAACCCGGCGATCCGCACCATGCTGTCGATGGCGATGTGGATGGCCCTGATTGTGGCGCCTATTCAGGCGGTGATCGGTGACTTCCATGGCCTCAACACCTTGAAGCACCAACCGGCGAAAATCGCCGCGATTGAAGGCCACTGGGAAAATATCGGCAACGAGCCCACGCCGCTGATCCTGTTCGGCTGGCCGGACATGAAAGCCGAGAAAACCAAATACGCGGTGGAGATTCCGTACCTCGGTAGCCTGATCCTGACCCACTCCCTGGACAAACAGGTGCCGGCGCTCAAGGAGTTCCCGCCTGAAGACCGTCCTAATTCGACCATTGTGTTCTGGTCGTTCCGGGTCATGGTCGGCCTGGGCTTCCTGATGATTTTCACCGGTCTGTTCAGCCTGTGGCTGCGCCGGGGCGACAAGATGTACACGTCCAAGCCGTTCCTGTACTTGGCACTGTGGATGGGCCCTTCCGGCCTGATCGCGATTCTTGCCGGTTGGTTCACCACCGAAATCGGTCGCCAGCCGTGGGTGGTGTATGGGCTGATGCGCACGGCGGACGCGTCCTCCGGGCATAGCCTGGCGCAGATGACCATCACGCTGGTGTTGTTCGTGGTGGTGTACTTCGCGCTGTTCGGCGCCGGGTTGGGCTACATGATGCGCCTGGTGCGCAAAGGCCCGCAGACCCACGAAGGCAGCGAGCCGACCCATGGCGGCCCTGGCCAGAAACGTACACCGGCCCGTCCGTTGTCCGCCGCCGATGACGGCAGCGACGACGACCACGCCCACATCCAGCACAAGGGGAATTGAGATGGGTATTGATCTTCCGCTGATCTGGGCCGTGATCATCATCTTCGGCATCATGATGTACGTGGTGATGGACGGTTTCGATTTGGGCATCGGCATCCTCTTTCCGTTTATCCCCGGCAAAGTCGACCGTGACGTGATGATGAACACCGTCGCACCGGTATGGGACGGCAACGAAACCTGGCTGGTACTCGGTGGCGCGGCATTGTTTGGCGCGTTCCCGCTGGCCTATTCGGTGGTGCTGTCGGCGCTGTACCTGCCGCTGATCCTGATGCTGATCGGGCTGATCTTCCGGGGCGTGGCCTTTGAGTTCCGCTTCAAGGCCAAGGACGACAAGCGTCACCTGTGGGACAAGGCGTTTATCGGTGGCTCCATCGCCGCGACGTTCTTCCAGGGCGTGGCGCTGGGGGCGTTTATCGATGGCATTCCGGTGGTGAATCGCCAGTTTGCCGGCGGTTCGCTGGATTGGCTCACGCCATTCACCCTGTTCTGCGGCGTTGCACTGGTGGTCGCCTATGCCTTGCTCGGCTGCACCTGGCTGATCATGAAAACCGAAGGCAAGTTGCAGGAGCAGATGCACAACCTGGCGCGGCCCTTGGCCTTTGTGGTGCTGGCGGTGATTGGTATCGTCAGTCTGTGGACGCCGCTGGCGCACCCGGAAATCGCTTCGCGCTGGTTCACCCTGCCGAACCTGTTCTGGTTCCTGCCGGTGCCGATCCTGGTGCTGGTGACCATGTACGGCTTGATCCGCGCGGTGGCACGTAATGCGCACTACACGCCGTTCCTGCTGACGCTGGTGCTGATCTTCCTCGGCTACAGTGGCCTGGGTATCAGTTTGTGGCCGAACATCATTCCGCCTTCCGTGTCGATCTGGGACGCTGCCGCACCGCCGCAGAGCCAGGGCTTCATGCTGGTGGGCACGTTGTTCATCATCCCGTTTATCCTGGGCTACACCTTCTGGAGCTACTACGTGTTCCGCGGCAAGGTCACCCACGAAGACGGCTACCACTAGGAGGGTCGTTGTATGTCCGGCAAACCTTCGTTACACGAGATTGAACAGGCCGAGAAACAGCCGCTGTGGCGGCGCCTGGGGTGGCTGGCGATGATCTGGACCGGCAGCGTTCTGGCCCTGTTCGTCGTGGCCAGCCTGATGCGCATGTTCATGAATGCGGCCGGCCTGACCACTCACTGATATCCCGATCCGGGCTTTGCGGCCCGGTTTTCCAGCCCTCGCTACGAGGGCTTTTTTATTTGCGGGCTTTGAGAATGACGAACTTCGGCGTGGCGGCGACTTGTTCAACGCCACGGAACAAACGCGCCAATTTGCTGTGATAACCCAGGTGGCGGTTGCCGACGATATAAAGGGCACCGCCCACTACCAGGGCTTCGCGCGCCTGCTGGAACATGCGCCAGGCCAGGAAGTCGCCGACCACCTGTTGTTGGTGAAACGGCGGGTTGCACAGCACCACGTCCAAAGATTGCGGTTCCTGACCGGCGAGGCCATCGGCGGCGCGTACGGTGACCTCGCGCGCACCGAAGGCGGCCTGCCAGTTTTCGGCCGCTGACTGCACGGCCATGTAGGACTCATCCACCAGGGTGTACTGCGCGTCGGGGTTTTGCAGGGCGCTGGCAATTGCCAACACGCCGTTGCCGCAGCCCAGGTCCGCCACGCGCGCGCTGCCGAGGTTGGTTGGCAGGTGCGGGAGGAAGGCGCGGGTGCCGATGTCCAGGCCTTCGCGGCAGAATACATTGGCGTGGTTCAACAGCTCGATGGCCGGTGTGTCTAGTGTGTAGCGAGTAGGGTAGGGCGAGACGGCAGCCGGGCGGTCTTCAGCCGTGGCGATCAGTAACCGGGCTTTTTTCATGGCGAGGGAGGCGTGCATCGGGCCGATATAGCGCTCCAGCAACTCGCCCGCCGCCCGTGGCAGGTGCTTGACCATCGCCCCGGCAATTACCTGAGCGCCTGGCGCCAACTGCCCTTGCAGGCGGATCAACTGTTCTTCCAGCAGGGCCAGGGTCTTTGGCACGCGGATCAGCACGCGGTCGAACGGCCCGGCCGGCAGCTGGCTGGCGGGCACGAATGCCACGGCATCAAAGGCCTTGCCGTTGCGTACCAGGTTTTTTTCCAGACCCTGGGCCGCCAAAAACGAGTCGCCGCTGGACGAGACCTGCACCTGGCCTTCAAGGCTGGCCGCCAACGCGCCGAAGCTGTCGTTGAGCACCAGTACACGGGTTGCCGCGCCAGGCTGCTGCTCGGCCAGGTAGCTGAGCAGGTACTCGTCGGCGGCATCGAAGGCCTGCAACGGGTCATTGTGTTGCTCTGGCTGGCGAATCAGGTCGAGCTGGGCGAAGGGGCTGTCAAGCAGGGGCATGGCGGGGGGAGCTCTGGGTCATCGATGGGGCGGCAGCGGGCACGGGAGGCCGGCGCAACCATCTGAGTGAACAACGAAGTGGCACCCATGCGCCGTATCAACACTCAGAATTGGCCGTAAATGTTACTTTTTTTTCGGCGGGATTACATGCGGTGTTTCTTCAGCGGTTAAAACAACCCGGCTTTGGAGGCGCAAAGCACGGCCGCAATCTTGTTATTGACCCCAAGTTTGCTCAAGCAACTGCTGATATGGAAGCCTACGGTGCGCTCCGACAGGCACAGGATCATGGCAATTTCGCACGCCGTCTTGCCCAAGGCTGAATACCTGAGGATTTCTGTTTCTCGTGGCGTCAACTTGCAAGGCGCCGTGACGCTGGTTTTTCCGGCATATTCTTGTGCCACCGCCGCGTGCATCACGTGGCAAAGCCAGAGGACCTGGCCGGCTTTCTCGTAAAGCTCTTCCGGGCTGACTTCGCCGTTACTGCGGCCCAGGGTGAGCATGCTGAACACGCCTTGAAAGTCGTGCACGGCCTGGGTCCACCCCAAATGCACACCAAAGGATTGGGCCAACGACCATAGGTGCGGCGTGGTGTTGAATGTTTTTTCATCCCACACGATGGGCATCACACTGCTTTTGCAGTGGGCGACGACCGGATCAATGTCAAAGAAATGCGCTTGTTTGTAGACGTTGTTCCATTCGCTTGGGTAGTTGTTGAAGTGAATGGGTTTTGTTTGAGTGCCTGATTGTTGTGAGCTCATCGTGAATGAGCAGTATTGGAACCCGAGCTCATAGGTGTGATTGATCACCATCTCATAAATAGTGCTGATCTTGTTCTCACCTTCCAATTTGGGGAGTCGTGTATTGCGCCAGTTGATCATCGGTAACTCTCCATAGTGTTGTTGCCTGGGCACGTCCTATCTCCCAGCGGGTACGGAAAACAGTGTAGGACAAAGCCTACAACTCGTAGCGTGAAAAAAATTTACTGATTGTTCGTATTTTCTTTGTTTAATACTTATACGCCGAGCTATCTTTTGTACATGTATCGCTGTTGCACTGAAATATCTAATAAAATTAATATCTTGGCAGTGATATTAAATTGATAGCGGTTTAACTACACAGCGACAGGCAATGGCCTGTTGGAAGGTGAGAAATAGCTAAATGTTTAGTTGAACTGGATAGATTCGATTTAAGCGTTAACACGCGAACGGCTCCCCCGTGCGCGTGGCAATGCCAGTACAAACCACCGGTGTTTCCCTGCGCGACTTTGAGGGACACTAGGGCACCTGTTCAACGGAGCCCCTCATGACGGCCAGTGCTGAGAAATTTACCTGCCAGACCTTGCTCGAGGTGCAATCGCTGACGCCCAGCCTGTTTACCCTGCGCACCACCCGTGATCCGGGCTTTCGGTTTACCGCCGGCCAGTTTGTGCGCTTGGGCGTGACCAAGGCGGACGGCAGCACGGTGTGGCGCGCCTATTCCATCGTGTCCTCGCCATTTGACGAACACTTGGACTTCTTCTCTATTGTGGTTCCGGGAGGCGAGTTCACCAGTGAATTAAGCCGCCTGAAGGTGGGCGATACCTTGATGGTGGAGCGCCAAGCCACTGGCTATCTGACCTTGAACCGCTTTGTGGACGGGCGTGATCTGTGGCTGCTGGGTACCGGCACCGGGGTGGCACCGTTTTTGTCGATTCTGCAGGACTTCGAGGTCTGGGAGAAATTCGAGCGCATCGTGCTGGTGTACAGTGCCCGAGAGGCCAAGGAGCTGGCGTATCAGTCGCTGATTGACACGCTGGGCGAGCGTGAGTACCTGGCCGAGTACGCGCATAAGCTCACCTACATTCCCATCGTCACCCGTGAGCAGCACCCTGGGGCGCTCAACGGGCGCATCACCACGCTGATCGAGAATGGCGAGCTGGAGCGCGCTGCCGGCGTAGCACTGACCCCCGAGCACTCTCGCGTGCTGATCTGCGGCAACCCGCAGATGGTCGATGACACCCGCCAATTGCTCAAGCAGCGCGACCTGCAACTGAGCCTGAGTCGGCGCCCGGGGCAGGTGGCGGTGGAAAACTACTGGTAATAAAAAAGGCGCCTGAAACAGGCGCCTTTTCCAGGCAAACACGGGTTAAAGCGGCTTGTCGTTCTGTGCTTTGAGCAGATCACGGATCTCACCCAGCAGCAGCTCTTCCTTGGTCGGCGTCGGCGGCAGGCTTGGGGCTACAGCTTCTTCGCGTTTCAGGCGGTTGATGGCTTTCACGCCCATGAAGATGGCGAAGGCGACGATCACGAAGTCGATGACGCTCTGGATAAACTTGCCATACGCCAGGACCACGGCGGGCACGTCACCCTGCGCGGCCTTGAGGGTTATCGCCAGGTCCCCGAAGTCCACACCACCGATCAGCAGACCAATGGGTGGCATCACCACGTCGCCTACAAACGAGGAAACGATTTTGCCGAACGCGGCGCCGATGATGATACCGACGGCCATATCGACCACATTACCTTTGACCGCGAAGGCCTTGAACTCACTGATCACGCCCATAGGTTATTCCTTGTTACAGATGAGAAGGGTGGAGGTCAGTGTAAGTCAGTCGTAGCCTGCTCGCTCGACACAACCGTTAACACTGTCAATTTTTATCGACCCATTAAATCGCAAATAGTTTGCAAAGTGCCACCAATCGCGCGCGGAATACGCTTCAATTCAGGGGCTTACCACACTTTTTTCTTAATCAGCCCGGTGGTGTTTTTCTATTTATCTTCTGACCCGCAGGTCACTAGCCTCTGGCAAGCACAACTGAATGTGCGCTAAAAAAACCAGAGGAAACCTCGATGAACACGTCAATGAGCCGCGGGCCTGTTTCAGCGCGATATGCGCTGGCACTGGTCACTGTCAGCCTGCTGTCCCTTTCCGTACACGCCGCCAACCTGACCCGCGATAACGGCGCCGCCGTGGGGGACAATCAGAATTCACAAACCGCCGGGGCCAATGGCCCGGTGCTGTTGCAAGACGTGCAACTTATTCAAAAGCTGCAGCGCTTTGACCGTGAACGCATCCCGGAGCGCGTGGTTCACGCTCGTGGCACCGGCGCCCACGGCACTTTTACCGTTACCGACAACCTCAGCGACTTGACCAAAGCCAAAGTCTTCGCAGCCGGTGAAGCCACCCCTGTATTCGTGCGTTTCTCGGCGGTGGTGCACGGCAACCATTCCCCGGAAACCCTGCGTGACCCGCGCGGCTTCGCCACCAAGTTCTACACCAGCGAAGGTAACTGGGACCTGGTAGGCAATAACTTCCCGACGTTCTTTATCCGCGACGCCATCAAGTTTCCGGATATGGTCCATGCGTTCAAACCGGACCCGCGCACTAACCTCGACGATGACTCCCGTCGTTTCGACTTCTTCTCCCATGTTCCAGAATCCACCCGCACACTCACCGAGTTGTATTCCGACTCCGGCACGCCGGCCAGTTATCGCGAAATGGACGGCAACGGCGTACATGCCTACAAGTTGATAAACGCCAAGGGCGAAGTGCACTACGTCAAGTTCCACTGGAAGAGCCTGCAGGGCATCAAGAACCTGGACCCCAAGCAAGTAACCGATGTGCAGGGGCGTGACTACAGCCATATGACTAACGACTTGGTCACTCACATCAACAAAGGCGACTTCCCCAAGTGGGACCTGTACGTGCAAGTGCTCAAGCCTGAGGATTTGGCCAAGTTTGATTTCGACCCACTGGACGCCACCAAGATCTGGCCTGGCGTACCGGAGCGCAAAGTCGGGCAGATGGTGCTGAACCGCAACCCGGCCAACGTCTTCCAGGAAACCGAGCAAGTGGCCATGGCCCCGGCCAACCTGGTGCCGGGCATTGAGCCGTCGGAAGACCGCCTGCTGCAAGGTCGGGTGTTCTCCTACGCCGACACGCAGATGTACCGCCTGGGGCCGAACGCCCTGCAGCTGCCGATCAACGCACCTCGCGTCACCGTCAACAACGGTAACCAGGATGGCGCAATGAACACCGGCAAGACCACCACGGGCGTGAACTACCAGCCAAGCCGCTTGCTGCCGCGTGAAGAGCCGCAAGCCGCGCGCTACAGCCAGTCGGCGCTGTCGGGCAGCACCCAGCAGGCCAAGATCCAGCGCGAGCAGAACTTCAAACAGGCCGGTGACTTGTACCGCTCCTATAGCAAGAAAGAGCGTCAGGACTTGATCGACAACTTCGGCGGCTCCCTGGCCACCACCGATGACGAAAGCAAGCACATCATCCTGTCGTTCCTCTACAAGGCTGACCCTGAGTACGGCACTGGCGTGACCAAGGTGGCAAAAGGCGACCTGGCGCGCGTCAAGGCGCTGGCAGAAAAACTGACTGACTGACGTTGGTGACGGTCGGCGCCCGCTGATGGGCGTCGACCCCGAGCTGGAGAAAACCCATGCGAATTTCTATCGGTTTACTGATGGCCATGCTGGCCTTTGTCGTCCATGCCGAGTCGCCCGACCCGGTCGCGCTCAAGGCCCAGTTGCAGAACTACTATTTCGACGCCGCCCGCCGTGGCGATATCGACATGCTCAACACCTTTATCGAATCCGGCTACAGCCTCAACACCCAGGATGACAAGGGTTACACCGCGCTGATCCTTGCCGCCTACCACGGCCAGGCTCCGTTCGTGGAACGCCTGCTCAACGCCGGCGCCGACGCCTGCGTGCAAGACAAACGCGGTAACACCGCCCTCATGGGCGCGATCTTCAAAGGCGAGCTGAAAATCGCCCAGCGCCTGCTCGCCACCGACTGCAACCCCGACCAGCGCAACGGCGCCGGGCAGACCGCCGCCATGTACGCCGGGCTGTTCAAGCGCGTTGAGTTGCTGGATGAGTTAAAGGCCAAAGGCGCCGACCTTAACGCCGAAGACCCGATCGGCAACAGCGCTTCACGTTTGGCCAGTGGTGAAATCCGGACCCCGGCGCCGCGCTGAGCTATCATCGCGGTTTTTCGGTTGGAGGTTCTCAAATGGCAAAGGCCAAGCGCATGTACGGCTGCACCGAGTGCGGCGCGACCTTTCCCAAGTGGGCCGGCCAGTGCACCGAGTGCGGTGCATGGAACACCCTGACGGAAACCATGATCGAAAGCGGCGGCGCTGCAGCCCCCACCGGCCGTGCCGGCTGGACCGGGCAGCAGGCGCAGATCAAGACGTTGGCCGAAGTCAGCGTCGAAGAAATTCCGCGTTTCTCCACCGCGTCCGGGGAGCTGGACCGCGTACTGGGCGGCGGGCTGGTGGACGGCTCGGTGGTGCTGATCGGCGGCGACCCCGGCATCGGCAAATCGACCATCCTGCTTCAAACCCTGTGCAGCATCGCCAGCCGCATGCCGGCACTCTACGTCACCGGTGAAGAATCCCAGCAGCAAGTGGCCATGCGCGCCCGCCGCCTGGGTTTGCCCCAGGACCAACTGCGGGTGATGACCGAAACCTGCATCGAAAGCATCATCGCCACGGCGCGCATCGAAAAGCCCAAGGTCATGGTGATCGACTCGATCCAGACGATTTTCACCGAGCAGCTGCAATCGGCACCCGGCGGCGTGTCCCAGGTGCGCGAAAGCGCGGCGCTCTTGGTGCGCTATGCCAAGCAGAGCGGTACGGCGATTTTTCTGGTGGGCCACGTGACCAAAGAGGGCGCCTTGGCCGGGCCGCGGGTGCTTGAGCATATGGTCGACACCGTGCTGTATTTCGAAGGCGAATCCGATGGTCGTTTGCGTTTGCTGCGGGCCGTGAAGAACCGCTTTGGCGCGGTCAATGAGTTGGGCGTGTTTGCCATGACCGACCGGGGGTTGAAAGAAGTCTCCAACCCGTCAGCCATTTTTCTCACACGTGCCCAGGAAGAAGTGCCGGGAAGTGTGGTGATGGCGACGTGGGAAGGCACTCGCCCGATGTTGGTGGAAGTGCAGGCGCTGGTGGATGACAGCCACTTGGCCAACCCGCGCCGGGTGACACTGGGCCTCGACCAGAATCGCTTGGCGATGCTGTTGGCGGTGCTGCACCGTCACGGCGGCATTCCCACCCACGACCAGGACGTGTTCCTCAACGTGGTCGGCGGGGTTAAGGTGCTGGAAACCGCCTCCGACCTGGCATTGATGGCGGCGGTGATGTCCAGTTTGCGTAACAAGCCGTTGCCCCATGACTTGCTGGTGTTTGGTGAGGTCGGCCTGTCGGGCGAGGTGCGCCCGGTGCCGAGCGGCCAGGAGCGTTTGAAGGAAGCGGCCAAGCACGGCTTCAAGCGCGCGATCGTGCCCAAGGGCAATGCGCCGAAGGAAATGCCGCCGGGCTTGCAGGTCATTGCAGTCACGCGCCTGGAGCAGGCGCTGGATGCACTGTTCGAATAACCGTGGAGCAATCAGGGATGTACGCAATGCAACAGACCAATCGTTGGGGGGTATGTGCCCTGTTCGTGGCCTTGCTCGGGTTGCCGGGCATTGCCTTGGCTGAGTCGGCCCCACTGCCGGCCGGTTACCGCATGGCCCAGGAACTGGCGACAGCAGACGGCGGCGTGCTGCAGGTGCTGGAAGACCAGCGCATCAGCGCGCAGTTGCACAAAGACAGCTGGGGCAATGGTCTGGATGAGGACTCATTTGACGAGCCCGGCGATCTGTTGGAAAACCCGTTGCTCAACGCCCAGGTACGTTTGCTGTCGGCGTCCGGCGCCGTGCTGGCGCACGACAATCTTGGCTACCCCTTGGCCAAGGTCAAGAAGGCCCCGCTTAAAGGCCTGCCGGACACTGTTTACTTTTTGAGCATCGACCAGACGGCGCCGATGGGCAGTTACAGCGGCCCGGCGACTCAGCTGCTGCTGCCGGCCAAACAGCAACTCAAACCAATGAGCTATAAGGGCTCGGCCGGCAAGGTCGAGCCGCTGACCCTGGCCCAGACCGGCAAAGCCGCCTGGCAGATCGCTACGTCAGCCGCCGGCGGTACGGATGAGTTACTGCAGGTCTCGTCCTTTATGGACGGTGACGGCGACGATGATTTCGCAACCCGCTACACGACCTATCGTTTTATCGATGGGCAATGGCAGGCCGTGTCGCGTCAGAAGGCGGGTTATTGGGACACGGAAAGCGAATTCCCCCCGAGTGCCGCGTTTCCCTGAGTGTCGCTTTTCCGTGAGAGCGTCACTACCAGAAGATCATTTTCAATGCCAAGGCAATCACGACTACGTTGAAAGCACTTTCCATCCACTTATCGCCTTTCTGTAGAGCAAACTTGGCGCCCGCATTGGCGCCAAATAGCGTGCCTATGATCAGGCAACACCCGTACTGCCAATTAATGATTCCGCTGACACCGAATATTATTAACGAGCCGACTGAGAGGATGAGGCCACCCACCTTGCGCGTGCCAATTGACTCGCTGATCGTTTTTTTAAAAAATATAATATACAAATAAGTTGATAACTTGGCCTGCCCGCCGAACAGGCCGCCGATCATGCCGACGGGAATAAACAGGATATAGCCGCAAAAACGTCTGAGCGAAGAAGGGGCCGTCTTCGGCGAGTGGGGCTTGCTGATGAGTGAAAGCCCCACCAGTAGCAGTGTCAGGCCGCCAATGATTTTATGCAGCAGCGCCGGATCTATGTGCACGAGCAGACTTGCACCGACCAAGGCGCCAGCCAAACCAAGTGCGGCGGCGGGGGCCGCTAACCTGTAATCCACTTTTCCATTGTTATGAAAGTGTCTTAATCCGGCAAACATCGTCCCTACCGAAGCCAGGCGGGCTGTCGCTATCGACGCCTGTGGGGATATTCCGAGCCAGATCATCACCGGCACTGTAAGAAATACACTGCCGCCGGTATTGGTGCCGATAAAACCCGTCATAACACCCAGTACGACCAACCCTGCGCCTATCAGCCACTCATGCTCAATCATATTAAAGACCTGCATCCCTGATGACGTGCATTAATTGTTATTCGTTCAAGCAGAGGGGGTCTACCCAATGGTAGCAATTGCGGTCCCTGCTATTAGCGGTAAGATGCAGTTTTGCGGTGTGCACAAAGCTATATTCACCAATGATCGGACGACGGCGATCAAAGGTGTCGCCTATCGCTTTTGAAACAAGACTACTGAGTTTTAATACCTTTTGGCTTTTGCCGCTGCACAATATTGAATTGAAATGAAGATTTGTAATCAGTAGACATGTCTCAGTGATACCGCAACGTTCGCCGATGCCATTCACGGTGCACGACACAAAGGTAGCGCCTGCTTCGATGGAGGCCAGTGTATTTGCCATTGCCAAACCTCTGTCATCATGGAAGTGCACTTCTAAGTCAACGTTGGGTAATGCCTGTTTAATCAGCTGAACTGTGGATCGAACCTTGAAAGGCTCACAGATGCCCAGTGAGTCGGCATAACATATGCGGTCGGCGCCGGCGGTTTCGGCGATTTTATAGGTTTCAATCAATGCTGCCAGATCAGTTCTTGAGGCATCCTCAATGGTGTATCGCACGTTCAGCCCTAGCGATTTAGCATATAGGATGCTACGCCTGACAAGTTCTTGTATCTCTTCTTTTGTTTTTCTGAGCCTGTATTTTTGGGAGGCCTCATTAATGCCTGCAAATATCCCTATCCAATTAGCCCCCGTTGCGTAAACGGCATCAATGTCATCGCGATGCGCACGCGAGTGCGCCAGTATGTTTTTCGCCAGCCTCGACTTTACCAGTGAGGTAACTCGGTCAAACTCCTGCTTTGATGCATAGGGGTGACCGGCTTCGATAAAGTCGATGCCTGCATCCGCGAGTGCTTGGCCAATGGCCAGCGTCGACTTGATTGTCAGCTTGACGCCTGGCGCTTGATTTCCTTCTCGCAGCGTTGAGTCGACAAGCGTAATAAATGTCATCACAAGCAATCCATTGTCATGAGGGTTAGCGGTGCATTGAGTGTTCGACGACTTTGCATTGTGACGAATACGTCAACAATTTATCTTCGTTGACTTCAACGCCGAGTCCGGGTTTGTCGATAGCGAGTGTTACTCTGCCATCGCAAAATGAATAACCGCTTTCATCAACAATATCATCGGCGAACCTCTCGGCTGGACAGCCATAGCCGGTGGTTGCCACATTTTTGAGCGTGGCAACAAAATGATGAAGAGCTGCAGTGCCAATTCCGAAGGGGTGCATGCTACCCGTGCTGACTTGCAGGTCTGCAACTTCAGCAGCGGCACACAGTCGACGTGAGGCTAATATTCCGCCGGATTTGAAGGGTTTCAGACATATAGCGTGTGCTGCATTGAGGCTAATGATGTCCTTCAGATCCCTAGGGGTAAACAGGCTTTCATCGGCAATGATAGTCGTTGCTACATTCCGCTTTACTTCCGCTAACCCAGCGATATCATGACCTGGCGTTGGTTGCTCGACAGCGAAAACGCCATACTGCTCAATTCGCTTTATAAATTGGATGGCGGTGGGGACGTCGTAGGCGCAGTTGGGGTCTACTTCGAGCTCAAAGTGATCGCCTAGCGCATGTCTAACCGCTTTGAAACACGCGTAGTCATCTTCCAGTACCCCGGAACCTTTGAGTGTCAATCGGTTATAGCCCTGTGCCTGTAGTTCAAGTGCCCGCTCAGTCACCTCCCTGGCGGAGGCAAATGGCAAACTTCGACTGACGGTATAGCTGAGGTTGTATGCACCGCCCAACAAGTTGCAGACTGGAATGTTAAGCACTTTGCCCGCGAGGTCTAACAGAGCATGATCAATCGCACACTTGGCAAATAGATGCCCTTTGATCAGCGTGTCGAGTTGGCTCATGATAACTTCGAATGCGCAAGGGTCTTTTCCAATGATTGCCGGGCATAGATAACTTTCAAGGACGGCCAACATGGTTTCGGGAGTATCACCTTGAGCAGGATAGCGTCTTGAGATAATTCCGGACTCTCCCCAACCTACCAAGCCAGTATCGGTGGTTAACTTTAATACTATATGCCGCCCCTTCGGGGTTATGTTGGTGGCGGTTTGGTAGGGGTTTTTATAAGGGATTTCGGTCAAGAAGATTTCGGCTTTGGCAATAAGCATGCTTTAACATCCTGTTAGAGGGCCGGGCTGGAAGGACAGGTGAAATGTAGTTTATTAACTGTGTTTTTATCAAGCGCGCGAACCGTATCGTCTTAATGATCGATCATGAAAATAATTTCATTATTGGAAGTGTTGCTTTTTAAAGAAAGGAGCGGCGTTGCATATTTTTCCCACCGAATTCAATGTGGATTGAGTTGTTACAGTTTTAATTAAAATGACGTATGTCGTTTTTGTGAAGGGTTTATATGTTTCCAGGTGGTCGTGCAGGCGGGGTTGTTATGATGATTTGATCTAAAGGTATGACTTTTATTGATGAGGATGTAGCGGAGGCTGGCGGGTGAGTGGATCTATTCAGACACCCGTCGCCTCTGCGGTTTAGAGGGTTTTCAAATCTCTAACAAGGCGCCCAGCTCACGCTCCAGTTCTTCATGATCGCCCACATTCAGCTCAATCAACCGCCGCAAATGGCTGATCGACTCCAGGTCTATGTGCTCACACACAAACCCCAACTGCCCATGATCATCGTGGGCCAGCCTTACCTGCATCTTTATATGCGCCTGCGGATCCAGACGGATATCCACAGCAAACAGCTGAGTGTGATCGCCCTGCCAATCATCAGGGCGCTGCACCAACAAACCTTTGAGCGACAGATCCACCAATTGCACCGGCCAATTCCAGTGGTCTTGCGCAATAGTCGTTCGGGCATCAAAGGCTATACGCCGGAAACGGCGGCGATCGGACGGGTGTTCGCTCATGGTCAAACCCTCTGTGGATAAGGGAATTGTAGCCCTGCGCCATCATCGGGCGTTTATTTCTGCTTTTTTTACGGTTGCAAGGCTCTAGACCAACGTAGGGGGCTGGCCTTTAGGGCCAACAGCGCTAAACTCGGGCTGGCTGTCTTTCTGTCCACCCTGGCTGGAATATAAAAATGAAAAATAATAATAGCCTGCTACGCCATCTACCCTGGCTGGTGCTGGCAATTGTAGGAGCATGCGCCCTGGGCGTAGTGGCCTTGCGCCGCGGCGAGGCGATCAACGCCTTGTGGATTGTGGTTGCTGCTGTCGCCATCTACCTGGTTGCGTACCGTTACTACAGTCTGTTCATCGCTAACAATGTGATGCAACTCGACCCACGGCGGGCCACCCCTGCAGTGCTTAACAATGACGGTCTGGACTATGTGCCGACCAACAAACACATTCTTTTTGGTCATCACTTTGCGGCGATTGCCGGTGCAGGTCCGCTGGTCGGCCCGGTACTGGCGGCGCAAATGGGCTATCTGCCCGGCACGCTTTGGCTGATTGCCGGCGTGGTGCTGGCCGGTGCGGTGCAGGACTTCATGGTGCTGTTCCTGTCCACTCGGCGCAATGGCCGTTCCCTGGGGGACATGGTTCGCGAAGAGATGGGCCGCATTCCGGGGACCATCGCGCTGTTTGGCTGCTTCCTGATCATGATCATCATCCTTGCGGTGCTGGCGCTGATCGTGGTCAAGGCCTTGGCCGAGAGCCCGTGGGGCATCTTCACGGTGATGGCGACCATCCCGATTGCGATGTTCATGGGCGTGTACATGCGCTACATCCGTCCGGGCCGCATTGGGGAAATCTCGGTCATCGGCGTGCTGTTGCTGCTGGGTTCGATCTGGCTGGGCGGGCAAATCGCCGCTGACCCGGTGTGGGCCAAGGCCTTCTCGTTTACCGGGATCCAGATCACCTGGATGCTGGTGGGCTATGGTTTCGTCGCTGCGGTACTGCCGGTGTGGCTGATCCTCGCTCCGCGTGACTACCTCTCCACGTTCTTGAAAATCGGCACCATCATTGCCCTGGCGATCGGCATTCTGGTCACCATGCCAGAGCTGAAAATGCCGGCCCTCACCCAATTCATCGACGGCACCGGCCCGGTATGGAAGGGCGGCCTGTTCCCGTTCCTGTTCATCACCATTGCCTGTGGCGCGGTGTCGGGTTTCCACGCACTGATTTCCTCGGGCACCACGCCCAAGCTGCTGGATAACGAAGTCAACTCGCGCTACATCGGTTACGGCGCGATGCTGATGGAGTCGTTCGTGGCCATCATGGCCATGGTTGCCGCTTCGGTCATTGAGCCTGGCGTGTACTTCGCCATGAACAGCCCGGCTGCGGTAGTCGGCGCTGACGTGGTGACGGTGGCGCAAACCGTCAGCAGCTGGGGTTTTGCAATTACCCCGGAAGCCTTGACGGCAGTGGCCCATGACATCGGTGAAACCACCATCCTGGCGCGTGCCGGCGGTGCGCCGACCCTGGCGGTGGGTATCGCGCAGATCCTGCACAGTGTGCTGCCGGGTGAAAACACCATGGCGTTCTGGTACCACTTTGCGATTCTGTTCGAAGCCCTGTTCATCCTGACCGCCGTCGACGCCGGCACCCGTGCCGGACGCTTCATGCTCCAGGATCTGCTTGGCTCCTTCGTGCCGTCGCTCAAGCGCACCGAGTCCTGGACCGCCAACCTGATTGCTACGGCAGGTTGCGTGGCAATGTGGGGCTACCTGCTGTACCAGGGCGTGATCGACCCGCTGGGCGGGATCAACACCTTGTGGCCGCTGTTCGGTATCTCCAACCAGATGCTCGCCGGTATCGCGCTGATGCTCGCCACCGTTGTGCTGATCAAAATGAAGCGCCAGCGCTACATTTGGGTGACCATGCTGCCGGCTGTCTGGCTGCTGATCTGCACCGTGACAGCAGGTTTCATCAAGCTGTTCGACGCTAACCCGGCGATCGGCTTCCTGTCGCTGGCCAAGAAGTACAGCGATGCCCTGGCCAACGGCCAGATCCTCGCGCCGGCCAAGAACATCGACCAGATGCAACACGTGATCTGGAACGCCTACACCAACGCAACGCTGACGGCGCTGTTCCTGTTCGTGGTCTTCAGCATCCTGTTCTATGCGCTCAAGGTCGGCGTCGCCGCCTGGGGCAACAAAGAACGCACGGACAAAGAAGCCCCGTTCCAGGCTGTACCGGACGCGTAAACGAGGATTGCAACCATGTTCAATGACATCAGTCGCCTCGGTAAATACCTCGGTCAGGCCGCGCGCCTGATGGTCGGCATGCCCGACTACGACACCTACGTCGAGCATATGCAAACCAAGCACCCGGATAAACCGATGATGGACTACAAGGCGTTCTTCCGCGAACGCCAGGAAGCCCGTTACGGTGGCAAGGGTGGGCCCAAGTGCTGCTGACCCGGTATTCGGGCTGGCGGTGATCCCATGTGGGAGCGGGCTTGTGTGGGAGCTGGCTTGCCTGCGATAGCATCACCTCGGTCTGACTGATAGACCGAGTTGTTTGCATCGCAGGCAAGCCAGCTCCCACATGGGTCTGCTCCCCCATTTGTTTCTGTGTTTCTTCAAGGAGAATTTTTTGTCCTCTCCCATCCCCGTCACCATCCTCAGCGGCTTCCTCGGCGCCGGCAAAACCACCTTGCTGCGCCATCTGCTTAAAGCCGAGCACGGCCTTGAAATCGCCGTGATCGAAAACGAATTCAGTGATGCCGGCATCGACACCCAACTGTTGGGCGCCGAGCCTGTACAAGTCATGACCCTGTCCAACGGTTGCGTGTGCTGCACCATCCACACCGACCTGACCAAAGCCCTGTACCTGCTGCTCGAACGCCTGGACAGCGGCGAGATCGCCTTCGACCGCCTGGTGATCGAGTGCACCGGCCTGGCCGACCCTGCGCCCGTGGCCCAGACCTTTTTCATCGACGAGGAGCTGCGCGAGCGCTACATCCTCGACGGTATCATCACCCTGGTGGACGCGGCCCACGCCGAGCATCACCTGACCCAGACCATCGCCCAGGCCCAGATCGGTTTTGCCGACCGCCTGCTGGTGAGCAAGCGCGATCTGGTGGACGAAGCCACCTTCGACGCCCTTAGCCAGCGCCTGACCCGCATCAACCGCCGTGCGCCGATTCGGGTGGTCGACCACGGCAAAATCGACCTGGCTGAACTGCTCGACGTGCGCGGTTTCAACCTCAACGCCGGCATGAGCCTGCGCCCGGTCAGTGCCGCGCCATCCATCGACCGTATTTCCAGCCTGGTGCTGCGCACCGACCAGCCGCTGGATATCGACCGGCTCAGTGAGTTCATGAATGAGTTGCTGGAAGATCACGGCAAACAGCTGCTGCGCTACAAAGGCGTGCTGAACATTGCCGGGGAAGACCGGCGCATGGTGTTCCAGGGCGTGCTCAAGCTCTACGGTTTCGATTGGGACACCGAATGGGCCGAGGGCGAGGCGCGTGAAAGTGTGATTGTGTTTATTGCCGATGAGTTGCCGGAAGACAAAATCCGCGAAGGCTTTGCCCGGGTCTACCAATAATCCTGACTTGAAATGCAACCCTGTGTGGGAGCTGGCTTGCCTGCGATAACGGTGGGTCAGCTAATGATGTGCCAACTGACAGGCCGCTATCGCAGGCAAGCCAGCTCCCACATTGAACCGTATTTCAATTTGAGATCGGCCATAAAAAAGCCCGGCTCAAGAGCCGGGCTTTTCAGTCACGCAACTGCAATCAAGCGCCGTACACCGGCAGCTTTTTGCAGATGGCCTTGACCTTCTCACGGACCGCGTCGATCACGGCTTCGTTGGAAAGGTCTGCCAGGATGTCGCAGATCCAGCCGGCCAGTTCTTTGCACTCTGCTTCTTTAAAGCCACGAGTGGTCACAGCCGGGGTGCCGAAGCGCAGGCCGGAGGTGACGAACGGCGAACGCGGGTCGTTCGGCACGGAGTTTTTGTTCACGGTGATGAAGGCTTTGCCCAGTGCGGCGTCAGCATCTTTACCGGAAATGTCCTGCTTGATCAGCGATAGCAGGAACAGGTGGTTTTCAGTACCGCCGGACACCACGTCAAAGCCGCGCTCGATAAACACGCTGGCCATGGTCTGGGCGTTCTTCACCACTTGTTGCTGGTAAGTCTTGAACTCAGGCTGCAGGGCTTCTTTGAAGCAGATCGCTTTGGCAGCGATGACGTGCTCCAGCGGGCCGCCCTGGGCGCCTGGGAATACTGCGGAGTTGAGCTTCTTCTCGATCTCGGCGTTGGCGCGCGCCAGGATCAGGCCGCCACGTGGACCACGCAGGGTCTTGTGGGTGGTGGTGGTCACCACGTCAGCGAATGGCACCGGGTTCGGGTAGACGCCAGCGGCGACCAGACCGGCTACGTGAGCCATGTCCACGAACAGGTAGGCGCCAACCTTGTCGGCGATAGCGCGAAAGCGCGGGAAGTCGAGGATCTGCGAGTAGGCAGAGAAACCGGCCACGATCATTTTTGGCTTGTGCTCAACCGCCAGACGCTCGACTTCGTCGTAGTCGATCAGGCCGTTGGCATCGATACCGTATTGAACGGCGTTGTACAGCTTGCCGGAGGAGGAAACGCTGGCGCCGTGGGTCAGGTGACCGCCGTGGGCCAGGCTCATGCCCAGGATGGTGTCGCCGCCTTGCAGCAGGGCCAGGTACACGGCGCTGTTGGCTTGGGAGCCGGCGTGCGGCTGAACGTTGGCGTAATCGGCGCCGAACAGTTCCTTGGCACGGTCGATAGCCAGCTGCTCAACCAC
The DNA here is from genome assembly GCF_002742515.1 of Pseudomonas sp. 2822-15. NCBI lineage: Bacteria > Pseudomonadati > Pseudomonadota > Gammaproteobacteria > Pseudomonadales > Pseudomonadaceae > Pseudomonas > Pseudomonas sp. 2822-15. The sequence goes on along the minus strand of NZ_LJRY01000178.1, from coordinate 102,552 downwards.
GTCGACGTACTCGCAACCACCGTAGTAGCGCTTGCCAGGGTAGCCTTCGGCGTATTTGTTGGTCAGAACCGAACCTTGAGCCTCCATCACCGCAGGGCTGGTGTAGTTTTCCGAAGCGATCAGCTCAATGTGCTCTTCCTGGCGCACGGCTTCTTGCTCCATGGCGGCGAAGAGATCGGCGTCGTACTTGGCAATAGTCAAATCACGGCTGAACATGGCGGTCCTCAAGGATCGGGGGCAGAAAAGGAGGGCATTCTAACCCAATGGGTTTTAGATGGCATATGAAAGGACATCATGTCGCGGACAAGTGGGGCTCACTTTAGCCACCGATCGTTCCCACGCTCTGCGTGGGAATGCCGCCCTGGACGCTCTGCGTCCACTGTGGAGGTCAGTCGAACATGAACAGCGCGTCGTTACTGAACTGTGCCTCAAACCGATTTGCCGGCATCGGCCGCCCAAACAGATAACCCTGCACCTCGTCGCAACCGTGCTCACGCAGGAAATCCAGCTGCTCATGGGTTTCCACGCCCTCGGCGATCACCGCCAGGTTGAGGCTGTGGGCCATGGCGATAATTGCGCGGGCAATTTGCGCGTCCTGCTCGCCGGACGGCAGGCCGTCGACAAAGGTGCGGTCGATCTTCAACACATCGATGGGGAATTGCTTGAGGTAGTTGAGCGACGAATAACCGGTGCCGAAGTCGTCCACCGCAATGCTCAGGCCGAGGTTTTTCAGGCTGGCAAGGATCTGCATGGCCTCGTTGACTTCGCGCATCAGGATACTTTCGGTCAGCTCCAGCTCCAGGCACGCCGGCGGCAGGCCGGTGTCCTTGAGAATGGTGGCGATACGCTCGCCCAACTGCCCATCGGAGAACTGCCGTGCCGAGATGTTCACCGAGACTTTCGGCACGCGCACCTTGTTCTGGTGCCAGGTCTTGAGCTGGCGGCAAGCCTCAGAGATCACCCAGTCGCCCACGTCCACCACCAGCCCCAACTCTTCCAGCACCGGAATGAAATCCCCCGGCGGCACCAGCCCACGGCGCGGGTGACGCCAGCGCAGCAGGGCTTCGGCGCCGGTCAGGCGCTTGCCGTCGCCGCTGAACTGCGGTTGGTAATACAGCACGAATTCGTTCTGTTCCAGGGCATGGCGCAGGTCGCTTTCCAACTCCAGACGCTCCAGGGCGCTGGCGTTCATGTCGGCCTGATAGAACTGGAAGTTGTTCTTGCCGCGCTCCTTGGCGTGGTACATCGCCGTGTCGGCGTTTTTCATCAACTGGCTCAGCTCGTTGCCGTCCTGCGGGCTTAAGGCGATACCGATACTGGCGGTCACAAAGAACTCGCGGCCCTCCAGCACAAACGGCTTCACCAGGCTCGCCAGGATCTGTTCGGCCACGCTTATTGCGCGGTTCAGCGCCATCTCGCGGCTCACCCGTGGTTGCAGCAGCAGGGTGAACTCGTCACCGCCCATGCGCGCCACGGTGTCGTCTTCGGCCACGCAGCCCAGCAGGCGGGTGGCCATTTCCTTAAGCATGCGGTCGCCGGCGGCGTGCCCCAAGGAGTCGTTGATCGGTTTGAAACGGTCGAGGTCGAGGAACATCAGCACCACCCACGACTTTTGCCGTTCGGCCGACTGCAACGCGGTGTGCAGGCGGTCCTGGAACAGCGTGCGGTTGGGCAGGTGGGTCAGGGCGTCGTAATACGCCAGGCGGTGAATGCGCTGTTCGCTGGCCTTGCGCTCGCTGATATCGCTGAAGAAACACACGTAGCTGGCCAGGTCACCTTCATCGTCGAACACGGCGGTAATGCCGACCCAGGCCGGGTAATGCTCGCCATTGCGACGCTTGAGCCACACTTCACCTTCCCAGGTGCTGTGCTGGTGCAACTGCTTGAGCACGTAACGCAGGTGGGCTTCCTGCTGTTCGTCGACGGTGAGCATGTTCGGCAACTGGTCGAGCACATCCGCCACGGCATAGCCGCTGACGCGGCTGAACGCCTCGTTGGCTTGCACGATATAACCGGCCGGGTCGGTGATCAGGATCGCTGAGGTTGAGTGCTCGAATACCGTGGCCGCCATGCGCAGGTCTTTTTCGGCGCGGCGTTGCTGGCTGATGTCACGGCCCACACCAAGGATGCCTTCGAACGCGCCGTGTTCATCCCACACCAGCACCAGGCGCATCTCGATCGGTACCTTGCGGCCATCGGCGCGCAGGCAGTCGAACAGGAACAGCTGGGTATGCACTTGATCGCGCAGCGTATTCAGCGCGGCGGCGTCGCCCAGGGCACGGCTGACCTGTTCCATCAGGCTGTAAATGCCGGCCAGTTGCTGCGGGTTGGCGATGATCGACTGCCAGCCGTTCTTGAACACCCAGTCCACGTCATAACCCAGCACGGCGTTGACCGACGGGCTGACGTAGTTGAGGGCCAACTGGCTGTCGGTGGAGCAGATCACGTCACTGATGCTTTCGGCCAGCATGCGGTAGCGCTGCTCGCTGTCGCGCAGGGATTCGCTGGCTTCAATCTGGTCGGTGATGTCCTTGGCCACGCCGATGATGCGCGTGACCACCGCGGTTTTGTCGCGGGCCAGGGCCTGCTCGCGGATATCAAAGCGCCGCCACTGGTTATTGCGATGACGAAAGCGCAACTGGCACTGCAACTGCGTGGTGTAACCGACCTCACGTTGGCGTTGGCGCAAGTCGTGGTAGTACTCGGCATCTTCGGGGTGCAGCAGGATTTCCCAGAAGTACTCGCCCATTTGTTGCAGTTCGGCCTTGTTGTAGCCGAGGGTGTGGCCCAAATGGTGGTTGCTGAAAATCATGCGCTGGCTGATTACGTCCTGCACATACAGGTGATCCGGCACGGTGCGCACCACGTCCGACCAGAAACTCTCACGCTCCACCAGCGACAGCTCGATCAGTTTGCGGCTGGTGATATCGTTGATGCTGAGGATCACGGCCTTGAAGTCGTCCTGCTGCTCCGGCAGGCGCATCACCAGCCACAGGTATTGATCGTTACCGGCGACGTCATTGAGCTGGATTTCCAGCTCCAGCTGCTTTTGCTGGGTCAGCACCGCCTCAAGCACTTGATAGCCGATGGCGGTGGCATTGCGTGGGCAATCATCGATCAGGCGTTCCCAGGCTTCCTCGCATGAACCAACATTCAACAGGCGCACGGCCACCTGGTTGACTTCGGTAATGCGCAATTCCCTGAGCAATTGCTGACGTTCTGCGGCGTTATTGTGCAGCCAGGCCTGCAATTGCTCGCGAGTCTGCTCCCGGGTTTTGTCAAAAAACGCCTTGAGCCCCGACAGGTCCAGCACACACAGGGCCACGCCGGTGCCTTCGAAAATATCCTGGTAACGCCGGCGGCCCTCATGCACCTGGCGCTGGCGGCGGCGCATGTTCAGCAGCACGATCAGCGGGATCAGCGAGAACGCCAGGCCCAGCAGGCATTTACCGATAAACGCCGGCAGCAGTTGTTGCAGCACCGCACTGCGGTCGAACAGGCCGCGCAATTGCCAGTCGCTTTTGCTCAGGGGCGTGACCAGTACGCTTTTGCTCAATTCATCCGGCGTCAGCGCCGAGGCCCACTGTGCGGGCATGCCATTGTCACGGCTGACCACGCGATGGTTCAGGCGGTTCTCGATGGCCCACATCGGGCGCTGGCCCTGGTTGTCCTGGCGGGTGAGGTTGCTCAGGTAGTTGGGCGCCAGGCGCAAGGCCCAGTACATTTTCGAGCCGCCACTGGGCTGCTGCAGCAACAGATAGATCAGGGTGCCGTCGGCGTTGTTGCTCAGGTAATAAGGTTGCGAGTGGCTGCGCTGCACCAGTTCTTCGAGCCAGGCGCGGTCCTGGCTGTCTTTGGCGCTGTCACTGATCAGCGCGCCGCTGGGGGCGAGCAGGGCGACACTGCGCAGTTCCGGCAGCGAACGTTGCAAGGTACGCATCAAGGCCTGTTGCTGTTCGTCGTTGCGCGGCGGCTCGACCATCGGCAGCAGGTTCAGGGCGATTTTCGCGCTCAGGGCCATGTTCAGGCTGATCTGTTCAGCCAGGTCGGCGCTGTAGTCGATGGTGTATTGCTGCTGGTTTTTCTGGTTTTGCTGCAGCTGGTCCAGCAGTTGCCAGAACAATAGCGCCAGAAGCATCAGCACCAGCGTCGCCAACGCGCCTTTAAAAGTGCCGTGCAGGGGCGCGCCCGGCGCTATATGAGCGGCGCGCAAGGGCGTGGGCGGAGTGACTTTGGACAAGCTGTGATCCTGCGGTTTGGCTGGACTGGCGCGCGACGTGCACTATAAGCCGGACGCCCGGAGGGCGGCTAGCATGCCTTGCCTTGTGGCAAAGTGCCAGCCCCGCCTGGCTGGACTGCCCAAGCGCATTCAGGTAGCTTTGCCGGTTACGCGGGGGCGTTCCAGCCCCAGACATTCAGGCTTTTTCCGCTCGCAGGCATTGATGATAGTCAACGGCCCGCGCCGCGCATGGCCTGCACGGGCTTCGCCCGCTTAATTCATCAGTCACTGACGCTAGGTTCACCATGGCTCAATACGTCTTCACCATGCATCGGCTGGGAAAAGTTGTTCCGCCGAAGCGGGAAATCCTGAAAAACATTTCGCTGTCCTTCTTCCCCGGCGCCAAGATCGGCGTGCTCGGCCTCAACGGTTCGGGTAAGTCCACGCTGCTGAAAATCATGGCCGGCGTCGACACCGAGTTCGAAGGCGAAGCCCGCCCGATGCCCGAACTGAACATCGGCTACCTGCCGCAAGAGCCGATCCTGGACCCGACCAAGACCGTGCGTGAAGTGGTCGAAGAAGCGGTGGCCGTGATCAAGAACGCCCAGGCCCGCCTGGACGAGGTGTACGCCGCCTACGCCGAAGAAGATGCCGACTTCGACAAACTGGCCGCCGAACAGGCCAAGCTCGAAGCCATCCTGCAGGCTGGCGACGGCCACAACCTGGAACGCCAGCTGGAAGTCGCTGCCGACGCGCTGCGTTTGCCTGCGTGGGACGCCAAGGTCGAATTCCTCTCCGGCGGTGAAAAACGCCGTGTGGCCCTGTGCCGCCTGCTGCTGTCGGCTCCCGACATGCTGCTGCTCGACGAACCGACCAACCACTTGGACGCCGATTCCGTCGCCTGGCTGGAGCACTTCCTGCACGACTTCCCGGGCACCGTGGTAGCGATCACGCACGACCGTTACTTCCTCGACAACGTCGCCGGCTGGATCCTCGAGCTCGACCGTGGCGCCGGTATCCCTTACGAGGGTAACTACTCCGGTTGGCTGGAAGCCAAGTCCGACCGTCTGGCGGCCGAATCCAAGCAACAATCGGCCCACGAAAAAGCCATGAAGGAAGAGCTGGAGTGGGTGCGCAAAGGCGCCAAGGCCCGCCAGTCCAAATCCAAGGCACGTCTGCAACGCTTTGAAGAAATGCAGTCGCAGGAATTCCAGAAGCGCAGCGAAACCAACGAGATCTACATCCCGGCCGGCCCGCGCCTGGGTGACAAGGTCATCGAATTCAAGAACGTCTGCAAAGGCTACGGCGACCGCGTGCTGATCGACAACCTGTCGTTCTCCATGCCAAAAGGCGCGATCGTCGGCGTTATCGGGGGTAACGGTGCGGGTAAATCCACACTGTTCCGCATGCTGATGGGCAAGGAAACTCCGGATTCGGGCAGCATCGAAATCGGTGAAACCGTGCAGCTGGCCTGTGTGGACCAGAGCCGCGAAGACCTCGACGGCAGCAAAACGGTATTCCAGCAAGTCTCCGAGGGTTCGGACCAGATCCGCATCGGCAACTATGAGATCCCGTCGCGCACCTACGTCGGCCGTTTCAACTTCAAGGGCGGCGACCAGCAGAAGTTCGTCAAGGACCTGTCCGGTGGTGAGCGCGGTCGCTTGCACCTGGCCCTCACCTTGAAAGAAGGCGGCAACGTGTTGCTGCTCGACGAACCGTCCAACGACCTCGACGTTGAAACCCTGCGCTCCCTGGAAGAAGCCCTGCTGGACTTCCCGGGCGCCGCCATTGTGATCTCTCACGATCGGTGGTTCCTGGACCGCGTCGCGACGCACATCCTGGCCTACGAAGATGACTCCCAAGCGGTGTTCTTCGAAGGTAACTACACCGAGTACGAAGCGGACCGTAAGAAGCGTTTGGGCGATGCTGCTGCCCAGCCGCACCGTGTACGGCACAAAAAACTGGCCTGAGTTGGGCTGGTTTGAAAGAGCGGAGCCTTCGGGCTCCGCTTTTTTTTGCGTGGGTTTCAGGAAGACCGCGGTGGATTCATCGCAGGCAAGCCAGCTCCCACCCTCGACCGCATTACAAATTGGAAACCCGATCAAATGTGGGAGCTGGCTTGCCTGCGATAGCGGTTTACCTGTTGGTGCATTTGCTGATTTTAAATCCCCTTAATGGTGCAAAAAATCACAGTAATTTATATATAAAGCACCATTTAAATTCACAAAGGCGACATTTTGCGCTTTTCAGGTGCAACATGAATTGCTAAGGTCCGGCTCAATCTCATTTAAAAACAATCAATTTGCCGAGACTTCTCCATGATCGAATCTGTCGAATCCTTCCTTTCGCGCCTCAAGAAACGCGACCCCGACCAGCCGGAGTTCCACCAGGCCGTAGAAGAAGTCCTGCGCAGCCTGTGGCCGTTTCTTGAGGCCAACGCTCACTACTTGACGTCGGGCATTCTGGAGCGCATCTGCGAGCCGGAACGCGCGATCACCTTTCGGGTGTCGTGGGTGGATGATCACGGCAAGGTTCAGGTCAATCGCGGGTTTCGCATCCAGATGAACAGCGCCATCGGCCCCTACAAAGGCGGCCTGCGCTTTCACCCGTCGGTGAACCTGGGCGTGCTCAAATTCCTCGCCTTCGAACAAACCTTCAAAAACTCCCTGACCTCGCTGCCCATGGGCGGCGGCAAAGGCGGCTCGGACTTCGACCCCAAGGGCAAGAGCGACGCCGAAGTGATGCGCTTCTGCCAGGCATTCATGAGCGAACTGTACCGCCACATCGGCGCCGACGTGGACGTGCCGGCCGGCGATATCGGTGTGGGCGCGCGTGAAATCGGCTTCCTGTTTGGCCAGTACAAACGCCTGAGCAACCAGTTCACCTCAGTACTGACCGGCAAAGGCATGGCCTACGGCGGCAGCCTGATCCGCCCTGAAGCCACCGGCTTTGGCTGCGTGTACTTCGCTGAAGAAATGCTCAAGCGCAACGGCCAGCGGGTTGAGGGCAAACGCGTGGCGGTCTCCGGCTCGGGTAATGTCGCGCAATATGCTGCGCGCAAAGTCATGGACCTGGGCGGCAAGGTGGTTTCCCTGTCCGACTCCGAAGGCACCTTGTACGCCGAAAGCGGTTTGACCGAGGAGCAATGGTCGGCGCTGTTGGAGCTTAAAAACGTGCAGCGCGGGCGGATCAGTGAATTGGCTTCTCGTTACGGGCTGGAATTTCGCGCCGGTAAAACGCCATGGGAACTGGCCTGCGACATCGCCTTGCCCTGCGCCACCCAGAACGAGCTCGACGCCGAAGCCGCCCGCACGCTGCTGCGCAACGGCTGTATCTGCGTGGCAGAAGGCGCCAACATGCCAACCACCTTGGAGGCTGTGGATATCTTTATCGAGGCGGGCATTCTGTTCGCGCCGGGCAAAGCCTCCAACGCCGGTGGCGTGGCCGTGAGTGGCCTGGAAATGTCGCAGAACGCCATGCGCCTGCTGTGGACGGCAGGCGAAGTCGACAGCAAGCTGCACAACATCATGCAGTCGATCCACCACGCCTGCGTGCACTACGGCGAAGAAAACGGCCGGGTCAACTATGTGAAGGGCGCGAACATCGCGGGCTTTGTGAAAGTCGCCGATGCGATGCTGGCCCAAGGCATCGTCTAAACCTCGGGCTCGACGCGCAGCACCTCGATCAACTGATCGCCGACGGGGCGCTTCCACAGCACCTCGTCGCCCACTTGCGCACCCAGCAATGCGCGGCCTAGCGGTGAGCCCCAGTTGATCAGGTGGGCATGGGCGTCGGCCTGGTCTTCGCCGACCAGTTGAATGCGCTGGTGTTCGTCCTGCTCGTTGGCAAAAGTCACCCAGCTGCCGATCTGCACCTTGTCGGTGGAAGTGGCCGGTGCTACCACTTGGGCGCTTTGCAAGCGCTGGTTGAAGTAGCGCAAATCGCGCTCAAGGTCCGCCAGGCGTTGTTTATCGTCCTTGGCGGATTCGAGGCTGTGTTCCTGCTGCAACTGCGCAACCTTGGCTTGCAACTGCGCCAACCCTTGCGCGGTGAGGCGGTTGGGCTGCTCACTCACTTGGCGCTCCACCGGCTGATCGGCCTGGGCGGCGGCGTTGTCTTCATTTACAAAAGCTCGGCTCATGGTGTTCTCCTTCTATGAAGGTTGGGCCATTTTCACCGCGCGATCGTTCCCACGCTCTGCGTGGGCATGCAGCCCTGGACGCTCTGCGTCCGCTCTTCAGAAAAGCGACCTATTGCGTGCGATAGGCGCGGGCGGCGTCGCGATCCTTCTCCTGCTGCCAGGCGCGTTCACGGTCATCCCAGTGGTTGTCCTTGTAGTCACGCAACTCTTCGTTCTCGCGCATGGCCTTACACTGGCGAAAGCCGTCTTCCCAGCCTTCGGCGTATTCACGGTCTTTGAGATAGCGCGGCACGTTCTTGCGGAACTCCCCACTGATCACACCAGCGGCCTGGCGACCGCTGCTGCAACCGTCGTCAAAGCCATCGGCAAAAGCCGGCGGGTAACCCTTGGCGATTAAATCCTGATGGGTGGACTGGCAACCCGACAACCACACTAGCGCACACAGCATTACCGCAGACCGCCACATGGCGTACTCCCTGGCCGCTTTACGGCTGATAGGGAAAGTCTAGTCAGGGAATTGTCGGGGAGGCGTGAAAGAGGGGTGAGAAATGTGTTGAGTTAAAGGGCCATTAACGACGAGCGCTCGTTCCCACGCTCTGCGTGGGAATGCAGCCCAGGACGCTCTGCGTCCGCTTTGAAATCGTGACGCGGAGCGTCACAGGATGCATGCCCACGCGGAGCGTGGGAACGATCTATTAAAGGGCCATTAACGACGATTCCCTTTAACTTGCAGGACGTTTCCTAGAGAATCGCTGGCCTATTACGTCATAGGATTTGAGTGTCTAGCCTCCTCGGGTCGCTGTAAAACAGCGATTGGGTTTAGCGACCCGAGAAACGTAGATACGACCTCCTCAACAATTTTGGTCGGCATTTTTGCCCGCCTTATCGTGTTATGGCGGCTGTGCGCGGGAGACCTTCGGGTCTACCGGGTTTCTAGGTTACCGGTTCGCTAACCCGCGTACAGCTGCCACCTCTCCATGTTTAGCGACATGGTGCGGCAGTTTCTACTTACTTAACCTAAGAGAAACACCATGTCTAAAGTCGTCCCCGATCCACCCCTGTCCTCAATCACCACCCTCGGCGTCGTCACCTTTGGCGACTACGGCGAAAACCAAAAGCCGCTGTTCCGCGTCAATTCCGGGATGCCCATCGAGCAAGCCCTGGAACACGCCTCCACCCTGCTGTTTTACTCAAAGAAACTCGCCATGGAAGCCGCCATGGACGTGCGCGGCGAGCAATACGCCTGGGCCGCGCATTACCTGTGTGAAATGGGCAAGGCCGTCGTCGATGACCTGACCCAAGCGATGACCCCCGCAGCCTAAAGGCTGACACTATCGCTGTGGCGATCACGCTTGTTGTGGCGAGCAGGCTTGCCCTGCGTGGGGCTGCGAAGCGGCCCCAATAAGGAGGGGGGCGGTGTATCTGGCACTCCTCGGTTGACTATTTTGGGGCTGCTGCGCAGCCCAACGCAGGGCAAGCCTGCTCGCCACAAAGGGGTTATGTCGTCTGGTAGGTCGTCAATGCGGAATGTTCAGCCAGTTCCTGCTGAATAAACGCCGCAATCATCGCGCGATACACCTGCTCAGTGACCTCAGGGTTAGCCCCCACCGCCTCGGATAACCCCCGCACCTTGGCAATCACCTGTTCAACCCGTTGCGGCGCCTTGACGCCATCGGCGTCTTTCTTAAAGCGCGCAGCCTGGGAAACGTAGTGGCCGCGCTCGGCAAGCAGGGTGACGATTTGTTGGTCGAGGCGGTCGATGTTTTCGCGGACTTGTTCAAGGGTGGTGCAGTTAACAGCCATGTTGAGGGAGCTCCTGATTTCGATGTATTTGGGATATGCAATGGCAAAATGTGGGAGCGGGCTTGCTCGCGAAAGCGGTGGGACAGTCAATACATCATTACCTGGACGACCGCTTTCGCGAGCAAGCCCGCTCCCACATTGGATCGGCGGCAGGCGCAGAACTCAAGTCAGGTGCAAAAAAGTGTGGGAGCTGGCTTGCCTGCGATGGTGGTGGGTCAGTCAATGCATCATTGCCTGAACGAGCGCTATCGCGGGCAAGCCCGCTCCCACATTGGATCTGCGGCAGGCGCAGAACTCAAGTCAGGTGCAAAAAAGTGTGGGAGCTGGCTTGCCTGCGATGGCGGTGGGTCAGTCAATGCATCATTGCCTGAACGAGCGCTATCGCGGGCAAGCCCGGCTCTCACATTGGAGCTTCGCCGGGTCTCAAAGATCAGTAGTGATACCACTTCACTTCAAGCATCACTTCATTCACCGGCGTCGATAAATGGCTGTACTCACGCTGGGCACTCAAACGCAGGCCCAGGTTGCGCGACAATTCCCACTGTTGGTTCAGGCTGATGCTGCGCCGTACTTCGCCATTGGTGAAGAAATCACCCTTGGCTTCCAGGCTCAGATTCCCCAGCGGGTTTTTCCACAGCACGCCGGTGTTGAACCCGGCAGCCGGTGAGATGGCTTCGCTGAAGTCGTTGTTATGCTCCACGCGCACGGTGCCGAGGGCGAAGCCCAGCATGTCGTCGGTGAGTTGCCAGGTGCCGCCCGCGCCGCCGTTGACGTGGGCAACCAGGGTTTCGTCGTCGTGTTTGCCAGGCACGCGCTCCAGGCCACCGGTCACTTGCCAGGACCAGGGTTGCAACAGCGCATTACGCGGGGTCAGGGAGCGGATGGTGGCCAGGTCGAGTTGCTGCAGCTGCCAGTGGTTGCCCTCGTACTGGTGCAGTTTCATTTGCAGAATTTCGATCTGCGCGCCCAGCGGGAAGCCTTCGGCGTTGTCGTTGAGGTCGTGGTAGGCCATGCGCAGGCCGTATTCGCCAAAGGTTTTGCTACCGCGGGTGCCGATGCCGGCCTGCCAGGTGCGCGATTCGTGGCCGTCTTCGGGCAGGCCCGGGCGTTCGATTTTAAGGTCGGGCGCCGGGTTCTGGTTGATCGCGCGCAGCAGTTCGAAGCTGCGTTGCGAGCGTTCGGTGTCGCGCTCCAGGCCATTGGCGCGGTAGCGGCCGAGGCGATAGGCAGCGTCGATAATCAGCGCCTGGCGTTCGCGGGGCAGGGCTTTGAAGGCCGGTTCCTGCAACTGCTTCTGGTCATCGCTGATTTTCAGCACCCATTGCTGCTCGTCGCCATCCAGTGGCTTGGCGCGTTCCAGCAACTCGCGTTCACGGGACGGGCGGTAGTCGATCTTCTCCACCAGGCCCGCTTCTTTGACGGCTTTGACGGTGTCGGTGGGGATCGCCGTGAGCGGGAATTGCTCGGTCAGGCGCAGGCTCGGGCGCGCCACTTGCAGCAGCTCCAGCAGGCGATAGGAGCAGTTTTCATCGAAGAAGAAGTAGTCGAACTGGATCTGCTTGAGCTCCCACACGTGCTCGACCATGCGCTTGGTCTCGACTTCGGTAAGGTTCAGGCGGTATTCCCACAGGTCGCGGTTCTCGAGGCTGCGGTATTCCGAGAGTTTTTCCTGGTACGGCACCAGCGCGAACAGGCCGGGGTAGCCGCCCATCAGGCCTTTCCAGGCGTAGAGGATGCTGTTGTCGGAGCCTTCGATATAGGCGCCGAAGTTGATCGCATAGCTGAGCAGCGCGGTGTTGTTGCTCTGCACGTCAGCCTGGTCGATGCGCAACAGGGTGTGGCCGAACATCGACGACGGGCTGTTGAGGTAGGCCGCCGGGAAGATCATCACCGCGCTGTGGGGCGCGACGTCCTTGAACCATTGGGTGAATTCCTTGCACTCCAGCGCGGGCAAATCGGTCAGGTTCAACTGACTCTTGAGCCAGCGGGTACGTGCGGGGTAAACGCATTGGGCGTGCTTTTCGCCGAGGCTGGCCGGGGCGTACAGCGCCTCCACGGTGGCCTGCAGTTCCTGGTCCGGATGGTGGGCGCCATCGGGGGCGAGGAAGAACTTTTTGTCGCTGACATAGCTGCGCCAGCCCTTGAGCTTCCCGGCCTCGTAATGGCCCAAAGACAGCCAGAACGGATCATTGGCCAGTTGCTGCAAACGTTGATCATCAATATGCGGCGCCGCGTACAGCGGGGCGTAGGCGAAGAGTGCCAGCCAGGCAAAGCGTTTGAGCATAAGGGCAACTTAAGTCGGAAGTAGTGAGACCCAAAGGGGAGGCGGGCCCAAAAATAGAACCAAAAATAAAGCCAGAAATAAAACCCGCGCCTCGAAAGGCGCGGGCCAGTCGAGCTTAAGCCTGGGTAGCGTATTTGGCCAGGCGGGTATCGCTTTTCAGTACAGCCAGGGTGTTGTTGTGCACGTCGTCGGCGGTCACGTCAGCTTTGCTGAAGATCTGCTGGAAGTGCTCGTGGGTCACGGCCGCGAAGTGCTCGCGATCTTCCGGTGCAACGCCCAGTACCACCGCGTAGGTGGTCAGCGCTTCGCCGTTGCCTTTGGCCATGTCTTCGGACAGCTCGTTCATCATGCCATTCATGGCAATCCAGGACTTGCCGCCGTAGGTCAGGGCGCTGTTGGTGCTGCAACCGTTGGTGCCCGAGGTCATGCCGAAGGTGGCGTTACCCGAGGTGCCGTTGGTGGTGGAAGCGAGGAAGTGAGCAGGCGTACCGCGCTGGCCTTCGAACAGCATGTTGCCCCAACCGCAGTTCGGGCCACCTGGCGATTCAGCCATTGCATTGAGGGAGACAACGGTGAAGAGAGTACCAAGAAGGATCCGTTTCATAGCTTTGTTCTCTTTGTGTGCAAACCAATGGACAAGGGTTCAGGCGCGTCGCAGCGCCCTAGGGGCCAGTTATTAGTCCAACCCGCGCAGTTTGGAGTTTAGGCACGATCCCAGGGTTCCGTGATTTTTTATAAAACAATCGGTGTGGTTGTCGAGCGTGGCAGCGATTTTTTTGTAAGACGCATGCCCTGTCTATGCTTTCCCACAGCCTCGCCTTGCCAGAGCGCGTCAGCGAGAGCCAGAATGCCGACATCTGCCCCGCCTGATGTAAGGAAGCCCGATGCCTGATCCTGTTGCTGCCAGCTTGCGTCTAGCGCCCGAAGCGCTGACTCGCCCTTTCTCCGCTGAACAGTTCAGCTTCTCGACCACCAATGATTTGGAGCCCTTTCGCGGTGTGCTTGGCCAGGAACGCGCAGTAGAAGCGTTGCAGTTCGGTGTGGCGATGCCACGCCCCGGTTACAACGTGTTTGTCATGGGCGAGCCCGGTACCGGCCGCTTTTCGTTCGTCAAACGCTACCTGAAAGCCGAAGGCAAACGCCTGCAGACCCCGGCGGACTGGGTCTACGTCAACAATTTTGATGAGCCGCGCGAACCGCGTGCCCTGGAATTGCCGGGCGGCGCTGCGGCGGCGTTCATCGCCGATATCAACGCCTTGGTCGACAACCTTGTCGCCACGTTCCCGGCGGTGTTCGAACACCCGACCTATCAACAGCGCAAAAGCGCCATCGACCGCGCCTTTAACCAGCGTTACGACAAGGCCTTGGACGTGATCGAGCGCCTGGCGCTGGAAAAAGACGTGGCGCTGTACCGCGACAGCTCCAACATCGCTTTCACGCCGATGCTCGACGGCAAGGCGCTGGATGAGGCTGAGTTCTCGCAACTGCCGGAAGTCGATCGCGAGCGCTTCCACACGGATATTTCCGAGCTGGAAGAGCGCCTCAACGAAGAACTGGCCAGCCTGCCGCAGTGGAAGCGTGAGTCCAACAACCAACTGCGCCAATTCAACGAAGAAACCATCACCCTGGCCCTGCAACCTTTGCTGGCGCCCTTGTCGGAAAAATACGCAGAAAACGCAGGCGTTTGCGGTTACCTGCAAGCCATGCAGGTCTACCTGCTGAAAACCGTGGTCGAGCAATTGGTCGACGACGCCAAGACCGACGCCCAGGCGCGCAAACTGCTCGAAGAGCAATATTGCCCAAGCCTGGTGGTGGGCCACTCGGTCAACGGCGGCGCGCCGGTGGTGTTTGAGCCGCACCCGACCTACGACAACCTGTTCGGCCGTATTGAATACAGCACCGACCAGGGCGCGCTCTACACCACCTATCGCCAGTTGCGCCCAGGTGCGTTGCACCGTGCCAATGGCGGTTTCCTGATCCTGGAAGCCGAAAAAATGCTCAGCGAGCCGTTTGTGTGGGACGCGCTCAAGCGTTCCTTGCAGTCGCGCAAGCTGAAGATGGAGTCACCGCTGGGTGAACTGGGGCGCTTGGCCACCGTGACCCTCAACCCGCAGATGATCCCGTTGCAGGTCAAGGTCATCATCATTGGTTCGCGCCAGCTGTACTACGCGTTGCAGGACGCCGACCCGGACTTCCAGGAGATGTTCCGCGTGCTGGTGGACTTCGACGAAGACATCCCGATGGTCGACGAAAGCCTGGAACAGTTCGCCCAGTTGCTCAAAACCCGCACCTCGGAAGAAGGCATGGCGCCGCTGACCTCGGACGCGGTGGCCCGGCTGGCCACTTACAGCGCTCGGTTGGCAGAGCATCAGGGCCGTTTGTCGGCGCGCATTGGCGACTTGTTCCAACTGGTCAGCGAGGCGGACTTTATCCGCCACCTGGCGGGCGACGAGATGACCGATGCCGGCCATATCGAACGTGCGCTCAAGGCCAAGGCCACGCGCACCGGGCGAGTATCGGCGCGGATTCTCGACGACATGCTCGCCGGGGTCATCCTGATCGACACCGCCGGTGCGGCAGTGGGCAAGTGCAACGGGCTGACGGTGCTGGAAGTCGGTGATTCGGCGTTCGGCGTGCCGGCGCGGATTTCCGCCACGGTGTACCCCGGCGGCAGCGGCATTGTCGACATCGAGCGCGAAGTTAACCTCGGCCAGCCGATCCACTCCAAGGGCGTGATGATCCTCACCGGTTACCTGGGCAGTCGTTATGCCCAGGAATTCCCGCTGGCGATCTCGGCGAGTATCGCGCTGGAGCAGTCCTACGGTTACGTGGACGGCGACAGTGCGTCTCTGGGCGAGGCGTGCACCTTGATTTCGGCCTTGTCGAAAACACCGCTCAAGCAGTGCTTTGCCATCACCGGCTCGATCAACCAGTTCGGTGAAGTGCAGGCGGTGGGTGGGGTCAACGAGAAGATCGAAGGCTTCTTCCGCCTCTGTGAAGCCCGCGGCTTGACCGGCGAGCAGGGCGCGATCATCCCGCAGGCCAACGTGGCCACGCTGATGCTCGATGAGAAGGTGCTGCAAGCCGTGCGCGACGGGCAGTTCCATATTTATGCCGTGCGCCAGGCCGACGAGGCGCTGAGCCTGCTGGTGGGCGAGCCTGCCGGTGAGCCGGACGAAGAAGGGCAATTCCCCGAAGGCACGGTGAATGCGCGCGTGGTTGAGCGGTTGCGTGCGATTGCCGAGATGATCAGTGAGGATGATTTGAAGGAGGCGGAGAAGGAGTTGGCGCAGCAGGCGTTGGCGCAAACCCTGCCAACCTGACTTTCGCCGGAACACGGTTAATGTGGGAGCTGGCTTGCCTGCGATAGCGGTGGGTCAGCCAGCAACAGTGTCGGCTATGCGTCAGTCATCGCAGGCAAGCCAGCTCCCACATTTGATCGGCGGTGTTTCGTCACAAATTTGACTCCCATTGCAGGGACCAACGCCCGTTGGTCCCTACAACCTTGGTTTGCACCGGTTTTCTTCTATTCTCACTTCAAGGGATATCCACAGGAGTCGCAGGACAGAGACAGCCTCGCCGCGTGATTGGGGCTGAACACCGATCTACCGAGGGTCGCCGCCATGCCGCGCAGCCTTTGCCTTACCCGCCAATGCCTGGGCCTGGTCACCCGTATCGAATGCTCCATTCGCCCGCTCGCCGGGGAAAACGGGATGTGGACCTTGTTGTTTGCCGCCGGCATGACCGGCGAGCAGCCGTCCACCGTGAAGTCCCAAGGCCCGTTCCATGGGCCTTTTGTGGCAGAAACCATTCTGGAGTCGATTGTGCAAAGCCTGACCCTGCACGGCTATGCGCTGGCCGATGACCCGCAGATCTGGTGTCTGCACCTGCAGGCGCATCTGCGCCAACTCAACGGTGGGCGAGAGCGATTGGCGCTGTGATGATCGTTCCCACGCTCTGCGTGGGAATGCCGCCCCGGACGCTCCGCGTCCCGCAGCCAGCGCAGGTTCAAGCCGTGGGCAGGTGACGCGGAGCGTGGGAACGATCGTTGCGGTTACTTGCCTTCGGGCTTATCCAGCTTGACCTCAAAACCGTATTGCACGGTATCCAGGTCGGTGCGCTGGTAGCTTTCCAGGCGGGTGGGCTGGCCGTAGAAGTAATGCACGTCAAACAGCGCCGTGCCGTATTCCTCGGCGCGGTGGCTTACGCCGAGGATTTCCTTGAGGTAATTGCCGCTGGCGTCCTTGGCGTAGAAACGCCAGCTGTCGGCGGGGAATTCCTTTTGGTCGACGATCAGTGCGTTGTCCTTGAGAGACAAGCCTTTAGGCAGCTTGCTCGCATCCAGGGTGTTTTTCTCGATGGTGGCCAAAAACAGCGGCACCGAGCCCACCACAAAGGCCGGGTTTTCCGGGAACAGGTTGAGGTCGTAGGTGAGTGTGCCGCTGCCGGCGTTCAGCTCGAAAGCTTCGGTGGGCAGTTCAATCGGCTCGCCGCGCTCGCCTTTGTCGTCCGCCGTGAAGAAGGTGATGGGTGCGTCGCTGTTGTTGCGATCAGCGCCGACCAGGTCGTCATTGAACGTGAACGGGTGGTCAAACACGATTTTCGCCGCGCTGGCGTCTTCGGTCGACTGGGTGATGGTCACGCTTTTTTTCAGCTGGTCCTCGGTCATGGCGGCGTCTTTAAGCCAACTGGCGGCGCTGTCGTCGTACACGGTGACCGGCATCGGCAGCGCTTGTACGCTGCTTTGCAGGCTGTTCTTGTCGAAGCGCTGCACCGGCAGGTCCAGGTCTTTGCGGGTGAGGGTGGCGGTGGAGAAGTCCAGGACATCGACCTGCAACGTGTCGATTACGCCATTGAAATACACCTTGGCGTAGTGGCTGCTCTGTTTGTGCTCGAAGGCTTTTTGCTCGTCGGTAAGTTGCTTCTCAAAGTCATCCGACCAGGCCTTCTGCTTCTGCATCTCGGCCAGTTGTTTCTCGTAGAACGCCACTTGCGCGGCATTTTCGTTGATCGAGCCCGAGCGGGTCAGGTACTGCCCGGTGCTGTCGCGTGCCTGCACCAGCAAAGGGTTGGGCGATTCGTCACCGACTTCCGGCGCCAGCGGTGCGCTGTTGGTCAGTTCAATCTCGGCGTAGTTCTTCTCCAGCAACAGCAGGTTGAGGGTGACCGTGCCCTCGGTGCGTTTGTGGCCCACGTCTTTTTTCGACAGGTCGAAGGTCAGCACCTTGCCCGGCGCAACCACTTCAACCGAGCCTTTGAGGCTGACGGGCTGCGGCTGGCTCTTGTTGTCGGTCTCGATGCCTTCGATAAACGGGTAGGTGACGGTCAGGTCATCGGGGTTGGTCAGGTTGGAGCTGCTGGGGCTCAACTGGATGCCCGGGTCGGTTTCCGACCATTCCGGCTGGAAGGGGATGACCTTATTGTTGCTCAAGGTCACCGACTGCCATTCCAGGCTGTGGGGGAAGGGGAACTGGTCGGGACTGTTGAAACTGAACGGGAACACTGGCTGCAGATCGGTCAGGTAGTCGGAGTGCGAGGCTTTGCGCAGCACGAACAGGCCATTGATGTAGGTGTCGACCAGGGCCTGGGGCGTGGGGTAGTGCGTGAGCAGGGCCAGGGTGTCTTCGCCGTATTCGGCTTCGACAGGCTTGTTGGCGAGCTTGACCCGCGCCCGTTCCAGCAACAGCAGGGAGCCGCCGAGGTCGGCGATGGCGTCTCTGAGTTTGGGGTCTTGAATGCTGTCCAGCGATTGTTCGAACTTTGCGGTTTTCTCTTCGAGGGTGGCCTGCTTCTGCTCTTCTTTCGGGGAGCAGCCGCCAGCCATCAGCAACACCGCACACAGGCCAAGGGTGGCCAAAGGGGATCGCACATCCGTCATCTGAATCTTCCTGTCCGACATCATCAAGCCGAGTGAGAGGACTCGACACTAGCAGAAAAATTCTCTTACAGATGCCGTACAGATCAGTTTTCTCGTGGTTCCAGCTGTTTGGAGGCGGCTGGTATACTCGCGGCCATTTTTAGCCTGGCTGTGTGAGATCTGATGGAACGCTTTATCGAAAATACGATGTACGCCTCGCGCTGGCTGCTGGCCCCGATCTACCTGGGGCTTTCGTTGGGCCTGCTGATCCTGGCGCTGAAGTTCTTCCAGGAAATCATCCACGTCCTGCCCAACATCTTCAGCATGCTGGAATCGGAAGTGATCCTGTTGCTGCTGTCGTTGATCGACATGGCCCTGGTCGGCGGTTTGCTGGTGATGGTGATGATTTCCG
Organism: Pseudomonas sp. 2822-15; assembly: GCF_002742515.1. Taxonomy (NCBI): domain Bacteria; kingdom Pseudomonadati; phylum Pseudomonadota; class Gammaproteobacteria; order Pseudomonadales; family Pseudomonadaceae; genus Pseudomonas; species Pseudomonas sp. 2822-15. The sequence goes on along the minus strand of NZ_LJRY01000178.1, from coordinate 83,836 downwards.
GCTACGAGAACTTCGTCTCGCAGCTGGATATCGATGAGAACAAAGAAAAGCTCAACTGGCTGGGCACCATGGATTCTTCGTCGCTGAAGATGAAAGTGGCGGCCTCCATCGTGGCGATTTCGTCCATCCACCTGCTGCGGATCTTCATGGACGCCAAGAACGTCGATCCGCAGCATTTGATGTGGTACGTGATCATCCACATGACCTTCGTGGTCTCGGCGTTTGCCATGGGTTACCTGGACAAACTCACCAAGCACTGATGTGCAGCGCCGGCCTTACTGCTCGACGAAGTAGTAAGGCTGGCGGTTGATCGCCATTTCCTTGATCACCGTTACTTTCTCGCTCAGTTGCTCAGTACGGTCCAGCAGCGCCACGTTGCCGGGTTTGGCTGTGAGGTAAGTGCGCAACTCGGCTTCGGTTTGCAGGATCGGCAAGTAGGCCTGCAGGTAGAACACACTGGCCCCGGCGATGCGTTCGTTGGGCTGGAACAGCACCACGTCTTTGCCTTGTGCCTGGTAGGCCTGTACCTGGCTGATCACCGGCACAAACGACTGGCGCACGTCGGCTTTGGGGGCAAACCAGAAGGCCGCCGCCAGGTAGCAGGCAATCGCCAGGGTGAAAACCCCGCCGATCACCCTGCGGTGGTAGCGATAAATCGACGGTTTATTGGCTTTAAGCCACTCCAGCAACACCCCGGCATATTCGGCCGCCAGTACGGCGGCAGCGGGCGTGAGTGCCATCAGGTAAACCACACGCTTGCTCGACGCCAGGGTCAGCAGGGTGAACTGCGCCACCAGCCACACGCTGAAAAACAGACGGTAGCGGTTACGCACCAGGCTTTTGCGAAAGTGCCACAAGCCCAGGTACACCAGGATATTCCACGGCAGGAAAGCCTCGGGCAGCTTGGCGATGTAGTAATAGAACGGCTCGTAATGCCCGGCTTCGACGAAGGAGCCGCTGAAGCGCCCGACGCTGTTGGTCCACAGCACTTCCGCCACCGACTGCATACCGCCGCGCTGAAACAGGAAGCCCAGCCAGATCAATAGCGGCACCAGCGCCAGCAAGGTGAACAGCGCAGGCTTGAGCCAGTTGCCCAGTTGCAGGCGTTTGTCCATCAGGCTGGTGCTGAGCAAATACACAAAAATCACAATGCCCGGCATCGCCAGGCCCAGCACGCCTTTGCTCAAGGTGGCGATGACCATGCCGACGGTAAACATCGCCCAGGCCCAACCGCTTGAGCCTTCGCGATCAGTGCGCACGGCCTGGTAGAACCCCAGCAGCGCTGTGGTCACGCCGAGGCTGAGCAACGAGTCCTCGCCCACGCCGCGCACATTGCCCCAGTAACTGGCCATGGTCGCCAGGATCAGCGCGGCGCAGAACGCCAGGGTTTGCGGTCGCCCGAACTTGCGCAGCATCGCGTAAAACAGCATCACACTGAACAACCCGGCAAACGCCGACGCCAGGCGCACGGCCCAGGTGGTGCCGCCAAACAGGCGAATGGCGCCGGCATCCAGCCACAGGCTCAGGGGTGGTTTTTCCAGAAAGGGCTCGCGGAACAGGCGCGGGATCACCCAGTCATTGTCCAGGTGCATGGCCATGGCGATCCCGGCGACGCGGGCTTCAGTGGAGCCTTGCAGCTCATGGCCGCCGAGGGCGAAGAAGAACAACAGACCAGCGAGAAGAAAGAGCAGCAGAGGAGCGGGACGCGTCATGGTTCTGGCTACCGAAGCAGGGGACCGCTCGGGGGAGCGGCCATGTTAATCGGTCAGTATAGGTAGCCGTTTCTTAACATTTCGTGAACGAATGTGGGGTTTTTGTAAGGCTCGCTCAGCCCCATATTCAGGGCAGTTTCAAGCTGGGCAAAGCCGCTTTGCCTTGCGCGGTGAGTACCGGCTCCAATTGCGCCCAGGTGAAGCTCAAGTCATTGTCGCAGCCGTCGCCCGTGGCACGTGTGGCGAGTTGCAAGCCTTGGGTGTTGAAGCTCAGGTCGAAGCTGTCGTAGCTGGTGATGGCCGGGCAGCCCTCGTCGGTGGTGGTTTGTTTGGCCAGCCAGGCGCTGAACCTGGCTGGCAACTTCACGTGCCCGGAGTAGATGTCATACCCTTGTTGTTGGCCGCCGAGCCAGGTCCACGGGTCGACACGTTCGCCGGTTTGCAGGTTCCAGGAGTGCAGCCCCCAACTGATGCCCCCCGCGCCAGTGCCCGCCGCCCAGCGATAAAACTTCACGGTGATGAACTGCGACGACCAATACATAGGCTCCACGTCGATTTCGCTGGTGTAGCCCGAGCCGTTTCGCCGGAGGTACTCACGGCGCTCCTGAAAGTAGTCCGCCTGCGCCTCATCGCTGACAACCATGGCAGCGAGTTGCTGGTTGATCTTCTGAATCGCCGGGCTGTCGCCCGCAAGCTTGATCGTGACCTGCGCGCCTTGGGCCTTGAGCAGATACGCGTGGTTTTCGAAGCTTTTCTTCTCGGTCTTCACCGGCAACGGCGCGGCTTCCATGGGCGCGTTGTAGGCATCACTGCCGCAGCCGTCGGTGCTGATGCGTTTCAAGGCCAGTGGCAACGAGTTGGCGTCTTTGGTTTTGCTCCAGGTGCCCGCGAGCGTATCGCCCTGGGGTTTGTCCAACTGCCAGAACCCGGTAGTGCCAGCCTCCACCCACGGCGCGTTGTCGCTCGCCTGGGTCAGTTGGATCGGCGTGAGAATGCGCTGGTAGTAGTAACTGCCCTGCTCGCCGTCGACGCCGTTGAAGCAGGCGGTGATGGCGGATTTACCCAGCGTGCCTTGCCATACGCCCGCAAGGTCGGCGGCGTTGGCGAGCAAGGGCGTGAAGGCGAGGGCGATGACGGCGAGGGGCTTGAGCACGGGTATCTGACTTCCGGTTGTCTGATAAAGGACGTCAGGGTAATGGGAATGAGGTGTCTACGAAACCTGGGGCGATTCAAACACCTTCTTTTTAGATAAGGTAACTCTCGGTTTTTATATCCTTAGTCATTAACAATATTGGTGCCTGGCAGGTTGGCAGGGTACTAATCGCTACTTTGCCCCTTGGCAGTTCGGGCAGTTCTACTGCTGCTTAACCAAGGCCTTTCACCCATGGAAAGTCCGATCATCGAATACACCGACAAACAGCGCTGGTTTGCCCTGACCAAGATCAACACCCTCTCGGCACTCTCGCAGATCGTGCAGATCGGCACCGTCACGCCACTGCTTTCGTTGTCGCTGGAACAGCAAGGCGTGGAGCCGGCCAAGATCGGCGTGATCGTCAGCGCCTCCTGGCTGGCGATCCTGCTGCTGTACAAATGGGTGCCGCGTTTGCTCGCCCACCTGGGGCTGGTCAAGACCAACATCCTCAGTGCGCTGCTCACCGTGGGCGCATTGATCGGCATGACCTTGACCCACCACCTGGGGCTGATTTTTGCGCTGAATTTTGTCCTCGGTATCGGCCTGATCCTGCGCTGGATCGCCTGCGACACCTGGATCGTCGCCGTCGCCTCCAAAGACGAACGCGGCCGCGCGATCGGCGTACACGAAACCCTCATGGGCCTGGGCATCGCCGTCGGCCCGTTGCTGCTGGTGGTCTTCGGCGTCGGCAGCGCCGCGCCATACTACGCCTGCGCCGTCATCGTCCTGCTCTCCGGCCTACTGGCGCTCACCCTCAAACCCTACGACACCCAACCCCAAACCCCGGCAGAAAAACGCCACGGCAAATTATTCAGCCTCATCCCCACCGCACTCTGCGGCGCATTTATCGCCGGCTTCGCCGAAACCTCATCCGTATCCTTCCTCGCCGGCTACAGCCTCTCGGCCGGCTACCTCCTCACCGCCGCAACCCTGCTGATCTCCGTCTTCGGCATCGGCGGCACCCTCCTGCAACTGCCCATCGGCTGGATGGCCGACCGCAGCTCCTACAAAATCGGCCAACTGGTTTGCGGGTTGGTCTTGCTGCTGGGCACATTCGCCATCCCGTTCAGCCAGCCGCTTCCCTGGTTGGCGACGCTTATCGTGTTTCTGTGGGGCGGGGCGATTGGCGGCATGAACACCCTGGCGGTGATCGAAGCGGGAGATCGGGTGGGGGAGCATCAGGTTTCTACGGCGATGACGGCGATCGCGATGTTTTATACGTTGGGGAGTGTGTTGGGGCCGATTGTTACGGGGGGGATGGTTTCTTATGTGAGTGGGCATGGGTTGATGATAGCGGTGGGGGTCGCCGGTGCGCTTTTCATCGCTCTGCTGACGGTGCGCAGAAGCCCCGGCCCGTGATGCCTGGAACACGCCATGATGCGCGCAATAAACCCGCGCCCGGCGGCGCCTACTTCGGTGGCCCACCAGCGGCATTTGATGCGTGAACGTTATCGTGAAAGTTCGCGCGCCTGCCTGGCGATACGCGGTACGCCAACGCTTAAAGTTCCAATTGCTCGGTTAGTGCCGCGACTCACAGGCGTAACGCGAGCTGTGTGGCAAAGAAGTCCGTAACTGCTCTGACTCTTGCGGGAACGAACCGACGCCGGGGCCATATCAGGCTTATTTCTCTCGATGAATTCATAAACTTGGCTAACACCGTCACGATATCAGGATGCTGCAGATCCCCTACCAACGAGGCGCTATTGAACATTCCAACGCCGACACCCGCCAGCACCGCGGCCAAAATGGTTTCTACACTGTTGGAAGAAAGATTGCCCTGCACGGGAACGGTGAACGGTCCATCCGGCCCCTGGAATGGCCATTGCGTCATGTCGCTGTAGATCAGGCAGTTATGTTGCGCCAGATCCTCGGGCACAGCTGGCGTGCCATAGCGATCAAAGTAGTGGCGAGAACCGACACATACCAGCGTTGTAGCCGCGACGGGCTTCACCACCGAATCAGGATCATGCTTGGGGCTGACTCTGATCGCGAGGTCGATACCATCATCAACCAAATCCCGGACACTGTCCGACAGACAAACATCCAGTTTGATATTCGGGTGAAGTGCCAGCAGTTGCGGGATGAGCGCAACCACATGCAGCCGGCCGAACGTAGACGGCGCCGCTATTCGAACTAAACCACTCACGTCCCCGACACTACTCGCCAGCTCACCGTCGGCTTCATCGATCTCCTCAAGCAGCGGTTTGGTCCGTTCATAGTATCGGCGGCCTTGATCGGTGAGGGTCACGCTGCGCGTGCTCCTGTTGAACAGCATCACCCCCAGGCGTTTTTCCAGGGCACTGATGGATTTGCTGATGGCCGATTGCGAATCGCCCAGTCGACGGGCAGCAGCAGAAAAGCCGCCCATTTCAGCAACGGTTACAAACGCCGTCAGTTCACGAAATCGGTCCATTGAAATTTCCCAGGCTATCTGCGCGATTCCAACACATGAGTCAATTCATTCTAAATATGAATAAACCATATGTGTTTTTTGATGATTATCACCTTATTGGAACTTAATTAATATGGATTCATCGCCGGTCGCTGGTGCGGTCAGGTAACCGGATTAACGGCTAGCGGCTACACGGCGACGGTTACTGCATACACACATCCACTAATGAATAGGTACAGAATCATGAGCAGCGAAGTGATTGATCAGAACCAAAACTCCGTCCCTTCCTTGAGCCTTCGAGGCAAAAGGGTGGTAGTTGTAGGCGGCAAAACCGGGATGGGCCTCGGCATTGCTCAGGCGGCGCATGCGGCCGGCGCGTCGGTAACGGTCGCCAGTCGCCGCATTACATCCCTGCAGGAGCGTCCGGATTTGGCTGATTTCGAACAGATTAACCTGGACATACGAAACGAAGCCGATGTGCGCGAGGCCTTCAATCGCATAGGCGCCTTCGACCATTTGGCGATCACGGCCGCTCCCGATTTCGGGACTTGGGGCGCTTTTATGGATGCCGATATGCAAGGGGTGCGTAGTTACATCGAAGGCAAGTTCCTCGGCAGTTGGGCCTGCGCCCGGTATGCGGTGCCACACCTGAGGGCTGGCGGCACGATCACCTTCCTTACCGGGGGCTCGGCCGTTCGGCCAAAACTCGGTTTCACCGCACCGACGTCTGCTTTTATCGCAGTAGAAGCATTGGCCGGTTCACTAGCGCTTGAGCTCGCGCCCATTCGGGTGAATACGATTCGTCCGGGTTTTGTCGACACCGATATGTGGAGCGCGCTGCCCGCAGATCAACGCGAAGGCCTGCGTGAGAAAGTTCGCCAGTACTTTCCAGCGAGACACGCGGGTACGGCGGCCGATATTGCCCATGCTGCGCTGTTCTTAATGACCAATCGCTACATGACCGGCACCGTGATTGAAGTCTCGGGTGGAGAGAATTTGGTGCCCAGCGTGATGTGAGACCACGTCGGTCTGATTACGGCCGACGACACACTGCCAACACCCAAACAGCGCACGCCCTCCCCAGCAACTTAGCAGAGGCTAATAACCCGACTCTGTACTGGCCTGTTTTGAATCCAGGCCTTGGGGGGAGGGGGCGACTCTTGGGCATGCAATATGCCTTTACAGCATCGGTCTGATCGTTCGGTTTACAAACGCGACGATTCGAACTCGCTATCAGCCTCTGACAGCGTTGTAGTGTTGACACCCATGACACGATTGAACTCGTTGATTGGAATGCCTCGGCTAGCCAGCAGTCCCATTGCGCCGATCCTGATACTGGCTAATTCGAAAGCAGCACGCACGGGGGCAGGCGCCGCCTCGAATAAATCAAGCCATGCATCAAGTTCCACTTTTTCGGCAGCCAGTGAGACTTCGATATTCTCCTGCGGCAACACGACTTTCGCTGGACTGACCCATGAGCGCTTCCTCGTATAGCGGGAGGTAAACATCGTTCGCTAAAGGCTACAGGGTTGGACCAAGCGTTTATCCACATGAGTTTAATTTTAAGATCGGCAACAGTTGAGCGGTTGGCGTGGTTGAGCAGGTTAATTTCGAGTGAGCGAAGGTAAGCCGAGGGCCGAAGATTCTTAAGGCCGAGTTGCTGCATAGCGACTCGGCCTTTTGATTTTTGCTACTGCGGGGGCGGTGATGTGTCGGTCGTGGGGTGCAGTACGACCAGCGCCCGCTCGATCAGTAATTCACCCAGCACGATTAATTGTTGGCTACCCAAAAGCTTCTGACGGTTTTCACCCTCGAGCTCGAAAGCCAGGTCAGTGGTGATAGCGTTCAGCGAGGCCAGAGTTTCGCTGGCTTGAACCAAGAGCGTTTCGGGGTCGATGTCTTGAGCGACCGAGAAAATACTCGCCGGAGGATTGGGGGTGATTTTTTTCATGATGAAGCTCCCACACTGTTTAAGGAGCTGCCGCCCCCTGCTGTCAAACAGGATTGGGTGGCAGCTGTACGCGGGTTGACAGACCGGAAGTGTAGGAACCCGGCGCACCCGAAGATGCCCCACGCACAGCCGCCATGAACGAGACGGGATGCGTGAAGCATGCCGTTAAATCATGGGGTGTGAAAGGTTACACTTTTCGGCCTGTCAAAGCCGGTCGCTGATGAGCAGCGACGGGAGGAGGTTAGCCGTATAGGTGAGGTTGGGACAGTTCACCAACGGCGCGATATCTTGAAGGAAAAATCCGAAGGCCCGCCGGCTGGGCTTTCCAGCCTCCAGAAACAACAAAACCCGCACTAGGCGGGTTTTGTCGATGCTTCGAATTGGTGGAGCCGGGGGGATTTGAACCCCCGTCCGCCAGTACTCCGCTGTCGGTACTACATGCGTAGCCGTTTCTATTAAGTTAACCCTCAGCGACCCGAAGGGCAGGGTGCTTTGGGCGAGTTGTGTAAGTTTTAGCCGCTTCGTCCACAACGTACTGCACGGCGATTCTGTTCTATATGACAATCACTTTGGGTTTACAGACATCCCCTGGTGATTGCTGGACCCGAAGGTACCAGAAGCTCAGGGCTAAGGCTGCTTACGCAGCGAGAGCGAATTCCTGGCCGTAGTTTTCGTCATTGGCAACTATAAGAAGTTGCAACAGTGGATTTACGAGTTCTGTTACCAACTCGGCATGCACCTAAAGTTTCGCGACCGGCGTCGAATCCTAAACGGCCCCGTGCTTGTAACTCGTTGTTTCTTAGTGAGTGACAAGCCTGTGCAGTGTACGCCAAACCGTCACGGAAGGCCAACCCGAAGGTTGGCCCTCAGCGAGTGAGCCGCTTATTGGCCGCCTTTGTCGCCGTTCTGCAGATCTTGCAGGGCCTTGGAGGTGATCTCGATGCATTTTTTGTCATCGCCAGCGGCGTGCGCGGCTTTGGCCTGGGACACGGCGGTGTCGATTTCGCCCTTTTTGCCACTGGTGTCGGTGGCGAGCAGGGCTTGGCCGTTGTTGATTTTATCCAGGTTGATTTTGCACAGGTCCGTCTCGCCGGCAGCAAAAACAGGCGAGGCCAACATTGCGGCGGTGATGAACACGCCAGCAAGAGCAGTACGCTTCATGGGGTATCTCCTTGAGCAAATAAGGCTCGATGCTGCGCCGAGGCGGGGCAGCCAGCGAGGTCACGGGTGAGCCTCGTTCGCCGAGGCCTATTCAAATGACTGCGCCGGCACGCAGGGGTTCTGTTTTATTTGCAGGTTTCATGGGCGCGGGCCTGGGTGACGCGGTCCACGAGGTACACCAGGCCGTGGTAGTCGATGCCGCCATGCTGGCTCAGGCCGATCTCGCAGGTGCGGCTGGTGGAAATGCCTTCGCTGCAATGTTGCACCGCGTCCTTGAGCGAGCGCAGTGAGTGGGCGTTGAGTTCCGGGGTGGTGAAGCCTTTGTCGCCGGCAAAGCCACAGCAGTGAATGCCTTCCGGGATCACCACGGTGGTGGCGCAGCGCCGCGCAAGGTCGATCAAGGCCTGGCTTTCGCCCAGATGCTGGGTGCTGCAGGTGACGTGCACGGCGATGGGGGCTTCTTGTGGGGTGAAGTCGAGACGGTCCATCAGGTGGGTGCGGATAAAGCGCACCGGGTCGTAGAGGTCCAGGCGGGTTTCGCCGAGGTCTTGCACCAGCCGCAGGGTGCAGGGGCTGGTGTCGCAGTAGATCGGGTCGAGGCCGCCACGGCTGGCGTGGAGCAGGGCGCCGATCAGCTCCTGGCGTTTGTGCTCGGCTTGTTCGGCGTAGCCTTTGGAGGCGAATGGCTGGCCGCAGCACAGGCTGTCCTGGTTGTCGGGGAACACGACTTGGTAACCGGCTTTTTCCAGCAGGCCGCGGGTTTTGTCGTACAGCGACGTTTGCTCTTTATCGTCGGCTGATGGGCCCATGGCGCGTGAGACGCAGGCGGCCAGGTAAACCACGCGCGGGCGCTCGTCATTCACTGCCGGGCTGAAGCGGATGGCTTTTTCCGGCTGCGGCATGGCGTTGGTCCACTGCGGAATCTGCCCTTTGGACAGCTGTGTGATTTTGGCCGAGAGCTTCGCCAGGCGGGGCGCGCCCAGCAGCATGCGCGCGCCATTGGCCACATGCAGGGTAAAACGCGCACCTTGCATGGCCGTGGCGAAATGGCCGGCCAGCCAATCGGCGGTTTTCGTACGGTCGGCGTCGCGGGCGCGCAGCTTTTTCACCAGGTCGCCGGTATTGATGCCCACCGGGCAGCGTTGCGCGCACAAGCCGGTGGCGGCGCAGGTGTCGATGCCTTGGTAGTGGTAGGCCGCTTCCAGTTCGGTGGTATCGACGCCTGCACGTCTCTTTGCCTGGATATCGCGCCAGATCACGATGCGCTGGCGCGGGCTGAGCGTCAGGCCTTTGGAAGGGCACACCGGCTCACAGAAACCACACTCGATGCACTTATCCACAAGCTCGTCGGCGGCGGGCAGTGGTTTGAGGTGCTTGAGGTGGATTTGCGGGTCTTCGCTCAGCACTACGTCAGGGTTAAGAATGCCGTTGGGGTCGAGCAGGCGTTTGAGCTGCCACATCAACTGGTAGGCATCGCTGCCCCATTCCAGCTCGACGAAGGGCGCCATATTACGGCCGGTGCCGTGTTCGGCTTTCAGTGACCCGCCGAATTCCACCGCCACAAGCTGCGCCACATCGTCCATGAACGCTTGGTAGCGTGCGACTTCTTCCGCGCTGTTGAAGCCTTGGGTGAAGACGAAGTGCAGATTGCCTTCCAGGGCGTGTCCGAAAAGGATGGCTTCGTCGTAGTGATGTTTGTCGAACAGCTCGATTAAACGGTTTACGCCGATGGCCAGTTGCTCGACCGGGAAGGTCACGTCTTCGATGATCACCGTGGTGCCGGTTTTACGCACGGCGCCGACGGCTGGGAAGGTGTCTTTGCGGATGGCCCACAGGCGGGCATTCTCCAGCGGGTCCTGGGTGAAGTCGACCTGCTTTTCCACCGGGAAAGCGGCCAGCGAGGCGATGATCAGCGCCAGTTGTTCCTGCAGCAGTGACGGCGACGCGGCACGGGATTCGATCAATAGCGCGCAGGCGTTTTCCGATAACTGCTGTACGAAAGCCGGCATGCCCGGTTTGTCCTGCACCGAGCGCATGCTGCGTCGGTCCAGCAGTTCAACGGCGGAGACGGGTTGGGTTTTGAGCACCGTTACGGCATTGCAGCAGGTTTCCACATCCGGGAACACAATCAGCGCTGAGGCCTTGTTCGGGTGGTCAATCACGGTGTCGTAGGTCACTGCGCTGATAAAACCGAGGGTGCCTTCGGAGCCCACCAGCAGATGGCTGAGGATATCCAGGGGCTCATCGAAATCCACCAGGGCGTTGAGCGACAGGCCCGTGGTGTTTTTCAGACGGTATTTGTGGCGGATTTTGGCAGCCAGTTCGGCATTTGCCCGCGTTTCCCGGCCCAGCGTGGCCAAGCGCTCCAGCAACTCGCCATGCTGTCGGCGAAAGGCGCTGACACTGGCCGCGTCCTCAGTATCCAGGCGGCTGCCGTCAGCCAGCACCAGGCGGATGCCGGCCAGGGTGTGATAGGTGTTTTGCGCGGTGCCGCAGCACATGCCGCTGGCATTGTTGGCAACGATGCCGCCGATCTTGCAGGCGTTGATCGAGGCCGGGTCCGGGCCGATCTTGCGCCCGAACGGCGCCAGCCACGCATTGGCCTGGGCGCCGATCACGCCGGGTTGCAGGCGGATCTGCGTGCCTTGGCCGCGTATCTCTCGGCCATTCCAATTGTCCCCCAGCACGATCAGTACCGAGTCGCTGATGGCCTGGCCGGACAAGCTGGTGCCGGCTGCGCGGAAGGTCACGGATACGCGGTCGCGTTGGGCCAAGTGCAAAAGCGCCACGACTTCGTCTTCCGACTCCACGCGAACCACCAGCTGTGGGATCAGTCGGTAAAAGCTGGCGTCAGTGCCGAAGGCGAGGGTGGAAAGAGGGTCGTCGAAGTGACGATCTTTCGGGATCAGTTGTGCGACGTCGCTCAGGAAAGCAGCAGGCAGGCTCATCGGTCCTCCAGAAATAGCTGACGCCGGAACCGTTGTCCGGCGTCGATTCTTACCCTACTTACGTGCAGGCTTTTAGTGCACCAGCATACCGGTGAACCAGTAGGCCTGCGCCAGCGTGATCAGCCCGACGATGGTGGCAAAAAACAGGCTGTGCTTGAGGGTAAAGCGGAACAGGTCGGACTCTTTGCCCACCAGGCCGGTGGCGGCGCAGGCCACGGCAATCGATTGTGGCGAGATCATCTTGCCGGTCACGCCGCCGCTGGTGTTGGCTGCGACCAGCAAGGTGTCGTTGACGCCGATCTGATGCGCCGTGGTGGCTTGCAGCGAGCTGAACAGGGCGTTGGACGAGGTGTCGGAGCCTGTCAGGAAAACCCCCAGCCAGCCGAGGAACGGCGAGAAGAACGGGAACGCAGCGCCGGTGCCGGCCAATACCAGGGCCATGGTCGAGGACATGCCGGAGTAGTTGGTGACGAAGGCGAACGCCAACACCATGCCAATCGACAGGATCGGCCAGCGCAGTTCGTAGAAGGTCTCTTTTAAAGTGGTAAGACCAGTCTTGATGTCGATTTTCAGAACCAGCATCGAAATCAGTGCCGAGAAGAAAATCGCCGTGCCGGTGGCTGAAATCGGGTCCAGCTTGAACACGGCCGGAATCGCCGTGGGGTTGGTGACGATCGGGGCGACCTTGATCACCAATTGATCCAGGTGCGGGATCGCGAAGTTGAACACCCAGCTGTACATCGAACCGCCGGCGGCGAACATCGCCTTGAACGGCTTGAGCGTCCAGATAGTGACCAGCACGGTGAGGATCAGGAACGGCGACCAGGCTTTGAAGATCTGCCCCAGGCTGTAAGGCGAGGCGACGGTTTGGCGTGGCTGACCAAAGCCGCCTGCGCTGGCGGTAACCGCTGCGGCGGAGGTGGCGCCGGCAATTTGTGCGCCGGCGCTGCGTTTGGGCTGCCAGACTTTCAGGAACAGGGTCAGCGCTACCAGGCTGGCCAGGGCCGAGGTGATGTCCGGCAGCTCCGGGCCGATGAAGTTGGAGGTGAAGTATTGGGTGACGGCAAAACTCAGGCCCGCTACCAGTGCGGCTGGCCAGGTTTCGCGAACGCCGCGCAGGCCGTCCATCATGAACACCAGCCAGAACGGCACAAACAATGACAGCAGCGGCAACTGGCGGCCGGCCATGGCGCCGATCTTGAACGAGTCGATACCGGTGACTTGCCCGGCGACGATAATCGGAATACCCAGCGCGCCGAACGCCACCGGCGCGGTGTTGGCGATCAGGCACAGGCCGGCGGCGTACAGCGGGTTGAAACCCAGGCCTACCAGCAGCGCGGCAGTAATCGCCACGGGTGCACCGAAACCGGCCGCACCTTCGAGGAAGGCACCGAAGCAGAAGCCAATCAACAGCACTTGCAAGCGCTGGTCATCGGTAATCGACAGGACCGAGCTGCGGATGATTTCAAACTGCCCGCTCTTGACCGTCAGTTTGTAGAGGAATACGGCGGCGACGATGATCCAGGCAATGGGCCACAAGCCGTAGGCAAACCCGTAACCGGCGGCGGCGAAGGCCATGTCTACCGGCATCTGGAAGGCAAAAATAGCCACCAGGATCGACAGCCCCAGGGTGATGCTGCCTGCCACGTGGCCTTTGAGGCGGAACACCGCCAGTGCCAGGAAGAAAAATACGATCGGGATAACGGCGGCCAGTGCGGACAGGCCGAGGCTGCCGAGTGGGCTGTAGAGCTGTTGCCAGGTTTGCATAATGGGGTGGCCCCTGATTGTTGTTGTTTGGTCAGCTTGGATAATTGGTAATACCAATTTACAGTCGCTGTCGGCTAGAGTAAAAGCCTTGGCAGGGGTGTGTCAATTTGCCGCCCACGAAACTTTGGTCGTAGCGGCTTGGGTGAGGTGTTCTGGTTGGGTGAATCGAAGGCGTTCTGATAGGTGCCGCCAGCGCGGCGATAGGCGAGAATAGAGGGCCTGGCGAGTGGTCGGGTTTGTGGAGAGTGAGTTATGGGGTTTGATCAGGTGCGTCAGCGCCGTTTGTCTGACGATATTGTCGAGCAGCTTGAGGGCATGATCCTCGAGGGCACGCTCAAGTCGGGCGAGCGCTTGCCAGCCGAGCGCGCTTTGGCTGAACAGTTTGGCGTGTCGCGCCCTTCGCTGCGGGAGGCGATCCAGAAGCTCGCGGCCAAGGGGTTGTTGGTCAGCCGTCAGGGCGGCGGTAACTATGTGGCGGACTCACTGGGTTCGACCTTCAGTGATCCGTTGCTGCACCTGCTGGAAAATAACCCGGAGGCTCAGCGGGATTTGCTGGAGTTTCGTCAGACCCTGGAAGCGTCCTGCGCTTACTACGCCGCATTGCGTGCCACTGAGGTCGACCGCGAGCGGCTGACTGCAGCGTTTGAGGCGCTACAGGATTGCTACACCCGCGCCGATGAAGTCAGCCGGCTGGAAGAGGGCGCGGCGGATGCACGGTTTCACCTGGCCATCGCTGAAGCCAGCCATAACGCCGTGTTGCTGCACACCATTCGTGGGTTGTTCGATTTGCTCAAGCGTAACGTGGTGACCAATATCGGTGGCATGTACCAGCAACGCACAGAAACCCGTGACATGTTGATCAGCCAGCATCGGGATTTGTATTTGGCGATTATCGAAGGGCGCGCCGAGCAGGCGCGGGAAGTTTCAACACGTCACCTGCTGTATGTGCAGGAAGTGTTGGAGGAGGTGCGTCAGGAGGTCCAGCGCGTGGCTCGGGCGGAGCGACGTAAAGGGATGTAGCCCGCGTGGGGCTACACCGTTACAAGGATTACTCTTCCTTGCCCTTGTTGCGCACGGCGCGATGCAACTCACGGTTGGAGTCGCGCTCACGCTCGGTATCGCGCTTGTCGTATTCCTTCTTGCCCTTGCCCAGCGCGATCTCGCACTTGACCAGGTGTTTGCTCCAGTACCAGGACAGGCAGATGCAGGCATAGCCTTTCTGCTGTACGGCGGCCGCGAGCTTTTCCAGTTCGCGGGCGTTGAGCAACAGCTTGCGCGTGCGCACCGGGTCGGCAATCACGTGGGTGCTCGCGGTGGTCAGCGGGGTGATATGACTGCCCAGCAGCCATGCCTCGCCATCTTTGAGCAATACGTAGCTGTCGACCAGTTGCAGCTTGCTGGCGCGCAGACTTTTTACTTCCCAGCCGGCCAGGACCAGACCAGCCTCGAACCGATGTTCGATGAAGTAATCGTGTCGCGCCTTTTTATTTTGCGCGATGGTCCCTGTGGGGTGTTTCTTTTGTTTAGCCATAGGGGCGGCATTATAGGGAGTTGCGAGCGTGTCGGCTACGGTCAACCTGCGTGCTTGAGCGTGTTGGACGAATCCCGGACAATACCGGCAGTTCTCTGGTTTTTTTCTCTCGCGGATCGGGCTGTTCTTTCGCGATGTTTGCCTCAAGCAGTGGAAGTAACGCTCACATGACGACGCATATTCAACGTTCGGCTTTATTGCCTTATCCGGCTCAGGCGCTCTATGACCTGGTCAATGACGTAGCGCGTTACCCGGAATTCCTGCCTTGGTGCTCAACCGCCGAAGTGCTGGAAAGCAGTGATGAGCATATGGTCGCCAGTGTCGGGGTAGCCAAGGGTGGGCTTAGCCAGCATTTTGTTACGCGCAATGTGCTGGTGCCGGGCAAATCCATTGAGATGAACCTGCAGGAAGGGCCGTTCACCCAGCTGCATGGGGTATGGGTATTCAAGGCGCTGACCGACAAGGCCTGCAAGATCAGCCTGGACTTATCTTTTGATTACGCCGGCCCGATTGTGCGGGCGACCTTGGGACCTTTGTTCAACCAGGCGGCTAATACCCTGGTGGATGCATTCTGCCAGCGGGCCAAACAACTGCATGGTTGAGATTGAAGTGGTGTACGCCGCCGAGGATCGCCAGGTCTTGCTGACGGTGACGGTGCCTGCGGGTACTAGTCTGAGAGCTGCCGTGCTGGCGTCGGGGATTGCTGAGCAATTTCCAGGCTTGGTATTGGCGGATTGCCCGCTGGGCATATTCGGCAAAGTGGTCGCTGATGCGCACGTGCGTGTTGCGCAGCCAGGTGATCGAATCGAGATTTACCGGCCCTTACTGGCAGACCCCAAGGAAGTGCGCAGGCTGCGTGCGGCCAAGGCGGCCTTGGCCCGGCAACAGAACCCATAAGGCTGCCAATCGGCAGGCAACAAAAAGCCCGGCATGCCGGGCTTTTTATCGAGCGCCGCACAATTACTGCGGGCTGGTGTCCAGAGGCTGTGGCGTCGGAACAGGAACGGTCTGCACGCCGTCGACGTCCTTCTGGATCTGATCCAGCAAGGAGCCAGGCTTGGCCGGCACTTCGGACTTCGGCTTCTCTGCTTCCTGCGCTGGCGCAGTCACATTGGTGCCGTTGTCCTTGCCGAGCAAGGCTTCATCACGGCTTACGCCGGGCATAAAGTCACCGGACAGGCTCACAAGCTGGTCATTGCCATTGAAGATGACACTGACGCGCTCCTGCTGGCGCTCACCGCCACCTGGCTGGATGCTGTAGAGATAATCCCAGCGATCGGCATGAAAAGTGTCGGTCAGCAGGGGGTTGCCCATAATAAACCGTACTTGCCGTCGGGTCATTCCCGGGCGTAACTGGTCTATCATGTCCTGCGTGACGACATTGCCCTGCTGGATGTCGATTTTGTAAACCCCGGGGAATGAACAACCGGCGAGTGCGAGCAGTCCCACAAGGGTGAAACTGGTTAGCAAGAGCTTGGTGTTTTGCATCGGTGGGCGACTTCCACTATCTTGGCTGGGACAACGTAAACGCCGATCATACCCGTATTAAGAGAAGCTGCGAAGCAGCATCCGCGAGAAAGCTAACCATGGTTGAAAATAGCGAACTACGCAAAGCCGGTCTTAAAGTGACTCTGCCACGAGTCAAGATTCTACAAATGCTCGATTCTGCTGAGCAGCGCCACATGAGTGCCGAGGATGTTTACAAGGCGCTGATGGAGTCTAACGAGGACGTTGGCCTGGCCACGGTTTACCGTGTGCTGACCCAGTTTGAAGCCGCAGGGCTGGTGGTTCGTCATAATTTCGACGGCGGTCATGCAGTGTTCGAATTGGCTGACGGTGGTCATCACGATCACATGGTTGACCTGGATACCAATGAGGTTATCGAGTTCACCAGCCCGGAAATCGAGAAGCTCCAGCACCAGATCGCTGAGCAGCATGGATTCGATTTGGTGGACCATAATCTGGTCCTGTACATCCGTAAGAAAAAGTAAAAATCGACACAGATTTGCTCTGTGAAACGATAGAAGGCGACCCCAGGGTCGCCTTCGTGCTTTCTATAAGAGAGAAAATAGAGCGAAAAAAGCTCGATTCAGGCCTTGGCAGCCACCACCATTTTCTTCGCGTGGGCCAGGGATTCTTTCGTCAGGTCGATGCCGCCCAACATCCGCGCCACTTCTTCTACCCGCTCCGATTTATTCAGTTTGGACACGGCCGTATGCGTCGCATCGCTGCCGCGCACTTTGTGTACAAATAAATGCTGATGCCCTTGGGCGGCCACTTGCGGCAAGTGAGTCACGGTGAGCACCTGGCCACGTTCGCCAAGGCGGCGCAGCAGTTGGCCGACAATCTCCGCCGTCGGCCCGCCGATCCCCACGTCCACTTCGTCGAATACCAACGTGGGTACCCGTGAGGTCTGGGCGGTAATCACCTGAATCGCCAGGCTGATCCGCGACAGCTCACCACCGGAGGCCACTTTCGCCAGTGCCTTAAGCGGCTGGCCAGGGTTGGCGCTGACCAGCAGCTCCACCTGTTCCAGGCCATGGGGTTGCAACTCGTTGCTGGTGTTGGCGTGCAGCTCAATGGTGAAGCGCCCGCCGGGCATGCCCAGGCGTTGAATTTCCTGCTCCACGGCGCTGGCCAGGCTGGTAGCGGCTTGCTGGCGCAGGTCGCTGAGTTCGCGGGCCTTTTCCTGGTAGTGGCGGGCGAAGGAGGCGAGTTCATCGCCCAGCCGTTCAATCGACTCGTCGTTGGCGTTGAGGGTTTCGATTTCATCCAGCAGCTTTTGCTGCAGCGTCGCCACTTCGGTCGGCTGGATGCGGTGTTTGCGCGCCAGGGTATAGATAGTGTCCAGGCGCTCTTCGATTTCCTGCAGGCGCGCCGGGTCGGCGTCGAAGTGATCGAGGAAGCGATTGAGTTCGCCAACGGCTTCTTCTACCTGGATCTGCGCACTGGTGAGCAAGGTTGTGGCCTCGCTCAAGGAGCCCGACCCGCTGTTCACGCTCGATAGGCGATTGAGGCTGGCGGTGAGTGCGTTGAGTACATTGCCCGAATCACTTTCGCTGCATTGCTCCACCACTTGCCGGCAGATACCCAGCAGGGTTTCGGCGTTGGTCAGGTTCTTGTGTTCCTGCTCCAGTTGCTCCAGCTCGGTTTCGCCAAGGCCCAGGCTTTCCAGCTCTTCAAGCTGATAGCTGAGCAGTTGATGGCGAGCACGTTGTTCGTCGCCGGAGTTGGAGAGTCGCTCCAGCTCCTGGCGGGTTTGCCTCCAGCGCTGGGCGGCAAGTTGCACCTGGCGCGCCAGGTCGGTGGCACCGGCGTATTCGTCGAGCAGGCGGCGATGGGTGTCGGTTTTGAGCAGTGATTGGTGTTCGTGCTGGCTGTGGATATCGATCAGCAACTCGCCCAGTGCCTTTAAATCGCCGAGCGGGCAGGGTGTGCCATTGATGTAGCCGCGTGAACGACCTTCCGCCGTGATGACGCGGCGCAGGATGCACGGGCCTTCATTATTAAGGTCGCGCTCGGCCAGCCAGGCCTCGGCTTCGGGAATATCGGCGAGGTCGAAAGTGGCGAGGATATCGGCCTTGTCTGCGCCTGGGCGTACCACGCCACTGTCGGCGCGGTCGCCCAGGGTCAGGCCCAGGGCGTCGAGCATGATCGATTTGCCGGCGCCGGTTTCGCCTGTGATTACGCTCATCCCGCGATCCAGTTCGAGGTCCAGGTGTTCAACGATGGCGTAGTTATGTACGGATAGGTGCACCAGCATGACGGCCGCTCCCAGGCTTTAGGTCTGGTTATTTATACAGTGTTTTGTTTGGGGCTGACAATCCTGATGCTTAGCTCAATTTGCTTGAGAAGAAGTATTTTTTAGCGCAAAGCGCAATGACGCTGCCGGAATTGATCCAGAGCAACTGAAAGACTTTTGGTAACGCCTGCGCCCTTGAACCTGGAAATTGTGGCCCCATATACCGGAACAGAAGCGCGAGTTGAGTTCGCGCATGATTTTGAAAGGAGAAATCTATGGCTGACGAACAGACGCAGGATACGCAAACTCCAGACGCCAATTCGGCTGCCGGTGATGAACTGGCGACTCGTGTGCAAGTGCTCGAAGAGCAATTGGCCGCTGCGCAGGATCAATCTTTGCGTGTTGCCGCCGATCTGCAGAACGTCCGCCGCCGTGCCGAGCAGGATGTCGAAAAGGCTCACAAATTCGCGCTGGAAAAATTCGCCAATGACCTGCTGCCGATTATCGACAGCCTGGAGCGTGGCCTTGAGTTGTCCAACCCGGACGACGAAAACATCCGTCCGATGCGCGAAGGGATCGAGCTGACCCTGAAAATGTTCCAGGACACCCTGAAGCGTTATCAGTTGGAAGCCATCGATCCACAAGGCGGTGAGCCGTTCAATGCTGAGCATCACCAAGCCATGGCCATGCAGGAAAGCCATGACCTGGAGCCCAACAGTGTTTTGAAAGTGTTCCAGAAAGGTTATGTGCTGAACGGTCGTTTGTTGCGCCCGGCGATGGTGGTGGTGAGCAAGGCTCCTGCACCCGTTGCACCTTCTATTGATGAGCAGGCTTGAAATCAGTCGTAACGGCCCCATCTATAAGTCAAGCGTTTAAGTGCTACCGCAGTTAGCCACCACTGCTGCGGCAACCAAATTAAAGTTTCGGGAGAGTAAATCATGGGCAAAATTATCGGTATCGACCTGGGGACTACCAACTCCTGCGTCTCCGTGCTGGAAAACGGCGTTGCTAAAGTTATCGAAAACGCCGAAGGCGCGCGTACCACGCCGTCGATCATCGCTTACGCCAACGACGGTGAAATCCTCGTCGGTCAATCGGCCAAGCGTCAGGCTGTCACCAACCCGCACAACACCCTGTACGCGGTTAAGCGTCTGATCGGTCGTAAGTTCGACGAAGAAGTCGTACAGAAAGATATCAAGATGGTCCCTTACAAAATCGCCAAGGCTGACAACGGTGACGCCTGGGTTGAAGTAAACGGCCAGAAAATGTCGCCGCCGCAAATCTCGGCTGAAATCTTGAAAAAGATGAAGAAAACCGCCGAAGACTACCTCGGTGAAGCCGTGACTGAAGCGGTGATCACCGTTCCGGCCTACTTCAACGACAGCCAGCGTCAGGCGACCAAAGACGCCGGCCGCATCGCTGGCCTGGACGTAAAACGTATCATCAACGAACCCACCGCAGCCGCTCTGGCCTACGGTATGGACAAGGCCAAGGGCGACCACACCGTGATCGTTTATGACCTGGGCGGTGGTACTTTCGACGTCTCCGTCATCGAGATCGCTGAAGTTGACGGCGAGCACCAGTTCGAAGTGTTGGCCACCAACGGCGACACTTTCCTGGGTGGTGAAGACTTTGATATTCGTCTGATCGACTACCTCGTTGACGAATTCAAGAAAGAAAGCGGCATGAACCTTAAGGGTGACCCGCTGGCGATGCAGCGCCTGAAAGAAGCCGCTGAAAAAGCCAAGATCGAGCTGTCTTCGGCTCAGTCGACCGACGTGAACCTGCCGTACATCACTGCAGACGCCACTGGTCCTAAGCACTTGAACGTGAAGATCTCCCGTTCGAAGCTGGAAGCGTTGGTTGAGGACCTGGTTCAACGCACCATCGAACCTTGCCGCATCGCGCTGAAAGACTCCGGTATCGACGTTGGCTCAATCAACGACGTGATCCTGGTTGGCGGTCAGACCCGTATGCCACTGGTTCAGAAACTGGTCACCGAGTTCTTCGGTAAAGAAGCACGTAAAGACGTGAACCCGGACGAAGCGGTTGCCATGGGTGCTGCGATCCAGGGTGCGGTACTGGCCGGCGACGTGAAAGACGTGCTGCTGCTGGACGTCAGCCCGCTGACCCTGGGTATCGAAACCATGGGTGGCGTGATGACCGCGCTGATCGAGAAAAACACCACGATTCCTACCAAGAAATCGCAAGTGTTCTCGACGGCCGACGACAACCAGGGCGCTGTGACCATTCACGTGCTGCAAGGTGAGCGTAAGCAAGCCGCTCAGAACAAGTCTCTGGGCAAGTTCGACCTGGCCGAAATTCCACCAGCACCACGTGGCGTGCCGCAAATCGAAGTGACCTTCGACATCGATGCCAACGGTATCCTGCACGTAGGTGCCAAAGACAAGGCGACCGGCAAAGAGCAGAAGATCACCATCAAGGCCAACTCCGGTCTGTCTGATGAAGAAATTCAACAGATGATTCGTGATGCTGAAGCCAACGCTGATGCGGATGCCAAGTTTGCTGAGCTGGCCGGTGCACGTAACCAAGGCGATGCCCTGGTTCACTCGACGCGTAAAATGGTCTCCGAAGCAGGCGACAAAGTGACCGCCAAAGAGAAGACCGCAATCGAAGCAGCTGTGGTTGCCCTGGAAACCGCCATTAAAGGTGACGACAAGGCTGCCATCGAAGCCAAGGTTGAGGAGCTGTCGAAAGTCTCCGCTCCGGTTGCTCAGAAAATGTACGCCGAGCAAGGCCAGCCGGCAGAAGGCGCTGCACAGCACGCAGAGCCTGAAGCCAAGCACGACGATGTTGTCGATGCCGAGTTCGAAGAAGTCAAAGAGCAGAAGTAAGTTGGTTGCCCGGTTGACCGCTATCAAGCGGTGACTGGTAGGATGTCGCCGCGCGGGAGCTTGCTCCCGCGTTGGCGTGTCTGGGGTATGTGAATTTTTACAGCATGCGACAAGGTTTGGGTGCTGGCGGTGTGATCGGGAATGCTCCTGCTTTCCGAGCAGTAAATACCGCATTTTTGGCCGGGTCACTGGCTAAAAAGTAGTTATGACCAGGATCGTTGAATTGACGTGAGTTGGGTCCGGGCCTGTATTGGGGCTCAACGAGTTTGGCAAGGCTCAGGAGGGCCTGGCTGAACGTCCTTAAGAGTGCAAAGACTTATGGCAAAGCGTGACTATTACGAAGTGTTGGGTGTGGAGCGCAGCTCCAGCGAGGCGGACCTGAAAAAGGCTTACCGTCGCCTGGCGATGAAGCACCACCCGGACCGTAATCCGGATAGCAAAGAATCCGAAGAGATGTTCAAAGAGGCCAATGAGGCCTACGAATGCCTGAGTGATCCCAATAAGCGCGCGGCCTACGATCAGTATGGCCATGCCGGTGTCGACCCGAGCATGGGCGGCGGCGGTGCCGGTTTTGGTGGTCAGAACTTCTCCGATATTTTCGGCGATGTGTTCAGTGACTTTTTTGGCGGCGGCCGTGGCGGTCAGCGCGGCGGTGCCCAGCGCGGCAGTGACTTGCGCTACACGCTGGAGCTGAACCTGGAAGAAGCTGTGCGCGGTACCACGGTCAATATCCGTGTGCCGACGCTGGTCAACTGCAAGCCGTGCGACGGTTCGGGGGCCAAGAAAGGTTCCTCTCCGATCACCTGCCCAACCTGTGGCGGTATTGGTCAGGTGCGCATGCAACAGGGCTTCTTCTCGGTGCAGCAGACCTGCCCGCGCTGCCATGGCCAGGGCAAGATCATTTCCGACCCGTGCGACTCCTGCCATGGCGAAGGCCGTGTCGAAGAGTACAAAACCCTTTCGGTGAAAGTGCCGGCGGGTGTTGATACCGGTGACCGTATTCGCCTGTCGGGCGAAGGCGAGGCGGGCGCTCAAGGTGGCCCGACGGGCGACCTGTACGTGGTGATCAATGTGCGTGAGCACTCGATCTTCCAGCGTGATGGCAAGCACCTGTTCTGTGAAGTGCCGATCAGCTTTGTCGACGCGGCATTGGGTGGCGAGCTGGAAATTCCGACCCTGGATGGTCGGGTCAAGCTCAAGATCCCGGAAGGCACCCAGACCGGCAAGCAGTTCCGCATTCGTGGCAAAGGCGTTGCGCCGGTGCGCGGTGGCGGTGCTGGCGACTTGATGTGCCGTGTGGCGGTGGAAACGCCCGTGAACCTCGGCCGTCGTCAGCGCGAACTGCTTGAAGAGTTCCGCAGCTCGTTGGAAGGCGATGACTCCCATTCGCCGAAAACCACCGGCTTCTTCGATGGTGTGAAGCGCTTCTTCGGCGACTTGTAAGGACGTGAATATGCGACGTATAGCCGTAATGGGCGCTGCCGGGCGCATGGGCAAGACTCTGGTCGAGGCGGTGCAGCAGCGCTCGCCGGCCTCCGGGCTGACGGCGGCGATTGTTCGCCCCGGCAGCACGCTGATCGGTGCGGACGCCGGTGAGCTGGCCTCGTTGGGTCGCATCGGCGTTTCGTTGTCGGGCAACCTGGAGCAGGTGGCTGACGAGTTTGATGTGCTGATCGACTTCACCTTGCCGGAAGTGATGCTGAAAAACCTGGCGTTCTGCCGCAAGGCGGGCAAGGCCATGGTCATCGGCACCACAGGTTTGAATGCCGAGCAGAAACAGTTGCTGGTGGAGGCGGGCAAGGATATTCCGATCGTCTTCGCTGCCAACTTCAGCGTCGGCGTGAACCTGTCGCTCAAGTTGCTGGACCTGGCCGCGCGCGTGTTGGGTGATGAGGCGGATATCGAGATCATCGAGACCCATCATCGCCACAAGATCGATGCGCCGTCGGGTACTGCGCTGCGCATGGGCGAGGCGATTGCCGATGCCCTGGGGCGCGACCTGTCCAAAGTCGCTGTTTACGGCCGTGAAGGCCATACCGGTGCGCGGGCCCGTGACACCATCGGCTTTGCCACGGTGCGCGGTGGTGATGTGGTCGGTGATCACACCGTGCTGTTTGCCAGTGAAGGCGAGCGCCTGGAGATCACGCACAAGGCCTCCAGCCGCATGACATTCGCCAAGGGTGCGGTGCGTGCGGCGCTCTGGCTGGAAGGTCGTGAGCCTGGTCTGTATGACATGCGCGATGTACTGGATCTGCACTAATCAGTAGCTAAAACCGGGCCTCAAGCTTATGCTTAGGCCCCGTTTTTACCCGCTAAGCGACGTCCTGTCGCATTCCCCTGCCTTTAAGGCTCATTAGCGGTGGACCCAAAAAGCCTTTTTCTGTAAGCTACAGCTTTAGTGTGTCCACTAAAAGCGCGCAGAATAATTCAGTGAAGAAGCGGGGTGACGTGTCCATACGTCACTCCGCTTTTTTACAACCTGCGATCGCCCTTTCAGGCTTTATTTACGGGAGGTCTTCTTGACTAAGCCAGCCATACTCGCCCTTGCTGATGGCAGCATTTTTCGCGGCGAAGCCATTGGAGCCGACGGTCAAACCGTTGGAGAGGTAGTGTTTAACACTGCCATGACCGGCTATCAGGAAATCCTTACCGATCCTTCCTACGCCCAGCAGATCGTAACCCTGACCTATCCGCACATCGGCAACACCGGTACTACACCGGAAGACGTCGAATCGGATCGTGTCTGGTCGGCCGGCCTGGTCATTCGCGACCTGCCGCTGGTTGCGAGCAACTGGCGTAACACGATGTCGCTGTCCGATTACCTGAAAGCCAACAACGTTGTGGCGATCGCCGGTATCGATACGCGCCGCCTTACACGCATTCTGCGTGAAAAAGGCTCGCAGAACGGCTGCATCATGGTCGGTGACAGTATCTCCGAAGAGGCGGCGATTGCCGCTGCGCAAGGTTTCCCTGGCCTGAAAGGCATGGACCTGGCGAAAGTTGTCAGCGTCAAAGAGAAGTACGAGTGGCGCTCCACTGTCTGGGACTTGAAGACCGACAGCCACGCGACCATCGACGCCAGCGAGCTGCCATACCATGTTGTGGCCTACGACTACGGCGTCAAGTACAACATCCTGCGCATGCTGGTTGAACGCGGCTGCCGCGTGACCGTGGTGCCGGCGCAAACCCCTGCGAGCGACGTGCTGGCCCTGCAACCGGACGGCGTGTTCCTGTCCAACGGCCCGGGTGACCCTGAGCCATGCGACTACGCCATCCAGGCCATCAAGGACGTGCTGGAAACCGAAATTCCGGTATTCGGCATCTGCCTCGGTCACCAACTGCTGGCCCTGGCCTCCGGCGCCAAAACCCTGAAAATGGGCCACGGCCATCACGGTGCCAACCACCCGGTACAAGACCTGGACACCGGCGTTGTGATGATCACCAGCCAGAACCACGGTTTTGCGGTGGATGAAGCCACCCTGCCGAGCAACGTTCGTGCGATTCACAAGTCGCTGTTCGACGGCTCCTTGCAAGGCATCGAGCGCACCGACAAGAGCGCGTTCAGCTTCCAGGGCCACCCTGAAGCCAGCCCTGGCCCGAACGACGTGGCGCCGCTGTTCGACCGTTTCATCAATGAGATGGCCAAGCGACGCTGACTGAGTGGCCTGCGGGCGGCCCCGAACCTCGGTGGCCCCCGCAGGCTCTTCAACGATTGTTCAAGACGGCTTGCCGACTGACCTGCGGATTTGAGTGACAAACCCATGCCAAAACGTACAGACATAAAAAGCATCCTGATTCTCGGCGCTGGCCCGATCGTGATCGGCCAGGCCTGCGAATTCGACTACTCCGGCGCCCAGGCCTGTAAAGCCCTGCGCGAGGAGGGTTACCGCGTCATCCTGGTGAACTCCAACCCGGCCACCATCATGACCGACCCGGACATGGCCGACGCCACCTACATCGAACCGATCAAGTGGCAGACCGTTGCCAAGATCATCGAAAAAGAGCGTCCGGACGCGTTGCTGCCGACCATGGGTGGCCAGACCGCACTGAACTGCGCCCTGGACCTGGAGCGCGAAGGCGTTCTGGAGAAGTTCGGCGTAGAGATGATCGGCGCCAACGCCGACACCATCGACAAGGCTGAAGACCGTTCGCGTTTCGACAAGGCCATGAAGTCCATCGGCCTTGACTGCCCGCGCTCCGGCATTGCCCACAGCATGGAAGAGGCCAATGCGGTTCTCGAAAAGCTGGGCTTCCCGTGCATTATCCGTCCGTCCTTCACCATGGGCGGCACCGGTGGCGGCATCGCTTACAACCGTGAAGAGTTCGAAGAAATCTGCGCCCGTGGTCTGGATCTGTCGCCGACCAAAGAGCTGCTGATCGACGAATCCCTGATCGGCTGGAAAGAGTACGAGATGGAGGTTGTCCGCGACAAAAAGGACAACTGCATCATCGTCTGCTCCATCGAAAACTTCGACCCGATGGGCGTGCACACCGGTGACTCGATCACCGTTGCTCCGGCGCAGACCCTGACGGACAAGGAATACCAGATCATGCGTAACGCCTCCTTGGCGGTACTGCGTGAGATCGGCGTTGAAACCGGTGGTTCCAACGTTCAGTTCGGCATTTGCCCGGACACTGGCCGCATGGTCGTCATCGAGATGAACCCGCGTGTATCGCGTTCCTCGGCACTGGCATCGAAAGCGACCGGTTTCCCGATTGCGCGCATCGCTGCCAAGCTGGCGATCGGTTACACCCTGGACGAGCTGCAAAACGAAATCACGGGCGGCGCCACGCCGGCGTCTTTCGAGCCGTCCATCGACTACGTTGTGACCAAGCTGCCGCGCTTTGCCTTCGAGAAGTTCCCGAAAGCCGATGCGCGCCTGACCACGCAGATGAAGTCTGTTGGTGAAGTCATGGCCATCGGCCGGACCTTCCAGGAATCCCTGCAGAAAGCGCTGCGCGGCCTGGAAGTAGGTGTTTGCGGCCTCGACGAGAAGCTCGACCTGAGCAACCCGGAAAGCATGAGCGTGCTCAAGCGCGAGCTGACTGTGCCGGGCGCCGAGCGTATCTGGTACGTGGCTGACGCGTTCCGCGCGGGCATGACTGTTGAAGATATCTTCGGCATGAACATGATCGATCCGTGGTTCCTGGTGCAGATCGAAGATCTGATCAAGGAAGAAGAGAAGGTCAAGACCCTCGGTCTGTCCTCCATCGACCGCGACCTGATGTTCCGCCTCAAGCGCAAAGGCTTCTCTGACCAGCGTCTGGCCAAGCTGCTGGGTGTGACCGAGAAGAACCTGCGTACCCATCGGCACAAGCTGGATATCTTCCCGGTCTACAAGCGCGTTGACACCTGCGCCGCCGAGTTCGCCACCGACACTGCGTACCTGTACTCCACCTACGAGGAAGAGTGCGAAGCTGCGCCGTCGGGCCGTGACAAGATCATCATCCTGGGTGGCGGTCCGAACCGTATCGGCCAGGGCATCGAGTTCGACTACTGCTGCGTACACGCCGCCCTTGCGCTGCGCGAAGACGGGTACGAGACCATCATGGTCAACTGCAACCCGGAAACTGTTTCCACTGACTACGACACGTCCGACCGCCTGTACTTCGAGCCGGTCACCCTGGAAGACGTGCTGGAAATCTGCCGCGTCGAGAAGCCAAAAGGCGTGATCGTGCAGTACGGCGGCCAAACCCCGCTGAAACTGGCGCGTGCCCTGGAAGCGGCCGGCGTGCCGATCATCGGCACCAGCCCTGACGCCATCGACCGTGCTGAAGACCGTGAGCGTTTCCAGCAAATGGTTGAACGCCTGAACCTGCGTCAGCCGCCAAACGCCACCGTGCGCAGCGAAGATGAAGCCATCCGCGCAGCCAGCAAGATCGGCTACCCGCTGGTGGTGCGTCCGTCCTACGTATTGGGCGGCCGGGCGATGGAAATCGTCTACGAAGAAGACGAACTCAAGCGCTACCTGCGTGACGCGGTGAAAGTGTCGAACGACAGCCCGGTGCTGCTGGACCACTTCCTCAACTGCGCCATCGAAATGGACGTGGACGCGGTGTGCGACGGCACTGACGTAGTCATCGGCGCGATCATGCAGCACATCGAACAGGCTGGCGTTCACTCCGGTGACTCCGCTTGCTCGCTGCCGCCGTACTCGCTGCCGGCGCACATCCAGGACGAGATGCGTGAGCAGGTCAAGAAAATGGCCCTGGAACTGGGTGTGGTTGGCCTGATGAACGTTCAGTTGGCGCTGCAAGGCGAAGACATCTACGTCATCGAAGTGAACCCGCGCGCTTCGCGTACCGTGCCATTTGTTTCCAAGTGCATCGGTGTGTCCCTGGCCATGATCGCTGCTCGCGTGATGGCCGGTAAGACCCTGAAGGAAATCGGCTTCACCAAGGAAATCATTCCGAACTTCTACAGCGTGAAAGAGGCGGTGTTCCCCTTCGCCAAATTCCCTGGCGTGGACCCGATCCTGGGCCCGGAGATGAAGTCCACCGGTGAAGTGATGGGTGTGGGCGATACCTTCGGTGAAGCGTTCGCCAAGGCCCAGATGGGCGCCAGCGAAGTGCTGCCGACCGGTGGTACTGCGTTTATCAGCGTGCGTGATGATGACAAGCCACTGGTTGCAGGCGTGGCCCGTGATCTGATCAACTTGGGCTTTGAAGTCGTGGCCACTGCCGGGACGGCCAAGCTGATTGAGGCTGCCGGCCTGAAAGTACGTCGCGTGAACAAGGTAACGGAAGGCCGTCCGCACGTGGTCGACATGATCAAGAATGACGAAGTCACCCTGATCATCAACACCACCGAAGGTCGCCAGTCGATCGCGGACTCCTATTCCATTCGTCGTAATGCCTTGCAGCACAAGATCTACTGCACCACCACCATTGCTGCTGGCGAAGCCATCTGCGAAGCGCTCAAGTTCGGTCCGGAAAAGACCGTGCGTCGCTTGCAGGATCTACACGCAGGATTGAAGGCATGACCAAATACCCAATGACCGTCCAGGGCTTTAAAGCCCTGGAAGAGGAACACGCCCATCTGACCAAGGTCGTTCGTCCAAAGCTGAGCCAGGACATCGGTACGGCTCGCGAGCTGGGTGATTTGAAGGAAAACGCCGAATACCATGCTGCCCGTGAGCAGCAGGGTATGGTTGAGGCACGGATCCGTGATATCGAAGGCCGCCTGCAGAATTCGGTGGTGATCGACGTAACGACCATTCCGAAGACCGGCAAAGTGATTTTTGGCACCACCGTGGAAATCGCCAACGTCGAAACTGACGAAAGCGTGGTTTACCACATCGTCGGTGAAGACGAAGCCGACTTCAAGCTCGGCAAAATTTCCGTCGGTTCGCCACTGGCCCGCGCCTTGATTGCCAAGGAAGAGGGTGATGTGGTGGCTGTGAAAACGCCCGGTGGTGTAATCGAGTACGAGATTGTTGAAGTTCGTCACATCTGAAAGACGGCGCCCGCTTCGTGCGGGCGCCATGCTTTGGCAGCTTGCCCAGATGCTGTGGGTGGGCGGCCTGTGGTTGTTGCATATCGGTGTGCTGCCGGTGTTGGGCCTGATTGGCCTGGCGCCGCTGCTGATTGATGAGCTCAACGGAATGCTGAGCGCGCTGCTGGTGGGTTTTGCAGCGGCGTGCGTGACGCTCCAGGCATTGGTGCTGGTCAAGGCCGAGGGTTTGGAGAGCTTGTGGCGGGATATTCGCGGCCAACTGCTGTTGATGGCGCTGTATGCGTGCGCAATGTTTTGCGTGGTGCATGTGTGGCTGCCGCAAGCGTTGCGCTGGCAGCTATTCAGCTATCTTGTGCTAGGGTTCTCCGGCTTGGTGCTGGTTATACAGCCGGCACCGGGATGGAGCGGCAGGGCGCGCGAAGCACGCCCGTGACCCTTGTATTACTTGAAGCGGTGTACGTTCGAAAGCTGCTTGTTGACGCTGAAGTTCTTGCGATACAGCAGTGCCATCTTGCCGATGACCTGGACCAGGTCAGCTTTACCGACCTTGCACAGTTCTGCAATGGCAGCCAAACGCGCTTCGCGGTCAAGGATGTTGACCTTGATCTTGATCAGTTCGTGATCGCCCAATGCGCGTTCCAGTTCGGCTAACACACCTTCAGTCAAACCGTTGTCTGCCACAATCAGAACTGGTTTCAGATGGTGGCCAATGGATTTGTACTGTTTCTTCTGCTCTTGAGTGAGCGGCATAATCTGACCCCTGCGTCTGATCTTGTAAAAAGCGGCGGCCAGTTTACCCGAGCGAGTCCGGGACCGCCCAGTTAATCACGACCCGTTTTATTTTCGAGGTGGCCCGTGGCCCGTTCCAAAACCAGCCTTAAGTGGCTACAAGAACATTTCAACGATCCTTACGTCAAAAAGGCGCAAAAGGACGGCTACCGTTCCCGGGCCAGCTACAAGCTGCTGGAGATCCAGGACAAGGACAAATTGATTCGTCCAGGTATGAGCGTTATTGACCTTGGCGCAGCCCCTGGTGGCTGGTCCCAAGTGACCAGTCGTCTGATTGGTGGGCAAGGTCGATTGATCGCATCCGACATCCTTGAGATGGACAGCATCCCGGATGTGACCTTTGTGCACGGCGACTTCACCCAGGACACGGTGTTGGCCGAGATCCTCGAGGCTGTGGGAAATTCGCAGGTAGACCTTGTGATTTCCGACATGGCCCCCAATATGAGTGGATTACCGGCCGTTGATATGCCGCGAGCCATGTTCCTGTGCGAGTTGGCACTGGATCTGGCGGGTCGGGTTTTGCGTCCGGGCGGTGATTTCCTGGTGAAAGTCTTCCAGGGCGAAGGTTTTGACGAGTACCACAAGAACATCCGCAAGCTGTTCGACAAGGTACAGACGCGCAAACCTGACTCTTCGCGAGACCGGTCACGCGAGCAATACCTGCTGTGCCGCGGCTTCCGTGGTGTTGAAGGGGCTGAGAGCGAAGAGCGTTTTTGAGGAATTCGAGGAGGGTGATAGGTTTTTTTATATCGCTTTCGTCACGAAGCTTTACGAATATTGTGTAGTCAAAGTTTCACAAAGGGTTACAGACGGCGCCTGCCAGAGTTGTAGGTAATGTAGTAAGTTAGGCCGGTGAATATCATGCGAAGCGCGCGCCACTAGCGGAGCTTGCTTCAGAGGGTAGTTAATTGAACGATATGGCAAAGAATCTGATCCTGTGGTTGATCATCGCGGCTGTCCTGGTGACGGTGATGAACAACTTCTCCAGCCCTAACGAGCCGCAGACCCTCAACTATTCCGACTTCATCCAGCAAGTTAAGGATGGCAAGGTCGAGCGCGTAGCGGTTGATGGCTACGTGATCACCGGCAAGCGCAACGATGGCGACAGCTTCAAGACCATTCGTCCGGCAATCCAGGACAACGGTCTGATCGGCGACCTGGTGGATAACCATGTAGTGGTTGAAGGCAAGCAGCCTGAGCAGCAGAGCATCTGGACTCAGTTGTTGGTAGCGAGCTTCCCGATCCTGGTGATTATCGCCGTGTTCATGTTCTTCATGCGCCAGATGCAAGGTGGTGCGGGAGGCAAGGGCGGGCCGATGAGTTTCGGCAAGAGCAAGGCGCGCCTGCTTTCCGAAGATCAGGTGAAAACCACCCTGGCTGACGTCGCAGGTTGTGATGAAGCCAAGGAAGAAGTCGGCGAGCTGGTTGAGTTCCTGCGTGATCCGGGCAAGTTCCAGCGCCTGGGCGGCCGAATTCCTCGCGGCGTGCTGATGGTCGGTCCTCCGGGTACCGGTAAAACCTTGCTGGCCAAGGCAATTGCCGGTGAAGCCAAGGTGCCGTTCTTCACCATTTCCGGTTCTGACTTCGTCGAAATGTTCGTCGGTGTCGGTGCCAGTCGTGTTCGCGATATGTTCGAGCAGGCCAAGAAGCACGCGCCCTGCATCATCTTCATCGACGAAATCGATGCCGTGGGTCGCCATCGTGGCGCCGGCATGGGTGGCGGTCATGATGAGCGCGAGCAGACCCTCAACCAATTGCTGGTTGAGATGGATGGCTTCGAAATGAATGATGGCATCATCGTCATCGCCGCGACCAACCGTCCGGACGTACTCGACCCGGCGTTGCTGCGTCCAGGCCGTTTCGACCGTCAGGTTGTGGTCGGTCTGCCGGATATTCGCGGTCGTGAGCAGATCCTGAAAGTACACATGCGCAAAGTGCCAATGGGTGACGACGTGGCTCCGGCCGTGATTGCCCGTGGTACGCCAGGCTTCTCCGGTGCCGACCTGGCCAACCTGGTCAACGAGGCTTCGTTGTTCGCTGCCCGTACCGGCAAGCGCATTGTTGAAATGAAAGAGTTCGAACTGGCCAAAGACAAGATCATGATGGGCGCCGAGCGCAAATCCATGGTTATGTCCGAGAAAGAGAAGCAGAACACCGCTTATCACGAAGCCGGTCACGCCATTGTTGGTCGCGTTGTGCCTGAGCATGACCCGGTCTACAAAGTGTCGATCATTCCTCGTGGGCGTGCGCTGGGTGTGACCATGTTCCTGCCGGAAGAGGATCGTTACAGCCTCTCCAAGCGGGCGCTGATCAGCCAGATCTGTTCGCTGTATGGCGGTCGGATTGCTGAAGAGATGACGCTTGGCTTCGACGGTGTGACCACCGGTGCTTCCAACGACATCATGCGTGCCAGCCAGATCGCACGGAACATGGTGACCAAGTGGGGCTTGTCGGAAAAACTCGGTCCTTTGATGTATGCCGAGGAAGAAGGCGAAGTGTTCCTGGGGCGCGGTGGTGGCGGTCAAGCTGCCAGCTTCTCGGGTGAGACGGCCAAACTGATCGACTCCGAGGTGCGCAGCATCATTGACCAGTGCTACGGCACGGCCAAGCAGATCCTGACGGATAACCGCGACAAGCTGGATGCAATGGCTGATGCGCTGATGAAGTACGAAACCATTGATGCCGATCAGATCGACGACATCATGGCGGGTCGCGCACCGCGTGAGCCTCGGGATTGGGAAGGTGGTTCGGGTACTTCGGGCACCCCGCCTGTGGTGCAGAATGAGCGCCCTGAAGCCCCGATCGGCGGCCCCGCAGCTGACCACTAAGGTTTGAAATGACTTCTGTGCTGTCCTCCACCCGGTTGCCTTGCGGCAACCGGGTTCTTGATTTGGCCCATACGCATGTCATGGGCATTCTTAATGTAACCCCCGATTCTTTTTCTGACGGTGGCCGCTTCAGCCAGCAGGATGCCGCGTTGCGTCATGCCGAGGCGATGGTGGCGGCCGGCGCGACATTGATTGATGTCGGTGGTGAGTCAACTCGGCCGGGCGCTCGCGTGGTTTCCCCCTTGGAGGAGCTTGAGCGGGTTGCGCCAATCGTCGAGCGGATTGCCCGTGAGTTGGACGTGATCATTTCGGTGGACACCTCGACTCCCGCCGTAATGCGCGAGACGGCGCGCCTCGGTGCCGGGCTGATCAATGATGTGCGCTCCCTTCAGCGTGATGGCGCCCTGGATGCGGCGGCGGCCACCGGGCTGCCGGTGTGCCTTATGCATATGTTGGGAGAGCCCGGCAATATGCAGGACAGCCCGCACTACGATGATCTTGTGGGGGAGGTGAGTGGGTTTCTTGCGCAAAGAATGGCTGAGTGCACCAAGGTGGGTATCGCCGCCGAACAGATTATCCTGGATCCCGGGTTTGGCTTCGCCAAGACCCTGCAACACAACTTGAGCCTGTTCAAGCATATGGAGGCCTTGCACGCACTTGGTCGACCCCTGTTGGTCGGCGTGTCGCGCAAGAGCATGATAGGGCTGGCCCTGAATCGCCCGGTGGGTGAGCGGTTGTACGGTGGCCTGGCGTTGGCGGCACTTGCCGTGACCAAGGGCGCGCGTATTTTGCGGGTGCATGACGTCGCCGAGACGGTTGATGTGGTGCGCATGCTGGCCGCGGTAGAATCAGCCGAATAAGAATGATGGAGCACTTATGACTAAAAAATATTTTGGCACCGACGGTATTCGTGGTCGGGTCGGCGAATTCCCGATTACTCCTGATTTTATGCTCAAGCTGGGTTGGGCGGCCGGTATGGCGTTCCGCAGCATGGGCGCTTGCCGCATCCTGGTGGGCAAAGACACCCGCATCTCGGGTTATATGTTCGAATCTGCGCTGGAGGCGGGGCTGTCTGCCGCAGGCGCCGATGTCATGCTGCTGGGGCCCATGCCGACACCTGCAATCGCTTACCTGACGCGTACCTTCCACGCTGAAGCCGGTATCGTGATCAGTGCCTCGCACAATCCCCATGATGACAACGGCATCAAGTTCTTCTCGGGCCAGGGCACCAAGTTGCCGGACGAGATCGAACTGATGATCGAAGAGTTGCTGGATGCGCCGATGACCGTGGTTGAGTCCAGCAAACTGGGCAAGGTCTCGCGTATCAATGACGCCTCGGGCCGCTACATCGAGTTCTGCAAGAGCAGTGTGCCGACCAGCACCAATTTTGCCGGCCTCAAAATTGTTGTCGACTGTGCTCACGGTGCAACCTACAAAGTGGCTCCCAGCGTATTCAAGGAGCTGGGCGCCGATGTGACGGTGCTGTCGGCTCAGCCAAATGGTTTGAACATCAACGATAACTGCGGCTCGACGCATATGGAGCAGCTGCAGGCTGCTGTTCTGGCTGAGCACGCTGACCTCGGCATTGCCTTCGATGGCGACGGTGACCGCGTATTGATGGTGGATCACACCGGCGCAGTGGTAGATGGCGATGAGCTGTTGTTCATCATTGCCCGCGACCTGCATGAGCGTGACAGGCTGCAAGGCGGTGTGGTTGGCACGCTGATGAGCAACCTCGGGCTCGAGTTGGCCTTGGCCGAGCTGGGGATTCCGTTTGTGCGCGCCAATGTCGGTGACCGCTATGTCATCGCCGAGCTGCTGGAGCGTAACTGGCTGGTGGGCGGAGAGAACTCGGGGCATGTGGTTTGCTTCCAGCACACCACCACGGGCGATGCCATTATTGCTGCGCTGCAGGTGCTGCTGTCGTTGCGTCGTCGCAAAGAGAGTCTGGCTCAAGCGCGCCAGGCGCTGCGCAAATGCCCGCAGGTTCTGCTGAATGTGCGCTTTGCCGGTGGCGAAAACCCTATCGAGCACCCTGCTGTCAAAGACGCCTGTGAGCGTGTGACCCTCGCAATGGCGGGGCGTGGCCGCGTGTTGTTGCGCAAGTCCGGCACAGAGCCGCTGGTGCGTGTCATGGTCGAAGGCGAGGACGAAACGCAGGTTCGCGGCCACGCCGAAGACCTGGCAAAACTGGTAACTGAAATTTGCGCCTGAATTCGGCTTGCCAGTGATGATGTGGTTGGGTAACATCTGCGCCCACTTTGACCGACGAGGTACAGCATGCGTCGCACTATGGTAGCTGGTAACTGGAAGATGCACGGTACCCGCGCCAGTGTCGCTGAGCTGATCAATGGCCTTCGTCACTTGGCCTTGCCTAGCGGTGTTGATGTTGCGGTTTTCCCGCCTTGCTTGCATATCAACCAAGTGGTTGATGGCTTGAAAGGCAAGTCGATTCAGGTCGGCGCGCAGAACTCTGCGGTGGAACCCATGCAAGGTGCGTTGACAGGTGAGATTTCACCGAGTCAGCTGGTTGATGCGGGTTGTTCCTATGTGCTTGTCGGGCACTCCGAGCGCCGTCAGATGATGGGCGAGCGTGATGGGACACTCAATCGCAAGTTCGCAGCGGCACAGGCTTGTGGCTTGATTCCAGTGTTGTGCATAGGGGAGACCCTGGAGCAGCGTGAATCGGGCAAGACTCTGGAAGTTGTCTCGCGTCAGCTGGGCAGCATCATCGAGGAGCTGGGTGTTGGTGCATTTGCAAAGGCAGTAATCGCTTACGAGCCGGTCTGGGCCATTGGCACCGGGCTGACTGCTACACCGCAACAGGCGCAGGATGTGCACGCAGCCATTCGCGCGCAGTTAGCGGCAGAGAATTCTGAAGTCGCACAAGGTGTGCGGCTTCTATACGGCGGCAGCGTGAAGGCGGCCAATGCGGTCGAACTGTTCGGCATGCCGGATATCGATGGGGGGCTCATTGGTGGAGCTTCCCTGAATGCAGATGAGTTCGGTGCGATTTGTCGCGCCGCGGGAAACTGAAAAAATGCTGGAAACAGTCGTAGTCGTTTTTCATCTGTTGGCTGCCCTGGGCGTAGTTGCCCTGGTTTTGTTGCAACAGGGTAAAGGTGCGGATGCTGGTGCGTCTTTCGGTGCAGGTGCTTCAAATACTGTGTTCGGAAGCCAAGGTTCCTCTACCTTTCTTAGTAAGTTTACTGCTATACTTGCCGCCGGTTTCTTCATAACCAGCTTGGGGTTAGGTTACTTTGCTAAAGAGAAAGCTCATGTGCTGACTCAAGTAGGTCTCCCGAACCCAGCAGTGTTGGAAGTACCAAAAGCAAAACCGGCTTCTGATGATGTCCCGGTGCTTCAAGAGCAAAAGTCGGCTACTCCAGCGACTGACGTACCTCCAGCTCAAGAGCAAAAGTAAGAAGGGTTGTAAACGCAGTATTGCCGAGGTGGTGGAATTGGTAGACACGCAACCTTGAGGTGGTTGTGCCCATAGGGTGTAGGGGTTCGAGTCCCCTTCTCGGTACCAATTATCAGGAGAGCCCGCTGTTGCGGGCTTTCTTGTAGGTGGAAGGTTACATTGACCCTGTAAGGGATCGGTCGTATACTTCCGCCCCAGCTTTGTCGCGGGGTGGAGCAGTCTGGTAGCTCGTCGGGCTCATAACCCGAAGGTCGTCGGTTCAAATCCGGCCCCCGCAACCAGTTTTAGCGGAGCCCCTTTTAAGGGGCTTTTTGTTAGCTGGACACTTTCAACGCCGCTGTTCGACGGCGTTTCAAGGATGGGCGTTTCGCCCATTTTTTTATTTTGCACAGCATGCACATACATGCACGAGGGGGTTCAGGTGTCGAGCAAGCTAGAAGAGTTGCAGGCCTTGCTGGCCCCGGTGGTCGTGGCCCTAGGCTATGAATGCTGGGGTATTGAGTTTTCGGCTCAAGGTCGCCACTCAATGTTGCGCGTTTATATCGATAAAGAGGGCGGTGTGCTGGTGGACGATTGTGCCATTGTCAGCCGTCAGATCAGCGGTGTGCTGGATGTTGAAGATCCAATCGCCGTTGAATACACCCTCGAAGTTTCCTCGCCAGGCATGGAACGCCCACTGTTCACTATTGATCAGTTTGCAAAATTTGCCGGTGAACAAGTGAAGATCAAGCTGCGCTCTCCCTTTGAAGGGCGACGCAACTTTCAGGGCCTTCTGCGCGGTGTAGAAGAACAGGATGTCGTGGTGCAGGTAGAAGACCATGAATTCCTGTTGCCGATCGATATGATCGACAAGGCCAACATTATTCCCAGTTTTGACTGAGACGCGGATCCCGCGGATCCAATGGCTTGCGAAAGGCGAGGCGTACGATGAGCAAAGAAGTACTGCTGGTTGTTGAGTCGGTATCCAATGAAAAGGGCGTACCGGCAAACGTGATTTTTGAAGCGCTGGAGCTGGCCCTGGCCACTGCTACCAAAAAGCGTTTTGAAGACGAAGTTGATCTGCGTGTGGAAATCAACCGCCACACCGGTGCCTATGAGACTTTCCGTCGCTGGACGGTCGTCGAAGAAGCCGATCTTGATGATCCGGCCATCGAAACCTGGCCGAGCAAGGTTGCGCAAACGCATCCGGGCGCCCAGGTCGGTGATGTCGTCGAAGAAAAGATCGAGTCGATCGAGTTCGGCCGTATTGCTGCACAGACCGCCAAGCAGGTTATCGTGCAGAAGGTTCGCGAAGCTGAGCGCGCTCAAGTCGTTGACGCTTATCGCGAACGCCTGGGTGAGATCATCTCCGGCACCGTGAAAAAAGTGACCCGCGACAACGTGATCGTCGACCTGGGCAACAACGCCGAAGCGTTGCTGGCCCGCGAAGACATCATCTCTCGCGAAACCTTCCGTGTCGGCGTGCGTCTGCGTGCGCTGCTCAAGGAAATCCGCACCGAGAACCGCGGCCCTCAGCTGATCCTGTCGCGTACCGCGCCGGAAATGCTGATCGAGCTGTTCCGCATCGAAGTGCCGGAAATCGCCGAAGGCCTGATCGAAGTCATGGCTGCGTCCCGCGACCCGGGTTCGCGCGCCAAGATCGCGGTCCGCTCCAAGGACAAGCGCATCGACCCGCAAGGTGCCTGCATTGGTATGCGCGGTTCGCGCGTCCAGGCAGTGTCGGGCGAGTTGGGCGGTGAGCGTGTGGACATCGTTCTGTGGGACGATAACCCGGCGCAGTTCGTGATCAACGCCATGTCGCCGGCTGAAGTGGCGGCAATTATCGTTGACGAAGATGCCCATGCAATGGACATCGCCGTTGGCGCAGACAATCTGGCTCAGGCCATTGGTCGTGGTGGTCAGAACGTGCGTCTGGCCAGCCAACTGACCGGCTGGACCCTGAACGTGATGACCGAATCGGACATCCAGGCTAAGCAGCAAGCTGAAACCGGTGACATCCTGCGCAACTTCATCGAAGAGTTGGAAGTCGATGAAGACCTGGCACAGGTACTGGTTGATGAAGGCTTCACCAGCCTGGAAGAGATTGCCTACGTACCGTTGGAAGAAATGCTCAACATCGACGGCTTTGACGAAGACACCGTCAACGAGCTTCGCGCTCGGGCCAAGGATCGCTTGTTGACTAAAGCCATCGCTACTGAGGAAAAGCTGGCAGACGCCCATCCGGCCGAAGACCTGCTCTCGCTTGAGGGTATGGACAAGGATTTGGCGATGGAACTGGCGGTGCGCGGCGTAATTACCCGCGAAGACCTGGCCGAGCAGTCTATTGACGATCTGCTCGACATCGACGGCATTGACGATGATCGTGCCGGCAAGTTGATCATGGCCGCCCGAGCCCATTGGTTCGAGTAACTAGGCGCGGCCTGAGGAGAGAAGTGCATGACGCAAGTCACGGTGAAACAACTGGCCGATGAGGTCAAAACACCGGTAGAGCGCCTGTTGCAGCAGATGCGTGAGGCAGGTCTGCCGCACACCGCCGCCGACGAAGGTGTGAGCGATAGTGAGAAGCAGTCTTTGCTGACTCACTTGAAGAGCAGCCACAAGGCGAAAGTGGAAGAACCGCGCAAGATTACATTGCAGCGCAAAACCACCAGCACCCTGCGTGTTGCTGGTAGCAAGAGCATCAGCGTTGAAGTACGCAAGAAGAAAGTCTTCGTACAGCGCAGCCCGGAAGAAATCGAAGCCGAGCGCAAACGCGAGCTGGAAGAGCGTCGCGCAGTAGAAAATGCTGCTCGTCAGAAGGCTGAAGAAGAAGCCAAGCGTCGCGCCGAAGAAGAAGCGCGTCGCCAGCCTGCAGCTGCGCAAACTGCTTCCAGTGAAGCGGTCGCCGCGCCTGGTGCGCCTGTTGAAGCTGTGCGTGAGGCCGCTCCGGTTGCCGCCGCACCTGCTCCTGCAGCTGACGCTCGCAAGCGCGACGAACCTCGTCGTCCGGACAAGCCACGTGCCGACGATAACAATCGTCGCGGTGGTGGTGGCGACGGCGAGCGTAAAAACGCTCCGCATCGCGCCTCGGTCAAAGAGAAAGCGCCTGCTCCACGCGTTGCCCCACGTACTACCGACGAAGAAAGCGATGGCTTCCGTCGTGGTGGTCGCGGCAAGGCCAAGCTGAAAAAACGCAACGCCCACGGTTTCCAGAGCCCAACCGGCCCTGTCGTGCGTGAAGTGAAGATCGGCGAGACCATCACTGTTGGCGATCTCGCCCAGCAGATGTCGGTCAAGGCAGCTGAAATCATCAAGTTCATGTTCAAGCTGGGCACTCCAGCCACCATCAACCAGGTACTGGACCAGGAAACTGCCCAGTTGGTTGCTGAAGAGCTGGGCCACAAAGTGACCCTGGTCAGCGACACCGCCCTGGAAGATTCCCTGGCCGAGTCCCTGAAGTTTGAAGGTGAGGCCGTTT
Organism: Pseudomonas sp. 2822-15; assembly: GCF_002742515.1. NCBI lineage: Bacteria > Pseudomonadati > Pseudomonadota > Gammaproteobacteria > Pseudomonadales > Pseudomonadaceae > Pseudomonas > Pseudomonas sp. 2822-15. Next base: position 44,631 of record NZ_LJRY01000178.1, on the reverse strand, counting down.
CCCGTGCACCGGTTGTGACCGTAATGGGCCACGTTGACCACGGTAAAACTTCCCTGCTCGACTACATCCGTCGTGCCAAGGTTGCTGCAGGCGAAGCCGGCGGCATTACCCAGCACATCGGCGCGTACCACGTTGAAACCGAGCGTGGCATGGTGACTTTCCTCGACACCCCTGGTCACGCTGCGTTTACCGCAATGCGTGCCCGTGGTGCCAAGGCCACCGACATCGTGATCCTGGTCGTTGCAGCGGACGACGGCGTGATGCCGCAAACCATCGAAGCTGTTCAGCACGCGAAAGCGGCTGGCGTACCGCTGGTGGTTGCAGTGAACAAAATCGACAAGCCGGGCGCCGATCTCGATCGCATCCGTAGCGAACTGTCGGTTCACGGCGTGACTTCTGAAGAGTGGGGTGGCGAGACGCCATTCGTGTCGGTATCCGCGAAAATGGGTACTGGCGTTGACGAACTGCTCGAAGCTGTTCTGTTGCAAGCCGAAGTACTCGAGTTGACCGCTACCCCATCGGCTCCTGGCCGTGGTGTTGTGGTTGAATCGCGCCTCGACAAGGGCCGTGGCCCGGTTGCGACCGTTCTGGTTCAAGACGGTACCCTGCGCCAAGGCGACATGGTGCTGGTCGGTTCGAACTACGGCCGTGTACGTGCCATGCTCGACGAGAACGGCAAGCCAATCAAGGAAGCCGGCCCGGCTATCCCGGTCGAGATCCTCGGCCTGGACGGTACCCCGGACGCTGGCGACGAGATGAGCGTAGTGGCCGACGAGAAGAAAGCCCGTGAAGTGGCTCTGTTCCGTCAAGGCAAGTTCCGCGAAGTCAAGCTGGCCCGTGCTCACGCAGGCAAGCTGGAAAATATCTTCGAGAACATGGGCCAGGAAGAGAAGAAGACCCTTAACATCGTCCTCAAATCTGACGTTCGTGGTTCCCTCGAAGCGTTGAACGGCGCCTTGAACGGCCTGGGTAACGACGAAGTGCAAGTGCGCGTTGTGGGTGGCGGTGTCGGTGGTATCACCGAATCCGATGCCAACCTGGCACTGGCTTCCAACGCTGTACTGTTCGGCTTCAACGTGCGTGCCGATGCTGGCGCTCGCAAGATCGTCGAGCAGGAAGGCCTGGACATGCGTTACTACAACGTCATCTACGACATCATCGAAGACGTCAAGAAAGCCCTTACCGGCATGCTTGGCAGCGATGTCCGGGAGAACATCCTGGGTGTTGCCGAGGTGCGTGACGTGTTCCGCTCGCCGAAATTCGGTGCGATCGCCGGTTGCATGGTTATCGAAGGTACTGTGTACCGTAACCGTCCGATCCGTGTACTGCGTGAAGACATCGTTATCTTCGAAGGCGAGCTGGAATCCCTGCGCCGCTTCAAGGATGACGCTTCCGAAGTACGTGCCGGCATGGAATGCGGTATCGGCGTCAAGAGCTACAACGACGTCAAGGCTGGCGACAAGATCGAAGTCTACGAGAAGGTCCAGGTTGCTCGCAGCCTCTAACTCGCGCACTTCCGGAGCCACGCCGCGTGTGGGCATGCAAATGCCCCGCGCAGCGTACGGACTCTAAACGCAACGCCCGGTCTGGCTTTTGTCAGGCCGGGCGTTTGCCGCTTTCAGACCCCACGGGTTTCACCGTGTGGCAGTAACAGGTAACAAGACATGGCAAAAGAATACAGCCGTACCCAACGTATCGGCGATCAGATGCAGCGTGAGCTGGCCCAACTGATCCGTCGCGAAGTCAAAGACCCGCGCGTTGGCCTGGTCACCATCACCGCCGTTGAAGTGAGCCGTGACGTGGGTCACGCCAAGATCTTCATCACCGTGATGGGGCAGGACAACAGCGAAGAAATCGCGCAAAGCATCAAGGTGCTCAATTCGGCTGCCGGCTTCCTGCGTATGCAGTTGGCCCGTGAAATGAAGCTGCGCAGTGTTCCCCAGTTGCACTTCCACTACGACGAAAGCGTCGTGCGTGGTGCGCACCTGTCGGCATTGATCGAGCGCGCCGTGGCTGAAGACAGCCAGCACCCGTCCACACCTGAAGACGCCAAGGAGTAAGCGGTGGCTCAGGTCAAACGTATCCGTCGCAACGTCAGCGGCATCATTCTGCTCGACAAGCCCATTGGCTTTACCTCCAATGCCGCGCTGCAGAAGGTTCGCTGGCTGCTCAATGCCGAGAAGGCCGGGCACACCGGCAGCCTTGACCCATTGGCCACCGGCGTACTGCCGTTGTGCTTTGGCGAGGCCACCAAGTTCTCGCAATACCTGCTCGATTCCGACAAGGGTTACGAAACCCTCATGCAACTGGGCAAGACCACCACCACGGCCGATGCCGAAGGTGATGTTCTGCAGGTTCGCGACGTGACCGTTGGTCGTGCTGATATCGAGGCCGTTTTACCCGCTTTTCGTGGGCAAATCAGTCAGATACCGCCGATGTACTCGGCGCTCAAGCGTGATGGCCAGCCTCTTTACAAGCTGGCACGTGCGGGCGAAGTAGTGGAGCGTGAACCGCGTTCTGTTACTATTGCGCGGCTTGAATTGCTCGCCAGTGAAGGCGACACCGCACGACTGGCGGTGGACTGCAGCAAAGGCACCTATATTCGTACCCTGGTGGAAGATATCGGTGAGCAACTGGGCTGTGGTGCATACGTTGCAGAGTTGCGACGTACTCAAGCCGGACCTTTCACCCTGGCCCAGACGGTCACGCTGGAAGAGTTGGAAGCGGTACATGCCGAAGGCGGCAATGAAGCGGTTGATCGCTTCCTGATGCCATCGGACAGCGGTTTGCTGGATTGGCCATTGCTGCACTTCTCGGAGCACAGCGCGTTCTACTGGCTAAACGGCCAGCCGGTACGTGCCCCGGACGCTCCGAAGTTCGGTATGGTGCGGGTACAGGATCATAACGGTCGCTTTATCGGTATCGGTGAAGTGAGCGAAGACGGGCGTATAGCGCCGCGTCGACTGATTCGGTCAGAATGACCGGACGAGTGTGGCTGTTAACAGGCACGGTCAACACTCATTTTTAGATACAGGGATTTGTCCCTGGCCTGTTGAAACTGCCCTTTGGGTAGTTTCCTGAAAAAAGGATTGCCTCATGGCTCTCGACGTTCAAGAAAAAGCACAAATCGTTGCTGACTATCAGCAAGCTGTTGGTGACACTGGTTCGCCAGAAGTGCAAGTTGCACTGCTGACCCACAACATCAACAAGCTGCAAGGTCACTTCAAGGCCAACGGTAAAGATCACCACTCCCGTCGTGGTCTGATCCGCATGGTAAACCAGCGCCGTAAGCTGCTGGACTACCTGAAAGGCAAGGATCTGGGTCGTTATCAGGCTCTGATCGGTCGCCTGGGTCTGCGTCGCTAATAAGCGATTGCGCTAGAGGTTGGTTGTCTGCCGTGTGTCAGTGGGATTCCCGCTGGCCCATGGCAGGCTCCCAGCCTCAAGTTTTATCTGGATACACGTTTTACCCTGGACGAGCGTCGGGCCGATTCCCGGCATTGCCCAAGAATTTCGCAAGAAGACAAGTTCCCCCAAGAGCCACAAAGAAGGTAGGACACCGTGAACCCGGTTATCAAAAAATTCCAGTTCGGTCAGTCGACCGTTACCCTCGAGACAGGCCGTATCGCCCGTCAAGCCTCCGGCGCAGTGCTGGTTACCGTTGACGACGACGTAACCGTATTGGTGACCGTTGTTGGCGCCAAGACCGCTGACCCGAGCAAAGGCTTCTTCCCTCTTTCCGTTCACTACCAGGAAAAGACTTACGCTGCCGGTAAGATCCCTGGCGGTTTCTTCAAGCGTGAAGGCCGTCCTTCCGAGAAAGAAACCCTGACTTCCCGACTGATCGACCGTCCGATCCGTCCGCTGTTCCCAGAAGGCTTCATGAACGAAGTGCAGGTTGTCTGCACCGTCGTTTCCACCAGCAAGAAGACCGATCCGGACATCGCTGCGATGATCGGTACCTCGGCTGCCCTGGCCATCTCCGGCATTCCTTTCGATGGCCCGATCGGCGCTGCGCGCGTTGCTTTCCACGAAAGCACCGGCTACCTGCTGAACCCGACTTACGAGCAACAGAAAGCGTCGAGCCTGGACATGGTCGTTGCCGGTACCTCTGAAGCCGTATTGATGGTTGAATCGGAAGCCAAAGAGCTGACCGAAGACCAGATGCTGGGCGCTGTACTGTTTGCTCACGACGAGTTCCAGTCCGTGATCAAGGCCGTTAAAGAACTGGCTGCCGAAGCTGCCAAGCCGACATGGGCCTGGGCTCCACAAGCTGAAGCGACTGAACTGCTGGGCGCTATCCGCTCCGAGTTCGGTGCTGCCATCTCCGACGCCTACACCATCACCGTCAAGGCCGACCGTTACGCGCGCCTGGGCGAGCTGAAGGATCAGGTTGTAGCCAAGCTGTCCGGTGAAGAAGGCCAGCCTTCTTCCAGCGAAGTCAAAGCGGCCTTCGGTGAAATCGAATACCGCACCGTTCGCGAAAACATCGTTAACGGCAAGCCACGTATCGACGGTCGCGACACTCGCACCGTGCGCCCACTGAACATCGAAGTCGGCGTTCTGCCGAAGACTCACGGTTCGGCGCTGTTCACCCGTGGCGAAACCCAGGCTCTGGTCGTTGCAACACTGGGTACTGCCCGTGATGCACAGCTGCTGGACACCCTGGAAGGCGAGAAAAAAGACCCGTTCATGCTGCACTACAACTTCCCTCCGTTCTCGGTGGGCGAGTGTGGTCGCATGGGTGGCGCTGGTCGTCGCGAAATCGGTCACGGCCGCCTGGCTCGTCGTTCGATCTCCGCGATGCTGCCTGCTGCTGACGTGTTCCCGTACACCATCCGTGTTGTGTCGGAAATCACCGAGTCCAACGGTTCCAGCTCCATGGCTTCCGTTTGCGGTGCTTCCCTGGCACTGATGGACGCTGGTGTACCGATGAAGGCACCGGTTGCCGGTATCGCCATGGGCCTGGTTAAAGAAGGCGAGAAGTTCGCCATCCTGACCGACATCCTGGGCGACGAAGACCACCTGGGCGACATGGACTTCAAAGTAGCCGGTACCGCCAAAGGTGTTACCGCGCTGCAGATGGACATCAAGATCAAAGGCATCACCGAAGAAATCATGGAAATCGCCCTGGGCCAAGCCCTGGAAGCGCGCCTGAACATCCTCGGTCAGATGAACCAGATCATTGGTCAGTCCCGCACCGAACTGTCGGAAAATGCTCCGACCATGATCGCGATGAAAATCGACACCGACAAAATCCGTGATGTTATCGGTAAAGGCGGCGCGACTATCCGTGCGATCTGTGAAGAAACCAAGGCTTCGATAGATATCGAAGACGACGGCTCGATCAAGATCTTCGGCGAAACCAAGGAAGCGGCTGAAGCTGCACGTCAGCGCGTTCTGGGCATCACCGCTGAAGCCGAGATCGGCAAGATCTACGTGGGTAAGGTTGAGCGCATCGTCGACTTCGGCGCATTCGTCAACATCCTGCCGGGCAAAGACGGTCTGGTACACATCTCCATGCTGAGCGACGCTCGTGTTGAGAAAGTGACCGACATTCTCAAAGAAGGCCAGGAAGTGGAAGTGCTGGTACTGGACGTGGACAACCGCGGCCGTATCAAGCTGTCCATCAAGGACGTAGCAGCAGCCAAGGCTTCGGGCGTTTAATTACCCGCTGGCTTTACGCTGAAAAAGAGGACTCTTCGGAGTCCTTTTTTTATGCCCACAGGAAAGTACCGGGAAATCAGTCGCTTAGTAAATTCCAAAAGCCGCAACTTGCATGCAGGTACGGTCGACTTCATGCAAGATGCACGATTTCGAAAATTAGCTGTTTTTATAAGTTGTTGTTTATAAAGGGATTAATATGATTCTGTGACTTGGCACACTGCCTGCAATAACCCTGTTAACGCTGCAGCATCAAGGTTTACACGCTGCAGACTTTTCATAAAACAGGAGTTACTCGTATGAAGAAGTTCGCTCTCGCTACCGCTACCGCTCTGACTCTGGCCATGGGTGCTAACGTAGCCTTTGCTCAGACTTCCCAAGCCCCTATGACGTTGGCGGCTGGTGAAGCCACCAAGGCTAAGGAAAGCGTTTCGGATACTTGGATCACTACCAAAGTTAAATCCGACCTGCTGACCGAGAAAGGCATTCCTGGTTCGGACATCAAGGTTGAAACCAACAAAGGCGTGGTTTCCCTGTCCTCCACAGTCGCTATCTCTGACTCCCAGAAAGCCACGGCTGTAGCGATCACCAAGAAAATCAAAGGTGTTACCGCTGTTTCCGCTGACGGCCTGATGGCTGGCGGTGCCACTAAGGCAGATAACATCGACAAAACCAAAGGCGCAGCAGCAGATGCCAAAGAGTCCACTTCGGACACTTGGATCACTACCAAAGTAAAAGCTGACCTGGTTACCGAAAAAGGCATTCCTGGTACCGACATCAAAGTCGAAACCAACAAAGGTGTAGTGTCGCTGTCGTCGACTGCTGCCGTGACCCAGGCTCAGAAAGACACCGCAGTTGCGATCACCAAGAAAATCAAAGGCGTTAAAGCTGTATCGGCCGATGGCCTGAAAGCTCAGTAACGCTAAAAGAATCGTCTGAGCTAGACGGCGGCGGCTTAGGGTGAGTTAGATATCCACCCGATGCACCTCTAAAGTTCATGCGACAGACCACACGGATGTGGTCATTACAGGCCCCGGCACTTGTGTCGGGGCCTGTTCTATTCAGGCCTGGAATACATTTGCATGGCCGGTGGAGATAAAACTGTGGGAGCGGGCTTGCTCGCGAATGCGGTGTGTCAGTCACTGGAAATGTGCCTGATATACCGCATTCGCGAGCAAGCCCGCTCCCACAGTTAGATCTGTTTTAGCTGAATGTTACTCGGCATCCAAATGCATCGGCGTTACCACTCTGCCATCCTTCTCCGCCTGCCCCAGGCTGGCATCAATGAAGTACACCCGGTCATCTTCCAGCTGGCCTTTGTCCACCAGGTAGTCCTTGATAGTGCTGGCACGGTCCTGCCCCAGTTGGCGCAGCAACACATCACTGGCCCCCCAGAACTTGATCAAGCCATCACGCAGCTTCGCAGTGCGATCATCACTGCTCAGGTCTTTCCATTCGGCCGGTGGTTGTTGCTTGAGACGGGTGCGGTAAATGCCTTCGAGCAATGGCGCTTTTTCCTTCTCCGGCACCACCAGCAATGACGCCTGAGCCGGCACCTTGTCGCCGCGACGCTGGAGGATTTTGTAGTAGTTGTATTGGTATTCACGCTCCAGGCGATCTGCGGCGATGAACGGGCCATCGCTGCTGGCCGCTGCCGTGCCTTCGATTTCAAGGCGCAGGGTAGGGCGCTCTTTGAGTGCCTTGGCCAAGGTGTTCAGGGCACCCTCAGCATCTTTGTTCAGCTCGCTGGAGCCTGCGGCAAACGACACGTTACCCAGGTCTTCCGAGCCGCCACCGCTGACCAGCCCGCCGATAAACTTGAACGGCGCCGTGGCTGCGCGCACCACCAGGTTGCGCAGGGTCTGCCACACAATCGGCATGACGCTGAACTGCGGGTTATTCAAGTCGCCGGTTACTGGCAGTTCGATGGAGATCTTGCCGTCAGTATCCTTGAGCAGCGCAATGGCCAGGCGAATCGGCAAATCGACGGCATCGGCACTGTCGACCTTCTCACCCAACTGCAATTGCTCAACCACCACTTTGTTTTCAGCCTTCAACTGGCCTTTGGTGATCACGTAGTGCAAATCGAGGTTTAGCCGGCCCTTGCGAATGCGGAAACCCGCGAACTTGCCGGAATACGGGGTCAACGTGGTCAGTTCGACGCGCTTGAAGCTGGTGGCGATATCCAGCGCCGCCATCGGGTCAAACGGGTTGACGCTGCCCTTGATCGTCACCGGCGCGTAGCGATCCACCTTGCCCTTAATGTCGACGCTGGCCGGTTTGGCCTGGCGACTGTCGATAGTGCCAATCTGCCCGTTGAGTTGCTGGATAGCCGTGGCGAAGTTGGGCGTGAGGCTGAAGTCGGCGAAGTTGGCCGAACCATCGTTGATCGCAATTTGCCCGATATGAATACCCAACGGTTTGTCTTTGCTCGCCGCCGGCTTGGCTGCCGACTTGGTGCCATTGTCGGCCGGTTGCGGGATCAGCAAGTCATCGATGTTGGTGGTGCGGTCGTCGTTGATCATAAAGCGCGCATAGGGCTGCAGCAGGTTGACCTTGTCGATCGACAGGCTGTCGCCGTGCTGGTAGTTCACGCCTTCGAGTACCAGACGCTGCCACTTGAGGAAGTCGCGGGTCTTGAGGGTGTCCAGGGTGTGCAACTGGTCGACCTGGGCGCGGCCGGTGACCTGCAGCGCCAAGGGCTCGGTGCTTTTAAGGTTCACATCGAGGTTGCTGCCCAACATACCGCTGCGCAGTTCCAGGCGGATAAACGGGCTGATATAGGATTGCGCGACCCGCAGGTCGATGTCCTGGGTGCTCACTTTCAACCTGGCGCTGACCGGGTTGAGGTTGACCTCACCGGTTGCGCTGATCTTGCCTTGCTTGCCCAGGCCGGAGTCGACCTTCAGGCTAAAGGGGCTGCGGTTGAGACTGTCGAAGTTCTGCATATCGACATTCAGCGGGCCTAGCTCCAATGCAACTTCCGGTTTGGCAGCACGGTCTGCGAGGTGAACTTGATAGTTGCGCAGTTGCACGTCCTTGAGCAGCACTTGCCAGGGTTTGCTGGGTGCGGCAGGTGGGGCGTTTGGCGTATCGGCGGTTGCAGGTGCGCTGGCAGGCTTGAGTTCCTTGGCCGGTTTGCTCGGTTGGCTGGCAAACAGTTTCTGCCAGTCCAGTTGCCCATCGGCTTCGCGGGCGGCCCAGGTTTCCAGCTTGTTGCTGCGGATCTTGCCGACCACCACTTGCTGCTTGGCCAGGTCCACCGTGGTGTCGCTGACGTCCAGGCGCTCCAGGCGCACCAGTGGCCGGCCATCCGGCGCCTTGATCGCAAACGGCGCGATGCTGGCGGCGGTGTTGGTCAGGTTCAGTTCGGTTTCTTTGGCCAGGCTGAATTTATAGTCGGTACTGAAGTTCAGCACGCCGTCTTCAAGCACCAGCGGCAGGGCGTCCCGTACATACGGCCACCAGGCTTTCATCTTGCCATCGGTGACTTTCAAGGTGCCTTGTGAAGTGATCGGCACCAGGCTGAAATTGCCTTTCCAGTCAATCTGCCCGCCCTCAGGGCCGGCGGCCACCAGGGTCATGTCGGCGTTGTCTTCGGGCAAGGTGCTGAGGTTTTTCAGCTCGAAGTCGAGTTTGTCGTAAAGGAATTCGATCGGCTCGCTGGGGCGCAGGTCGCGAAAGTACACATAGCCGCCGGCCAGCTTGATGCTGTCGATGCGCAGCGGGAACGGCTTGGCATTCGGGTCGGCCGGGGTCGGCTCACTTGGAGGCAGTTTGAACAACTGCGCCAGGTTCAACTGACCGGATTTGTCGAACAGCACTTCAGTCTTCGGCTGGTCCAGCTGCACATCTGCCAGGTGCAGAGCGCGCGTCCACAGGCTGTCGATCTGCAAGTTGGCGTACAGGCGCTCGAAACCGACTTGCTCCTTGCCCGGCTCGCCGAGTTTGAGGCCCCACAGCGTCAGTTCCAGGCTGAACGGGTTGAGCTCGATACGCTCGATGCGGGCCGGCACCGTGGCGTAATTGGCCAGTTGTTGGTTGGCAATGCGTAGGGCAATGCCCGGCAGAATCAGAAAACCCAGCAAGCTGTACAGAGCCAGGGCGGTCAACAAGGCGCCAGCGGCGCGGATCAATCCTTTGGGCATGAGTGACGCCATCTATGTAGAACGAGAGTGCCTTGGAGTATGGCACGGGTTTTCGGTTCCGAAGTACCGGGCTCCTTGGGAAAAGTACTACAACTGCAGGATCAGGGTCTTCAACGGTGGCTGCTGATCTTGCGAAGGGAAGTCAGCCCCCGGCGTCATGATTTGCCACTCGCGTACCGGTCGGCCGACTTTTTCGGCGCACCGCAGCACCTGTTCGCGCCAGTCATCCATGCTGACTTTTGCCAGGTTGTTGCAGCAGATCAGCACGCCATTGTCGGCGGTGGTCAGCAGTGCGGGTTTGAGCAGGCTCTGGTAGTCGCGCAACAGGTCGACAGTGCCGAAAGCACTCTTGGCCCACGCAGGTGGGTCGAGCAGCACCAGGTCGAACTGACGCTGCTCAAGGCGTGGATAACTTGGCAGCTTCTGCCCGCGGCGCTGGGTGATCGGCAAACCGGCCAGTTGGCGAATCGCCGGGAAGTAGTCGGACTGCACGAACGCCATGGTCGGCAAGTGCGGGTTGAGCAGGCCGTTTTCGCGCCCGACCGCCAGGTTGCCTTCGGCGAAGTCCAGGTTGCACACCTCGCTTGCGCCCCCGGCTGCGGCGCTCAAGCCTACGCCACAGGTGTAGGCGAACAGGTTCAGCACGCTTTTGCCGGCACTGTGGTCCTTGACCCAGCCACGGGTGTTGCGCAGGTCCAGGAACAGCAGCGGGTCTTGCCCGGCATGGCGCCCGCGTACACGGTAGTTGAGGCCCCACTCGTGGCCGACCTGATCTGCCAACGCCGCGGGCTCGGCGCGGTACACCGTGTCCTCACGGTCGATGCGCGAGTTGCCACGGGAGCGGTCGTTGTACACCAGCTGCAATTCCAGGCCCATGAACTGATTGACCTGTTGATGCAGGTCCAGCAGCTCCTCGGTTTGCAGCGATTGGTGGAAGCTTTGCACCAACAATTGCGGGCCGTAACGGTCGATGGTCAAGCCGCCAGCGCCTTCCTGGCTGCCATGAAACAGCCGGTAGCAGTCGGTGTTTTGGGCGTGCAGCTCGTTGATCAGGTCTTGGCGATGGTTGAGAGCGGCGCGCAGCGCCTGATTCAAGGGAGTCATGGAGCGCGCCTTGCGGGTAAAAGAGGGCGCGAAGTTTAACAGTTATAGGCTCCGCGCTACATCAACCCCATCCGCCGCTGGGCGCGTTGCACCGAACCATTGCGCATCGCCCAGCGCAGCAAGGGCGCGCTGCGCTTCACACCCGCGCGGATCACCAAGCGTTGCATCGAGCTTTGGTGTTGCCCGAGCATAGCGCTGGCCCAGCCCGGCAGCAGGTCGATGCCGGCCTGCATCATCAAGCTGCCAAAGGGTTTGGCCAAGGTGCTGGGCGCGGGTGCATTGACCAGCAGGCGCAGCACTTCGCGGCTGCGATCGTCACACAGCAGTTGCGGACGAATACGCGCCATATATTCGGAAATTTCCTGCCGCGAGCGCGGAACGTGGCGGGCGCCCAGTCGCTCGGCCACCAAGGCAATTTCATTGTAGTAGCGGTCCTGGTCGCGCCCCGACAGGTGCGGGTTGCGATAACGCAGGTGCGCCGCCAGGAAATTGCTGACCTCCGCCACGTGTACCCACGTCAGCAGCTCCGGGTCGCTGGCCGCATAGGCTCGACCATCCGGCGCATGCCCGACCACTTGCAGGTGGATGGTGCGCACCTTCTCAATCAACCATTCGGCGTCCTGGCGCGAGCCGAATGTGGTGCCGGAAATAAACTGCGAAGTGCGGCGCAGGCGCCCGAGCATGTCCTGGCGAAAGTTGGAGTGGTCCCACACGCCAGCCAGGGCCAGCGGGTGCAAGGCTTGCAGCATCAACGCGCTGATGCCGCCGATCAGCATGCTGCTGAAGTCGCCATGCACCTGCCAACTGATAGAGTCCGGCCCGAACAGGCCAGGGTCGCCCTTGGGGTTTTCCAGGTCCAGCTGACCCAGTGACAAGCCGGTGAGGCTCATCAACTGGGTTTCGATACGGCTACGGATAAATTCCATGGCGACTCTGGGTGGCTCCTATCGGTTCAGGCGTTTATCGATCAGGCCGTCCACCACGCTCGGGTCGGCCAGGGTCGAGGTGTCGCCGAGGCTGTCGAGTTCGTTGCAGGCGATCTTGCGCAAAATACGCCGCATGATCTTGCCCGAGCGGGTTTTCGGCAAGGCGGGCGCCCATTGGATCAGTTCCGGCTTGGCAAAGCTGCCGATTTCCTTGCTGACCAGCGCCAGCAAGTGTTTTTTCAGCTCATCGCTGGGCTCGACGCCGTTCATGGGGGTGACAAACGCATAGATGCCCTGGCCTTTGACGTCGTGGGGGTAACCGACCACAGCGGCTTCGGCCACTTGGTCATGCAGCACCAGCGCGCTTTCCACTTCGGCGGTGCCGATGCGGTGACCGGACACGTTGATCACGTCGTCAATGCGGCCGGTGATCCAGTAGTCGCCATCCTCATCGCGGCGCGCACCGTCGCCGGTGAAGTAGTAGCCGGGGTAGGGTTTGAAATAGGTGTCGAGCATGCGCTGCGGGTCGCCGTAGACGCTGCGGATTTGCCCCGGCCAGCTGGCCTTGATAGCGAGCACGCCACTGCCGGCGCCGCTGAGCTCCTTGCCGTGTTCATCCAGCAGCACGGGCTGTACGCCAAACATCGGTTGGGTCGCGCAACCGGGTTTGATTCGTTGCGCGCTGACCAGCGGGCTGAGCATGATGCCGCCGGTTTCGGTCTGCCACCAGGTATCGACAATCGGGCAGCGTTGCTCGCCCACGGCGTTGAAGTACCAATCCCAGGCCTCGGGGTTGATCGGCTCACCGACGCTGCCCAGCAGGCGCAGGCTGGCGCGCGAGGTGTTCTGCAGTGGCCCGTGGCCCTCACGCATCAGCGCACGCAGTGCGGTGGGCGCGGTGTAGAAGATATTCACCTGGTGTTTATCGATGACCTGCCAGAAACGCGAGCTGTCCGGGTAGCTCGGCACACCTTCGAACATCAGCGAAGTGGCACCATTGGCCAGCGGGCCGTACACGATATAGCTGTGGCCGGTGACCCAGCCCACGTCGGCGGTGCACCAGAACACTTCGCCGTCACGGTAGTCGAGCACGTACTTGAAGGTCATCGCCGCTTGCAGCAGGTAACCGCCGGTGGTGTGCAGCACGCCCTTGGGTTTGCCGGTGCTGCCGGAGGTGTAGAGGATAAACAGCGGGTCCTCGGCGTCCATCGGCTCGGGCGGGCAATCAGCACTGGCGGCATCCAGCGCGGCTTGATACTTGAGGTCGCGGCCTTCTACCCAGTCAAGTTCCGCACCCGTGCGCTCCACCACCAGCACTGTGCTGACGTTCGGGCAACTGGCCAGGGCTTTGTCGACATTCTTTTTCAGCGCCACCGGCTTGCCGCCGCGCACGCCTTCATCGGCGGTGATCACGGTGCGACAGTCGGCATCGAGGATACGGTCGCGCAGGGCATCCGGAGAGAAGCCGCCGAACACCACCGAGTGCACCGCGCCAATCCGTGTGCAGGCCAACATGGCGTAGGCGGCTTCCGGGATCATCGGCATGTAGATGCACACCCGGTCGCCTTTTTTCACCCCACGGCTTTTCAGCACATTGGCCAGGCGGCTGACGTTTTGATGAAGTTGGCGGTAGGAAATTTTGGAGGACTTTGCAGGATCATCGCCTTCCCAGATAAAGGCCGGCTGGTCGGCGCGTTGCGCCAGGTGACGGTCGATGCAGTTGTAGCTGACGTTCAGTTGGCCGCCGGCAAACCACTGGGCGGCGCCGGTGGTGATGTCCGAGTGTTGCACGGTGTGCCAGGGTTTGATCCAGTCGAGAAAGCCCTTGGCCTGTTCGGCCCAGAACGTATCGGGTTGCTCAATGGATTGGCGATAGAGGCGCTGGTACTCGTCTTGAGTGAGCTGCGCGGCCTGGCGGACGGCATCGGCGCCGGGGAATGTGCGGATATCGAACATGAGCGGTCCTTATTCTTGTTTTAGCGACAAGGCATAAAGATGCACGCTGTGGGGAGAGGGTTCAAGGCCAACGTCCAAACGGACGTTGGCCTTGGTGTACCGGCCTCAGCCGCGGTGACGACCGCGGAAGTAGTTGATCAGGCCCTGGGTCGACGCATCGTCAGCCAGGGTTTCTTCGGCGCCGGTCAGGCGGTTGTAGACGCCTTTGCCCAGCTCCTTGCCCAGCTCCACGCCCCATTGGTCGAAGGCGTTGATGCCCCAGACCACACTTTGTACAAACACTTTGTGTTCATACATGGCGACCAGTGCGCCCAAGCGACGTGGGCTGATGCGCTCGACCACGATGGTGTTGCTCGGACGGTTGCCCGGGATCACCTTGTGGGGCGCCAGCTTCTGCACTTCGGCTTCCGGCAAGCCTTTTTCGCGCAGTTCGGCTTCGGCTTCGCTGCGGGTCTTGCCGAGCATCAGTGCCTGGCTCTGGGACAGGCAGTTGGCGTACAGCCACTGGTGATGGTCGGACACCGGGTTGAAGCTGACGATCGGCACAATGAAGTCGGCCGGGATCAGTTGTGTCCCCTGGTGCAGCAACTGGTGGTAAGCATGCTGACCGTTGCAACCGACGCCGCCCCAGATCACCGGGCCCGTATCGGTCGACACCGGCGTGCCGTCCTGGCGCACGCTTTTGCCGTTGGACTCCATGTCCAGCTGTTGCAAGTGTTTGGTGATGTTACGCAGGTAGTGGTCATACGGCAGGATCGCATGGCTCTGCGCACCCCAGAAGTTGCCGTACCACACGCCCAGCAGGCCCAGGAGCACCGGCATGTTTTGCTCGAACGACGCGTTCTGGAAGTGCTGGTCCATGGTGTAGGCACCGGACAACAGCTCTTTGAAGTTGGACATGCCGATGGCCAGAGCGATTGGCAAGCCAATGGCCGACCACAGCGAGTAACGGCCGCCGACCCAGTCCCACATCGGGAAGATGTTTTCTTCACGGATACCGAACGCCACGGCCGCCGCGTTGTTGCTCGATACGGCGATAAAGTGACGGTACAGTTCGGCTTCCGAGCCACCCTGGGCCAGGTACCAGGCGCGGGCGGCCTGGGCGTTTTTCAGGGTTTCGAGGGTGTTGAAGGATTTGGACGAAACGATAAACAGCGTGGTCTCGGCGCGCAGCTTCTGGGTCAGTTCGTGGAACTCGCTGCCATCGATGTTTGCCAGGTAGTGGCAGCGCACGCCTTTGTGGGCGTAGGACAGCAATGCCTCGGAGACCAGCTCCGGGCCGAGGAACGAACCACCGATGCCGATATTCACTACGTCAGTGATCGGCTTCTCGGTGTAACCCCGCCACAGGCCGTCGTGGATGCGGCCGACCAGGTCAGTGATCTGGTTCAGCACCTTGTGCACGTCCGGCATGATGTTTACGCCGTTGACCGACAGCTTGTCGCCCACTGGGCGGCGCAGCGCGGTGTGCAGGGCGGGGCGACCTTCGGAAGAGTTGACCGGCTCGCCTGCGTACAGCGCGTCAATCGCGGCTTTAAGGTTGACTTCTTTGGCCAGGCCCACCAGCAGGTCACGGGTTTCGCTGGTGATCAGGTTTTTCGAGTAATCGAGGAAAAGCCCGCAGCTGCTCAAGGTGAACTGGGAAAAGCGCTGGGGATCGGCATTGAACGCGTCGCGCATGCTGAAATCCTGCATGGCTTGGCGGTGTTGATTGAGCGCTTGCCAAGCGGGCAGAGCGGTAACGTCATGAGGAGTGCGGTAGTACGCCATCGCTGCGGGTTTCCTTTTATTACGGGGACTTGCCTTTAGGACACTTCTAAATCCGGAACGTTGAGTCTTTCATCAGGCGTTTGAGTCCGGTCAGCGCCAACAATGGCGCAGGGCGATTACATTAAACCTAGCGTGTCGATATGTCTTGGCTTTGTCTGCGCTGTTGCCGGTACTTTTTTATACCGGCACAGCGATCAGGGCAACAGGCGAAGTGCCTGGCGGGGTCAGTTGAGGGTCAAATGCAGGTTGTCGATCAGGCGTGTCGCACCCAGATAGGCAGCCACGAGGATGACAATATCCCGATCCTCAGGCGTGGCCGCACGCAGGTGCACGCCCTGGCGCACCTCCAGGTAATCCATGCGCAACCCGGCGGCCTCGATCTGTGCGATCTGCTCGGCACGCAGCTTGGCGAAATCCTGCTCACCGCCTTTTATAGCCGCCGCAATCTGGCTGAGGCTGCGGTAGAGCACCGGCGCAATCGCGCGCTGTTCTTCGTTGAGGTAACCGTTGCGCGAGGACAGCGCCAGGCCGTCGGCGGCGCGCACGGTAGGCTCGCCGATGATCTGAATGGGCATGTTCAGGTCATGCACCATGGCGCGGATGACCGCCAGTTGCTGGTAGTCCTTCTGGCCAAACACGGCCATGTCCGGCTGGACCATGTTGAACAGCTTGCTCACCACCGTCGCTACACCTTCGAAGTGCCCAGGCCGGCTGGCGCCGCACAGGCCTTCGGACAGTTGCGGGACACTGACGCGGGTCTGGCCGGTCATGCCGCCGGGGTACATTTCGTCGACGCTGGGCGCGAACAACAGGTTGCAACCGGCTTGCAGCAGCTTTTCCTGGTCAGCTGCCAGCGTGCGCGGGTACTTGTCCAGGTCTTCGCCGGCGCCGAACTGCAGCGGGTTGACGAAAATGCTCGCCACCACAAAGTCCGATTGTTGTGCGGCCTTGGTCACCAGGGTGGCGTGGCCGCTGTGCAGGTTGCCCATGGTGGGCACAAAGCCAATGCGCTTGCCGGCACTGCGCGCGTGGGCGACGGCGGCGCGCAGTTCTCTTACGGTTTTAACGGTGTTCATGCAGAGAACCCGTGTTCGTCGGCTGGGAAGGTCACGGCTTTGACTTCACGCACGTAAGCCGCCAGAGCTGCCTGGATGCTGTCTTGGCCGGCCATGAAGTTTTTCACGAATTTGGGCGCTCGGCCGGTCAGCGACAGGCCGAGCATGTCATGTACCACCAGCACTTGGCCGTCGGTGGCCGAGCCTGCGCCAATGCCGATCACCGGCACTTTGACGGCCTGGGTGATTTCTGCCGCCAGTTCGCTGGGCACGCATTCGAGCAGGATCATCGCGGCGCCGGCTTGCTCCAGGGCAATGGCATCCGCACGCATCTGCCGCGCCTGGGCTTCATTGCGGCCTTGCACCTTGTAGCCGCCGAAGAGGTTCACCGACTGCGGCGTCAGGCCCATGTGCACGCACACCGGAACGCCACGCTCAGCCAGCAGCCGGATCGACTCCGCCAGCCACACCGCGCCTTCGACTTTGATCATGTGGGCACCGGCTTGCATCAGCTTGCCGGCGTTCTGGAAGGTTTGTTCAAGGGTGGCGTAACCCATGAACGGCAGGTCAGCGATGATGAAGGCGCCGTTGTTACCGCGTTTGACGCTGGCCGTGTGGTACGCGAGTTCGTCAGTGGTGACCGGCAGGGTGCTGTCATTCCCTTGAAGAACCATGCCCAGTGAATCGCCAATCAACAGCACTTCAACCCCGGCTTCGCAGCTGGCGTGGGCGAAGGTGGCGTCATAGCAGGTCAGCATGGTGATTTTTTCACCTTTGAGCTTGAGGCTCTGCAACGTGGTCAGGGTAATGTCTGGCATGGAAAGGGTCCTCGTTCAGGCGCTTGGAAACAGCGAGTAACGCGCGTGAGTCTTCGTTTATACAGGCGCACTGTCTTGAGAGCAGTGCTTAAAAGGCCTGGATTGCGCCCTTCAGCGCCGGGTTGGCGGCAGCGGGACGCCTATAGTCGTGATGAGGACACGGGAAGTCAATTGGATGTGTTACCGCATTGTTACGAGTGGGGTGTTACCGCTGTTACGGGTGGGAGCTGGCTTGCCTGCGATGGCATCACCGCGCAATGGCGGGTGTACCGAGTTGCTCGCATCGCAGGCAAGCCAGCTCCCACATTGACCGAGTCAGTCTTGGGGCAGGCGCTCCAGGCCGATAAACGGGCAGGCGGCCAGCAGCTCGCTGAGTGTTTGGCCGTTGGGCAGTTGCAGGTCGGCGGGTGCCAGTTCTGCCAGCGGGTACAGCACGAACGCGCGTAGATGCATCTGATAGTGCGGCACCTTGAGGCGCGGCTCGTCGATCAGGCGCTGGCCAAACAGCAGGATATCCAGGTCCAGGGTGCGTGGGCCCCAGCGTTCCAGGCGCTCGCGGCCCTGGTCGTTCTCGATGGCTTGCAATGCATCGAGCAGATCCAGTGGCGCAAGATCGCTGTTCAGCGCAGCGACCGCATTGGTGTAGCGCGGTTGGCCGGGGAGCAGGGAGTCACTTTGATAGAACGCCGACACGCCAACGAGGTTGGTGTCTGGCAATTGCGCCAGCGCTTCGACAGCGCTGCGCAATTGCTGGTCCGGGGCAGCGAGATTGCTGCCCATGCCAATGTAGATACGTTCCACGTTTATTCGCCCGCAGCGCCCGAGGCATCGGCCGCGCTGCGTTTGCGCTTGGTGCCGCTGCGTCGACGTTTTTTCGGGCCGGCGCCTTCACCATCGCCTTTGCTGCCGAGGTCGCGAATCATGTCGCGGCGTTGGCTGTCATTGGCGTCCTGGTAATCGGTCCACCATTCGCCCAGGCCGTCGGTCTGCTCGCCGGCGCTTTCGCGCAACAGCAGGAAGTCGTAGCCGGCACGGAAGCGCGGGTTGTCCAGCAACAGGTCGGCGCGTTTGCCACTGCGGCGCGGCAGGCGCTCCTGCATGTCCCAGATCTCGCGGATCGGCATGGTGAAGCGTTTGGGAATGGCGATGCGCTGGCACTGCTCGGCGATCAGCTCGTGGGCGGCTTCCTGCATGGCCGGAATCGGCGGCATGCCACGGTCCTGCAGGCGCAATACGCGCTTGGGCAAGGCGGGCCACAGCAGGGCGGCAAACAGGAACGCCGGCGTTACCGGTTTGTTCTGCTTGATGCGCAGGTCGGTGTTGACCAACGCTTCGCTGATCAGCGTGTGGGTGTACGTCGGGTTGTATTCCAGTGCCTCGGCGCTGGCCGGGAACAGCGGGTCGAACAGCTGCAGGTCGACCAGCATTTCGAACGTGTCGGCGGCATAACCCGAGAGGAACAACTTCAGCACTTCTTCGAACAGACGGGCCGAAGGGATTTCCCGCAGCATCGGCGCCAGCTCGCGAATCGGCGCAGCGGTGTGTTTCTCGATGCCGAAGTTCAGCTTCGCGGCAAAGCGCACGGCGCGCAGCATGCGTACCGGGTCTTCCTGGTAACGCTGCGTCGGGTCGCCGATCAGACGGATCAGGTTGTTGCGAATGTCGTGTACGCCATTGGCGTAATCGAGGATGCGCTCGCTGACCGGGTCGTAATACAGGGCGTTGATGGTGAAGTCGCGGCGCTGCGCGTCTTCTTCCAGGGTGCCGTACACGTTGTCACGCAGGATACGGCCGCTCTCGTTGCGGGAGGATTGATTGGTGTCTTCCTCATCATCGTTTTGCGGATGACCTGCGCGGAACGTCGCGACCTCGATGATTTCGCGACCAAAGTGGATGTGCACCAACTTGAAGCGGCGACCGATGATTCGCGCATTGCGAAACTCGGCACGCACCTGCTCCGGCGTGGCGCTGGTGGCGACGTCGAAATCCTTGGGCGTGATATTGAGCAGCATGTCACGTACGCAGCCGCCCACCAGATAAGCCTGGTAGCCGGCGTTCTGCAAACGTTCGACGATGTTCACCGCATAACGGCTGAATTGAGCGCGCTGCAATGAATGCTGATTGCTGTTAAGCACTTCAGGCGTGCTGCGAATGTGTTGCGTACGACGCAAGGGGGAACGGAATGACTGGAACAACTTCTTCAGCATGGGATGCACTGTTTGAAGGAATGTTCGGCCATAACGAAGAATGACCGCATGATGGGCGGGGATTCTAGCATTTAGTCGAGGGATGGTGTAGGAACAAGCTGCAAGGCTTGAGCCAGAAGCTTAAAGAAAGGTGTGAGCGGGTCAAATGCCGGAAACTACAAGGGGAGCCGAAGCTCCCCCAGAAGTAGTTGCGTGCTCTATTTTTATTATGGTTGCGGGCTTTTTGTTTTTGTTGATCGCCCTCGCCATGAAGCTTCACCTTCATGACACTCCCAATCGGGAGCCAAGAGCAAACGGATTGCTTTGGTCGCTGTGTTGCTGATCTACGATCCAACCAGTTCAGGCTCTGCCTTAGGGCAGTTTTTGTTGTTCTCGGCCTGGTTGCGGGGCAAGCCCCAAATGCAACGCCTCTCCAAAAGAATCAGTTAGCTGCGCCTCCGCCGTGTTGTTTTTGTTATGCGTGAGTCGATTCGTCTTATTTTTATTGTCTTGTACAAAGCTTGTTATTGTTTTTGTACTAAGCATATAGCAGGGTGCGTGCCAACTTTTGTTCCGCCCAGCAAAACCGGGGGTTTGAGCTAGTTTTGGCTTTTGGATGGGCGAAAAAAAGCCGGGGCTTCGTTACCGTAAGCCCCGGCTTCTGTTACGTGAAAAAGCTGCGGTAACAGTTTTTTCACATCTGAGGGTGTTACCTGTGGGGGCGCGCCCTCAGCTTTCGCTGGCCACCCCGGTCTTGCGCCGTGGAATGCCCAGGCGCTGGCGGCGTTCCCACAGGCACTTGCGGCTCACGCCCAGCTTGCGCGCCAGTTCGGTCTCGGTCATATGGTCCTGATGCTCAAGCACGAAGTGCTGGAAGTAGTCTTCCAGTGACAGATCTTCGGTCGGCTCATGGCTGGTATTGCTGCCACCGCCCTGTTGCGGGGCCAGGCCGATGAAGTCGTCGTCTTCCAGGTCGCTCAGCTCGATATCGATACCCAGCAGCTCGGCGGAAATGTCCGGGCTCTCCGACAGAATCACTGCACGCTCGACCGCGTTCTCCAGTTCACGCACGTTACCCGGCCACGAGTAATGCCGAATCGCCTGCTCGGCGTCGGCGGCAAACTTGAGGTCGGTACGGTTGATGCGCGCGCTCTGGCGCAGCAGAAACGCATTGGCGATCTCATTCACGTCGGCACCGCGCTCGCGCAGGGCCGGCAGCTTGAGGGCGATGACGTGCAGGCGGTAATACAAGTCTTCCCGGAACTGGCCGATCTTGGCCAGGCTCTTGAGGTCACGGTGGGTCGCGGCGATCAGGCGCACATCGACCTTCTGTGATTGCACCGAGCCGACGCGGCGAATCTCGCCTTCCTGCAACACGCGCAGCAGGCGCGCCTGGGCTTCCAGGGGCAGTTCGCCAATTTCGTCGAGGAACAAGGTGCCGCCGTCCGCCGCTTCGACCAACCCTGCGCGCCCGGCGCTGGCGCCGGTAAATGCGCCTTTCTCGTGGCCGAACAGTTCGGACTCGATCAGCGATTCGGGGATCGCCGCGCAGTTCACCGAGATCATCGGTGCCTTGGCTCGCTTGGACAGGTTGTGCAGGGCGCGGGCCACCAGCTCTTTACCGGTGCCCGACTCGCCCTGGATCAATACATTGGAATCGGTGGGCGCCACTTTGCGGATCTTGCTGTACAGGTCCTGCATCGGTGGGCAGGAGCCGATGATGCCGATCTCGCCGTTGCTGTTGTCGACACCCGGCTTCTCGGCAGCCTTGCCGGCAGGACGCTGCTCGGCCGGCGCACTGCCAGCCGACTGACGGTCACGCAGGATGCGCGCCACGGCCTGGAGCATTTCGTCGTGATCGAAAGGCTTGGCGATGTAGTCCACCGCGCCCATCTTCATCGAGTCCACCGCCGAGCGCAGGCTGGCATAGCTGGTCATGATCAGCACCGGCGTGCCCTGGCCAAGCTTGATCAGCTCGGTGCCCGGTGCGCCCGGCAGGCGCAGGTCGCTGACAATCAGGTCGAACGTGGGAATGCTGAAACGCTCTTGGGCTTCCTGCACCGAGCCGGCTTCGCTGACCTGATACTGATTACGTTCAAGCAGGCGACGCAAGGCAGAGCGGATAATGGTTTCGTCTTCGACGATCAAAATGTGCGGCATTGATTCAATTCTCTCGACGGTCTCAGTTCACAGCGGACGTCGCTTCGACATGACGCGGCAAGGTCACCCGAATACGGGTGCCGCGTTGGCTTTCGGTGTCAGCCGGGCTGTCGATGGTGATTTGTCCATAATGCTCTTCAACGATGGAATAGACCAGTGCAAGGCCCAGACCGGTACCTTCACCCGGGTCCTTGGTGGTGAAGAAAGGTTCGAACAATCGGTCCATGATGTTCTGTGGAATACCGCTGCCTTCGTCCTCCACGATCAAGTCGACCGTGTGCTCGAAAGCCTCGCTCTTGACGCGTACCGCACTGCCGGCAGGGGTTGCGTCACGGGCGTTTGAAAGCAGGTTGATCAGCACCTGCGCCAAGCGTTGGGAGTCGCCGTCGACCCAGTGGTCCGGGTCGCACAGGTTAAAAAACTGTACTTCGAAATTGCGCCGGTTCAAGGCCAGCAGCCCAATGGCATCCTGCGCCACTTCCGCCAGGCACACCGCTTCGTCCAGGTTCTGATGCGCGCCGGCGTGGGCGAAGCTCATCAGCGACTGCACGATGCGTGACACACGCTTGGTCTGCTCAAGGATCTGCCCGCTGATTTCGGTGATTTCGGCGTCTTCCTCGCGCTCTTCGCGCAGGTTTTGCGCCAGGCACGCGATACCGGTGATCGGGTTGCCGATTTCATGGGCCACACCCGCGGCCAGGCGACCAATGCTGGCCAGGCGCTCGGAGTGCACCAGCTTGTCTTCGAGCATCTGGGTTTCGGTCAGGTCTTCCACCAGCAACACCAGGCCACTGTTACCCGGTGCCAGCGGCTCGTCGATCGCGGCTTTGTGCAGGTTGAGCCAGCGGGTCTGGCCGTCCAGCGCCAGGTGCTGTTTGTGCAAGTGCTCGTCGGGCAGGTTGATAAAGCCTTGCAGCAGTTCTTTCCAAGGCTCGCCCAAGGTATTCAGGCGTGAACCCACCACACGCTGGGCGGCGATGCCGGTGAGTTCTTCCATGGCCTTGTTCCACATCAGGATCTCTTGATCCTTGGCCAGGGAACACACGCCCATCGGCAGTTCCTGCAGGGTCTGGCGATGGTAGCGGCGCAGGGCGTCGAGTTCGGCGGCAAGGCCGGTGAGGCGTGAGTGGTAGTCCTCCAGCCGGCTCTCGATGAAATGGATGTCTTCGGTGACGTAGTTTTCGCCGCCGGCCTTATAGGGCAAGAAGGTTTCCACCATGTCCTGGGACACGCTGGGGCCCATCAGGCCGGACAGGTTGGCCTCAATGCGGTCGCGCAAACGGCGCAGGGCATACGGGCGGCGCTCGTCAAACGGCAGGTAAAGGTCGCGCAGCGCCTGCTCGACTTCCTTTTGCGCAGCCTTGGCGCCCAGCGGCTTGGCCAATTGGGTGGCGAACTCTTGCGGTGAGGCCGCGTGCAGCTCGCGACGTTGCGGGCGCCGCACGTTGTCCACCGCGCAGGCCTCGGCTGCGCTGGTCTCTTCGGGGCTGGCGTTGGTGAACAGCGAGATCAAGGTAAACATCAGCACGTTGGCGGCCAAGGAGGCGATCGCCGCCATGTGCCAGCTGGTGTCGTCCAACACGTAGATCATGTTCAGCAGCGGAATATAGAAGCCCTGCAGGTTGCCGACCAGCGGCAGCAGCATGGTCACCATCCACACCAGAATGCCTGCCAGCAGCCCGGCGATAAAGCCGCGACGGTTGGCGGTCGGCCAGTACAGCACCGACAACACGCCCGGCAAGAACTGCAAGGTCGCGACAAACGCGACGATGCCGAGGTTGGCCAGGTCTTGCCCGGCGCCCAGCAGCAGGTAGAAACCATAGCCGGCCATGATGATGGCGACGATCAGCGCGCGGCGCGTCCATTTCAGCCAACGGTAGATATTACCTTCGGCCGGCGGCTGATACAGCGGCAGCACCAGGTGATTGAGCGCCATGCCGGAGAGTGCCAGCGTGGTGACGATGATCAAGCCACTGGCCGCCGACAAACCGCCCACATAAGCCAGCAATGCCAGGGATTTGCTGTTGGCGGCAATACCGACGCCAAGGGTGAAGTATTCGGGGTTGGTAGTGGCGCCGAGCTTGAGGCCGGCCCACAGGATCAGCGGCACCGCCAGGCTCATCAACAGCAGGAATAGCGGCAAGCCCCAGCTGGCGCTGACCAATGAGCGCGGGTTGAGGTTCTCGGTGAACGTCATGTGGTACATGTGCGGCATCACAATCGCCGAAGCGAAAAACACCAGCAGCAGCGTGCGCCATGGGCCTTCCTGCAACGGGGTGTGCAGGGCGGCGAGGGCGGTCTGGTTTTGCAGCAGCCACAGCTCCAACTGCTGCGGGCCGTCAAACACGCCATACAGCGCATACAGGCCGACACCGCCGATGGCGATCAGCTTGATCACCGACTCGAAGGCAATCGCAAACACCAGGCCTTCGTGCTTCTCGCGCGTGGCGATATGGCGTGAACCGAAGAAAATCGTGAACAGCGTGATCAACGCGCAAAAAGCCAGGGCGACGCGGTGCTGTACCGGTTCGCGGGTGAGGATGCTGATGGAGTCGGCCACGGCCTGGATCTGCAGGGCCAGCAACGGCAGCACGCCGATCAGCATGAAAATCGTGGTCAGCGCGCCGGCCCAGGTGCTGCGAAAGCGGAAGGCAAACAAGTCCGCCAGGGACGACAGCTGATAGGTACGGGTGATTTTCAGGATCGGGTACAGCAACACCGGCGCCAGCAAAAACGCGCCGGACACGCCCAGGTAGCTGGACAGAAAGCCGTAGCCATACTGATAGGCCAGCCCCACGGTGCCATAAAATGCCCAGGCGCTGGCGTAGACGCCCAGAGACAAGGTGTAGGTCAACGGATGGCGAATGATCGCCCGCGGAATCATTCCGCGCTCACTGATCCAGGCAACTCCGAACAACGCGGCCAGGTAGGCGGCGCTGATCAGCAGCATCTGGGTGAGGCTAAAGCTCATCGGCATCTTTTTGGCTCTGCAGGATGAAGGTCACGACGATCAGGATCAGCCACAGCAGATAAGGGCGATACCAGGCGCCCGTGGCGTCGATCCACCAATCCATGATGGCGGGGGAAAACAGGTAGATCCCGACGACCAGCAGCAGGACCAATCGATAGATGTACATGTTGGCCTCTGATTAAAAAACTGCCGCGATGGTAACGGATGCTTGGCAAGCTGCAAGCGCCTTCAACTCAATTGCGCTTCGGCCAGGGTAAGTGTGCGCGGGATCTGGCTGGCATCCCAGTGTGCAATGCCCCAATCCAGCAGTTCCCGTGGGCTGGCGTGCAGCAGTTCGTTGCCGGGTTGCTGGCCGAGGGCGCGCAGCGCTCTTAATAGCAAAGGTGTGGCCTGGCCTTGTGTCAACGGCGGCGAGCGGTAGGATTTGCCCAGCTTGTTGCCGTCCGGCTGAGTGATCAGCGGCACGTGCAGGTAACGCGGCTGGCGCAGGCCCAGCAGTTCCTGCAGGTACAACTGGCGCGGCGTGGAATCGAGCAGGTCGGCGCCGCGCACGATGTCGGTGACACCCTGCCAGGCATCGTCGAGTACCACTGCCAGTTGGTAGGCATACAGGCCATCGCGACGGCGGATGATGAAATCGCCCACATCACGGCCCAGGTGCTGTCGGAATTCGCCTTGCACGCGGTCGGTAAAGTGATACGCCAGCTCCGGTACGCGCAGGCGGATCGCCGCGTCTTGCTGTTCATGCCCGAGGTTGCGGCACAGGCCTGGATAGATGCCGTGGTAGGGCTCCAATTGTTTACGCGAGCAGGTGCAGGCGTAAGCCAGGCCGTGGTTGAACAGGTCGTTCAAGACTTTGGCGTAGGCCTCATGCCGTTCGCTTTGTCGGACCAGTTCCCCATCCCACTCGAAGCCATAGCTTTCCAGGGCGTGCAGGATCGCCGCCTGGGCGCCGGGTTCTTCACGGGGTGGGTCGAGGTCTTCCATGCGCATCAACCAGCGGCCGTGATTGGCGCGGGCATCGAGGTAGGAGGCGAGGGCGGCAACCAGCGAACCGAAGTGCAGGTGGCCGCTGGGCGTGGGGGCGAAACGCCCGATATAGGTAGAGGCTGTCATGGGCCGGATACTACTGGAAAACCACTGAGCGCCAGAAACAAAAATGGAGCGTTCGCACGCCCCATTTTTTGTTTTTCGCATTCAGCCCGGCAGGATTACTTGCCGACCTGTTTTTCCTTGATTTCAGCCAAGGTCTTGCAGTCTACGCACAGGTCCGCGGTTGGGCGGGCTTCCAGGCGACGAATACCAATCTCGACGCCGCAGGATTCGCACCAGCCGTATTCCTCGTCCTTGATCAGTTGCAGGGTCTTGTCGATCTTCTTGATCAGCTTGCGCTCTCGATCACGCGCTCGCAGTTCAAGGGCGAACTCTTCTTCCTGGCTCGCACGGTCGGCCGGATCAGGAAAGTTGGCTGCTTCGTCCTTCATGTGGTCAACGGTACGATCAACCTCCTGCATCAAGTCCTGTTTCCACTTGTTCAGGATCTTGGTGAAGTGCTCGCGCATGGGCTCGCCCATGTACTCCTCGCCCTTTTTTTCCACATAGGGTTCGAAGCCGCCGAGGCCTTGAGTCTGCTGTTGCTTTGCTTGGGTGGACATGAATAGACCGCCTCTCACTCTTCTAATCCATTGCGCAGGATTGCAACGTCACCGACACCTGCCGGCCCTGCGGCTGCAAGCGGGCGAACTTACCAGATAGATTCGGGGTGCGCCACTCCCGGTTGTCGAGGCCCAACGTGGCAGGCTTGCAAACTGTCATGGCCCGCCATGGCTGGGTGTAGCGTGTCTCGAAGGTTGATTTTAGTCGTTTTGCAGGCGCTTGCTCGGTTCATCACGGAGGACCGAGCAGGCAATAGAGCATGTTTTACCGCGCGGGTTCGGTAGAATCCGAATTTTGTCCTCACCGTCTAAGGAAGGCTAATGGCTCAGCCCTACAGTGCGCGCAGTCGCGCCATCGAACCTTTTCACGTTATGGCGTTGCTGGCGCGAGCCAATGAGCTGCAGGCGGCTGGCCATGATGTTATCCACCTGGAGATCGGCGAGCCGGATTTCACCACGGCCGAGCCGATTATCCAGGCCGGCCAGGCCGCGCTGGCCAACGGCAAGACACGCTATACCGCGGCCCGCGGGCTGCCCGAGTTGCGCCAGGCCATCAGTGGTTTTTACCAGCAGCGCTACGGCCTGAGCGTCGACCCCGAGCGCATCCTGATCACGCCCGGTGGCTCTGGCGCGTTGCTGCTGGCCAGCAGCCTGCTGGTCGATCCGGGCAAACATTGGCTGTTGGCCGACCCAGGCTACCCGTGTAACCGACATTTCCTGCGGCTGGTGGAAGGCGCTGCGCAGCTGGTGCCGGTTGGCCCGGACGTGCGCTACCAGTTGACTGCTGAGCTTGTGGCCAAACACTGGAATGCAGACAGCGTTGGCGCGCTGGTGGCCTCGCCGGCCAACCCGACCGGCACGATTCTCAGCCGCGACGAACTGGCGGGGTTGTCGAGTGCAATCAAGGCGCGTAACGGTCATTTGGTGGTGGACGAGATCTATCACGGCCTCACCTACGGCACCGATGCCGCCAGCGTGCTGGAAGTCGACGACGAGGCCTTCGTCTTAAATAGTTTTTCGAAGTATTTCGGCATGACCGGCTGGCGCCTCGGCTGGCTGGTGGCGCCACCGGCGGCGGTGGGCGAATTGGAGAAGTTGGCGCAAAACCTCTACATCAGCGCGCCGAGCATGGCCCAGTACGCGGCGTTGGCGTGTTTCACCGAGCAAACCCTGAGCATTCTGGAAGAGCGCCGCGCCGAGTTCGGGCGCCGCCGGGATTTCCTGCTGCCAGCCTTGCGCGAGTTGGGCTTTGGCATCGCCGTAGAGCCCGAAGGCGCGTTCTACTTGTATGCCGATATCAGCGCGTTCGGCGGTGATGCCTTCGCGTTTTGCCGTCATTTCCTTGAAACCGAACATGTGGCGTTTACGCCAGGCCTGGATTTCGGTCGTTATCAGGCCGGCCACCATGTGCGTTTTGCCTACACGCAAAACCTCGATCGGCTACAGGAAGCGGTGGAACGCATCGCCCGTGGCTTGCGGAGCTGGCAAGGCTGATGCGCTTTAATCCTCCCCTCGAAGAAGGGCGGCTGATCCGCCGCTACAAGCGCTTTCTCACCGACATCGAAACGCTGACCGGCGAGTTGCTGACCATTCACTGCCCCAACACCGGCTCGATGCTCAATTGCATGGTGGAGGGCGGCCAGGTCTGGTTCAGTCGCTCCACAGACCCCAAGCGCAAGTTGCCGGGCACTTGGGAAATTGCCGAAACCCCTCAAGGCCGGCTGGCGTGCGTCAACACTGCGCGCGCCAACCAATTGGTGGAAGAAGCGTTGCGCGCCGGGGTGATCACTGAACTCAACGGTTTTACTGCCCTGAAGCGCGAAGTGCCTTATGGCCAGGAAAAAAGCCGTATCGATTTTCGCCTGGATTACCCACACGGCGCGGCCTATGTGGAAGTCAAAAGCGTCACCCTGGGCTTTGACGGCTCGCCGGTGGCGGCGTTTCCCGACGCAGTGACCCAACGTGGCGCCAAGCATTTGCGCGAGTTGGCGCACCTGGCGCGTGAGGGTGTGCGTGCGGTGCAGTTGTATTGCGTGAACCTGTCGGGGATCGACGCTGTGCGCCCGGCGGTGGAAATCGATGCGGGCTACGCCGCTGCGCTGCGCGAGGCCAAGGCGGCCGGCGTGGAGGTGTTGGCCTACGGTGCGCGGGTCACGCCGCAGGAAATTATCATCGACCGGCGTCTGGACGTGATGATCGGCGACTAGAGTTCAACCCACAGGCCTTGCGCGTCTTCACGGCCGGGCAGGGCTTTAAGGCTTTGGCCCGCGCATGGCCCGGCGATGCACTCGCCGCTTTCGATTAGGAACAAGGCGCCGTGGGTGGCGCACTGGATCAGGCTGGCGCTGCTGTCCAGGAACTGGTCGGGCTGCCATTCCAGCGGGATGCCGCGATGGGGGCAGCGGTTGAGGTAGAAGTAGACAACGCCGTCACGGCGCACGGCGATTACTTTGCAACCGTCTATTTCAAAACCGCGGCTGCTGTTGGGCGCCAGTGCATCCGAGGGGCAGAGAAACTTCATAACGATCCTTAAGTGCCTTGACGTTCAAATGCAAACAATTATCAAATGCCGGCTTCGCCTGTTAGCTGATTGGGTGCTCTGTACGATGCCAGACAGGGTTTAACTGTCACATCCATGAGTGCTTGAGTGGCCCTGCCCTTGGAAGGAAACCCTGTTATGCGCCTGAGTACCAGCGCTATTGCGCTTGTTGCCTCACTGCTGGTCAACCACGGGGCGTACGCCTCTGAACTGCCGCAACGCTGGGTCAGTGCCGGTGGGGCGCTATCGGAATGGGTCACGGCGCTGGGCGGGGAGTCAAAGCTGGTGGGGGTGGATACCACCAGTCAGCACCCTGAATCGCTCAAGGCGTTGCCGAGCATTGGTTACCAGCGCCAATTGTCCGCGGAAGGGATTTTAAGCCTGCGCCCACAGGTGTTGGTGGGCACTGAAGAAATGGGGCCGCCGCCGGTGCTGGCGCAGATCCGCGGCGCGGGCGTGCAGGTAGAGATGTTCTCGGCCGAGCCGGATTTGCCGACCTTGAAAGGCACCCTTCAGCACCTGGGCAAGCTGTTGGGTGATGAAATCAGGGCCAACGAATTGTTTACCGGGTATGAACAAAAGCTGCATCAGCAGAAAGCCTGGGTCGCCAAGGCCCAGGCCACGCAGAAGGCGCCGGGTGTGCTGCTGTTGCTCGGGCATGCAGGCGGCAAGCCGCTGATCGCGGGGAAGGACACGGCCGCCGATTGGCTGTTGCAGCAGGCGGGCGGGCATAACCTCGCGACCCACACCGGCTATAAGCCGTTTTCGGTGGAGTCGCTGGCCGGTCTGAGCCCTGATGTGCTGGTGTTTGCTGATCGTGCCCTCACCGGCGATGCCGCGCGGGCGGCCTTGTTCAAGGAAAACCCGATTCTGGCGTCAACGCCGGCGGCTAAAAATGGCCGCGTGTTTGAGCTGGACCCGACCCTGCTGGTCGGCGGGCTTGGGCCGCGTTTGCCGCAAAGCCTGGTGCAATTGTCTGCCGGGTTTTATCCGTCCCAGGCTAAACCTGCCCAATGACGACTCTGGTTAAACCGAAAACGCTGTTTATCGGGCTCGCACTGTTATGCCTTCTGGCAACCTGGCTTTCATTGGCGTTGGGGCCGGTCAGCCTGCCGTTGCTGGATACGCTCAAGGCCGCCTTGCGCCTGATGGGCGTGCCGATTGAAGCCCAAGGCCTGGAGCAGGCCGAATTGATCCTTGGGCAGATTCGTCTGCCGCGAACCTTGCTGGGATTGGCGGTGGGCGGTGTGCTGGCATTGTCGGGTGTGGCGATGCAGGGCTTGTTTCGCAACCCGTTGGCCGATCCGGGGTTGGTCGGTGTGTCCAGCGGTGCGGCGCTCGGGGCGGCTATTGCGATCGTCGGCGGTTCTTTTTTTGGCGGCCTGCCGGATGCGGTCGGGCCTTATCTGTTGTCGTTGTGCGCATTTCTCGGCGGCTTGGGCGTCACTGCCCTGGTCTATCGCCTGGGGCGCCGCAACGGTCAGACCAATGTCGCGACAATGCTGCTGGCCGGTATCGCGCTTACCGCCTTGGCCAGTTCGGCGGTGGGGTTGTTTACCTATCTGGCCGATGACGCCACCTTGCGTACCCTGACCTTCTGGAACCTGGGCAGCCTCAATGGTGCCAGCTATTCGCGGTTGTGGCCATTGCTGTTGGTGAGTGCCGCTGTGGCGCTGTGGTTGCCGCGTCGGGCAAAAGCCTTGAATGCACTGCTGCTGGGTGAGTCCGAGGCCAATCACCTTGGGATCAATGTTGAAGGGCTCAAGCGTGAACTGGTGTTCTGCACAGCCCTGGGTGTGGGCGCAGCGGTAGCGGCGGCGGGCATGATCGGGTTTGTCGGGCTGGTGGTGCCGCATCTGGTGCGCTTGTTGGCCGGGCCGGATCATCGAGTGTTGTTGCCGGCGTCTGTGCTCGCGGGCGCGAGCCTGTTGCTGTTGGCTGACCTGGTGGCACGCCTGGCGCTGGCGCCCGCTGAACTGCCGATCGGCATCGTGACGGCCTTTATCGGCGCGCCGTTTTTTCTTTATTTGTTGTTGCGAGGGCGCGCCTGATGCTGCGAGTAGAAGCGTTACAGGTCCGGCGTGGCGATAAAACCGTGTTGGAGGATGTCACCCTGGACTTGCTGCCGGGTGAAGTGCTCGGTGTGCTCGGCCCTAACGGAGCAGGCAAGAGCACGCTGCTCGGTGCGTTGTGCGGCGAGCTGAAGCCGGATCAGGGCAAGGTGTGGCTGGATCAGCAAGCCTTGACGGACTGGAGCGGGCCGCACCGGGCCCAACGTTTGGCAGTGTTGCCGCAGACTTCCACGCTGGATTTCGCATTCCGTGTCGAGGAGGTTGTGGGCATGGGCCGCTTGCCCCATCAGACCGGACGCGTGCGTGATGACGAAATCATCCAGGCGGCGCTGCACGCAGCAGACGTGGGCCATTTGAGCGGGCGCAGCTACCTGGCGTTGTCGGGTGGCGAACGCCAGCGTGTGCATCTTGCGCGAGTGTTGGCGCAGTTATGGCCAGGGGAAGCCGGCCAGACGCTGCTGTTGGATGAGCCGACCTCGATGCTTGACCCCTTGCACCAACACACGACCCTGCAAGCCATACGTACATTCGCTGATCGCGGCGCTGCGGTGCTGGTGATTCTCCATGACCTGAACCTGGCGGCGCGTTATTGCGACCGGATTCTGTTGCTGGAGCAGGGGCGCCCACACGCGTTGGATACGCCGGCGCAGGTGATGCGGCCCGAGCCACTTAAGGCGGTGTTTGGTTTGGAGGTGCTGGTACAGCCGCACCCGGAGCGTGGCCATCCGTTGATCATCGCGCGCTGAATCGGTTTTTTTACAGGTAAAAAAAGACCCGGCAAGAGCCGGGTCAAATAACCGTGATTAGCCTGATGAGGAGATAATCTGAGAGTCCGAACCAATGGTCTTTCAGTTATCGGCTGATCTCGCGACCAGTTGTGATAATCATAACGATTCTCATTTGAGAGTCAACCTCTGTTTTTCGACGATCTGCGGTTTTTCTCAAACACACGTTCGAACTACCCATAAACATTGGGAATTCCTGCAGACCTAAATCTTCTGACGCGCTGAAATCGCCTCCAGCTGACGGTTCAATGCCTCCTTGCGCTCTGTCGGGATGTCGTTCCAGTGCACGTCCATCAAAGCTCCTTCGATTGCATACAGCAGCACTTTCGAGGCCCGAAACCCGCGAGTGCGCACGGCTCGGTAGGCATCTACAGCTCCCAGGCGACGTAAGTCGGACGCACTGTGGATGCCCACCGCATGCAGCCACTGCGCCGACGTCTTGCCCAGGTTTTTCAGGTGTTGCAGCTCATCGTTCATCAAGCCTCCTTGCGACGGCCGAATGGTGCGGTGGGTATCGTGACCAGGCAAGCCTGAAAAGGAGTGTAGCGCTCAGTAGGAAAAGCGTGGTTCTTTGGTCAGGAACGGCTGAAAAGCTTATAAGAATTTTTAAGGGTATTGCCGACAAGCGGGCAGGAGGCGCCGCTACGCGTCAGGCGTAGCCGGGGCCCGAAAGATGAAGTTACTTGGTGCGGTAGCGCAAACGAGTGCCGAAATTGACCGACATCAGGATCTCGTCAGCCGTCAGTTCGGGGGAGAAGTAGGTGCCGGAAATCTGCGCATGGGCCAGGCTGGCACCTTCCAATGAGCACTCGCGCAGGTCCAGGCCGCGCAGGTCGGCAGAGCGGAAGTAGGCGTCGGTGAAATCCACGCCCGTGGCGTTCAGGTCACGCAGGTCCAGCCCGCGGAAGTCGCCACCGCGCATGTCGATGGTGCCGTCTTTGGGGCGCTCCTGATTGAATCCGCGGATGTCGTCTTTATGCAGGAGTGCGTAGAGCGGAGTATCAAGAAGCTTGGGCTGACTCATGACGGCGACTCCTGTTGGAATTATGACGCCATTATAGTGCCACTATTGCTCGGTCGTGCACCGTAGATCGGCGACACGACCAAGAAATATTTCTTACAGGCCGGGCAGGCGCTGACGAATGTGCGCTACCAGAGCGTCGAGTGTGCCGCTCTCGTTGGT
This sequence comes from Pseudomonas sp. 2822-15, assembly GCF_002742515.1. Classification (NCBI taxonomy): domain Bacteria; kingdom Pseudomonadati; phylum Pseudomonadota; class Gammaproteobacteria; order Pseudomonadales; family Pseudomonadaceae; genus Pseudomonas; species Pseudomonas sp. 2822-15. Next base: position 11,639 of record NZ_LJRY01000178.1, on the reverse strand, counting down.
TTCCACGCGTTTGCTCAGCAGCAGTTCTTCGGCGGTCAGCGGGTCACGGTTGGCCTGTTGCTCTTCGATAATGGTGAGTGTCGCGTCGGAAGGATCGTTTTTATCCGCCTGACGTTGCGCCAGCCAGCTAGCGATGACGGCTTGCGGTGCGTTGCAATCGAGGATCAGGAAAGGCGCGCCGGTGGCCTCGGCAACCTTGGCGGCGGCGTTGCGTTGTGCGCTTTTCAGGAAGGTCGCGTCCAGCACTACCGGGTAGCCAGCACGCAAGACGGTATCGGCGATTTCATTCAAGCGAGCGTAGGTGGCGGCGCTGGCTTCGGCGGCGTAGATACCGGCTTGCGGGGTGTTCTCGACCTTCTGTTCACCAAACAGGCGCTTGCGTTCCACATCCGAACGCAGGCGCACGGCACCCAAGGCTTCCACCAGGCGCATGGCCACGTGGCTTTTACCGACGGCCGAAACACCGTGGGTTATCGCCAGGAAGCGCGACGGAATGGTGCTGTAGCTTTCCGCCAGGTTGGCGTAGTTGCGGTATTGGCGCAGGGTGGTGGCGCGTTGCACCGGGCTGGCCTCGCTTGGCATGCTGAACAACGACACCTTGGCGCGTACCAGTGCACGGTAGGCTTTATAGAAGTTCAGCACTTCAAGGCCTTGGTAGTCGCCGGTCAGTTCCAGGTACTGGCTGATAAAACGGCGCGCCAGGGATTTGAGGCCGCGGTCTTCCAGGTCCATCGCCAGGAAGGCCGTGTCGGCATACACATCGGTGAAGCGGAACGGCTCGTTGAACTCGATGCAGTCGAAGATCACTACTTGGCCATCGATCAAGGTGGCGTTGCCCAAGTGGATATCACCGTGACATTCGCGAGTGAACCCTTCGAGCTTGCGCTGGGCCAGCAGGGGCTTGAGGCGTTCGAAGCTGGCTTCGGCCCAGGCTTGCAGGGCTTCGAGCTGGGCCAGGTCGGCTTTGTCGCTGAGGAACGGGCGGATCTGATCGAAGTTCTGGCGAACCGGTGCCATCACTTCATCCGGTGTGCCGGCGGGGTGGTCTTGCGGCACTTTCGGTGCGCTGAGGTGGAAGTGCGCAATCTGCTTGGCCATGTCGTCAATGTGCGCGCTGGTGACCTCGCCATTGGCTTGCAGGGTGCTGAGCAGTTGGCTTTGCGGGAATTGGCGCATTTTCAGCGCGTATTCGATCACCGGGCCATCACCGCCCAATTGCGGGGCTTCGGTGCTGCCGGTGATTGGCAACACGTCAAGATACAAATCTTCAGTCAGGCGCTGGTTAAGGCGCAGCTCTTCGCGGCAGAAGTGGCCGCGGTCGTCCAGTTGGGTGAAATCCAGAAAGCCGAAGTTCATCGGCTTCTTCAGCTTGTAAGCATACGGGCCGGTCAGTATGACCCAGGAAATATGGGTCTCAATGACTTGGAACGCTTCAACCGGATGGGGATACAAAGCCGGGTTTTGCAGGGCTGCGATCAGGGACTGGCTCACGGGCGATCCTTCAAAGTCTGGGGGAAATCATGGCCGGCATTATGGCGGTTACAGTCGGTCGTGCAAACCGCTGTCCGGCTCATGTTGATCGTCAATAAAGTGCGTATAATCCGCCGCCATGACTCGAACCCGATCTCCCCGTTCCCGTAAAAAACCTCCTTCACGCGGCCTGCGCCCGTGGCTGGGCTGGGCCATCAAGCTAAGCCTGGTAGGCCTTGTGGTGCTCGCAGGCTTCGCGGTGTACCTCGACGCCGTGGTCCAGGAGAAATTCTCCGGCAAGCGCTGGACCATCCCGGCCAAGGTGTATGCACGCCCGCTGGAATTGTTCACCGGCCAAAAGCTGAGCAAGGAAGACTTCCTTACCGAACTCGACGCCTTGGGCTATCGCCGCGAACCCGTGAGCAACGGCCCTGGCGCCGCAGCGGTCAGCGGCAATACCGTCGACCTGAATACCCGTGGCTTCCAGTTCTATGAAGGCCTGGAGAAAGCCCAGCCGGTGCGCGTGCGCTTCTCCGGCGATTACGTAGCCGAGCTGTCGTCGCTCAATGGCTCGAAGCTGCCCGTGGTACGCCTTGAACCGCTGATGATCGGCGGTATTTACCCCAAGAACCTCGAAGATCGCATCCTGATCAAGCTCGATCAGGTGCCACCGTACCTGCTCGATACGCTGATCGCCGTTGAAGACCGCGATTTCTACAGCCACTGGGGTGTGTCGCCCAAGTCGATCGCCCGCGCCATCTGGGTTAACACTTCCGGCGGCAAGATGACCCAGGGCGGCAGTACGCTCACGCAACAATTGGTCAAGAACTTTTACCTGACCAATGAGCGCAGCCTGACCCGTAAACTCACCGAAGCCATGATGGCCATGCTGCTGGAGCTGCATTACAGCAAGCAGGAGATTCTCGAGGCTTACCTCAACGAGGTCTTCGTCGGCCAGGATGGCCAACGCGCCGTGCACGGTTTCGGCCTGGCCAGCCAGTTCTTCTTTGGCCAGCCTTTGTCCGAATTGAAATTGCATCAAGTCGCGTTGCTGGTGGGGATGGTCAAGGGCCCGTCCTATTACAACCCGCGCCGTAACCCGGAACGTGCGCTTGAGCGCCGTAACCTGGTGCTGGATGTACTCGAGCAGCAGGGCGTGGCCACCGCTGAACAAGTCGCGGCAGCGAAAAAAATGCCACTGGGTGTTACCACTCGCGGCAAGCTGGCCGACAGTTCGTTCCCGGGCTTTATCGATCTGGTCAAACGCCAGCTACGTGAAGACTACCGCGACGAAGACTTGACCGAAGAAGGCCTGCGGATCTTCACCAGTTTCGACCCGATCCTGCAGATGAAAGCCGAAGCGTCGGTCAACGACACCTTTAAACGCCTGACCGGCCGCAAAGGCTCGGATGAAGTCGAAGCGGCGATGGTGGTAACCAACCCGGAAACCGGTGAAGTGCAAGCCATGATCGGCAGCCGCCAGGCCAGTTTTGCCGGTTTCAACCGTGCGCTGGATGCGGTGCGGCCGATCGGCTCGCTGGTCAAACCGGCGGTCTACCTCACGGCCCTGGAAAAACCAAGCAAGTACACCCTGACCAGTTGGCTGTCGGATGACCCGCTGTCGGTCAAAGGGGCGGATGGCCAGGTGTGGACGCCGCAGAACTTTGATCGTCGCTCCCACGGCACTGTGTTCCTGTACCAGGGGCTGGCGCATTCCTACAACATCTCCACCTCGCGCCTTGGGCTTGAAGTGGGCGTGCCGAATGTGCTGAAAACTCTGGGGCGACTGGGCATCACCCGTGAGTTCCCGGCGTTCCCATCGATGCTGCTGGGCGCTGGCGCCATGACCCCGATGGAAGTGGCGACGATGTACCAGACCCTCGCCAACGGTGGTTTCAATACCCCGATGCGCGGCATTCGTAGTGTGCTGACCGCCGAGGGCGAACCGCTCAAGCGTTACCCGTTCCAGATCCAGCAGCGCTTTGACGCGGGCTCCATCTACCTGATTCAGAACGCCATGCAGCGCGTGATGCGCGAAGGCACCGGGCGTTCGGTCTACAGCGTGCTGCCGTCGAACCTGACGCTGGCGGGCAAGACCGGCACCAGTAACGATTCGCGTGACAGCTGGTTCGCAGGCTTCGGCCAGGATGTGCTGGCCGTGGTGTGGCTGGGCCGCGACGATAACGGCAAAACCCCGTTCACCGGTGCTACCGGTGCGCTGCAGGTGTGGACCAGTTTCATGCGCAAGGCCGATCCGTTGCCGCTTAACATGCCGCAGCCGGACAACATCGTGCAGGCGTGGATTGATCCGCACACGGGACAAGGCTCCGACGCCAACTGTCCGGGCGCGGTACAGATGCCGTATATTCGCGGCAGCGAGCCACCTGCTGGTGCTGCGTGCGGTGGCAGTGCCCCCGCTGACGCGGATTCGGTGATGGATTGGGTCAAGGGCTGGATGCATTAAGCAAAGAGGGTTTCAAGTGAACAAGTTGTGGATTCCAGCTATTACCGCCCTGGTTATGCTCGGCGGTTGCTCCAGCGTGCAGCGCGGTTCCATTCCCGTGGTGGACTCAAGCACGAACGTTTCCAATAACGACCGTATCTCGGCCACTGGCGGTTTCCGTCAGACCGTGGTCAAGCGTCCTGCCCAGGCTACGCCTCAGTCCATACCGCAGGATTCGGGTGTGGTGGTGATGGTGCCGGGCGGCGGTGCTGCGACGTCGGCGCCGATCAGTGCCGAGCCTTGGACGCCAGGGCCAAGCACATCGGGGCCGGCTGGCTCCGCGCCGATCCAGACCGCGCCGATCAACCAGGGCACTTACAACATGCCGCCGTCGACGCCGAGCGGTATTCCGTCTTCGTCTAACGCGGGCGGCCTGTCGGCTGACGAGCAGCTGGACGGGCCGGTACTGGCTCTGTTGACCACCGCCCAGCAGCAACAATCGGGGGGTGACCTGAACGGGGCATCGTCGAGCCTTGAGCGCGCCCAGCGTGTGGCGCCGCGTGAGCCGCAAGTGCTGTATCGTCTGGCCCAGGTGCGCCTGGCCCAGGGCGACGCGCCGCAAGCCGAGCAGTTCGCCCGTCGCGGCCTGACGTTGGCCAACGGTCGCCCGGACCTGCAAGCCAACCTGTGGGCTTTGATTGGTGACGCGCGTGCCGCACAAGGCGACGCCGCCGGTGCTGCCCAGGCGCGGCAAAAAGCCAAGGTCAGCCTCTGATGGATGCACGGTTTCCGGCAATTGCCGAACAGCTGTTGCTGATTGAACGTGAGTTACGCGTGCAGGGTTGGTGGGACGAAGTGTCCCCCAGCGCTGAAGCGCTTGGCAGTGTCGAACCGTTTTCGGTGGATACGCTGGACTTTCACCAGTGGTTGCAATGGATCTTCCTGGTGCGCATGAAGCAGATCCTTGAGCAGGACCTGCCGTTGCCCAACGCATCAGGGATTCTTGAGATGGCGGAGATGGTTTACGCCGATCGCCCGCTTGAGAGCCTTGGCCTACGCAATGCGCTGAAAAAGTTCGACCAATTGATCGTCGACGCTCGTTAATTGCCTGACTGCCGGGTTTTCCGGCAGTCTTGCGCACATTTCTACCGCTTGACGACATTCAGGCGAGTTTTATCCCTCCTCAAACCCCTTTAATCTTCGTTCTCATGCGCTTAGTTGGAAAAAAGCGCAATTATTGCTTGACTTGAAGGGGCTGAAACAGAAGAATCCAAAGTCCGCTGTATCGGGACTGCCAGAAGCAGGCCCGCTCAGCAGATCATGAGGCGCATATCCGCGCCGACCTGTAACACCCGCAACGCGTTACCTCGCGCTGGGTGGGAAAAGCCCGCAACACTTGGGACGATCCCAATACTTGCTCAGTCAGTGCTGACGTAGTCGGCGACCACCGTCGCTCATGCTCTGTTGAGAAGTAAACCTATTAAGACCCGTCGGTTTTTAACGGACGGTATTCTGGCGTTTTAGAGGTGAACAACGTGGAGCTTTTATCTGGCGGTGAGATGCTCGTCCGCTTTTTGCGTGACGAAGGCGTCGACTATATCTACGGGTACCCAGGTGGTGCTCTGCTGCATGTTTACGACGCACTGTTCAAGGAGCCGGCTGTTACCCACATCCTGGTTCGCCACGAACAGGCCGCGACCCATATGGCTGACGGCTATGCCCGTGCCACCGGTAAAGCCGGTGTGGTACTGGTAACCTCCGGCCCAGGCGCAACCAATGCCATTACCGGCATCGCGACTGCCTATATGGACTCCATCCCGATGGTGATCATTTCTGGCCAGGTGCCTAGCACCATGGTCGGTACCGATGCATTCCAGGAAACCGACATGATCGGTATCTCCCGGCCGATCGTGAAACACAGCTTCATGATCAAGCATGCGTCGGAAATCCCGGAAGTCATGAAAAAGGCCTTCTACCTCGCACAGTCCGGTCGCCCGGGCCCTGTGGTGGTCGATATCCCGAAAGACATGACCAACCCGGCGGAAAAGTTCGAATACGTCTTCCCGAAAAAAGCCAAGCTGCGCTCCTACAGCCCGGCCGTGCGTGGGCACTCGGGGCAAATCCGCAAGGCGGCAGAAATGCTCTTGGCGGCCAAGCGCCCAGTGTTGTACTCCGGCGGTGGCGTGATTCTGGGCGGCGGCTCTGCACCTCTGACCGAATTGGCCAAACTGCTCAACCTGCCGGTGACCAATACCCTGATGGGCCTCGGCGCATTCCCGGGTACGGACCGTCAGTTCGTCGGCATGCTCGGCATGCACGGCAGCTACACCGCCAACCTGGCCATGCACCACGCCGACGTCATCCTGGCGGTGGGCGCGCGGTTTGATGACCGTGTGATCAACGGACCGAGCAAGTTTTGCCCGAATGCCAAGATCATCCACATCGACATCGACCCGGCGTCCATCTCCAAGACCATCAAGGCCGACGTGCCGATCGTAGGTCCGGTAGAAAGCGTGTTGACCGAAATGGTTGCGGCGCTCAAGGACATCGGCGAAACGCCGAACAAGGAATCGGTTGCCAGTTGGTGGAAGCAGATCGACGAATGGCGCGGCGATCGCGGCCTGTTCCCTTACGACAAGGGCGACGGCAGCATCATCAAGCCACAAACCGTGATCGAAACCCTGTGCGAAGTGACCAAGGGCGATGCCTTTGTGACCTCCGACGTGGGCCAGCATCAGATGTTCGCTGCGCAGTACTACACGTTCGACAAGCCTAACCGCTGGATCAACTCCGGTGGCCTGGGCACGATGGGCTTTGGTTTCCCAGCGGCCATGGGTGTGAAACTGAGCTTCCCGGACACTGACGTCGCCTGCGTGACGGGTGAGGGCAGCATCCAGATGAACATCCAGGAGCTGTCGACGTGCCTGCAGTACGGTCTTCCGGTGAAGATCGTGTGCTTGAACAACGGCGTGCTGGGCATGGTTCGTCAGTGGCAGGACATGAGCTACAACAGCCGTCACTCCCATTCCTACATGGAATCGCTGCCGGATTTCATCAAGTTGGTTGAAGCCTACGGCCACGTCGGCATGCGCATCACTGATTTGAAAGATCTGAAGCCGAAGATGGAAGAGGCGTTCGCCATGAAGGACCGCCTGGTGTTCCTCGATATTCAAGTGGACACCAGCGAGCACGTCTACCCGATGCAGATCAAAGACGGCTCTATGCGCGACATGTGGCTGAACAAGACGGAGCGTACCTAATCATGCGGCACATTATCTCCCTGCTTCTGGAGAACGAACCCGGCGCTCTGTCTCGTGTTGTCGGCCTGTTTTCGCAACGCAACTACAACATCGAAAGCCTGACTGTAGCACCAACCGAAGACCCGACCCTGTCGCGCCTGACGTTGACGACTGTTGGTCACGATGAGGTGATCGAACAGATCACCAAAAACCTCAACAAACTGATCGAAGTGGTCAAGCTTGTCGACTTATCGGAAAGTGCCCACATCGAGCGTGAGCTGATGCTGGTTAAAGTCAAGGCGACGGGTGCCCAACGTGCCGAGATCAAACGGACTACCGATATTTATCGCGGGCAGATCGTTGATGTAAGCGCCAGCGTTTATACCGTTCAACTGACCGGTACAAGCGACAAGCTGGACAGCTTCATCCAGTCGATCGGGACGGCCTCGATTCTGGAAACGGTACGCAGTGGTGTCACCGGGATTGCCCGTGGCGACAAAGTACTCAGCATCTAACCCAAATTAGCGAATGGCCTTACGGCCTGGATATATAGAGGAACCTCATGAAAGTTTATTACGATAAAGATTGTGACCTGTCGATCATCCAGGGCAAGAAAGTCGCCATCATCGGCTACGGTTCCCAGGGCCACGCCCAAGCGTGCAATCTGAAAGATTCCGGCGTTGACGTGACTGTCGGCCTGCGCAAAGGCTCGGCGACTGTTGCCAAGGCTGAAGCCCACGGCCTGAAAGTGACTGACGTTGCTTCCGCCGTTGCAGCTGCCGACCTGGTCATGATCCTGACCCCGGACGAATTCCAGTCCGCGCTCTACAAGAACGAAATCGAGCCGAACATCAAGAAAGGCGCCACCCTGGCCTTCTCCCACGGCTTCGCCATTCACTACAACCAGGTTGTGCCACGCGCTGACCTCGACGTGATCATGATCGCGCCGAAAGCACCGGGCCACACCGTGCGCTCCGAGTTCGTCAAAGGCGGCGGCATCCCTGACCTGATCGCGATCTACCAGGACGCTTCGGGCAACGCCAAAAACGTTGCACTGTCCTACGCCGCTGGCGTTGGTGGCGGTCGTACCGGCATCATCGAAACCACCTTCAAGGACGAGACCGAAACCGACCTGTTCGGCGAACAAGCCGTTCTGTGCGGCGGTACCGTTGAGCTGGTCAAGGCCGGTTTCGAAACCCTGGTTGAAGCTGGCTACGCGCCGGAAATGGCCTACTTCGAATGCCTGCACGAACTGAAGCTGATCGTTGACCTCATGTACGAAGGCGGTATCGCCAACATGAACTACTCGATCTCCAACAACGCCGAATACGGCGAGTACGTGACCGGCCCGGAAGTGATCAACGCCGAATCCCGTCAGGCCATGCGCAACGCCCTGAAACGTATTCAGGACGGCGAATACGCCAAAATGTTCATCAGCGAAGGCGCTACCGGCTACCCTTCGATGACCGCCAAGCGTCGTAACAACGCCGCTCACGGTATCGAAGTTATCGGCGAGCAACTGCGCTCCATGATGCCGTGGATCGGTGCCAACAAGATCGTGGACAAAGCCAAAAACTAAGTCGTACGCATCAAGAGAAAACGCGGCTTAGGCCGCGTTTTTTCGTTTGGGGGCGGGTTCTGGTATAAAGCTGCATCGTTTGCGGGCGAACACGCGCTGCAAGTATTTGTCGAATTCTTTTCACACCGTTGCAAGGTAAAGTCCATGACCGAACGTCCCGAAGAGCCAAACCAGGCCTCTGACGCCGAAAGCCTGCTACCGATCGATGAGCATGTCGAAGAAGGGCATGATGCGGAAGGTCGCAAGGTCCGGCATCGTGGTATCTATCTTCTGCCCAATCTGTTTACTACGGCCAACCTGTTTGCCGGGTTCTACTCCATCATCAACTCCATGAGCGCGCAAAGCGCATTGGCGGCGGGTGATGCGGCGAGTGCCAGCAAGTATTTCGGCTTTGCCGCTATCGCCATCTTCGTGGCCATGGTGCTCGACGGCCTGGATGGCCGGGTGGCGCGCATGACCAATACCCAAAGCGCGTTCGGTGCCGAGTACGACTCGCTGTCGGACATGGTGGCCTTCGGCGTTGCCCCGGCACTGCTGGCGTTTGCCTGGGCGCTGGGAGATATGGGCAAGGTCGGCTGGATGGTTGCCTTCATCTATGTCGCCGGCGCGGCGTTGCGTCTGGCGCGCTTCAACACCCAAGTGGGGACTGCCGACAAGCGTTACTTCATCGGCCTGGCCAGCCCGGCGGCGGCAGGTGTGGTGGCCGGTATTGTCTGGGCGTTCAGTGACTACGGCATCCAGGGGTCGAAGATGTCGTTCCTGGTGGCCTTGATGGTTGCAGCCGCCGGCATGCTGATGGTCAGCAACATCAAGTACAACAGCTTCAAGGAGTTTGACCTCAAGGGGCGCGTGCCTTTCGTGGCGATCCTGGTGGTGGTGTTGGTGTTCGCGGTCGTCTTCAGTGATCCGCCGCGTATTCTGCTGCTGGCGTTCCTGGTGTATGCCGCGTCGGGGCCGGTTCAATACCTGCTGCACCTGCGCCGCGACAAAACATTGCCTTAATGTAATTTCCCCCATACTCCGCAGTCTATTGGTGCATCAGTTCTCCAATGCTGCGGAGTTGCCATGTTAATCAAGATCCCCAAAGCGTCCGATTGTCATGAATCGGATGTCACGCCTGAATCCTTCTATCTTTCGCGTCGCAGCTTGCTCGGCGGTGCGCTGGCCGGTGTTGCGGCCACTGCGTTGCCACGTTGGGCGAGTGCCGACGATGCGGCGCGTTATGCCGATGTCGAGCCGGGCAATGCCCCAGGCTGGTTTGCCGACAAGCTGCCCAATACCCAATGGCAGGCGGTTACGGTAAAGGACGAAGCTATTACCCCGTTCAAAGACGCGACCCACTACAACAACTTCTATGAGTTTGGTACGGACAAGGGCGACCCGGCGAAGAATGCCGGTTCACTCAAGACCGAACCCTGGAGTGTGGTGATTGATGGGGAAGTCGGCAAACCTGGGCGCTATGCCCTGGAAGACTTCATGAAGCCTTATCAATTGGAAGAGCGCATCTACCGTCTACGGTGTGTCGAGGCGTGGTCGATGGTGATTCCGTGGATGGGCTTTCCTATTTCAGCCTTGCTCAAGCAGGTTGAGCCCACCGCTAAAGCCAAGTACATCCGCTTTGAAACACTGCAGGATCCCAAAAGCATGCCGGGGCAGCGCTCCAGCTTCGGCCTGATCGACTGGCCTTATGTAGAAGGGCTGCGTCTGGATGAGGCAATGAACCCGTTGGCGATCCTGGCCGTGGGGATGTATGGGCGGGAGTTGCCGAACCAGAACGGCGCGCCATTGCGTCTTGTAGTTCCGTGGAAGTACGGCTTCAAGAGCGTGAAGTCGATTGTGCGGATCAGTCTGGTCAGCGAGCAGCCGAAGACGACTTGGCAAAGTATTGCGGCCAATGAGTATGGGTTCTACGCAAATGTGAATCCGACCGTCGACCACCCTCGCTGGACTCAGGCGCGTGAGCGCCGTTTGCCGAGCGGTCTGTTCAGCCCGAATGTGCGCGAGACGCAAATGTTCAACGGCTATTCGGATGAGGTCGCTTCTCTCTATACGGGCCTGGATCTGCGGAAGAATTACTGATGCGTTATCCGATCTGGCGCGTTGGCGTCTTTATAGCGGCCGCGATATGGCCATTTTTCTGGCTGTACGAGGCATGGAGTGCTGTGCTCGGGCCTGATCCAGGCAAAGTGTTGATGGATCGGTTGGGGCTCGGCACCTTGATCCTGTTGCTGATCACGTTGAGCATGACGCCGTTGCAGAAGCTCAGCGGGTGGGCAGGGTGGATTGCCGTGCGCCGACAACTGGGGCTGTGGTGTTTTGCGTATGTGGCGCTGCATCTGGCCGCGTATTGCGTATTCATCCTGGGGCTGGATTGGTCGCAGTTCGGCGTGGAGCTGCGTAAACGGCCCTACATTATTGTCGGTGCGTTGGGTTTCCTTGGCCTGTTGGTACTGGCAGTGACGTCCAATCGCTATAGCCAGCGTCGGTTGGGCAGCCGTTGGAAGAAGCTGCACCGACTGGTGTACGTAATTCTTGGGCTCGGTTTGTTGCATATGTTGTGGATTGTGCGGGCCGACCTGAAGGAGTGGGCGATCTATGCATCTATAGGGGCGCTGCTGCTGGTGCTGCGGATCCCGCCAGTGATGCGCCGGATTCCCCGCCTTATTGCGAAAAAACCACTTTCTGCAACAAAAGCGTAATTAAGGATTGACGGCGTTTTATATCTGTCTATAATTCGCCCCACTTCCGGCGCAGTCGAAACGGAAAACTCCTTGGTAAACAAAGAGTTGCGAAGTTTTAGGCAGCGGGTTGCTTCAGTTCATCGAAGCCAGAAGGGAGTTGAAAAAGAGGTGTTGACAGCAGCGTGTAACGCTGTAGAATTCGCCTCCCGCTGCAGAGAGATCTTAAG
>NZ_LJRY01000177.1:0-265 GCF_002742515.1 Pseudomonas sp. 2822-15 | reverse complement strand
CATTAAATGGAATGGCGTTAGCAAAAAAAGATTTATTAAATGCTAGTAAAGGAAGGTTTCTTGTGTCTGCAAGTTTAGCAGGTGCGTACATAGGTCTAGCCGTAGTATTAAGCTTTTCACTTGGTGGATTGTTTAATGAGGTATCAAGTCCGTTAGCATCCCTATTAGTGGGACTTTCCTTTGGTATTGCGTTAGTTCTCATTATCTTTGCTGGTGCTGAACTTTTCACTGGAAATAATATGATTTTTACCGTAAGTACATTATC
>NZ_LJRY01000176.1:0-1236 GCF_002742515.1 Pseudomonas sp. 2822-15 | reverse complement strand
GTGTAGTGGTCAACTAATCCCGGACACGACGTTAAGTTTTTCCTCGGCCCGAGCCGGCGCCAGCCCACCGTTGAATTGGTGAGGCCGAATCCAGTTGTAGCGATGCATCAAGAATTGGCTGATATCACGCTGTGCTTCCTGCGCAGTTCGATAGCCCAAGGTCGGTATCCACTCTGTCTTCAAGCTGCGGAACACGCGCTCCATCGGCGCGTTGTCCCAGCAATTTCCCCGCCGGCTCATGCTCTGGCGCATGCGATAACGCCACAGCCGCTGGCGAAAGAGCCGGCTTGCATATTGCGATCCCTGGTCCGAGTGGAATAGCAGATCCGAAGGCCTGCCACGCTGCTCGTAAGCCATATCCAGCGCCTTGATCACCAGTTCAGCGTCCGGCTTTTCCGACAACGCCCAGCCCACGATCCGGCGTGTGCAAAGATCCAGCACGACAGCCAGGTAATGCCATTTTCCTTGTGCCCAAATGTAGGTGATGTCGCCGCACCAGACTTGATTGGGCGCTGGCACGTCGAACTCGCGGTTCAATGTGTTCGGGATATCCAGTCTTTCTACTGTTGCTCGTTTGTAGGCATGGGAGTCGGGTTGTTTGCTGACTAAATCAAGCTCGCGCATCAAGCTACGCACTTTGAATCGACCGATCTGCTCACCGTCTTCACGCATCAGCGACAGGATGCTGCGACTGCCCGCAGAGCTGCGACTTTGCGAGAACAGCTCACTGACGCGACTACGCAATCGAAGCCGTTCAACATCGGGCGTGCGGCGCCGCAGGCGCTGGGCGTAGTAACACGAGCGAGTGACGTCAAACACCTTGCACAGCCAATCAACCGGCTCATGTGTGCTCAACTGGTCAATCAGCGCGAACGCTCGTGATCTTCCGACATCAAGAGCGCGGTAGCCTTTTTTAGTATTGATTTCTCTCGCTCAAGCCGAGCAATCCGGGCTTCCAGCTCCTGAATTTTTTGCTGTTCCGGAGTCAGGGCCTTGCTCTGCGGGGTGACGCCTTTATGTTCTTTCTGAATCTGGTCAACCCAGCGGCGCAATGCCGACTCACCAATACCGAGTGAACGGCTGGCTTCGATGTAGCTGTAGTTTTGTTTGAGCACAAGGTCGGCAGCCTCGCGCTTGAATTCAGGAGTAAAGGAGCGGCGTTGTTTGGTCATCTGACACCTCGATCTGGCGAGCATTCTCGCCTAAATGGGTGTCCGGTTTCATTAGACCACTACA
>NZ_LJRY01000175.1:0-348 GCF_002742515.1 Pseudomonas sp. 2822-15 | reverse complement strand
AATAAACACTATTAAATAAATGTTAACCTCTTTTTGACAAAATTCTCAATAGATAATTAAATTTATGTGGTAAAATATCTGTAAGTGTAAAAAAAGGGTGTGACGAGAGAATGTACTTTGTAGATCGTGAATTAATAGAAGACCGTTTAAACGTCCTGGAAAAACAGCTTAAGTTATTTTCAGCCCATGAATCATGGGAAAAAGAATTAGATCAATTGGCATTAGAGAGAATAGCACATATGACAATTGAGATTATCATAGATGTAGGGAATCAAATGATTGATGGATTTATCATGCGAGACCCTGGAAGTTATGACGATGTGATAGATATTTTAATTGATGAGAAGG
>NZ_LJRY01000174.1:0-122429 GCF_002742515.1 Pseudomonas sp. 2822-15 | reverse complement strand
AACCCGATCGAGCATCTACTGCCGCATCAGTGGATGCCTGGCTGATCTACGCAAGGCGTATTCCCCGTACGCTTACGCCCGAGGCGCTGGCCAGTGAGGATGAGCTGCGTGCCTGTATCGAGCGCACGCTGCAGGAACTGTCGACGCTTCAGAGCGCCGCGCTTGTGCTGCGTGAGCGTGTAGGGCTTGAGCTTGAGGAAATTGCCGAGTTGCTGGGCGTCAGTCTTTGCAACGCGCGGGTGCTGCTGCACCGGGCGCGCAGTCGGGTTTTTGCCGCCATCGACCGGCACCAGGCCTGCGGCCTTGATTGACGTCAAGAAAAAACAAGCATTCTCAATGCCTTGGCGTTAGAATCGTTGCCGGTTTTGAGCGTGTAGAACTGATCCGCGGCTATATAAGGGTCAGTACAGCTATTTAATAGCGAATAACGGCGCAGTACCTGAAAAAGGGCTGTGCCGTTTTTGTTTGAGTGTTTTGAGTTTTCGGGGTAGGGCGTTTCATCGTATTTGTGTTTCTCGATGCTGCCGCCACACCCTTCGACCTTGCTTGCAGGGTCGCTCGCCGGGGTGTGCATCCGGCTCTTCTATATATAGAAGGGCTGGCCTAGAGCCCTGGCGGGATGCGCTGTATTTGCTAACGGGATGAGGTGCATGCGTGCACTTGAACCTATAAATGGCCTGCTGTTTTTCCACCCGTTTTCAGTAGGGTGACTTCTTGAGTTTGACCCACTAGAATGCATGCCCTTGATTCTGGGGTCGGAAACGGCCGGCTAACGTCTGTGCAACGAGGAATATCCATGCAAGTTTCTGTTGAAAATACTACTGCCATCGAGCGCCGCCTGAGCATCACCGTTCCGGCAGAGCGTATTGAGACTGCGGTCAACAAGCGTCTGCAGCAGACTGCCCAAAAGGCCAAGATCGCTGGTTTCCGTCCAGGCAAAGTGCCGATGAGCGAAATCAAGCGTCGTTTTGGTGCCGATGCGCGTCAGGAAGCTGTGGGTGACGTGATCCAGGCTTCCTTCTACGAAGCTGTTGTCGAGCACAAGCTGAACCCGGCGGGTTCGCCTTCGATCGAGCCTAAATCCCTGGAAGCCGGTAAAGACCTGGAATACGTTGCCGTATTCGAAGTGTTCCCGGAATTCACCGTTGCCGGTTTCGAAGACATCGCCGTTGAGCGCCTGAGCGCTGACGTGGCGGATGCCGACCTGGACAACATGCTGGAAATCCTGCGCAAGCAGAACACCCGTTTCGAAGTGGCCGAGCGTGCCGCCCAGAACGAAGACCAGCTGAACATCGATTTCGTTGGCAAGGTTGACGGCGAAGCATTCGCTGGCGGCTCCGCCAAGGGCACCCAGCTGGTACTGGGTTCCAACCGCATGATCCCTGGCTTCGAAGACGGTCTGGTTGGCGCCAAGGCCGGTGAAGAACGCGTTCTGAGCCTGACTTTCCCGGCTGACTACCAGAACCTGGACCTGGCCGGCAAAGCCGCCGAGTTCACCGTGACCGTCAACAGCGTTTCCGAGCCTAAGCTGCCTGAGCTGAACGAAGAGTTCTTCGCCCAGTTCGGTATCAAGGAAACCGGCATCGACGGTTTCCGCACCGAAGTTCGCAAGAACATGGAGCGTGAACTGCGTCAGGCCATCAAGTCCAAGGTCAAGAACCAGGTAATGGATGGTCTGCTGGCCGCCAACCCGATCGAAGTGCCCAAGGCCCTGCTGTCCAACGAAGTGGATCGCCTGCGCGTTCAAGCGGTTCAGCAGTTCGGTGGCAACATCAAGCCTGACCAACTGCCGGCCGAGCTGTTCGAAGAGCAAGCCAAGCGCCGCGTTGTACTGGGTCTGGTCGTGGCTGAAGTGGTCAAGCAATTCGACCTCAAGCCTGACGAAGATCGCGTTCGCGAGATGATCCAGGAAATGGCTTCGGCCTACCAGGAGCCTGAGCAGGTCGTGGCTTGGTACTACAAGAACGACCAGCAACTGAACGAAGTACGTTCGGTTGTGCTGGAAGAACAAGTTGTGGATACTGTTCTGCAGAAGGCTAAGGTGACCGACAAAGCGGTCTCTTACGAAGAAGCAGTCAAACCGGCGGAAGCAGCACAAGCCGACTGATTGTCCAACTCGTTCGAAATATAACCATAAGCCAGCCTCGCGCTGGCTTATGCGTTTTCAAGACATGACTATTTGGGAGTAACTGCAGAGCATGTTCCGTAATTCCTATATTCAGCAGAACTCTGATATCCAGGCCGCCGGCGGCCTGGTCCCGATGGTTGTCGAGCAATCTGCTCGTGGCGAACGCGCCTATGACATCTACTCGCGCCTGCTCAAGGAACGAGTGATTTTTCTGGTCGGCCCGGTAGAGGACTACATGGCCAACCTGATCTGCGCGCAACTGCTGTTCCTTGAAGCGGAAAACCCGGACAAGGACATCCATCTTTACATCAACTCCCCGGGCGGCTCGGTCACTGCAGGCATGTCGATTTACGACACCATGCAGTTCATCAAGCCAAACGTGTCGACCACGTGCATCGGCCAGGCCTGCAGCATGGGCGCGTTCCTGCTGACCGCAGGTGCCGAGGGCAAGCGTTACTGCCTGCCGAACTCGCGCGTGATGATTCACCAGCCGTTGGGCGGTTTCCAGGGCCAGGCATCGGACATCGAAATCCACGCCAAGGAAATCCTGTTTATTCGTGAGCGTCTGAACACGCTGATGGCCAAACACAGCGGGCACACCCTGGAAGAAATCGAGCGTGATACCAACCGCGACAATTTCATGAGCGCTGAAGCTGCTCGTGAATACGGGTTGATCGACGCAGTGATCGAAAAGCGCCCCGCTTAATATAAGCACCTCAAAATAAGGCTAGTCGGCATGTCCGACCACCGGCGGGCTTGAAAAAGCCCGCATAAGCCTTCATCTTGTGTTGCAAGCCTATCGGATTTGGATCGAACGAATGACTGACACCCGCAACGGCGAGGACAACGGCAAGCTGCTCTATTGCTCCTTCTGCGGCAAAAGCCAGCATGAAGTACGCAAATTGATTGCCGGCCCCTCGGTGTTTATCTGCGACGAGTGCGTCGACCTGTGCAATGACATCATCCGCGAGGAGGTGCAGGAAGCCCAGGCCGAGAGCAGCGCGCATAAATTGCCTTCGCCTAAAGAAATCAGCGGCATCCTTGATCAGTATGTGATTGGTCAAGAGCGTGCAAAAAAGGTTCTGGCGGTAGCGGTGTACAACCACTACAAGCGCTTGAACCAGCGTGACAAGAAAGGCGACGAAGTCGAACTCGGCAAGAGCAACATCTTGCTGATTGGTCCTACAGGCTCGGGTAAAACCCTGCTTGCAGAAACCCTCGCTCGCCTGCTGAACGTTCCGTTCACCATCGCCGACGCCACCACCCTCACCGAGGCTGGCTACGTGGGTGAAGATGTCGAGAACATCATTCAGAAGCTGCTGCAGAAGTGCGACTACGACGTAGAGAAGGCCCAGATGGGTATTGTCTACATCGACGAAATCGACAAGATTTCGCGCAAGTCCGACAACCCGTCGATCACTCGGGACGTTTCCGGTGAAGGCGTGCAGCAAGCCCTGTTGAAACTGATCGAAGGTACGGTTGCTTCCGTACCGCCACAAGGCGGCCGCAAGCACCCGCAGCAGGAATTCCTTCAGGTTGATACGCGCAACATCCTGTTCATCTGTGGCGGTGCATTCTCGGGGCTGGAAAAGGTTATTCAGCAACGTTCCACCCGTGGCGGCATCGGCTTTGGTGCAGAAGTGCGCAGCAAGGAAGAAGGCAAGAAGGTGGGCGAGTCCCTGCGTGAAGTCGAACCTGACGATTTGGTCAAGTTCGGTCTGATCCCGGAATTCGTTGGCCGTCTGCCGGTCCTGGCCACGTTGGACGAGCTGGATGAGGCTGCTTTGATTCAGATCCTCACCGAGCCGAAAAACGCCCTGACCAAGCAATACGCCAAGCTGTTCGAGATGGAAGGTGTAGACCTCGAGTTCCGTACCGACGCGCTCAAATCAGTGGCCAAGCGGGCACTGGAGCGCAAGACCGGTGCACGTGGCCTGCGTTCGATCCTCGAAGGCGTGTTGCTCGACACCATGTACGAAATCCCCTCGCAATCCGAGGTGAGCAAGGTGGTGATCGACGAAAGCGTTATCGAAGGCAAGTCCAAGCCACTGTATATCTACGAAAACAGTGAGCCGGCTGCCAAGGCTGCACCTGACGCGTAAGCGTCAAGCCGTCGCAGTACAAGCAAGGGCCTTTCGAGGCCCTTTCTTTTTATGTGGCGGTTTTTCGGGGCGGTTTGTGTTTTGCGGTTAAATTCGCGTTTATTCATGCGTTTAACTGCTGGCATTGAGCTTGTTTTTTTTGCGTACAGCCCCCATCTTGGTTTCAAGCTAATTTTTCAACTGTCATAGAGGCGAAATCATGAAGACAACCATTGAATTGCCTCTCCTGCCGTTGCGTGATGTCGTCGTCTATCCGCACATGGTTATCCCGCTGTTCGTGGGGCGCGAGAAGTCTATCGAAGCCCTCGAGGCTGCGATGACGGGCGACAAGCAAATCCTGCTGTTGGCCCAGAAGAATCCTGCCGATGATGATCCAGGCGAAGACGCCCTGTATCGCGTCGGCACCGTTGCTACTGTTCTGCAATTGCTCAAGTTGCCCGATGGCACCGTCAAGGTGCTGGTCGAAGGCGAGCAACGTGGTGCGGTCGAGCGCTTCATGGAGGTGGACGGGCATCTGCGCGCCGAAGTGGCGCTGATCGATGAAGTCGAAGCCCCTGAGCGCGAATCCGAAGTGTTTGTGCGCAGCCTGCTCTCGCAGTTCGAGCAGTATGTGCAGTTGGGCAAGAAAGTCCCGGCTGAAGTGCTGTCTTCTCTCAACAGCATCGATGAGCCAAGCCGCCTGGTCGACACCATGGCCGCGCACATGGCGCTCAAGATCGAGCAGAAGCAGGACATCCTCGAAATCATCGACCTGCCGGCCCGTGTCGAACACGTGCTGGCGCTGCTGGATGGCGAAATCGACCTGCTGCAGGTTGAGAAGCGCATCCGTGGCCGCGTGAAGAAACAAATGGAGCGCAGCCAGCGCGAGTACTACCTGAATGAGCAGATGAAGGCCATTCAGAAAGAACTCGGCGACAGCGAAGAAGGCCACAACGAAGTCGAAGAGCTGAAAAAGCGCATCGACGCCGCCGGCCTGCCTAAAGACGCCCTGACCAAGGCCATGGCTGAGCTGAACAAGCTCAAGCAAATGTCGCCAATGTCGGCCGAAGCCACCGTGGTGCGTTCCTACATCGACTGGCTGGTGCAGGTGCCGTGGAAGGCTCAGACCAAGGTGCGCCTGGACCTGGCCCGTGCCGAAGAGATCCTTGACGCCGACCACTACGGCCTCGAAGAAGTTAAAGAACGCATCCTCGAATACCTCGCCGTGCAAAAGCGCGTGAAGAAAATTCGTGGCCCGGTGTTGTGCCTGGTCGGGCCTCCGGGTGTGGGTAAAACCTCCCTGGCCGAGTCGATTGCCAGTGCGACCAACCGTAAATTTGTGCGCATGGCCCTTGGCGGTGTGCGTGATGAAGCGGAAATTCGTGGCCATCGCCGTACTTACATCGGTTCGATGCCAGGAAGATTGATTCAAAAAATGACAAAGGTGGGTGTGCGCAACCCGCTGTTCCTGCTCGATGAAATCGACAAAATGGGCAGCGACATGCGTGGCGATCCGGCCTCGGCGTTGCTCGAAGTGCTCGACCCCGAGCAAAACCACAATTTCAACGACCATTACCTGGAAGTCGACTACGACTTGTCCGACGTAATGTTCCTGTGCACCTCCAACTCCATGAACATCCCGCCAGCCCTGCTGGACCGGATGGAGGTGATTCGTCTGCCGGGTTACACCGAAGACGAAAAGATCAACATCGCCGTCAAATACCTCGCGCCCAAGCAGATTTCGGCCAATGGCCTGAAAAAAGGCGAGATCGAATTTGAGGTCGAAGCGATCCGCGACATCGTGCGTTACTACACCCGCGAAGCCGGTGTGCGTGGCCTTGAGCGTCAGATTGCGAAGATCTGCCGCAAAGCGGTCAAGGAGCACTCGCTGGAAAAACGCTTCTCGGTGAAGGTGGTTGCCGATTCCCTGGAGCACTTCCTGGGCGTGAAGAAATTCCGTTACGGTCTGGCTGAGCAGCAGGATCAGGTAGGGCAGGTAACTGGCCTGGCGTGGACCCAGGTGGGCGGCGAACTGCTGACCATCGAAGCTGCGGTGATCCCGGGCAAAGGCCAGCTTATCAAGACGGGTTCGCTGGGTGATGTGATGGTCGAATCGATCACCGCCGCGCAGACCGTAGTGCGCAGCCGCGCCAAGAGCCTGGGGATCCCCCTGGACTTCCACGAGAAGCACGACACCCACATCCACATGCCGGAAGGGGCGACCCCCAAAGACGGGCCTAGCGCGGGTGTAGGCATGTGCACGGCACTGGTGTCGGCTCTGACTGGCATTCCTGTGCGTGCCGATGTGGCGATGACCGGGGAAATTACCCTGCGTGGTCAGGTATTGGCCATCGGTGGTCTGAAAGAGAAATTGCTCGCTGCACACCGGGGTGGTATCAAGACCGTGATCATTCCTGAAGAGAATGTTCGCGACTTAAAGGAAATTCCGGACAATATCAAGCAGGATCTTCAGATTAAACCGGTTAAATGGATTGACGAGGTCCTGCAAATTGCGCTGCAATACGCGCCGGAGCCCTTGCCGGATGTGGCTCCGGAGATTGTCGCGAAGGACGAAAAACGCGAGTCCGATTCCAAGGAAAGAATTAGCACGCATTAATGCGATTAAGCCTGGGGGCTTCCTTGACAGCTTTTTAGAGCCCTTGTTATAAAGCGGCTCTTAAGTGTCTGTAGGCCATTCAGCACTGGTTTTTGCTTTCACCAAAAAACTTAGAATCATACTCAATAGATATATAAGGGGACTTAGAGTGAACAAGTCGGAACTGATTGATGCTATCGCCGCATCCGCTGATATCCCGAAAGCTGCTGCCGGCCGTGCGCTGGACGCAGTAATCGAATCCGTCACTGGCGCTCTGAAGGCCGGCGACTCCGTGGTACTGGTAGGCTTCGGTACTTTCTCTGTGACTGACCGCCCAGCTCGCACTGGCCGTAACCCACAGACTGGCAAAGCACTGCAAATCGCTGCTGCCAAAAAACCAGGTTTCAAAGCCGGTAAAGCCCTGAAAGAAGCGGTTAACTAAGCTTCGTTCAAGCCTTGCTTACCCGGGTCAGACGCAGGTCTGACCTGGCAGCGGAGCGGCAGCTGACCCGCGTATCCATCGGGTCGCCAGGGCCTGGGGTGTGGTTCAAAACCCCGTCCGCTCCGCCAGTTACGAGAAGGCGCATCCTCGGATGCGCCTTTCTTCTATCCGGACTCTACCCACGCTCCACGGTTGCCTAATTTTTGAAGATCAACCGTTTCTGGGGGACGCATGCTGCAAAATATCAGGGACAATTCACAAGGCTGGATTGCCAAGACCATTATCGGGATCATCGTCGCATTGATGGCGTTCACCGGTATCGAGGCCATTTTCCAGGCTTCGGGTAACAACAAGCAGGACGTGGCCAAGGTCAACGGTGAAGAAATCACCCAGACCGAACTGGGCCAGGCCGTCGATATGCAACGTCGCCAGCTGATGCAACAGTTGGGCAAGGATTTCGATGCTTCGCTGCTGGACGAAAAACTGCTGCGCGAAGCGGCTCTGAAGGGCCTGATCGATCGCAAGCTGTTGCTGCAAGGCGCCGCCGATTCAAAGTTCGGCTTCTCTGAAGCTGCGCTGGACCAGGTGATCCTGCAGACGCCGGAATTCCAGGTGGACGGCAAGTTCAGTGCCGAACGCTTTGACCAGGTGATCCGTCAGCTGGGCTACACCCGTATGCAATTTCGTCAGATGCTGACCCAGGAAATGCTGATCGGCCAGGTTCGCGCAGGCATCGCCGGCAGCGGTTTCGTCACCGACGCCGAAGTGCTGGCTTTCGCCCGTCTGGAAAAACAGACCCGCGATTTTGCCACCGTCAAGATCAAGACCGACCCTGCGGCGGTGAAGCTTACCGACGATGAGGTCAAGGCTTACTACGACCAGCACGCCAAAGAGTTAATGACTCCCGATCAAGTGGTCATCGATTACCTGGAACTGAAGAAGTCGTCCTTCTTCGACCAGGTCACCGTCAAGGACGAAGAGCTGCAGGCGGCCTATCAGAAAGAAACCGCCAACCTCGCTGAACAGCGTCGTGCCGCGCACATTCTGATTGAAGTCAACGACAAGACCACCGACGCGCAAGCCAAGGCCAAGATCGAAGACATCCAGGCACGCCTGGCCAAGGGTGAGAAGTTCGAAGCCCTGGCCAAGGAGTTCTCCCAGGATCCAGGTTCGGCCAACAATGGCGGTGACTTGGGCTTTGCCGGCCCTGGCGTCTACGACCCGGACTTCGAAACCGCCCTGTATGCCTTGAACAAGGACCAGGTGTCGGCGCCGGTGCGAACCACCTTCGGTTGGCACTTGATCAAGCTGTTGGGCGTTGAAGCACCAGAAGTGCCATCGTTTGCCAGCCTGAAAGACAAGCTGACCCGTGAACTCAAGACCCAGCAGGTCGAGCAGCGTTATGTCGAGGCGACCAAGCAATTGGAAGATGCGGCATTCGAAGCCTCCGACCTGGCTCAGCCGGCGTCCGACCTGAAGCTGACCGTGCATACGTCCGCGCCGTTTGGTCGTGAAGGTGGCGAAGGTGTTGCGGCCAACCGTGCCGTGGTCACTGCTGCGTTCAGCCCGGAAGTGCTGGATGAAGGTGCCAACAGCAGCGCTATCGAGCTGGACCCGGAAACCATCATCGTGCTGCGTGCCAAAGAGCATCTGAAGCCAACGCAACTGCCGCTGGAAAGCGTGTCGGCTGCGATCCGCACTCAGATGACCAAAGAGCGCGCCATCGCGGCTGCCAAAACCCATGCCGACGAGTTGATCGCCAGCCTGCGTGACGGCAAGACCCCGTTGAACCAGCCGATCGACGGCCAGGCCTGGAAGGTGACTGAAGCGGCAACCCGTAACGCTGAAGCGATCGAGCCGGCCGTGCTGCAAGCCCTGTTCCGCATGCCAAAGCCTGCGGCCAAGGACAAGCCGACCTTCACCACCGTGACCCTGGCTGACGGTAGCCTGGTGATCGTGCGCTTGAACGGCGTCAACGAAGCTGCAGCCCCTACCGACGACGAAAAGGCGCAATACCGCCGCTTCCTCGCCTCGCGTATTGGCCAGCAGGACTTTGCTGCCTACCGCAAGCAGTTGCAAACCAAGGCTGACATCAAGAAGTTCTGATGTTGGTTTGAATAGAAAAGCCCCCGGTCCGAACGACCGGGGGCTTTTTTTTTGCGCAATGTCCAGCTCAGAACTTCAGCTTGCCCCAGCTCAACCCAATCACCGCTGCCACGGTCGACGCCGTCAGCACACTCAGTTTGGCCGCTGCCAACAGTTCCGGGTCGGAGAAGGCCAGGGACGAGATAAAGATCGACATGGTAAAACCAATCCCCGCCAGCAGGCCGACCAGGCCGACACCGCTCCAGGTGACACCGTCGGGCAGCTTGCAGATATTGAGTTTGACCAGCGTGACACTCGCCAGCATCACGCCCAACGGCTTGCCGATCACCAAGGCGACGATCACGCCCATAAACACGCCGTGGGGCAGCGGGTGCTCAAGGTTCAAGCCCTGTAGGCTCACACCGGCATTGGCCAGGGCGAACAGCGGCATCACGCCGAACGCGACCCACGGGTGCAACGCCGATTGCACGCGCTGCACCGGCGGCATCAGCTCGCGTTGGGCTTCGCGCAGTTGCTTGAGCGGCCTGGCGACCTGGTGCGCGTCGTCGGCCGGTTGCGAAAGGCGATCCATCAGCTCGTTGAAGGTACGTCCGATGGTGTCCAGGGGGCGTTCGGTGGTCGGTTTGGAACTCACCGGCGTCATCAGGCCCAGGATCACCCCGGCGAGGGTCGGGTGCACGCCGGTCTTGAGCAGGCCGAACCAGACAATCGCCCCCGGCAGCAGATAGATCGCCGCCTTGCTGATGCCCATCCGCTGGAACACCAGCACTAAGGCCAAACCACCTGCGGCCACCACCAGGCCCATGTAGTCCAGGCTGGCAGTGAAGAACACGGCAATGATCAGGATCGCCACGATGTCATCGATGATGGCCAGTGCCAGCAGCAACACACGCACACCGCTGGGGATCGATTTGCCCAACAGCGCCAGCACGCCGACGGCAAAGGCAATGTCGGTGGCGGTAGGCACGGCCCAGCCACTGGCGGCGGCGGTGCCATGATTGAGCGCAGTGTAGAGGATGGCGGGCATCAATACGCCACCCAGTGCGGCGCCCAGCGGCAGGGTCGCAAGTTTCAGGTTGGCGAGTGCGCCGTCCTTTATTTCCTGGCGTATCTCGGCGCCAACCACCAGGAAGAAGATGGTCATCAAGCCGTCGTTGACCAGAAAGTGCAGTGAGCGCGACACACTGAAGTCGCCCAGCCCGAGGGTGAGCGGGGTGTTCCAGAAGTGTTCATAGGACGCGGCGGCGGGGCTGTTGGCCCAGATCAGCGCAGCAATGGCCGCCAGCAGCAGGACGATGCCGCTGACCGCCTCAATGCGTGAAAACCGCTCAAGAGCCGACAGTGCGCCCTCGGTCAAGGCCTGGGGACGAGGGATGGCAGGGTGTTTTTTGGGCACGACAAGTCTCCATTGGCGGCCCGACCAATGCTTTGCTTTAACCTGCGTTGTGCCCTATGCAGTCACGCACCCAGGGCGATGATAGGAAGTTGATGAATAAGTTGTAAACAATGTTGTCAGCGTTACGGGCTTTTTGTCGGAGGTTGCAGAAAACCGCGCGCCAATTGCTGGTACAACTCCGGCCCCATTCGCGAACTGACGGCCTTGGCAATCAGCGCCACCGCCATCAGGCTGATCACCATCCCGTGGCTGTCGATCATCTCCATCACGATGATTGCCGAGGTGATCGGCGATTGGGTCACGGCCGCCAGAAAGCCCACCATGCACAGCGCAATGGTCGGTTGCGCTGCCAGCGCGAAGAACTCGGCTGCGTTGGCGCCCACGGCCGCGCCGACGGCCAGCGACGGGGCAAAGATGCCGCCGGGAATCCCGGAAAAATAAGTGACCACTGTGGCCAGAAAACGCGTGACCGGCGCATGCCACGGCAAGCCGACATCGGCAGCAATGATCTGCGAAGTAATCCCGTAGCCGCTGCCGAAGGACATTCCGCCGCTGAGCCAGCCCAGGATTGCCACTACCAGCCCACACGCCCCGGCGAACCACACCGGGTGGGCACGCCGCCATTCCCAGACTACAAACTTGTGGTGGCGCTGTGGCCACAGCAGCATGCGGCTGAACAGCCCGCCGAGCAGGCCGCAGCCGATGCCTGCCGCCAGCACCGGAATAATGATGTCGAGTTTGATCTCCTCAACGTCCAGATGGCCGAAATAGTTGTAATTGCCCTGCAGGGCGATGGCGACCATCCCCGATAAAATAATCGTGCTGAGCAAGACACCGCTGGTGCGGGTTTCGAGCTTGCGCCCCAACTCTTCGACTGCGAAGGCGATGCCGGCCAACGGCGTATTGAACGCAGCGGCGATACCGGCAGCGCCGCCGGCCAGGATCAAGTCTTCGCTACGGATGATGCGGGCATTGGGCAGGTAGCGATGGAAGAAGTGCATGATCGACGCCGCCACCTGCACGGACGGCCCTTCGCGCCCGGCGGAAAAACCGCCGGTCAACGCCAATGTACCGAGGCCTATCTTGGCAAAGGCGATACGCAAGGACACCAGCCTGCTGACGTCCTGCCCCTTGTTGGCCAGGCGGGTGGCAGCGATGACCTGGGGAATGCCGCTGCCTTGGGCACCGGCAAAAAAGCGCGTGGTCAGCCACACCACCAGCATGCCCACCAGCGGTGTATAGAGAAAGGGCAGCCACGGATGGGCGCTGGATTGCTCGGCGAATTGAGTGAGCGCCACGTCAGCCAGGCGCGCAAACATCACCACCATCAGCCCGGCGATGGTGGCGCCGGCCCACAGGGTGATCCGGGTGCGCCAGCGCAGTGAGGTAAAGCGGCGGCGCAGTGAAATGAACGGTTTGATCACCCAGGTTAATTCCAAATAAGTTTCAGGGTGTTTCAAGGTTAACCGTATATCCAGCGCTTGTCCTCGCGATGCGCCGTGTCGGCGCCAACGCCAACAGCACCAATCCGCCCACCGCCCAGGGGAACAACCCAATCCCCGATGTTTGCAGCAACAGGCCGCCCGCCAGCCCGCCGCCGGCAATCCCCAGGTTCCACACCGTCACCAGCATCGATTGCGCGGCATCGGCCGAGTCACCGGCAGACTTGGCCAGCGCCGTCTGCAGCAGCGCCGGCAAGCCACCAAAGGCCAGGCCCCACAGCGCCACGCTGGCATACACCGCACCGGTGGAGGTCATCCACACGCCCAGTGCCAGGGCCGCTCCCGCGAACATCACGCAACTGATGATCAGCAGGCGCCGCAGGTGTTGATCAATCAGCACGCCCGTCAGCCAGATGCTCAGCAAGGCCGCGAGACCAAACACCAGCAAGATCCGGTCGATGTCGGCTTCTAACCCGGCAGGCACCAGCAGTGGGGCGATGTAGGTGTACAGAATGTTGTGCGCCAGTACGTAGGTAAACGTCACCCACAGCACCGGACGAATGCCTGGCAGGTTAAACACTTGGCGCAAACCCAAGCGCTGTTGCGCCGCTTGCCCGGCGAAATCCGGCAGTTGCCAGCGTGCCCACACCAGCAGCAACAGCGTCAGCCCGGTCATGATGGCAAAGCTCAGGCGCCAGCCCACCGCAGTGCCGAGGAAAGTGCCGGCGGGTACACCCAGCGACAACGCCAGCGGTGCGCCGAGCATGGCCACAGCAATCGCCCGGCCTTGCAGGCGCGGGGCCACCATCCGGCTGGCATACCCGGCCAGCAACGCCCAAAGCAACCCGGCGAATACGCCGGCAAAAAACCGCGCAACCAGGGTCAGCCCGTAATGGGTGGAGAGTGCCGTGACGCTGTTGACCAGGGCAAAGCCGCCGATGGCAATCAGCAGCAACGGACGCCGCCGCCAGCCTTGGGTCAATAAGGTCAGGGGAATGGCCGCGAGCAATGAACCGAGGGCATACAGGGTCACCAGTTGGCCGACCAACGCCTGCGAAACCTGCAGCCCTTCGCTCATTTGTGGCAGCAGCCCGGCCGGCATGGCCTCGGTCAGAATCGTGATAAACCCGGCACACGCCAAGGCCAGCAAGCCGCCGAGGGGCAGTGCGTCCTTTACGGTCGTGACGGCCGGGTTGGTAATCGGGGGGCAGTCGCTCATGTTCCGTCTCCATGCAAAAGGTCAGGAGGCAGAGTAGGGGGCTGTGGGTTGCGGAAAAACAGGCTAAGGTTCCGAACTTATCGGACATCAAAGTCCGCAATCGATAAGGATGGGCGATGGACAGTCTGAGTAGCCTTGCGGTGTTCGTGCAGGTTGCGGAAACCCGCAGCTTTACCGCTGCTGGCCGCGTGCTGGGGGTGTCGTCTTCGGCCGTGGGCAAAAGCATCGCGCGCATGGAAGAACGCCTGGGCGTGCGGCTGTTTCATCGCAGCACACGCAGCGTCACCCTGACCGGCGAAGGCGCGCTGTTCCTGGAGCGCTCGCGACGGATTCTGGCCGAGGTGGAAGCGGCCGAGCAGGAATTGACCGAGGCCGGCGCCACGCCCCGAGGTACATTGCGCATCAGCTTGCCGCAAGTGCGTGGCTTGTTGATGCCGGTGCTCAGCGACTTTATGCGCGCCTACCCGGACATTGAACTGGATGTGGACTTCTCCGATCGCATGGTCGACGTGATCGAGGAAGGTTTTGATGCGGTGATTCGCACCGGCAAGCCGGAAGATTCACGGCTGATGGCACGTCGTCTGGGGCATTATCAGCTGGTCCTGGTGGCCACGCCGGGTTACCTGGCCCAGCATGGCACGCCGCAACAGCCGCAGGATTTGAGCGGCCATGCCTGCCTGCGCCACAAGTTCTGCGCCACCGGCAAGCTGGAGCCCTGGCCACTGCGCCCGGTGCCGGGCGTGGCGGAGCCGGTGCTGCGTGCGCCGCTGGTCAGCACCACCATCGAGTCCCTCAGCTATGTGGTGCACGAAGGGTTGGGCATCGCCTGCCTGCCGGACTTTATGGTCAAGGAGGCGGTGCGCCAGGGGCGTCTGCAACGGGTGCTGGATGAGCATCTGGTCCACCGTGGCAGTTTCTGGATGCTGTGGCCCTCGAGTCGCTTCGCCTCGGCCAAGCTGCGGGTGTTTATCGACCATATGTCTGCCGGGCTTTTCCCTGCGCAGGTGGTGTAATAACGCTGTGACGTTTTACCGACAGGAATGTGCGCGCCAACCCTGCGTTCTGTTGCACAATAGCGCCCTGACTGTTTTCCTCAGGATTTTCGATGTCGACATCATTTCACTTGCGTAGCCTCGGGTTGGCGCTGGTGCTGGCGGGCGCTGCGGGCTGCTCGTCACCCAAGACCGCTATTTATGAACATGAAAATTTCGACGACTCCGGCACGTTCTCCCGTGATTACCCGGTCAGCGACGTGGCGGCCTGTGAAGCGGCGCGACGTGCGCTGTTGAGCCAGGGTTACATCATCACCAGCAGCGACCCCAAGCTGGTGGTGGGTAACAAGAGCTTCCAGCAGACCGGCGAAACCCATCTGCAAATCAGCTTCAACGTGGTGTGTGCCGATGATGGCAAAGGCGCCAAGCACTCAACCATGTTCGCCAACGCCTTGCAGGACCGCTACGCGCTGAAGAAGGTCAACAACTCCGCCAGCCTCGGCGTGGGTGTGTTGGGCTCGGTGTCGATGCCGATCGGCTCAACCGATGATTCGATGGTCAAGGTGGCCAGCGAGACGGTGACGGCACCAAAGTTTTACGATCGCTACTTCTCGCTGGTGGATGTGTTCCTGCCCCAGGACGTGAAAGCGGCCGAACATATTCCAGAGAAGCCCAAGGCTGAGCTGGGCGTGCCGGAGCCGAAAGCGGCTGCGCCTGCCGATAAGCCTGCGCCTGCCGATAAGGTAGCGCCGACCGATAAGGTAGCGCCGGCCGATAAGGTCGACGCGCCCAAGGACGCATCGGTAGCGCCCGCCGTGTCGGAACCGCTGGCACCGCCGCCAGAGGCGGCACCGATTTCGCCACAGGCCGAGCCAGCGCCGACCACTGCGCCAACACCTGCACCGGCTGCGGAACCAGCGCCAGCGCCGACCAACCCGAACCTGCCGGCGCCGACAGAGGCGATTCCACCACTGCCGACGCCTGGGCAGTAACTCAGACCGCTACGGGGTTCGTCTTGTCGACGTTGATCCCGTAGCGGCTGATGGCCTCGCTCACCTTGTCACGCCCGATCACGCCGTCATCGGCCAGCGCCTTCAGCGCCGCCAACACGATGAAGTGGCGGTCCACCTCAAAGAATTCGCGCAGGGTTTCGCGGGTGTCCGATTGCCCAAAGCCATCGGTACCCAGCGCCACGAAACGGCGGCCGTGTACAAACGGGCGGATCTGGTCGGCGAATAACTTCATATAGTCCGTCGCCACCACCACCGGCCCGCTGTGTCCGGCCAAGCTGGTTTCCACGTAGCTCGCGCGCGGTTCGTCCTGCGGGTGCAGCAGGTTCCAGCGCTCTACCGCGTGCCCGTCGCGGCGCAATTCGGTCAGGCTGGTGGCGCTCCAGACATTACTGGCTACGCCAAAGTCCTTGTCGAGCAGTTGCGCTGCGCCAATCACCTCGCGCAGGATCGAGCCGCTGCCCATCAATTGCACCTGTGCCTGGGGTTGCGTGCTCAGCGGATACAAGCCTTTGAGAATCCCGTCTTCCGCGCCTTCGGGCATGGCCGGGTGCGGGTAGTTTTCGTTGAGCAGGGTGATGTAGTAGTAAATGTCCTCCTGTTCGACGTACATGCGCCGCATGCCTTCGCGAATGATCACCGCCAGCTCGTAGGCAAAGGTCGGGTCATAGGCGACGCAGCAGGGGATCACCGACGCCAGGATGTGGCTGTGGCCGTCGTCATGCTGCAAGCCTTCGCCCATCAGCGTGGTGCGGCCGGCCGTGGCGCCCAGCAGAAAGCCGCGAGCGCGGGCATCGCCGGCGGCCCAGGCCAGGTCGCCGACGCGCTGGAACCCGAACATCGAATAGAAAATGTAGAACGGCACGGTCATCAAGCCGTGATTGCTGTAGGACGTGCTCGCCGCAATCCACGAAGAAATGGCCCCGGACTCATTCAGGCCTTCCTGCATGATCTGTCCGTCTTTGCTCTCTTTGTAGTAGCTCAATTGCCCGGCGTCTTGTGGGGTATAGAGCTGGCCGACGGCGGAGTGAATGCCGATCTGACGGAACAGGCTCTCCATGCCGAAGGTGCGCGACTCGTCCGGCACTATCGGTACGATCAGCTTGCCCAGGTGCGGGTCTTTGAGCAGGGTGCCAAGGATGCGCACAAACGCCATGGTGGTGGAGATGGCACGCTCGCCGGTGTCTTTGAGTTGGGTGGCAAACGCGCTCAGTTCGGGTATCTGCAAGGCCTCGACCGCAGTGTGTCGTGCTGGCACATGGCCGCCCAACGCCTGGCGACGGGCAGCGAAGTAGCGGGCTTCTTCGCTGTCGGCGGCAGGCTTGAGGTAAGGGATTTCGTCGAGCTGGTCATCGGCCACTTCCAGGCCGAAGCGGTCGCGAAAGGCTTTTACGGCATCAGCGCCCATCTTCTTCAACTGGTGATTGATGTTCTGGCCTTCGCCTGCTTCGCCCATGCCGAAACCCTTGACGGTTTTGGCCAGGATCACCGTCGGTTGGCCTTTGTGGCGCACGGCAGCGGCGTAGGCGTTGTAGACCTTGTCCGGGTCGTGGCCACCGCGTGAGAGTTTCCAGATATCGTCGTCGGACATGTCGGCAACCAGCGCCAGTAATTGCGGGTATTTGCCGAAGAAATGTTCACGCACATAGGCGCCGTTCTGGGATTTGTAGTTCTGGTAGTCGCCGTCCACGCACTCCATCATGCGTTGGCGCAACAGGCCGCTCTGGTCCTTTTCCAGCAGCGCATCCCAGCCGCCGCCCCAGATCACCTTGATCACATTCCAGCCGGCGGCGCGGTACAGGCTTTCGAACTCCTGGATCACCTTGGCATTGCCACGCACCGGGCCGTCCAGGCGCTGCAGGTTGCAATTGACCACAAAGATCAGGTTGTCGAGCTTCTCGCGGCCGGCCAGGGAGATGGCGGCCAGGGATTCCGGCTGGTCCATTTCGCCGTCGCCCAGGAATGCCCACACCTTGCGGCCTTGGTGTAGCTTGAGGTCGCGGAACTCCAGGTAGCGCATAAAGCGCGCCTGGTAGGCGGCGGTAATCGGGCCCAGGCCCATCGATACTGTCGGGAACTGCCAGAAGTCCGGCATCAGCCGTGGGTGCGGGTAGGAGGACAAGCCCTCGCCACCGGCCTCGCGGCGAAAGTTGTCCAGCTGCGCTTCGCTGATGCGGCCTTCGAGGTAGGCGCGGCCGTAAATGCCCGGGGAGGAGTGGCCCTGGATGTACACCAGATCGCCGTCGAAGGTATCGGTTCGGCCACGGAAGAAGTGGTCGAAACCTACGTCGTACAGGACGGCGGCCGACGCGTAGGTCGCAATATGCCCACCGACACCCGAGTGTTTACCCGCACGCAGCACCATCGCCATGGCATTCCAGCGAATAAACGCATTGGTGCGCCGCTCGATGGCCAGGTTGCCGGGGTAGGGCAGTTGGCGGTCAACCGCGATGGTGTTGACGTAAGGCGTGGTCACCCGCCCGTAGAAGTCACCATGGCGCGCAACGTCGAAATCCAGCAACTGATCTATCAGGTAGTGGGCACGTGGGCGGCCTTCGGTGGACAGCACCGATTCGATGGACTCCAGCCACTCGCGGGTTTCCTGTGGATCGTCGTCCAGTCTTACTGCGTTATTGGGGGTCATGTGCGGCTCCAGGGTAGGCGGATTTCAAGCAGCGGGCTCCTTGTGGGAGTTGCGCGAATGTAATTGCAATTGCAACTACATGACTGAATCTAGCGCGGGATGAGCTACTATTGCAACCTTCTTGAAATTCCCCGGATGGTGTTGCATGTCGTCGAAAGAGCCAGATGTATGGTTCCGTTTTGTCAGGGCCCACAGGACGGTCATCCGAGAAATCGAACGCCGCCTGGCCGCGGCAGACCTGCCGCCCTACGCCTGGTATGACGCGTTATGGGGCCTGGAAAGCGGCCCCGACGGCACGCGGCGCATGCACGAATTGGCCGATGTGCTGGCGATTGAGCGCTACAACCTCACACGCCTGGTAGACCGCCTGGAAAAGGACGGCCTGGTGGTGCGTTCACGTTCCGACGGCGACGGCCGCGCAGCGTTTGCCTCCATCACCGAGGCCGGCCGGGTGTTGCGTAAAAAGATGTGGAAAATCTACGAAAGCACGGTAGATGAGCTGTTCCTGTCGCAAATCGAGCCTGAGCAACGCCAGCTGTTTGCCGATACCTTGGAGCGCACGGCGGGGCTGGCGGTGGAGGCGGGCGTGCAAACCCGCAGCCGACGCAAGATCTAATAGGCGATGAGGGTCCAATGTGGGAGCGGGCTTGCTCGCGAATGCGGTGGGTCAGCCAGCCTCTATGTGTCTGACAGATCGCATTCGCGAGCAAGCCCGCTCCCACATTTTGATCGTATTGCCAGCCATCACAGTGGATACCGATGCATCGCCGCTTCGACCTGCTCAACACCAATACGGCCTTCATCGGCCAATGCCCGCAGCGCACACACCACAATCCAATACCGACTGGGCGCAGACGCCTGCACCGACCCTGCACCCAACCCGACAAACCGCGCCGGCACATACGCCGCCAACTGATCGACAATCACCTGCGGATAACCGGTCACGGCAATCACCGGCGCGGCGCTCCCGGCCAGGCACTCATGCAAATGGCAACTTCGCCGGGCGGCCATCGGGTGCAGGCGATTCCAGCGCTCGGCGGCCGCTGCCTCCCGGGCGAGCCGCGTATAGCTCGGGCAACTCCACACCTGCGCCGTCACGCCCCAATCCTGTTCGAGCAGTTGCGCCGCGTGGGTCACGTCCTCAAGCGTGCGGCCAGCGCCGAGCAATTGCACATCCGCAGAATGTTTGCGGCGCAGCGGGTACATGCCCTTGAGCGCGTCTTCACGATCCTGCGTATCGAGCATCGCTGTGCGCGCTTGATCGTGCAGCGCGAGGTAATAAAACCCTGGCTTGCCGTCGACATACAACGCGCGCAAACCCGCCAGCACAATCGCGCGCGCTTCGGCACCTGACGCCGGGTCATACGGCGTGCAGTGCGGGTTCGTCGCCAGCCACAACGGCAGTGAGGGTTGCGCGCCCTTGGGCCAGGCAGAGGGTT
Source organism: Pseudomonas sp. 2822-15 (assembly GCF_002742515.1). Taxonomy (NCBI): domain Bacteria; kingdom Pseudomonadati; phylum Pseudomonadota; class Gammaproteobacteria; order Pseudomonadales; family Pseudomonadaceae; genus Pseudomonas; species Pseudomonas sp. 2822-15. The sequence continues at coordinate 102,934 of NZ_LJRY01000174.1, read as the reverse complement.
GGTTTTCGATGTCGTTGCACAGGATGCCACGCTGCAAGGAGGCCTGCGACAGCCCACATAACTGCGCCGACGATGCTGCACGGTGCAGGTACAGCAGGGGTTTTTCGCCGGTATTGCGCGCAAACCAGCTTGGCCAGTTGCCCACACGGCGGCTGCGTGACTGGCCACGAATCACCCAGGCCTGTCGGCTCAATTCCAGGGTATTGGCCATGGTCATGACCGTGTACAGCGGCGAGCCGGGAGGCGGCGCGGCACTGCTCAGCGCATCGATACAGCGCTGCGCGGCTTGGGCGGTTGAGACAGGCATGGGGCGAGGCTCCTGGCGACAGAGGTTCCTACCCTAATGGAAAATGGCATGTGATTGCAATTGCAATGATTGCAATCGCATCTCGATCTCGAAGTGCTAAATCGATCCAACCCTGCTACGTTTTATCTTGAAGTGCAGGAACGTCATGGCGCCGACATTTTTTCGTCATCACGGCACTTTAGGCTGGCTGTGCAGGTCATTTATCTGCAACCGCTTTTAACCAAGAAGGAGTCCACCATGGACGAATACCAGGAAGAACTGCTGGAGTACCACGCGTTTGAACTGGATCCGCTGGATCCGGCCGATGACGCCACCGAGCTGTAACACCGACTTCAGGCGGAATGCCGCTGACTGCGGCGAAATTCCCCTGGGGTCTGGTTGTTCCACCGCCTGAAGGCCCGTTGAAAGGCTTGGGCTGAGGCAAAACCGAGCAAGTAGGCGATCTCGCCGAACGCCAGTTCCGTGTCGCGAATGTAGGTCATGGCCAGATCGCGGCGGGTATCGTTGAGAATTGCGCGAAACTGCGTGCCTTCGTCGGCCAGTTTGCGCCGCAGCGTCCAGGTTGGCAGCTTCAGGCGTGCCGCCACTTCTTCCAGGTCGGGTTCCCGGCCGCCATTGAGCATCGGCCCGAGCAACCTTGTAATGCGCTCGCGCAGGCTGCGGGTGCGGGTGAGTTGCTCCAATTCCTGTTCACATAATTTCAACAGTAACTGCCAGGTGCTGGGGCAATGCTGCGGGTTACGCAGGCCCAGGGTTGGCTGGTTGAGGCGCAGCTGGTTGGCGTCGGCACCGAAATGCACCGGGCTGTCACCCAGCACGCTGTACTGTTCGCTGTACTCCGGGGCTTCAAATTCGATGTCGATGCGCTGCGCCTGCACCGGTTGTTGGGCCAGGCTCGACAATTGCTGCAGCCAGCCGGCGATGATCGAGTCCACCACAAAGCGGTTGTAGGCGTTGTACGGGCTGATGGAATAGAAGCGCAGCCAAGCGCCTTCGGCATCTTCGTGAAAGCTCGACTGCCCGCGATAGTTGGAGCCGTACAGCGCTTCAAACCGTGTCAGTGCGCGCGCCGCTTCGCGTACGTTGGGCGCCTGTGCGGCGGTGACGCCAGCCAATCCCGCCTGGCTCAGACGGCTCAATTGACCCATGCGCAGGCCCAGGCCGGGGTCGCCGGTCAGTTGGATGGCGGCGTGGCCCAGGCGCATGTAGCGCGGGATCGACAACCGCGCCCCGGCTTCGGCAAGGCGCGCCGGGTCCAGGCCGTATTGCAGCAGCAGCGGTTGCGGGTCCAGGCCATGGCTGTGGACGGCGTCGGCAAGGGACTGTACAAAGCCCACCGACAAATCCCCAAGGCGCACCGGCTTCACGGCGTTACAGCCAGATATTCAGCAGGCGCGCGCCACGGGCGTCGTTGCCCGCAGTGACGTGCCCGTCGTTGCTGAGGAAGCTGTGCCCGGCGGTGCCCAGGTCCCAGAACTGCCCACGCAGGAACACACTCATGCCGGCGCTGGCCTGGCTGATCGGCTGCTGGCTGATCAGGGTGAGGCGGCGCCAAGCCTCGCCTTCACTGAGTTCTTCGGGCTTGAGGCTGATTTCCGGCGGCGTGGACACGCTTTTAAAGCCGCGCCATGGCCGGTCCCAGGTGTCGCGGCCGGTGACGAAGGCCGGTACGGCGACCAGTTGCGCACCTTGCTCGTTGAGTTTGCGGTAGTTGTCCGGGTACCAGCTGTCGCTGCCGATCAGGATGCCCAGGCGCCCGGCCGGGGTGTCGACCACGCTGACGATATTTTCGTCACCCGGGGCGATAAAGCCGGGCTCATCGTAAATGGGGTAAAGCTGGCGCTGGGGGTCGCCGATGGGCAGGCCATCGGCGGCAAACACCACGCTGGCGTTGTACAGCGCACCGTGGCCGATGTGCAGTTGGCCCTGGCTGACACTGGGGTTGGGCAGCGCGATGGAGCCGGCCACCAGGGTCACGCCGAACTCTTTGGCCAGGCCACCGAACAGCACTTGATAGTCGCGGGCCATGGCCGGTGCCTTCATGCGCAGGTAGGCGTCGTCCATGCGGTTATCGCCTTTGGCACTGATCCAGGCGCGGGCAAACTGCAACGGGTTGCTGGCCGACAGCCAATTCATCGCATCCTTGAGGTGGGTGGCCTGGTACAGCTCGTTCTTTTCGCCGCTGAGCATCAGCCAGGTGCCGATATGTTCCGGCAACACGACGATGGTTTTGGGGTTGATCAACCCTTGGTCGCGGGCCTTTTGCAGGTAGGCCGAGAGTTTCAGGTGCAGGCGTTCCAGGCTCTGGTAATCGGCCGGGAACAGCTCGGGTTGGATGCCCAGCAGGTTGCCACGGTCGGCGGGCTCGCCTTCATTGACGGCCAGAGTGATACGCAGGTCCGACAGGTAATGCGCCACAGGGCGCTCCTGGGTCCAGACCAGATACGCGGCGACGGCGGCAACCAGGGCCATGGAGACGGTGAACGCTAGAAGTTTACGCATGGGGCAACAGACAACAGACCGTGTGCAGGGTTCGCGACTAGGGTAGGGCGCATGCAGCGGCTTGCCAAGGGGCACTGTGCATTTGGATCAATAACTTGTCAGTTACGGTCATTGAGCGGTAGTCCATCGCCTCTTAGTCTGTGGGACATAAACCGATGGCAAGCCATTCGAGCCGGCCACGTCCCGTGATGATCCGTTGTGGAGCTGTACCATGACCGCTGCTGCCTACCCGCACCTGCTGGCCCCGTTGGACCTGGGTTTTACCACCTTGCGCAACCGCACCCTGATGGGCTCGATGCACACCGGCCTGGAAGAAAAGCCCGGCGGCTTCGAACGCATGGCCGCCTATTTTGCCGAGCGCGCCCGTGGCGGCGTTGGCCTGATGGTCACCGGTGGCATCGGCCCGAACGATGAAGGCGGCGTGTATGCCGGTGCCGCCAAGCTGACCACCGACGCAGAAGCGCAAAAGCACAAGATCGTGACCCAGGCCGTGCACGAAGCCGGCGGCAAGATCTGCATGCAGATCCTCCACGCCGGGCGTTATGCCTACAGCCCCAAGCAGGTGGCACCGAGCGCGATCCAGGCGCCGATCAACCCGTTCAAGCCCAAGGAGCTGGACGAGGAGGGCATCGAGAAGCAGGTCCAGGACTTTGTCACCTGCTCGCTGCTGGCCCAGGTTGCCGAGTACGACGGCGTGGAAATCATGGGGTCCGAAGGCTACTTCATTAACCAGTTCCTCGCCGCCCACACCAACCATCGCACCGACCGTTGGGGTGGCAGCTACGAAAACCGCATGCGCCTGGCCGTGGACATCGTGCGCCGGGTGCGCGAAGCGGTAGGCCCGAACTTCATCATCATCTTCCGCCTGTCGATGCTCGACCTGGTGGAAGGCGGCAGCACCTGGGAAGAGATCGTGCAGCTGGCCAAGGCTATTGAAGGCGCCGGTGCAAGCATTATCAACACCGGTATCGGCTGGCACGAAGCGCGTATCCCCACCATCGCCACCAAGGTGCCGCGTGGCGCGTTCAGCAAGGTCACCGCCAAGCTGCGTGGCGCGGTGCAGATTCCGTTGATCACCACCAACCGCATCAATACCCCGGAAATTGCCGAGCAGATTCTGGCCGAAGGCGATGCGGACATGGTCTCGATGGCGCGGCCGTTCCTGGCCGACCCGGAATTCGTCAACAAGGCCGCGGCCGGCCGCGCGGATGAAATCAATACCTGCATCGGCTGCAACCAGGCCTGCCTGGACCACACCTTTGGCGGCAAACTGACCACCTGCCTGGTCAACCCGCGTGCCTGCTACGAGACCGAGCTGAACTACCTGCCGGTCAAGCAGATCAAGAAAATCGCGGTGGTCGGCGCCGGGCCAGCGGGGCTGGCGGCGGCCACCGTGGCGGCAGAGCGCGGCCACCAGGTGACCCTGTTCGATTCGGCCAGCGAGATCGGCGGCCAGTTCAATATCGCCAAGCGCGTGCCGGGCAAAGAGGAGTTCTTCGAAACCCTGCGTTACTTCAAGCGCAAATTGCAGACCACCCATGTTGAGCTGTGCCTCAACACCCGCGTGGATGTGGCGCAACTGGCGGCAGGCGGTTACGACGAGATCATCCTGGCCACCGGCATTGCGCCGCGCACCCCGGCGATTCCGGGTGTCGACAATGCCAAGGTGCTGAGCTACCTGGACGTGATTCTGCAGCGCAAGCCTGTGGGCAAGTGCGTGGCGGTGATCGGCGCCGGCGGTATCGGCTTCGACGTCTGCGAGTTCCTCGTGCACGCGGGCGTGTCCACCAGCCTGGACCGCGAAGCGTTCTGGAAAGAGTGGGGCATCGACACCCAGCTGCAAGCCCGTGGCGGTGTGGCCGGCATCAAACCGCAACCCCATGCACCGGCACGTGAAGTGTTCCTGCTGCAACGCAAGACTTCCAAGGTCGGCGACGGCCTGGGCAAGACCACCGGCTGGATCCACCGCACAGGCTTGAAGAACAAGCAGGTGCAGATGCTCAACAGTGTCGAGTACCTGAAGATTGATGACGAAGGCCTGCATATCCGAATCGGCGCCGAGGGCGAACCGCAGGTGCTGGCCGTCGACAATATCGTCATCTGCGCCGGGCAAGACCCACTGCGCGAACTGCAGGATGGGCTGGTCGCTGCCGGCCAGAACGTGCACCTGGTCGGCGGCGCCGATGTGGCAGCCGAGTTGGATGCCAAGCGCGCCATCAACCAGGGTTCGCGCCTGGCTGCCGAGTTGTAAAACGACCCAAGGGGCGGTGTTAGACTACCGCCCCTTTTTTCATGCAGATACCGCTCGATGGGCCCCTTCGACTGGCTTCCCCAGGCACCGCTTGAACCGTTGCAGCTCGACTGGCTGAACGGCGTCGAGTTGGCCGTGCTGCGCCTGGACCGCATCGACCCACTGATCAGCGGCAACAAGTGGTTCAAGCTCACCGAGCACCTGGCCCACGCGCAAGCCGCCGGCGCGCGCGGCATCATCAGCCTCGGTGGCGCCCACTCCAACCACTTGCACGCACTGGCGGCCGCCGGCAAACGCTTTGGTTTCGCCACCGTCGGCCTGTTGCGCGGCCATCCTCAAGACACGCCCACTGTGCTGGACCTCAAAGCCTTCGGCATGCAGCTGCATTGGCTGGGTTATGGCGGCTATCGCGCGCGGCATGAGCCGGGTTTTTGGTTGCAGTGGCGCGAACAGTACCCCGATCTGTATCCCGTGCCCGAAGGCGGCGGCGGGTTGGCGGGTGCCGTGGGTTGCGGGGTGTTGGTTGAGCACGTGCGGGCGCAATTGAGCCGTCGGGGCTGGGACGATTACCACGGGTGGTGGCTGGCGGCAGGGACGGGCACCACACTGGCCGGGTTGGCGCTGGCCGAGGCGGGCGCGCATCCGGTGTATGGCGCAATGGCCGTGCCGGATGATCATGGGGTTGCACAGAATGTGCAGGCGATTGTGCCGGGCGGTTATGAGCTGCTGGAGGCGAGCCGAGTGGGTTTTGCCAAGGTCGACCCGTTATTGCTCGACTTTATCCAAACCACTGAACAAGCCTGTGGCGTGCCGCTTGAACCGCTCTATACCGGCAAGGCACTCCTGGCGTTGAAACACCAGATCGAGGCCGGACGCTTCACCCCCGGCACCCGCCTGATCTTCGTACACACCGGCGGCCTGCAAGGCCGCCGAGGCTTTACCACTTAGCGTAAGCTCCCACCTGGCATCATTCGCAAAGCCGTATTATCGCGCAGGATGTAGTGATGGAAGATCCCCGCCAGCGCATGCAGCCCGATCAGCCAATAACCAATCTTGCCGAACAGCACATGCCAACTCTCAATCTCCTTGGCCAGTGCTTTGTTTTCCGCAATCAACGGCGGCAACTCAATCCCATAAAACATCACCGAATGCCCTTCGGCACTGACGATCAACCAGCCGGCAATCGGCATGCCGATCATCAACGCGTACAACGCAACGTGCATCAGTGTGGCCAACACCGTCTGCCATTGCGGCGGTGTGGGCACGATCTTCGGCGCAACCCCCAGGCTGCGGGCAAACAGGCGCAGCCACACCAGCACAAACACGGTAAGGCCGAACATAAAGTGCATTTCGACAATCAGGGTTCGCGCACCACTGCCTTTAGGGAACTGGCCGCGTAACTCTATGCAGGCGTAAACCACCGCCAGCAGCACCACCATCAACCAGTGCAGCGCAATCGACATGGTGCTGTAGCGGGTATCGGCGTTTTTCCACGGCATCGCTGTGTTCCTCACTCATCAGGGCATACCTCCATTCTTTCGCGATGGAGTCCTTTAACTGTATGCCGGTTTTGAGTGGTTCGCCTGGCGTAAATGCCGTTGTTTTGATTTCAATCAGTGGCTTTGCGGCATTTCACCGCGGGCCAGGCGCTGGTTGATATCGGTGATCACCGCCGGCAGGTCGTTGAGGGTGTCGATCAGGTAGTGCGGGCGCGAGCCTTCGAACAGCTTTTCGATGCGTGTGCGCTCACTGGCCAGGGCGGCAGCGTCCAGGTCACGAAATTGCGCGTAAGTCAGGCCCAGTGCATTGCCGGAGCAGGTCAGTGCCACGGTCCACATGCCGGCGCGACGGCCTTCGAGGATGCCCGGCACGGTGTCGTCGACCTTCACGCACGCCGCCACATCGTCAATGCCCAGCGCGATCACGTTGGCCAGCGCCTGGGCCGGCCAAGGGCGGCCGTTGGGCACTTCGTCGGTGGCGACCACGTGGTCGGCGATGTAGCCGTTGGTGGCGGCCAGGGCGACCACCTTGTCCATCACCTGCTTGGGGTAGCCGGAGCAGGAGCCGATCTTGATGCCTTGCACACGCAGGCGCGCGATAGTGTCGAGGGCGCCGGGGATCAGCGCCGAGTGCTCGGCGATTTTCTCGATCTGCAAGGGCATGAAGCGCTGGTAGATCGAGGTCACGTCGTCATCGGTCGGCGTGCGGCCGAAGGCCTTGCGGTAACGTTCGGCGACCTGCGGTTGGTCGCAGAGGGTGCGGATATGGTCCCACTTGCCCATGCCCATCGGGCCACGGGCTTCTTCGATGGAGACTTGCACGTCGAACTCGGCAAACGCCTCGACAAAGATTTGCGTGGGTGCGAAAGAGCCGAAGTCGACCACGGTGCCGGCCCAGTCGAGGATTACGGCCTGGAGGGTGTTGGGGTTTTGATAGTTCATGGTTCAAATCCTGTGGGTAATGGGGGCAATCAGATGTCCAGCACTTCCATTTCTTGCAGCACCTGGCCGATCGCCTCGACCGCCGCCTGCATGCCCTGCGCGTCAACGTGGCCGATGCAGCCGACGCGGAAGGTTTCTACCTGGGTCAATTTGCCGGGGTAGAGAATGAAACCCTTGGCCTTGACCCGTTCGTAGAAGTCCTTGAACTGGTAGCGCGGGTCTTTTGGCGCATGGAAGGTGACGATGATCGGCGCCTGGATGGCAGCTGGCAGGAAGCTGCGCAGGCCGAGTGCGGCCATGCCGTCGAGCAGCGTCTGGCAGTTGTCGGCGTAGCGTTGATGCCGTGCGGGCAGGCCGCCTTCTTCCTGGTATTGCAGCAAGGCTTCGTGCAGCGCGGCGACCACGTGGGTCGGCGGGGTGAAGCGCCATTGGCCGGTCTTGGCCATGTAGCTGTGCTGGTCGAACAGGTCCATCGCCAGGGAATGGCAGTTGCCCTGGGCGCCCGCCAGTGCCTGTTTGTCGGCGAAGACAAAGCCCATGCCCGGCACGCCTTCCAGGCATTTGCCCGAGGCGGCGATCAGCGCGTCAAACGGCACTGCGCGGGCGTCGATCGCCAGCGCGCCGAAGGAGCTCATGGCGTCGATGATCAGGCGTTTATCGTGCTGTTTAACCACCTGCGCGATGTCCGGCAGCGGGTTGAGAATGCCGGTGCTGGTTTCACAGTGGATCAACGCAACGTGAGTGATCGCCGGGTCGGCGTGCAGCAGGCGATCGACGTCGGCGGCGGTGGTGGGCTCGTCTTCAGCGGTTTCGAAGGTACTGAAATCGCGGCCGAGCACTTCGCAGATCTTCGCCAGGCGCTTGCCGTAGGCGCCGTTGATCAGCACCAGTACCTTGCCGTTACGCGGCACCAGGGTGCCGATGGCGGCTTCGACGGCGAAGGTGCCGCTGCCTTGCAGGGGCACGCAGTGGTGGCTGTCGGTGGCGTGCAGGATCGCCAGCAACTGTGTGCAGACGCTGGCGGTCAGTTGGTTGAAACGCTCATCCCATGACCCCCAATCCACCATCATTGCCTGACGGGTGCGGTTCGAAGTGGTCAAGGGGCCAGGGGTCAGCAGGATCGGCGCGGCAGTGCTCATCTCAAGTCCTCGCAAGGTCATTGGGGGGTGAAGCTACGGCGCCTAAATTGCAGTTTGGCTTGTCATCAATCAAATTGTTTGTTGTTATGCGAGCTATCAGTGAGGCCGATAGCTATGAATTTGTTTCAACTGCGTGCATTCGATGCCGTGGCCCGCGAGGGCAGCTTTACCCGAGCCGCCGCACGGTTGTTCATCAGTCAACCGGCGGTGACCGGGCATATCAAAGCCCTGGAAGAGCACTACCAGATCGCACTGTTGCGCCGCACGGCCCGGCGGGTGGCGTTGACCGAGGAAGGCACGCGCCTGGCGGCGATTACCCGGGCGATTTTCGGCCTGGTGGACGAGGCGCAGCTGCTGCTTGAAGCCAATCGACAGTTGCTCACTGGGCGCCTGGAAGTAGCGGCAGACGGCCCGCACCTGGTGATGCCGATGATCGCCAGCCTGCGTGCCCGTTACCCCGGCATCACCGTGAACCTGCGCCTGGGCAATGCCCAGGAAACCCTGGCGGCACTGCTCTCCGAGCACGCGGATGTGGCGGTGCTGACGGAGGTGGAACCGCGCAATGGCCTGCACCTGCAGCCGTTGAGTGAGTCGCGGATTTGCGCACTGGTCCCGGCCAGCCACCCGTGGGCGGCCTTGCCCAAGGGCATTCGTCTGGAACAGCTCAACGAGGTGATCATGGTGCTGCGCGAGCCCAGCTCCATCACGCGGCGTACTTTCGATGAGGCGTGTGCGGTCGCGGGTGTGCAGCCCAAGGTGCTGCTGGAACTGGACAGCCGCGAGGCGGTGACCGAGGCCGTGGCGGCCGAGTTGGGCGTGGGCGTGGTGTCGTCGATGGAGGTCAGCCAGGACCCGCGTGTGCAGGCGGTGGCGATTCAGGGTGATGGGTTGTTGAACCGGCATATGCTCGGCTGCTTGGAGCGGCGCCGCTCATTGCGACTGATTCAGGCGTTTTTTGAGTTGGCGTCTTGAGGTATCCGAGGCAACCCAATCTCCCTTTGTGGCGAGCAGGCTTGCCCTGCGTTGGGCTGCGCAGCGGCCCCAAAACCAGGCGCTGAGTTTTTTCAGGAAAAAACTGTGTCTTCACTGGGCCTGCTTCGCAGGCCAACGCAGGGCAAGCCTGCTCGCCACAATAGCTTGCAAATTCAACGCAAACTGTCCCGCACAATATCCAGAAACGTCGCCACCACCCGCCGCGAACTCTGCTCCTTGAGGCACACCAGTGTTTCCTTCATGCGCTGGCTGCAATCGCGGATCGGCATGGCATACACCCGCGAGTCGGCGCCGAGTTCCGCTGCCGACACCACGCCCACGCCAATCCCCACCACCACCGCCTCCCGCGCGGCTTCGCGGCCTTCGACCTGGATCGCCGGGCGAATGCGCAGCCCGGCCTGGCGCATTTCCTGCTCCAGGGTCTGGCGGGTGACCGAGCCGATTTCCCGCAGCACCAGCGGTGTGTCATCCAGGTCGGCCAGGCAGATGGATTCACGCCCGGCCCACGGGTGGTTGCGTGCCACAAAGGCGAGCAGCTGCTCATCGGGCAGCGGCAACGACAGCAGGCGTTCATCGTCGACATCGCGCCCCAGCAGGGCCAGGTCGGCCTGGTAGTTGTACAGGCGAAACAGCGACTCGTCGGTGTTGCCGGTTTCGATCTTCACGCTGATGCCTGGGTACAACTGGCAGAAGCGTGCGATCTGCGGCAACACATGCACGGGCGCGTCCACGGCCAGGGTGAGGGTGCCGGTGAGCAGGGCGCGGGAGTCTTGCAGCAGCTCTTCGGCTTCAGCCTCGATCACAAACAGGCGCTGGGTGATGCCGAGCAGGCGTTCGCCCAGGTCGGTAAGGCGCACGGCCCTTTTGTTGCGGTGAAACAGCAGCACGCCGAAACGTTCTTCGAGCTTGCGCACCTGATCGGAAATCGCCGGCTGCGTGAGGAACAGGCGTTCGGCGGCCTGAGTGAAACTGCCGTGTACGGCCACGGCGTGGAAGGCTTTGAGTTGGGCGTGGGAAACCGACATCGCAAATCCTCTTACAAGCTGAGCTTATAGTTGAAATACGATAAATCGATTTTACCTATTAGTCAGCCATTGCTTTGATACGCCCCAGTCGCCGAAGGTTGAGTCCTACAACCTCGGTGGCCATGGGTTCTGCCAAGCCGGACCCATCTGACCAATACCGCGCCCTCCAGGGCTTGGCATTGCAGTGCTCAACCATAAAAACAACAGGCATTTGCTTCTCGATCCTGCCGGCACACTCACCTGAGGTCAGAACCACCATGAATATCCAAACGGGTAGCATCAAGCGTTGGCGCGTGCAGATTTTTGCCATCACCTGGCTGGCGTACGCCGCGTTCTATTTCACTCGCAAAGCGTTTTCGGTGGCCAAGCTGGGCATCGTCGATGACCCCAGTTTTCCCCTCGATAAAATGATGATGGCCAACCTCGATGGCCTGTACCTGGCGGCCTATGCGGTGGGGCAGTTCACCTGGGGCATGCTCGCCGACCGCTTCGGGCCACGGGTGGTGGTGCTGGGCGGGTTGTTGATTTCCGCCGCGGCGGCGTTGGTGATGGGCACCTTTGCCACCTTGCCGATCTTTATCAGTTGCATGTTGATCCAGGGGCTGGCGCAGTCCACCGGCTGGTCGGGGCTGTGCAAGAACCTCGGCAGTTTCTTCCCGTCGCAGCAACGCGGGCGGGTGCTGGGGTTGTGGAGTTCGTGCTACGCCTTTGGTGGCCTGGTGGCATCGCCCTTCGCCGGCTGGTGGGCCTATACGCTGATCGGCACTTGGCATGCGGCGTTTATTTCCAGTGCCGCGGTGGTGGCGGTGGTGGCCGTGCTGTTCTTTATCTTCCAGCGCAATACACCGCAGGATGTCGGCTTGCCGGCGGTTGAGTCGGAGCCGGTCGTGGCGGGCGACGCACAGCGGGTCAGCGTGCTGGAACCGCTGCGCGCGATCCTGCGTAACCGCACGGTGCTGACCTTGGGCCTGGCGTACTTTCTGTTGAAACCGGCGCGTTACGCGATCCTGTTGTGGGGGCCGGTGATCGTTTATGAGCAAATGCCCTCGGTGGGCAAGGTCGGCGCGGCCATCGTGCCCACGGCGTTCGAGCTGGCCGGGCTGCTGGGGCCGATCATGATCGGGCTGGCGTCCGACAAACTTTTCGGCGCCCGGCGCATGCCGGCCTGTGTGCTCAGCCTGCTGGCGCTGACCGTGGCCCTGGCGTTGTTCATGGGCGCGCTGCACACCGGCAGCGTGATGCTGGTGATGGCCTTGCTGTTTGTGATGGGCCTGACCCTGTACGGGCCGGACTCGATGATTAGCAGCACGGCGGCCATCGACTTCGGCACCGCCAAGGCCGGCGCCACGGCGGCAGGCTTTGTGAACGGCTGCGGTTCGGTGGGGGCGATCCTTGGCGGCCTGTTGCCGGGCTACTTCGATACGGTCACGGTGTTTATCGTATTTGCCGGCGCGGCGTTGTTTTCTTCGCTGGTGCTGATGCCTTACTGGAACGCCAGACCCGCGGTGCTGGCCCAGGTCGGCGACTTTGTGCCAGAGCGTGACGTCACCATCAAACCCTTGCGCACCTGAGGCACCTGGCCGGTTTTTTGGTGGATTAGAGTGTTTTTGCGCTATAAACTCTGCCCCCAAAGCGCCGGCCAGTAGACGTTTCGGCGCGATGGACGAAAAGAGAGTGAGTCATGGGCGCACAGTGGAAAGTCAAACATAAAGAAGCGGCATCCAATGCCAAGGGCAAGATCTTCGGCAAGTTGGTGAAAGAAATCACCATCGCCGCCCGCAACGGCGCTGACACCGCGACCAACGCCCACCTGCGTTTGGTGGTCGAGCAGGCTAAAAAAGCCTCGATGCCTAAAGAAACCCTGGAACGCGCCATCAAGAAAGGCGCCGGTCTGCTCGGTGAAACCGTGCAGTACCACCGCGTGACCTACGAAGGTTTTGCCCCGCACCAGGTGCCGCTGATCGTCGAGTGCGTGACCGACAACATCAACCGTACCGTGGCGGAAATCCGCGTGGCGTTCCGTAAGGGCCAGCTTGGCGCTTCCGGTTCCGTAGCGTGGGACTTCAACCACGTCGGCCTGATCGAAGCCTCGCCGGACAGCCCGGACGCCGACCCGGAAATGGCCGCCATCGAAGCCGGCGCGCAGGATTTTGAAGACGGCGAAGAAGAAGGCAGCACCTTGTTCATCACCGAAACCACCGACCTCGACGCGGTGCAAAAAGCCCTGCCGGAGCAGGGGTTCACCGTGTTGTCGGCCAAGCTGGGCTACATCTCGAAGAACCCGGTAAGCGGTTTGACCGATGAGCAGATGGCTGAAGTCGAAGCCTTCCTGGAAGGGTTGGACAACCATGATGACGTGCAGGACATGTTTGTCGGGTTGGCTGGCTGATTTATAGCTGAATAAATGCCGGCAAAAAATGTGGGAGCGGGCTTGCTCGCTCCCACATAGTTTAGTGGTGTGGCAGCGATTGCAGCAGCGCGTCGATCTCTTCAAAGCTCGGTCGCGCTAACACATCGGGCTGGCAGCAGCTTTGTTGCAGCGCCACCAGCGCTTCACTGTCGAAGCCTTCGTCTACCCGCTCCAGCAACTCCCCCAGCAATATCCCGAACGCACGCACTTCAATGCGCCGCAAGGCCCTGGTTTCCAGGGTGTCCGCCGTCCCATGGAACGACGCCCCGCCAAAGTCCCCGAGCAGACAGTCACCCGCGGCATTCCACAGGATATTGTGGCCGTACAGGTCGCCGTGGGTGATGCCGTGCCGGTGCAGGTGCGCCGCCACCGAGGCGATGCCGCGCGCCATGCGCAAGGCCACTTCAGCGCTGAAGTGCGTACCCGGCGCGTAGATGTCGCGGGTGCATGACGCCAGGCTCGGCAAGGCTGCGAGGTTGCGGTAACTCGGGTCGATCAGGTCCATCACCAGGGCCGCCTGGTCTTCCGGGTGGCCGATCACGCGCCCCTCCACCTTGATCAGGTTCGGGTGCAGCCCGGCGGCGATGCAGGCCTGCATTTCATGCAGCGGCGAGCCATCGCTGGTGATTGTGCCTTTGTAGAGTTTGACCGCGACCGGCAATGCTTGCGGCTTCCACAGCGCCTTGCGGATGATCCCCGAAGCGCCTTCGCCCAACACTTCGCCCAGTTCCAGTTCAGACCAGGGGATATTCGGCGTTGCATCGTCGTTCGCCACTTCAACGGCCATTTCCACCGGGTTACCGGCATAGGCCAGCCAGGTCAGGCTCGGCAGCGTCAGCAGCCATGGCGGCAGTTGAGTGAAGCGGTTGGAGGCGATGCGCAGCAGTTCGAGGTTTTTGCAGTTGACCAGGCTAGGCGGCAGGTCCGTCAGGTGATTGCCGGCCAGCATCAGCTTTTGCAGCAGGGGCCGCTCGCCCAGCTCGCCGGGCAACTGGCTGATGCAGTTGTCGGTGAGGATCAGCCAGCGTAACTGTGGCGGCAATGCGGCGGCGGGTACATGGCTGATCTGGTTGGCCTTGAAGCCGATCATGCTCAGGTTGGCGCACTGACCCAGGCAGGCGGGCAGCTCAGTGAAGGCGTTGTCCGAGCAGAACAGCACGCGCAGGCGCGACAGCCGATGCAGGTCGTCGGGCAGGCGGCTCAAGGTGTTGCCGGTAAGGTTGAGGACTTCCAGGCTGTCGGCCAGCGCGAAGATTTCCGGCGGGAATTCGGTCAGCCCGCAAGACAGGTCCAGGCGTGTAATACCGGCCAATTGGCCAGCCTTGAGTTGGGCGAGGGTATTCATGAACGGCGCGGTCACTCGGCAAGATGGGCGTAAAAAGCGCTCATGATACCGGGTCGGGCGCGGGTTGCGGGCACACCGTGTGTAATTGGTTCAGCCGGCTGGCGGTGCGGGCAAGGTCGATGGCCTGGCCTTCCAGAGCGCGGGCCAAGGGGTGCGGGCCGATCAGGGTCAGGCGTTTGTCCTGGTCGTAGAGCACGTCCACCAGGTTGATAAAGCGCTGTTGCACGGCGATCGGGCAGTCGGCCAAGGGGGGCAGGCCGTCGACGATCCAGTGGTCGAAGTCCTCGCACAACAACAGGTAATCCATCACGGCGGTGAGCTGTTCACACAGGTCGTTGAAGGTGAACAGGATGCTGCGCGCCTGATGGCTGCGGCAGAGCAATTGGCGGTTGCCGACCTTCAGGGTTTGCGCCGGGCCAGGCGTGGCGGGCAGCCCGAGGGCTTCGCGCTGGGCGGCGTTACCCGGCCATACATACTGGCCGCCGGTGAAGCGCTGCTCGGCATGGGCCTGGGGCAAGCTGCGAAAATCCTCGGGGGAGCTGACTTCCAGCACCTGCATGCGCGTGGCGATCAAGTTGATCACCGGCTTGAAGCGCTCGTGGTACAGCGGGTTGGGCAGCAGGCCCTCGGGGGCGTAATTGGAGGTCACCAACAGCAGCACGCCACGCTGGAACAAGGCCTGGAACAAGCGGCTGATGAGCATGGCGTCGCCGATATCGTGGACGTGAAACTCGTCGAAACACAGCACTCGGCAATCGGCCAGCAGCGCGTCCAGCGTCACGCCCAAGGCGTCGTCCTGTTCACGGTGCTGAAACATGCCTTGGTGCAGGCGGGTGAAAAATGTGTGGAAGTGCACGCGCTGCTTTTGCGCAATCGGCAGCGCCTGGAAAAACCCATCGAGCAGCCAGCTTTTGCCACGCCCCACCGGGCCGTGCAGGTACAGGCTGCGCGTGGGCTGGCCGGCGAGCAGGTGCCGGGTCTCGCGGGCGAGGGCGGCAATCGCCCGGGTTTGGCCGGCGCTGAGGGTATAGCCCTGGTCTCGGGCCTTGTTTTCAAAGAACGCCGGGATAGGCGAGGCGCCCGCCAGCGCGGTTTTTTTGCCCAGCAGACGCTGAATCAGGGAAAGCACAGCCAATGCACGTCACTCTGTATTTCGGTGGTTGCCCACTTTAGGGCGCTCACGTCGATTTGACCAATACAGAACGGCGTCCCCCGCTATCCCGAAATGGCATGTTACGCCCGCCAACCGGCCCAGACTGGCAGTTTCGCCCTTTGTGGCTAACCTCTTACAGAGCAGTCACCCCTGTACAAGGATTTGGGGCAGTGAAGGGACGAGGCGTTTTGGCAGTCATGGGCACGATGCTCTGCAGCACGATTTACGCTGCGCAACTCCAGGTGGAGGTGCGCATCGACGTGCAGCGGGGCTGCCAGCTGGTGGGCACCACCCGCAGTGCGGGCATCGAGCAACTTGGTGTATTGGATTTCGGCAGCGGCCCGCGTCTGGATGACCCGGCCGGGCCGCTGAGTGCGGCGCTGATCAGCCAGCGCCAGCCGCGTCTGGAGTGCAACCCCGACACCCCTTACCAACTGCGCGTTGACGGCGGCCTGCATGGCGGCAACGGCGAAGTGCGCTACCTGAGTGCCGCAACCCCTTCGAGCAAACCGATTCCCTACCGTATTTATGCCGACGCTGCGCGGCGTATTGCCTTGCCGGTCAACGAGCCGCTGAGTGGGCGTGTGCCGGACTCCGGCAGTGTCGACCTGCCGCTGTATGGGCGCATTGAGCCGCTCAAGGAGATTCCGGCGGTGGGGCGCTACACCGATCTGCTCAAGGTCACCGTCACATGGTAAGCCGCAGTTGGGCCCTGGCGGCCATGGGCGGGCTGTTGCTGCTGGCCGATGACGCCCAGGCGGCCGTTGCCGGGCAGATCCACGCACGGCTGGTCATTACCGCCAGTTGCCAGGTGAGCAAAGACATCGAGAGCGCGCCGGTGAGCCCCGCAGGCGGCAGCGCGCTGCTGGATTTCGGCAGCCAGGGCCCGACGTGGAGCAACCCCTTGGGCGCGGGCGTTACCGATGGCAGCAAGGCGCCGCTGTCGGTGTCCTGCAACCCCTCGGTGGTCAGCAGCTTCACCGTGACCATCGACGGCGGTGCCCATGGTGACGGCACTACAAGGCGCCTGAGTAACGGGCGCCAGACCATTCCCTATCAACTCTCGGCTGATCCGCTCGGCCGGCGCAGCTACAGCATTGGCGAGCAACGTAATTTCGTCGTGACCAAGGGCACACAAGTACCGATCCCGGTATTCGGCTCGGTGGTGGCGAATACCAGGGCCTTACCGGCCGGCATCTACACAGACACCCTGACGGTGACTCTGGATTGGTAAACCATGAGGATGGACATCATGCATGCATGTATAGCGAAGGCGGTTTTTCCATTGATGGCGTTGGCGTGGGTGTCGGGCGCACAGGCCGCGACGGTGGCCGGTACGGTCAGCGCCACCCTGGTGCTCACCAGCAGCTGCCAGGTCAACGGCGCCGCAGCCACCGGCGGGATGAGCTTCGGTAACTTGAACTTCGGTACCGCCGACAGCCTGTTCACCGAAGCCGACGGCCAGGTGCTGGGCGGCGGTGGCGGGGCGTTGTCGATTCTGTGTTCGGCGGGTACGTCACCGACGTTGACGGTGTCTGCCGGTGCCCACGATGGCCAGTCCGTGGGCGGTGGCCGCGCGCTGTATGACGGGGTGGCCAACTACGTGCCGTATGACCTGTACACCGACAGCGGCCACTCGACGCTGCTGGCCATCGGCGGGGTGATCAACCTGGCGCCGAGCACCGGCGTGGCCCAGGCCGTGAATATCTACGGCAAGGCCAATGGCAAGGCGGGCTTGCCGGCCGGTACTTACACCGACACGGTTAACGTGACCCTGACGTTCTAAGGGCTATGGGGCGTTCAGGATGGGCGGCGTTGGCGGTGTGCATCGGCTGGGGAGCGCCGCTGTCGCTGTTGGCGGTGACCAGCCAGTCGTTCCAGGTCAGCGCGACGATCACGCCAGGGTGCCTGGTGGTCGGCGGCGGCAGCAATTACGGCAGCCTGGCGTTCGGCACCTATTCGGCGTTGGCCACCAGTATGGCGTCTGTCGCGCTGGCGGGCGGCGTGACCCTGCAATGCACGCCGGGGGTGGCGCTGAGCATGAGTGTCGATGGCGGGTTGCATAACAACAGCGGACGGCGGATGCAGCTCAATAGCGGCACTGCCCAAGTGGCTTATCAATTGTTTCGGGACGCGGCGTTCAGTCAGAGCCTGGGCATCAGCCAAAGCGTGAGCGTGGCCTACAGCAACGCCAACAACATCAGCTTGCCGATTTATGGGCGAGTGCAATTACCGGGTAACCAGCCTGGGGGCATGTACAGCGACACGTTGCAGGTGCAGCTGTCGTGGTAAGGCGAACGGTATAAGGAGTGAGAGCTATGTTTGCAGCTTCCCGGTACGGGTGGGCAGCGGGTTTGAGCGGGTTGTTGATGTTGGCGGCGGGGCAGGCCCTGGCGGCCAGTTCTGTGCTGATCTGGCCGATCGACCCGGTGCTGGAGGCCGACCAACAGGCCAGCGCGCTGTGGCTGGAGAACCGCGGCACCGAGACCGCCAACCTGCAGATCCGCGTGTTTGCCTGGACCCAGAGTGGTTTTGACGAGCAATACCAGAACCAGCGCGATGTGATTGGCAGCCCGCCGGTGGCGAAAATCGAGCCTGGGCAAAAGCAATTGGTGCGTCTGACCCGAACCAAAGACGTGCCGCCCGGCCAGGAACTGGCGTACCGCATCATCATCGATGAGATCCCTTCGGCCACGCCCCCACCGGCGCCGGCGGATGGCAAGACGGCCGCCGCGATCCGCTTCCAGATGCGCTATTCGGTGCCGTTGTTTGCCTACGGCCCGGGCTTGTGGAGCAAGGTTGACGGCACCCGGGACCGCGACCCGAAAACCGCCGGCAAGCCGGATTTAAGCTGGAAAAAAGTCAGCGTGGGCGGGCGCAACTACGTCGAGATGCGCAACCAGGGCGCCGTGCATGCGCGCCTCACCGATGCCACGTTCAGGCAGGGCGGCCAGCCGCGGCCTTTGGTGGAAGGCCTGATGGGCTATGTGCTGCCGGGCGCGACCATGCGCTGGCCGGTGCCGGACGGTTTGCCGGCCGATCAGCCGTTGCAGGTGCGCATCAATGGGGCAACGCAAATGGAGAGCCTCGCACCGACACGCTGACTCAGTGTGGCAGGGCATGGAGTAGGCCCTGGTGTTAAATACGGATGGAGATGTCCATTGATGGACACAAAGCCTTGGTGAGCCAGGATCGGGCTCGATGTCTATGGCGATCGATGTGGGTGGTGGGCGGTTTGTCTGGCTTGGTGCCGGCGCCGCCGGGCTTCGCTGCGCCGTTGCCGCCCCCGCCCAGCAGCATGGAGGCTGTTGCCGATGCGCAGTTGTTCCTGGAGTTGGTGGTCAACCAGATGGACACCGGCCGTGTGGTCGCCGTCAATCAGCGTGCCGGGCAGTTGTTTTTGCCGGCGTCGGTGTTGCAGGAAGTCGGCGTGAAGTTGCCTGGGGATGTGCCTGGGAGCGTGCCTGGCGACATGCCTGGCGAGGTTGCGCTGGAAAGCTTTCCCGGCCTGCACACCGATTACGACAGCCAGGGCCAGCGCCTGGTATTGAGCGTGCCGCCGGCCTGGCTGCCGGAGCAATTTATCGGCAGCCGCAACAACTACCCACGCACCCGGGCGCTGACCAGTTTCGGCGCGTTGTTCAACTATGACGCCTACCTCAACGACACCGACGATGCGGGCACCTACCTCGGTATCTTCAACGAAGTGCGCTTGTTCGATACCTGGGGCACGTTGTCCAACACCGGCCAATACCGCACCACCATTGGCCGGGAAACCGCCGGCAGCAACCTGTACAACGGCTATCGGCGGTACGACACCACCTGGCGATTCTCCGACGATGAACGCCTGTTGACCTATGAAGCGGGCGACGTGATCAGCGGCGCCTTGCCCTGGAGCACTTCGGTGCGCCTGGGCGGCGTGCAGGTGTCGCGGGACTTTGGAGTACGCCCGGATCTGGTCACCTACCCGCTGCCGCAGTTCGCCGGCGAGGCGGCGGTGCCGTCTTCGGTGGACCTGTTTATCAATGGCTATAAATCCAGCAGCGCCGACCTGCAGCCGGGGCCGTACACCCTGACCAACGTGCCGTTTATCAACGGCGCCGGCGAGGCGGTGGTGGTCACTACCGATGCGCTGGGCCGGCAGGTGTCGACCACGGTGCCGTTCTATGTCACCAGTACTTTGCTGCAAAAGGGGTTGTCGGATTTCTCGGTGGCGGCGGGTAATTTGCGTCGCGACTACACCTTGCGCGATTTCGGCTATGGCCCTGGCGTGGCCAGCGGCACTTTTCGCTACGGGATATCCGACGCGTTCACCCTCGAAAGCCATGCCGAAGCCGCCAATGACCTGGCCCTGGGCGGTGTCGGCGGCAACCTGCGGGTCGGTCACTTCGGCGTGCTCAATACCGCCGTCAGCCAAAGCCGGTACGACGGCCGGACCGGTCAGCAACTGAGCCTGGGCTACCAATACAGCAACCAGCGCTACAGCCTGTCGTATCAACGGGTCGAGCGCCGTGAGCAATACGCCGACTTGAGCCTGATCGACACGCCTTACGCCAGCCTCAGCAAGCGCAGTCAGCAGGCGACCTTGAGCCTGAACCTGAATAATTTCGGCAGCCTGGGCGTCGGCTATTTCGATGTGCAGGCGGCGGATGATTCGCGCACCCGCCTGGTGAACCTGACCTGGAGCAAGCCGCTGTGGCGCAACAGCAGTTTTTACCTGTCGGCCAACCATGAAGTGGGTGATAGCAGTTGGGCGGTGCAGGCGCAGGTGGTGGTGCCGTTCGACGTGTACGGCAGCCTCAGCGTGGGCACCGAGCGCAGTAAAACCGGCGAGAGCCTGCAGCGGGTCAACTACAGCCGAGCCGTGCCGGCCGAGGGCGGTGTGGGCTTCAACCTGGGTTATGCCAGTGGTGACGGGCCGGCTTATCGCCAGGCCGACCTGACCTGGCGCCTGCAGTCGGTGCAGTTGCAGGCCGGCGTGTACGGCAGCAGCGACGCCGAAACCCGTTGGGCCGACGCCAGTGGCTCGCTGGTGTGGATGGACAATCAAGTGTTCGCCGCCAACCGCGTCAACGATGCGTTTGTGGTGGTGAGCACCGATGGCGTCAGTGGTGTGCCGGTGCGCTACGAGAACCAGGTGGTGGGCGAAACCGACCGCAACGGGCACTTGCTGGTGCCGTGGACCAGTGCTTACTACCGCGCCAAATACGAGATCGACCCATTGAACCTGCCATCGAACGTGCAGGTGCCCAACGTCGAGCAGCGGGTGGCCGTGCGCCGTGGCAGTGGCTACTTGCTGGAGTTCCCGGTGCGCCAGGTGAGCGCGGCGAGCATCACCTTGGTCGACGCCCAGCATCAGGATTTGCCCCTGGGCAGCCAGGTGCGACACGAGCAAAGCGGCGCGCAGGCGGTGGTGGGGTGGGACGGCCTGGTGTACCTGGAAAACCTGGCGGCCCATAACACCTTGCAAGTCACCTTGGGCAGCGGCCAGACCTGCCAGGCAAGGTTCGAACTCGATACCACCCAGGCCCAGGTGCCACTGATCGGGCCACTGGTGTGCCAATGACATAAGGAGTGTGCGTGTGCGGGTCAAGGAATGGCTGTTGCGGGGCGTGTTGCTGGCAAGCCTGGGCGTGTCGGCGCAGGTACAGGCCGTATGTTCGGTGGTGGCCAGCGTACCGGCCAGCTTTGGCACAACGGTGAGTTCGATGACTGTGCGCACCACCTCCCAGCCCAGTTCGACCACCAATGCCGGCTTCAGCTGCACGCCGGCGGTATTGTCGGTGTTGACCTCCAATGACCATTTTTACGCGACCGTCAGTGGTTCGCCCCAAGGTGGCCTGGTGGGGCCGACCGGTGATGTGATCAACTATACGATCTATGCCAACAACACCACGGCGTTCCCGATGACACGTGGCACCGCCTTCGATTTTGGCGGCAGTGGCGGCATTGCCGCCTCCCTTGGCCTGGTGTTCGGGCCGGGCACCAAAGTCGTGCCGCTGTACTTCGCCACCACCCTTGGCAGCAACGTGGCGTCGGGGGTGTACAGCGAGACCCTGAGTATTTTCTGGAACTGGAACTATTGCTCGGGCATTGGTATTGGCGGAGTCTGCCTGGGCCGTGAGGTCAACAACGGCACCACCACCGTGAACGTCAGCATGACGGTGGTCAACGACTGCCAGATCACCACGCCGCCGATTGCCTTCGGCAGTGCGCCGGTGGTCAGCGCCTTCGCCACCGTCAACGGCCAGGCCAGCGTGGCCTGCACCAAGGGCAGCGCCTACACCGTCGGCCTCAGCGATGGGCAGAACCCGGTGAGCGTGGGCGGGCGGCGGCGGATGATTTCCGGCAGCAACTTCCTCGCCTACGACATCTTCATGAGTGCCGGCACCACGCGCTGGGGCAGCGTGGGCGCCGCGCGGCGGGCCAGCTCAACGGCCGAGATCAACCCCGGCAACGGCTTGGGCACCGGCAGCCAGGTGTTCAACTACAACGCCAAGATCTACACCGACCAAACCACGCCGCCGGGCGGCACCTACATTGATAATGTGGTGCTGGATGTGGGCTTCTAGTAGCAGCATCCGTTGCAGGCCCACGCGGTCAAAATGTGGGAGCGGGCTTGCTCGCGAATGCGGTCTATCAGTGACAGATGAATTGACTGACCCACCGTATTCGCCAGCAAGCCCGCTCCCACAAAAACCTGTCTTGATCGTCTAGAACTTGAGCAAGTGCGTCGCCGCCTGATCCACCGGGCTGACCATCGCATAGTTATACCCGCCATCGGACCAGTAATCGGCCTGCAGCCCATCGGCGCTGCGGCTGCCACGCGGCAGAAAGCCGTTTTCCGGTCCCGGCGGGCGAATGTAGAAGCTGATGCGATGGCCTTGCTGATCCTCATACAACACCATCGCCGCCGCACCTTGCTCAGTGGTGAGCAGGCGCCCGCTCACCGGCTTGAAACCGGCCTGGCTAAGATCGGGCAGGCGATGGGCCTGGTTGAAATAGCGATCCAGCCAGCCCTGCATAGTGCCGCGGTCTTCGGCGTTAAAGTCGGCGGGCATAATGCCGTCCTGGGCGAACAGGCGGAATGCCTGCATGGCATCGGCCATCGGCAACATCGGCGGTTGGGTCGCTTCGCGGGCGTGCCAACCGCCAAGGCCGCCGAGGCCGACCGCGATCAGCAGCACGGCGGCGCTGGCCAGGTGGCGGCGCGATTGATGCCGAATGCGTTGGCGAATCAGCGCCGGGTCGAGGTCGGGGTTGGCCGGTTGCTGCAAGGTCCCGCTCAAGGCCGCGCGCAGGGCGTGTGCATCCTGTTGCCAGGCCTGCACCTGGGCGGCCATTTCAGGGTGGGCGGCCAGCCAGGTTTCAAGCACGCGGCGGTCGCTCTCCGGCAGTTGGTGATCGACATAGGCATGCAAATCGCGTTCGCTGGGGGGCAGGCTGATCATTTGAGTATCCGCAGGGCAGGGCTGGTAATTTCGCCTTCGCTGAGTTGACGCAAGGCCTGGCGCGCACGGGACAGGCGCGACATCACGGTGCCCAACGGCACCGCCAGGATCTCGGCGACTTCCTTGTAACTTAAACCCTCAACCGACACCCATAGCAGCAGTGCACGTTGCTCGGTGTTGAGTTGATCGAAGGCGTGCAGGGTCGATTGGGCCATCACCGTGCGCTCCACTGAAGGTTGCGCATCGTCACGACCGGTGAAAAATTCGAGCATGCGTGCATAACGCCGGCTGCGCCGGTGGGCGTCGAGGAACTGGCGGTAGAGGATCGAGAACAGCCAGGCACGCAGGTCGCCTTCCGGGCGTTTGTCGGCCCAACTGATGATCGCCCGTTCCAGCGTGGACTGCACCAGGTCGTCGGCGCTGCTGGCGTTACGCGTCAGCGACACGGCAAAGCGCCGCAGCCTGGGGATGAGTTCACGTAACGGTTCGTCGAGCGCGTGCATGGGCGTGAATTCTGGTCGGTTGTGCAGAGGAAGACGCCAGCCAACGTAGCTTATTCCATCAGGGGCTGTGAGAAAAATGAGCCTTCTTGTGGGGGCTATCTGCTCTGTATACGGACCTGTAATACCGTTCCCACCGCTCAATCAACCCTCGTAACCGCTGCGAACAATTTCGCGCAGTTCATTGATGAGGGTGTGTGCATGACATTTTCTCCAACCGACAAACAGTTCTTCTCCCGAGACGCTTTGGCTCATTTGCCTGCTGCTCAACGCGTGGTGTTTGAGCAATGGGGCTGTGGCCCTTGGGCCAAGCCTGCCTATGGCAGTGTGCACCATGCGGTCGAAATGCAAGCGGCGTTGACGCCCCAGGCAATCGCTGCAGTGTGGGCAGGACAGCGCATCAGTTATGAACAACTCAATCGTCAGGCCAATCGATTGGCGGTGTGCCTGGTTGAGCTGGGCGTTAAGCGCGGTGACACCGTGGGGCTGTTCGTTGAGCGTTCGATTCCCATGCTGGTCGGGCTGTTGGCAGTGTTGAAGGTGGGCGCCGCGTATGTGCCTCAAGACGCCCGAATCGTGCCGACGCTGCAATTGGGTATGGTCCTGGAATCGTTGACCAGCCCAGTGGTTCTGACCCTGTCGAACCTGGCCGATCACCTGCCGGCGGATGCGGCCCCGCGAAGTCTGTGCCTGGACAGCTTCCTCGCCGAAGAGCCCTTTATCGTCGAGGACAACACCGCCGTATTCGCTGCCGGCGACACCGATGACCTCTGCTTCGTGCTGTTCACTTCCGGCACGACCGGGCGGCCCAACGGCGTGTGTGTCAGCCACCGCAACGTATGCAACATCTTGCTCACGCAGCCGGGGCGGATGGGCATGGCACCGGGTCGTAACGTGGGGCAAATCCTTAACATCGGCTTTGATATGGCGGCCTGGGAAATCCTCGGTTGCCTGGCCCATGGGGCGACCCTGCTGATTCGCGATAAAGACATTGCGCAAACTGCTGCGCAGTGCCACGTGCTGATCGCCACCCCCTCGATACTGGCGAACCTTGACCCCGCGCAATGCCCTGACCTCCAAGTGGTCGCCGTCGCGGGCGAGCCCTGTTCCCAGGTACTGGCCGACCGCTGGGCCGAGCATTGCACCTTCTACAATGGCTGCGGGCCGACCGAGACCACCATCGTCAACACGTTGCACCGGCATGTACCTGGCACGTTGTTGACCATCGGCAAACCGACGCCCAATAACACCGTGTATGTGCTCGACGAGCACGGCCGTGCCTGTGGGCTGGGTGAAACCGGCGAAATGTGGGCCGGTGGCGTCGGAGTCACGGGCGGTTACTTGAACGACACTGCGCTGACCCAGGCGCGCTATCGCCCGGACCCCTTTATGGGCGGGGACGCCATGATGTTTCGCACGCGGGACTTGGGGCGCTGGACCGCTGACGGTCAGTTGGAGCACTTGGGGCGCGTCGATGACCAGGTGAAGGTGCGTGGCTTCCGTGTGGAGCTGGACGCGGTGTCCATGGCGCTGGAGGCCGGCGATGGTTGCCTGCGGGCGGTCACATTGAAGTTGGACAGCCGCACCCTGGTGGCTTTCGTCTCGCCTGCCAATGCGGATATTGAGTCGTGCCGAGCCCGTTGCCGGGAGCGCCTGGCCTACTACTGCGTGCCGACATCCATCTACGCGGTGGAGCATTTTCCGCTGACCGCCCGAGGCAAGATCGACAAGGCCGTGCTGCTGCAACAGGCCATCGCAGCCGAGGTGGCCCAGCATGATTGATGCATTGACCCGTACCGTCGTGCCGCCCAAGCCGGCACTGTGGCGTCGCTGGACCTCACTGCCAGTGTTTTCCTACTACAACCGCCTGGCAGCGCTGGTGTTGATGGTTAATGCGGCGTTTGCGCTGCTGGCTGTCGATTTCCATGCCGTTACGGTTCAAAGGCTTTCGAACCTGGTGTTGATCAACCTGTCGCTGGCAATCCTGATTCGCCAGCAATACCTGGTCAATGCGCTGTTCTGGCTGGCCACTCGCGTGCCTGTCACCTGGCCTTTGCGCGTGCGCCGCAGTGCGGCCAAGGTCTACCACTTTGGCGGGTTGCACAGTGGCGCGGCCCTGGCGGCGACCGCCTGGTTCATGGCGATGGTCGGGATTCAGGTCGCACATTATCTGCGTCGACCCGACAGTGTGTCGTCAGCCTGGATAGGGCTCACTGGTGTGTTGCTCGGCCTGTTGCTGTTGATGG
This sequence comes from Pseudomonas sp. 2822-15, assembly GCF_002742515.1. Taxonomy (NCBI): domain Bacteria; kingdom Pseudomonadati; phylum Pseudomonadota; class Gammaproteobacteria; order Pseudomonadales; family Pseudomonadaceae; genus Pseudomonas; species Pseudomonas sp. 2822-15. The sequence goes on along the minus strand of NZ_LJRY01000174.1, from coordinate 77,171 downwards.
TCATCATGGCGCAGCCGTGGGTTCGCAACCGATTTCACAATGGCTTCGAGCGGGTCCATCGGTTCGCCGGCTGGAGCGCGCTGCTGGTGTTCTGGGCGCTGACGTTACTGGCCTCAAGCGAAACCTCGACCCGCCTGGTACAGAGCGGGTCATTCTGGATGCTGGTGCTGCTGACGCTGAGCATCATCTTGCCGTGGTTGCGCCTGCGCAAGGTCGCCGTTGAACATATCCGGCCTTCCGGGCATGCGGTCATCACGCGTTTTAGCCACACCACGCCCTTCGCGGGGTCCTCCACCGCGATCAGCCGCAACCCTCTGCTGGAGTGGCATTCATTTGCCAATATCCCTGCGCCGGGCGAGGCGGGGTTTCGCCTGATCATTTCCCGCGCCGGCGATTGGACCGGGCGCTTCATCGAAGACTTGCCCAGCCACGTCTGGGTCAAGGGCATCACCACGGCGGGCGTCGCCAATGTCGAAACCTTGTTCACGTCCGTGGTGTACATCGCCACCGGCAGCGGTATCGGCCCGGTGATGCCGCATTTGCTTGCCGCTCAGGTGCCGATCCAATTGATCTGGTCCACCCGCAGCCCGCGCAAGACCTATGGCGATGAGCTGGTCGACGAAATCCTGCGGGCGCAACCCGGCGCATTGATCTGGGACACCGATGAACGCGGCAAGCCGGACCTGGTGCAGTTGGCCTACGGCGCTGTGCAAACCTTCGGTGCGCAAGCAGTGATCTGTATTGCCAACCAAGCGTTGACCCAGCGCGTGGTGCACGAGATGGAAGCCCGCGGCATACCGGCGTATGGCGCGATCTGGGATTCCTGACACCGCGCCATTGAGGCTCGAGATTAATCAGCAGAGGTGTTTATGAATGTAGTAGTAGAACGTCATGGCCGGGTAGTGCTGGTCAGGCTTAATCGCCCGCAGGTCAAGAATGCGCTGAGTTCGGCACTCATGACGGAGTTGATCAGCCGTCTGGAAGCGCTGGACCAGGACCCGCAGGTCGGCTGTTTTGTCATCACCGGTACGCCCGAGTATTTTGCCGCCGGGGCCGATATCAAGGAGATGAGCGCCAAGTCTTACCTGGACATGCTTAACGAGGACTACTTCGTCGGTTGGGAAGCCTTCACCCGCCTGCGCACGCCAACCATTGCTGCAGTGGGCGGCTACGCGTTTGGCGGCGGTTGTGAGCTGGCGATGATGTGCGACATGATTTTTGCCGCCGATACGGCGACGTTTGCCCAGCCGGAAATCAAGCTGGGGGTTATCCCCGGCATGGGCGCGACCCAGCGCTTGACCGGGCTGATCGGCAAAGCCAAGACCATGGACATGGTGTTGACCGGTCGGCCGATGACGGCTCAAGAGGCGGAACAGGCGGGGTTGGTGTCACGTGTGTACCCGACGGCGGATTTGCTGGTGCAGACACTGCTGGTGGCTGCGCAGATCGCCGGGTTCTCGCGCACCGCCACGCGGGCGGCGCGGGAGGCGGTTGAGCAAGCCTTGGAACTGGGGCTACACGATGGCGTGCGCCTGGAGCGCCGACTGTTTCACCAGTTGTTCGCGACGCCTGATCAGCAGGAGGGCATGCAGGCGTTTCTAAACAAACGCCCGGCAGTGTTCAACGCGGTGTAAAAGAGCGCTCGGTTCGCGGTGCATCTGCTCTGAAAAAAACTACAGTGAAAAGGGAATAGACCTACGTGGGACTCGTCTCATAGTTCATTTTCCTTGTGGGCCCGTGCCCCGGAGTTTTTCATGGTAGATCACTCATCGCCGCCACGTGCGCCCCTCAGCACCCTCAGTTTGCTCATCAGGCTGGCGTGTATTGGTGCGGTCGTGGCGTTTGCTGCCGGGGCATTCGCCTACGTCAATGGCACGCTGGACCCACAGCGCCTGCGCCCCAAAACCCTGGTCAATGCCCTGGAAACCAATAACGGCGTGCACCCAGGGTTTCGGCGTAACCATGCCAAGGGCGTGTGTGTGGCCGGTTACTTCGAGAGCAGCCCCGAGGCGCGCACGTACTCGAATGCCCAAGTGTTCAGCGAAGCGAAGACCCCGGTGATCGGCCGGTTCGCCTTGCCCAGCGGCAACCCCTACGCGCCGGACAGCAGTGTGCCGATTCGCAGTTTCGCCTTGCAGTTCAGCCAGGCCAACGGCCAGCAATGGCGCACGGGGATGAACAGCATGCCGGTGTTCCCGGTGGGCACGCCTGAGGCGTTTTACCAGATGCTCAAGGCCGGTGCGCCCGACCCGGCCACCGGCAAACCGAACCCGGCCAGCATGCCGGCGTTTTTTGCCGCGCACCCGGAGACAGCGCCGTTCCTGGCCTGGGTCAAGACTGCCAAGCCATCGGCCAGTTACGCGACTGAAACCTACAACGGCATCAATGCCTTTTACCTGGTAAACGCCGATGGCCAGCGCCAGGCGGTACGTTGGGGCGTGGTGCCACAGAGCCAGGATGCGGCGGGTGACACCGCGCCATCCGGCGCTGATTTTCTCGAAAAAGACCTGGTGCAGCGTCTGGCTTCCGGGCCGTTGCGTTGGCAGCTGAACATCACCCTGGCCAACACCGGTGATCCGCTGGACGATGCCAGCAAAGCCTGGACCGGCGCGCACAAAGTGCTCAACGCCGGCACGTTGGTGCTGCAAAGCAGCCAACCGCAGGCTGACGGTGATTGCCGCGATATCAACTATGACCCGCTGATTTTGCCCAGCGGTATCCAGGCCTCCAATGACCCGCTGCTGGCTGCACGTTCGGCGGCTTATGCCAGTTCCTACGTACGCCGCGCCGGCGAAGTCAGCCCGCTGCACAGTGCCCCTCAGGAGTCGAAACCATGAATGCCCAACCACGGTTTTTCGCGCCTCTGGCTCGCCTGCTGCATTGGCTGATGGCGCTGATGATCATCGCCATGTTGTTTATCGGCGCGGGCATGGCGGCGTCGGTGTCGGAGCGTCACGAGTGGCTGATTCATCTGCACAAGCCACTGGGTATCGCGATTCTGGCGTTGGTGATCGTGCGGCTGGTGGTGCGCTTTTGCCCCCGGCAACCGCCGTTGCCTGCTGACCTGCCACTGTGGCAAGTGCTGGCCGCCAAGGCGTCCCATGTTGTGTTATATGCGTTGATGCTGGTGCTGCCGCTGCTGGGCTGGGCCATGATTTCAGCGGCCGGTGACCCGGTGATGCTCAGCAGCTCGGTGCAATTGCCGGCATTGGTCGCGGCCAATGCACCGTTGTTTGCAGTGCTGCGCAAGGCCCATGGCTACCTGGCCTACCTGTTGTTTCTGACGGTGCTGTTGCACCTGGCGGCGGCGCTGTTCCACGGGTTGATTCGGCGCGACGGTGTGCTGCAAAGCATGACCGGCACCAAAGGCTGATGCCGGGGGGCAGGGCGGGTCAACGCAGGGTGGTGACGATATCGGCCACGCTGCTCAACACGTCCTTGCCCAGTTGTTTGGAGCGCTCACCGGACCAACCGGTTTTCGGGTTGGGTGCGTCGTCGTTGTCCTTGAAGGGCATCTCCAGGGTCAGCGACAGGCAGTCGTACTGCTGGCCAACGGCATTGCAGGCCAGGGTCATGTTGGCTTCGCCCGGCAGGTCGCGGGTGTAGCCTTGGGTGGTCTGGAAGTCGCGGGTCAGGGCGCTCAAGTGCCTGCGGAAGTGTTTTTCCAGCGCTTCGATACGCGGGGTGTAACCGGGGTTGCCTTCGCAGCCGGCAGTGAAGACGTAGGGGATTTCTTCGTCGCCATGGATGTCGAGAAACAGGTCGACGCCGTATTTCTCCATCTGTTGCTGGGCGAACAGCACTTCCGGGCTGAGCGCCTCGCTGGCGTTCTGCCAGGCCCGGTTGAGGTCCTGGCCCATGGCGTTGGTGCGCAGGTGCCCGTGAAAGGCGCCATCGGGGTTCATGTTGGGGATCAGGTACAGGTCGGCGACGGCCAGGAGTTTTTTCAGCTCAGCATCACCGTCCTGTTGCAGGCGCTCGATGACGCCTTCCATAAACCATTCAGCCATGTGTTCGCCGGGATGCTGCTGGGCGATGATCCAGACCTTGCGCTGGCCTTCGCCCCCTTTGCCACGGCGCAGCAACTGGATATCACGGCCCTCGGCGCTTTTGCCGGTGGCAAGCAGCTGGGTGCCGGCGCGGCTCAAGGCCTGTTCGATCAGCCAGTCGTGACGCTTACGGCTGTAGGGTTCAAAGTAGGCGAACCAGGCTTGCTTCTCGCGGGTTTGCAGGCTGATATGCAATGTATCGCCATCAAAGCGCGTGGGCACACGGAACCAGTTGACGTGGTCGTAGGATGCCACGGCGTTGTAGCCGCTCCAGGCGTTTTTGTACGACGAATGGCCGGCGTTGCTTAGTCGGAAGGTGTGGGTGTGGCCCACGTGCATGCCTTCGGCCTTGAAATGAAACCATTGGAAATGTGCGCTGCGGGTATCGGGTTTGATCGCCAGCAACAACTGGTAAGCGTCGCTGGCATCCAGGACCTGGATGTTGCCGCTGTCGAAGTCGGTACTGATCTTGATAGAGGTCAAGGCCACTGTCATGGTCTGGCTGCCTGCGTATGATTGTTGTGGCGGATATCTTACACAGGAGTGAGGCAAAATCTTGGTGCAAAATTGTTGCACGGGGAAGGGGGCGTCGTCCTTGACGCCGCAGCAGCTTAGGATCTATGAGATTGATTCTCAAGCGCTATTTCGCAAAGATCCGGGCTAGAGCGTTCGATCGGCTTTCATTTGGCGATGCTCTTTTGCTACCATGCGCGCCATCAAGCAACACACAGTCTTCATTAGCCTGAAGCCACGCCAGAAAAAAACTGGCAAAAAAAAGACCCGGCCAAAGAGCCGGGTCAAAAACCGTGATTATCCTGATGAGGAGATATTCCAAGAGTCCGACCTAAGGTCCCTTGGTCTATCGACTGATCTCGCGATCAGCTGGGTCCAATAATAATCATTATCATTTGCAAGTCAAATGTTTTTATCCGTGGGATAGAAATATTTTTCTTTGTTGCCTGTCAGGCGTTCGCCTGGGCAGCGGGCACCTGCAATGTCTGCTCCACCATCGCCTTGGCCATATCAATCAAATACACCACCGAAAATGCCAGGTCCCGCTGGTTGCCTTGCCGGCTGCTTGCCGATTCATAGGCGGCGGCCGCTGCACTGCGCAGCAGGTCCGATGCGTGCACCAGGGCGTCTTCCTGGCTGATGCCGGGCCTGATGTCGAAAAAAGCGACGTCAGGCGTGGGCGCCGACACATCTTCTTTCAAGTAATAGTCGAGTGCCCGTTGTGCGGCGCCGCTGCTGCGCAGCGTCAGCAGTTCGTCGGTTTCGGGCGTGCAAGGCAGGTGATTCGGGAGCGTCATCATGGGGGCAATTACTCTGGCTGGACGTTGAAAACCTGCACCCGATAGTAATACGAATCGTATTTATGTCATTTGATGGATTACTACAAACTGTTTATTGTCGTGACCACTGCGCAACGTATGGTCGGCCCCATGGATAACTGGATAGCGTTGGTCAAAGCCAACATGAAAGACCGCAAGGTCACGCAGGATGAACTGGCCGAACGCTTGGGCATGTCCCAGGGCGGCGTCGGCCATTGGCTCAACAAGCGCCGCGTGCCAAGCCTGGCGGACATGAACCGGGTGCTGGCCGAGCTGGGGCTGGGCTACCTGGAAGTCGCCCTGGAGATTCGCGAAAAAGCCGGCGAAGTACCGGCCCTGCAACAACACTACAACCCCTACTTCCGCTACCCGGTCAACGACTGGAAAAGCCTCTGCGAAACCCGCGAAGAGCGCGCCACCTATGGCGCGCCACGTTTTGAACTGACCGATTACCACGCCCAGGGTGACGCCTTCTGGCTGCCCGTGACGGGCGATGCCATGACCGCGCCCAATGGCCTTAGCATCGGTGCGGGCATGATGATCCTGGTGGACCCGGCCATCGAGCCCGAACCTGGCAAGCTGGTGGTCGCCCAGTGGGCCGACAGCCCCCAGGCAACTTTTCGCCAGTTGCTGGAAGAGAGCGGCCAGCGTTACCTGGTACCGCTCAATCCGACGTATCCCAAGCAGCTGTTCACCGACGCATGCCGAATCCTCGGTGTTGTGGTGCAGGCCACGGCGAAATTCTAGTCCGTGGTTTCAAGCTCCACCAGGGCGCTGCCTTCGGCGACCATTTCACCTTCCTGACAAAACAGTGCCTTGACCACCCCGGCGTGGGGCGCGCGGATACTGTGCTCCATCTTCATGGCCTCCAGCACCACCAACTGCGTGCCGGCCTCCACGTGTTGACCGACTTCCACCAGCACCCGCACGATGCTGCCGTTCATCGGCGCCGTGAGGCCACCCTGATGAGCCTGGTTGGCCTCGACTGCAGCAATCGGGTCATACAAGCTGACGGCCTGCATCTGGCCGTCCCAGCGCAGATACAGGATGCCTTCGTTGCGTACCGCCAGATGAGCGCGGCGCACGCCATGGTGTTCGATCAGCAAGTGTTCGCCACGCAACTGCGCGACGCCGTCCTGCACTGTCACCAGCCGGTCCTGCCCGGCGCAGCTCAAATGCAACGATACTTGCGCAGGCAACCCGGCACGAAAACCGCGGGTATCCGCCCACGGGCCATCACCGGCGGGTTGGCTCTGTATAAACGCCGCACCCGCCGCCTGCCAGAACTCATCGCTCAAAGCACCCGGTGCGGGCAGCAGCTCATCCTGATAGCGCGGAATAAACCCGGTGTCGAGTTCAGCCGCCGCAAACGCCGGATGGCCGATGATGCGCCGCAAAAAGCCAAGGTTGGTCTTGATCCCACCGACTGCAAACTCGTCGAGCATGCTCAACAACCGCAGGCGCGCCTGTTCGCGGTCTTCGCCCCAGGCGATCAGCTTGCCGAGCATCGGGTCATAGAAGGGTGACACGTTGTCGCCTTGTTCTACACCGCTGTCGACGCGGCGCCCCGGGCCTGGCGCGCACTCACGGTACAGCGCCAGGTGCCCGGTGGCCGGCAGGAAATCATTGGCCGGGTCTTCGGCATACAAGCGCACTTCAATCGCATGACCGATCAACGGCACCTGGTCCTGCGTGATCGGCAGCGGCTCACCCTGAGCCACACGAATCTGCCAGGCCACCAGATCAAGGCCGGTAATCGCCTCGGTCACCGGATGCTCCACCTGCAGACGCGTGTTCATCTCCATGAAGAAGAACTCGCCACGCGCGTCCAGCAAAAACTCCACAGTGCCGGCGCCCACATAGCCGATTGCCTGGGCCGCACGCACGGCCGCCTGACCCATGGCTTTACGCTGCTCGGCACTCAAGCCCGGTGCGGGGGCTTCTTCCACCACCTTTTGATGGCGACGTTGAATGGAGCAGTCTCGCTCATTGAGGTACAGGCAATGGCCGTGCTGGTCGGCAAACACCTGGATCTCCACGTGGCGCGGCTTGAGCAGGTATTTCTCCACCAGCATCTGCCCGTTGCCGAAGGACGACAGCGCCTCACGCTGGGCCGAGGCCAGGGCATCGGCCAACTGGCTGACGTCCTCGACCACTTTCATGCCCTTGCCGCCGCCGCCTGCCGTAGCCTTGAGCAGCACCGGGTAACCGATACGCTCGCAGGCATCGCGGAAGGTTTCCAGGTCCTGGGCCGCGCCGTGATAACCCGGCACCAGCGGCACCCCAGCCGTTTCCATCAACGCCTTGGCCGCTGATTTGCTGCCCATGGCATCGATGGCCGAGGCAGGCGGGCCGAGGAAGATCAAGCCGGCGGCTTCGATTGCGCGGGCAAAGTCGGCGTTCTCCGATAGAAAGCCGTAACCCGGATGAATCGCCTGGGCGCCACTGGCGTGGGCGGCGGCGATCAGTTTGTCGATTTGCAGGTAACTGTCAGTGGCCTTGCTGCCACCCAGGTCGACCCGAATATCCGCCTCGCGGCTATGGCGTGCATCACGGTCGGTGGCGCTGTGGACCGCCACGGTGGTCAAACCCATGGCTTTGGCGGTGCGCATCACCCGGCAGGCGATTTCGCCGCGGTTGGCCACCAGCACAGTGGTCAGTGTGCTCATGAACGTGGCTCCTGCACTTGCCAGCTGGGCGGGCGTTTTTGCAGGAACGCGCGCAAGCCTTCCTGGCCCTCGGCGCTCACGCGAATCCGTGCGATGGCATTTTCGCAATACCGACGCAGCGCCGGGGTGAGGGCGCCGTTGCCGACTTCGCGCAGCAAATCCTTGCTGGCGCGCATGGCTGCCGGGCTGTTTTGCAACAGGTTGGCGATCCACAGTTCCACTTGCGTATCCAATTCGGTGGCCGGGTAGCTTTCCGCCAGCAGGCCGATGTCGCGCGCACGCTGGCCGCCAAAACGCTCGGCCGTCAGCGCATAGCGCCGCGCCGCCCGCTCGCCGATGGCCTGCACCACGAATGGGCTGATCACCGCCGGGGCCAGGCCGATGCGCACTTCCGACAGGCAGAACTGCGCGTCATCGGCGCCAATCGCCATGTCGCAGCAACTGATCAAGCCCAGCGCGCCGCCGTACGCCGCGCCTTGCACCACCGCCAGGGTCGGCATTTTTAGCTTGGCCAGGTTGTACATCAACTCGGCCAGTTCCCGGGCGTCGTCCAGGTTGGTGTGGTAATCCAGCTCGGCCGATTGCTGCATCCAGGCCAGGTCCGCGCCGGCGCTGAAGTGCTTGCCGCGTGCGCGCAGCACTAAAAAACGCAGGGACGCATCGGCCTGCACCTGGTCGAGGGCGATGATCAGTTCGCGGATCATCTGCGCATTGAACGCGTTGTTCTTGGCTTCACGACTGAGCCACAGCGTGGCGAAACCACGGCTGTCGATGACCAGTTCGAGGGTGTTGAAATCGCTCATGGGGTTCAGCTCCATTTACATGCGGAACACGCCGAAGCGGCTCGTCTCGATGGGGGCATTCAGCGCGGCGGACAGCGCCAGCGCCAGCACGTCACGGGTCTGCTGCGGGTCAATCACACCGTCGTCCCACAAGCGTGCGCTGGAGTAATAGGGGTGGCCCTGGGTTTCGTACTGGTCGAGAATCGGCTGCTTGATCGCGGCTTCTTCTTCGGCGCTGAACGCATTGCCCGCGCGCTCGGCCTGTTCACGCTTGACCTGCACCAGCACGCCGGCGGCCTGTTCGGCACCCATCACGCCGATGCGTGCATTCGGCCACATCCACAGAAAGCGCGGGTCATAGGCACGGCCGCACATGCCGTAGTTACCGGCGCCAAAGCTGCCGCCGATGATCACCGTGAACTTGGGCACCTTGGCGCAGGCCACCGCCGTGACCAGCTTGGCGCCGTGCTTGGCGATGCCACCGGCCTCATACTTCTGGCCGACCATGAAACCGGTGATGTTCTGCAAAAACAGCAACGGAATCCCGCGCTGGCAGGCCAGTTCGATAAAGTGCGCGCCTTTTTGCGCGGCTTCGGCGAACAGAATGCCGTTGTTGGCCAGGATCGCGATCGGGTAGCCGTGCAAGTGTGCGAATCCACACACCAGCGTGGTGCCGAACAGCGCTTTGAACTCATCGAACACCGAGCCATCCGCCAGCCGTGCGATGACTTCGCGCACATCAAATGGCTGCTTGGCATCGGCCGGGATGACGCCGTACAACTCTTCGCTGCTGTACAACGGCGCCACTGGCGGGCGTTGCACTAACTCACCCAGCTTACGCCAATTGAGGTTGGCCACGCTGCGTCGGGCCAGGGCCAGCGCATGTTCGTCGCTGTCGGCATAGTGGTCGGCCACGCCGGAGATCTTGCAATGCACATCGGCACCGCCCAGGTCTTCGGCACTGACCACTTCACCGGTCGCAGCTTTTACCAGCGGCGGCCCGGCGAGGAAGATGGTGGCTTGCTGGCGCACCATGATCGCTTCGTCGGCCATGGCGGGCACGTAGGCGCCACCGGCGGTGCAGGAGCCCATCACCACGGCGATTTGCGGGATGCCCTGGGCGCTCATGTTGGCCTGGTTGAAGAAGATCCGCCCGAAATGCTCGCGGTCAGGGAAGACTTCGTCCTGACGCGGCAGGTTGGCGCCACCGGAGTCCACCAGGTAGATACAGGGCAGGCGGTTCTGCTCGGCGATGGTCTGGGCACGCAGGTGTTTTTTTACCGTGAGCGGGTAGTACGAGCCGCCTTTGACCGTGGCGTCGTTGGCGACGATCATGCATTCCACGCCCTCCACACGGCCGATCCCGGCGATCACGCCCGCCGCCGGCACGTCTTCGCCATACACCTGATGCGCCGCCAACTGGCTGAGTTCCAGGAACGGTGAGCCAGGGTCGAGCAAGCGGTTGATACGCTCACGGGGCAGCAGTTTGCCGCGCGAGGTGTGTCGCTCCTGAGCCTTGGCGCCGCCGCCTTGCTGCACATGGGCGAGCAAGGTGTGCAGGGCGTCGACCTGTTGGCGCATCGCCGCGCTGTTGTCGGCGAACTCCGCTGAACGCGGGTTGAGCTGGGTGTGCAAGATGGCCATGGGGCGCTCCTTCAGCGGGTTTCGTTGAAGAGTTCGCGACCGATCAGCATCCGGCGAATCTCGCTGGTGCCGGCACCGATTTCGTACAGCTTGGCGTCACGCAGCAGGCGCCCGGCGGGGAATTCATTGATGTAGCCGTTGCCGCCGAGAATCTGGATCGCGTCCAGGGCCATTTGCGTGGCGCGCTCGGCACTGTAGAGGATCACCCCGGCGGCGTCCTTGCGCGTGGTTTCGCCACGCTCGCAGGCCTGGGCCACCGCATAGAGGTAGGCGCGGCTGGCGTTGAGCTGGGTGTACATGTCGGCGACCTTGCCCTGGATCAGCTGGAATTCGCCGATGCTCTGGCCGAACTGCTTGCGGTCATGGATGTAGGGCACGATCAGGTCCATGCACGCTTGCATGATCCCGGTCGGGCCACCCGAGAGCACCACGCGCTCGTAGTCCAGGCCGCTCATCAGCACTTTGACGCCGCCATTGAGCACACCAAGGATGTTTTCTTCGGGCACCTCGACGTCATCAAAAAATAGTTCGCAGGTGTTGGAGCCGCGCATGCCCAGCTTGTCGAACTTGTTGCTGCGGCTGAAGCCTTTCGAGTCGCGTTCGACAATAAACGCGGTAATCCCGTGAGCGCCTTTTTCCAGGTCGGTCTTGGCGTAGATCACGTAGGTGTTGGCGTCGGGGCCGTTGGTGATCCAGGTCTTGCTGCCGTTGAGCACGTAGTGGTCGCCGCGCTTGTCGGCGCGCAGTTTCATCGAGACCACGTCGGAGCCGGCATTCGGCTCGCTCATGGCCAGGGCGCCGATGTGCTCGCCGCTGATCAGTTTCGGCAGGTATTTAAGCTTTTGCTCGTGATTGCCGTTGCGGTTGATCTGGTTCACGCACAGGTTGGAGTGCGCGCCGTAGGACAGTGCCACTGACGCCGAACCACGGCTGATTTCTTCCATGCTCACCACGTGCGCCAGGTAACCCAGGCCGGCGCCGCCGTATTCTTCCGGTACGGTGATGCCCAAGAGGCCCATGTCTCCGAACTTGCGCCACAGGTCGGCGGGGAACAGGTTGTCGATGTCGATCTGGGCCGCGCGCGGCGCGATCTCCTTGGCCACGAACGACTGCACCTGGTCGCGCAGCATGTCGATGGTTTCACCGAGGGCGAAGTTCAGGGACGGGTAACTCATGGACAGGCACCTTAATGTGAGCTTTGTTGTTGTGTGGGCGGGACGCGGAGGAGGGCGCTCACCTTTACGTTAACGTAAGCTTGCGTTACGGCGCTGTCAATCGTAGTTTACGTTTACGTCAACCTACAAAAAAGACAACAGGGGTCGTTATGGATCAACCGCACCCGAGCTACAGCCGTGGCTCCCAGGACAAGACCTTGCTGGCCATGACCATCGGCCAGGCTTTCGATCACACCGTGGCGCACTACCCCGATGGCGAAGCCTTGGTGGTGAGCCATCAACAGCGCCGCTACACCTGGCGGGCGTTGGCCGAGACGGTGGATTTGCACGCCCGCGCATTCATGGCTTTGGGCATGCAAACCGGCGATCGCCTGGGTATCTGGGCGCCCAATTGTGCCGAGTGGTGCATCACCCAAATTGCCAGCGCCAAGCTCGGAGTGATCCTGGTCAATATCAACCCGGCTTACCGCAGCAGTGAATTGGACTACGTACTCAAACAGTCCGGGTGCGCATGGGTGGTGTGTGCCGGTTCGTTCAAAAGCTCCGATTACCACGCCATGTTGCAGGAACTGCAGCCCGATGTGCGCGGCCTCATCAGCCTGGACCCCAGCCCGCCCACGGGATTTATGCCCTGGTCGCAGCTGGCGGCGCTCGGCGCCGGCATCCCGCCCGAGCAGCTTTATAGTCGCCAGGCCAGCCTGCACTTCGATCAAGCCGTCAACATCCAGTACACCTCCGGCACCACCGGCTTCCCCAAGGGCGCGACCCTCAGTCACCACAACATACTCAATAACGGTTACATGGTCGGCGAAAGCCTGGGCCTTACCGCACAGGACCGCCTGGTAATCCCGGTGCCGCTGTATCACTGCTTCGGCATGGTCATGGGCAACCTCGGCTGCATCACCCACGGCACCACCATGATTTACCCCAATGACGGTTTCGACCCGCTGCTGACGCTCACAGCTGTCGCGCAAGAACGCGCCACGGGCCTGTATGGCGTGCCGACCATGTTTATCGCGCTGCTGGATCACCCCCGCCGAGGCGAGTTCGACCTGGCCACCTTGCGCACCGGCATCATGGCCGGCGCCACGTGCCCCATCGAAGTGATGCGCCGGGTCATCAGCGAGTTGCACATGGGCGAAGTGCAGATCGCCTACGGCATGACTGAAACCAGCCCGGTGTCGTTGCAGACCGGCGCCGATGACGACCTGGAGCGGCGCGTCACCACCGTCGGCCGCACCCAGCCACAGCTTGAAAACAAAATCATCGATGAGGCCGGCAACACGGTGCCCCGTGGCCAGATCGGCGAACTCTGCACCCGTGGCTACAGCGTGATGCTGGGCTATTGGAACAACCCAGAAGGCACCCGCGACGCCATCGACGATGCCGGCTGGATGCACACCGGTGACCTTGCGACCATGGATGAGCACGGCTACGTGTGCATCGCCGGGCGCAACAAGGACATGATCATTCGCGGCGGCGAGAACGTGTACCCGCGTGAACTGGAGGAGTTTTTCTTCACCCACCCGGCGGTGGCCGATGTGCAGATCATTGGCATTCCGGATGAGCGTTACGGCGAAGAGATTGTTGCCTGGGTCAAATTCCACCCCGGCCATGTCGCTAACGAGCTGGAATTGCAAACCTGGTGCAAGGGCCGTATTGCGCACTTCAAGACGCCCAAGCACTTCAAGTTCGTGGATGAGTTTCCGATGACGGTGACGGGCAAGATCCAGAAGTTTCGCATGCGCGAAATTTCGATCGAGGAGTTGCGAACACGTTCTACCTGACGACACAGGCTCATGTGGGAGCAGGCAAGCCAGCTCCCACAGTTTGAATAGTGAACGTCAGGTAAATAGCTGAAACACAGAAAGCACAAAGGGGACCCGAAGGTCCCCTTTAATTTGTCGTTGCGTGCTCTTTTTTTATTATTGAGGGGCGGTCTATTGTTGTTTTTGGCAACCGTTACCCTTTACCGCTGTTTTTTGCGACCCCCATTCGGGGTCAAGAGCAAACGTATTTTTTTGAACGCTGATCTGCTTCTTCGTATTGATCCAACCAGTGGCAGCTACCTGAGGTAGTTTTATTTTTCTCTAACCGGTTGCGGGTTGCGGCAAGCCGTCCCTGCGAAGCACATCTTCTTCAAAAAAATCTGTTAGCTGCGTCTCTGCCGTGTTGTTTTTGTTATGTCAGAGTCGTTTCGTCTTATTTTTATTAGGTTTGGCGCTTTTTATTCTTGTTATGCAATAGAGATAGCAGGAGCCGTGCCAACTTATAAAAGTCCTTTAAAATCAATAGTTTGATTTTTGTGTAGGATTTTGCCTGCGGCAAATACGACAAAATATGTTCCCGTGTTACTCGATGTGTAGCCGTGCGGTAACACATTGTCACGGCTAAGCTACTCAACCGGCGTTACGTGCCTTGGCGACTCGCGAACCCGTCGCTCGACCCAGCACGTGACTGATCTGCTGGCCCGCACGAATCAAAGCCTCCAGATCGATGCCGGTGTTGATACCCAGGCCATTGAGCAGGTACACCACGTCTTCGGTGGCGACGTTACCGCTGGCGCCCTTGGCGTAAGGGCAACCGCCGAGGCCCGCAATAGAGCTGTCGAATACCTGGATGCCTTCAAGCAGGCTGGCGTAGATATTCGCGATCGCCTGGCCATAGGTGTCATGGAAATGCCCGGCCAGTTTGTCCCGTGGCACCTGAGCCCCGACCACGTCGAACAACCGTCGTGTGGCGCCTGCCGTACCGGTGCCGATGGTGTCGCCCAGGGACACTTCATAACAGCCCATGGCATACAACTCGCGTGCTACTGCAGCCACTTGCTCAGGCGCAATCTGACCTTCGTAAGGGCAACCCAACACACACGACACATAGCCGCGCACGCTGATGCCGTGCTGCCTGGCGGCGGCCATGATCGGCGCAAAGCGCTCCAGGCTGTCGCTGATGGAGCAGTTGATATTGCGCTGGGAAAACGCCTCGGACGCCGCCGCAAACACCGCGACCTCTTTCACGCCGGCCGCCAGCGCATCTTCAAAACCACGCAGGTTTGGCGCCAGCGCGCCGTAGGTTACCCCGGGCATGCGCTGGATCTGCGCAAACACCTCGGCGGAACCGGCCATCTGCGGTACCCATTTGGGCGAGACAAAACTGCCGACTTCGATATAGCTCAAGCCGGCTGCGCTGAGCGCGTCCACCAGTTGAACCTTGTCGGTCACGCTGATCGGTTGGGCTTCGTTCTGCAAACCGTCGCGCGGGCCGACTTCCACCAGGCGCACAAAAGAGGGGAGAGACATGGGCAGCTACCTTGTGTTTATGGGCCAACCGGGTTCATGGTCTGCGCCAGCGCCTGGGTGCAGCGCTCTTCGGCGGTGTCCAGTTCCAGCTTCATCTGTTCGATATCGAGCATCTGTTGTTCAAGCTGCTCACGGCGCTCGGCGATTTTCGCCAGCATGCTGTTGAGCTGGATGTGGTTGCCGCTGCTGGGGTCGTAGAGTTCGATCAGCTCACGGCATTCGGCCAGGGAGAAGCCGATGCGCTTGCCGCGCAGGATCAACTTGAGGCTGACCTTGTCGCGCGCCGAGTAGATGCGCTCCTGGCCCCGGCGCTCCGGGGCCAGCAGGCCTTGCTCTTCGTAGAAACGAATGGCGCGGGTGGTGATGTCGAGCTCGCGGGCGAGGTCGGAGATGCTGTAGGTCGTGCTCATGGCGGCGCTCAAGAAGGTCTTGGCGCTAAGCTAAAGGCAGGTTGACGTTTACGTCAAGCAAATAGCCTGGATGGATACTTATCCTGTGGTGAGGGAGCTCGCCACAACAAGCCTGTTCACCACAACAGGCCCGTTCGCCAGCGCTTAAGCTTGCTTGCCATCCAGCTTCTTTTCATGCGCGGTGACTTGCTGGCACAGCTCGATCATCTGCTCGCGCATCCAGCGGTTGGCCGGGTCCTGGTCGGTGCTTTCGTGCCAGTACAGGTGGGTTTCCACCGGCGGCACATCGTTGACCGGCAGGTTGAACCAATGCAGCTCATGGCGTCGGGCAAAGCGCTCGGGCACAGTCATCACCATGTCGGTCTGCTGCAACACTTGCGAGGCCATCAGGTAATGCTGGGAACGCAGGGCGATCTTGCGCTGGATGCCCATCTTGCCCAGTGCCAGGTCAACGTGGCCCAGGCCGTTGCGCCGGCTGGAGATATGGATGTGGGTCAGCGACAGGTAGTCATCCAGTGTGAACTTGTCCTTGCCCGCCATCGGATGGCCCTTGCGCATCGCGCACACGTAGCGGTCTTCCATCAGCTTGACGTGGCGCACTTGCGGGTCGGTGTTGAGCGGTGCGTCGACGGCAAAGTCCAGGCGCCCGGCGGCCAGTTCCTTGGTGGTTTCGCGGCGCTTGGACAAGAAACTCTCGATCACCACGGTGGGCGCCAGGCGGCGCAGGCGCTGGAACAGCAGCGGCAGAATCACCGCTTCGGTGAGGTCGGTCATGCTGATGCGATAGGTCTTGGCCGCCTGCTGAGGGTTGAAAATCCGGCTTTCCTGCACCGACACCCGCAGCAACGACAACGCGTTGCGCACCGGGCCGATGATGTTCTGCGCCATCGGCGTGGGCACCATGCCCTGGGCGGTGCGCACGAACAGCGGGTCGTTGAAGGTCTCCCGCAGGCGGGCCAGGGCGTTGGACACCGCCGGCTGGGTAATGCCGACGATCTGCCCGGCGCGGGTCAGGTTGGCTTCGGTGTAGATCGCGTCGAAGACGATAAACAGGTTGAGGTCGACCTTGCTCAGATTCATGTCGTTGCGCTCTTATTGTTAGGTGCTCATGCGCCGATCATATATCGGTGATGAATGTTAATACACGCCGAGAATAGGCTAGGTAAATTATCAACGCTGTTCTAGCATCGATTGCATGACCTAAACAACCTCTCAGAGAAGGGAGCTGCCCATGGATTTCGCCTATTCGCCCAAGGTTCAGGAACTGCGTGAACGCGTCACCGCGTTCATGGACACTTACGTTTACCCGGCCGAGCCGGTGTTCGAACGCCAGGTCAGCGAAGGCGACCGCTGGCAGCCCACCGCGATCATGGAAGAGCTCAAGGCCAGGGCCAAAGCCGAAGGCCTGTGGAACCTGTTCCTGCCCGAATCCGAGCTGGGTGCCGGCCTGACCAACCTCGAATATGCGCCACTGGCCGAAATCATGGGCCGCTCGCTGTTGGGCCCGGAGCCGTTCAACTGCTCCGCCCCTGACACCGGCAACATGGAAGTGCTGGTGCGCTACGCCAACGAAGAACAGAAGCAACGCTGGCTCGAACCGCTGCTGCGCGGCGAGATCCGCTCGGCGTTCGCCATGACCGAACCGGACGTGGCCTCATCCGACGCCACCAACATGGCCGCCCGGGCCGAGCGTCAAGGCGATGAATGGGTGATCAATGGCAAGAAGTGGTGGACCTCCGGCGCCTGCGACCCGCGCTGCAAGATCCTGATCTTCATGGGCCTGAGCAACCCGGATGCACCGCGCCACCAGCAGCACTCGATGATCCTGGTGCCGGTAGACACCCCAGGGGTAAAAATCGTACGACCACTGCCAGTGTTCGGCTACGACGACGCGCCCCACGGCCACGCCGAAGTGCTGTTCGACAACGTGCGTGTGCCGTATGAAAACGTACTCTTGGGTGAAGGCCGTGGCTTCGAAATCGCCCAGGGCCGCCTTGGCCCAGGCCGCATCCACCACTGCATGCGCTCCGTCGGCATGGCCGAGCGCGCGCTGGAACTGATGTGCAAACGCTCCGTCAGTCGCACCGCGTTCGGCAAGCCATTGGCGCGCCTGGGCGGCAATATCGACAAGATCGCCGACTCACGCATGGAAATCGACATGGCGCGCCTGCTGACCCTGAAAGCGGCGTACATGATGGACACCGTGGGTAACAAAGTCGCGAAAAGCGAAATCGCGCAGATCAAGGTCGTGGCGCCGAACGTGGCCTTGAAGGTGATTGACCGTGCGATCCAGATCCATGGTGGCGCGGGGGTTTCCAATGACTTCCCGCTGGCCTATATGTACGCCATGCAACGCACCCTGCGCCTGGCCGATGGCCCGGATGAAGTGCACCGCGCGGCGATTGGCAAGTTTGAGGTTGGCAAATATGTGCCTAAAGAGCTGATGCGCGGCGGGCAGTAACTCCGAGGCGCCTGCATTCGCGAGCAAGCCCGCTCCCACATTTTGACCGTATTCCAAAGGGGAACGCGGTCAAAATGTGGGAGCGGGCTTGCTCGCGAAGAGGCCAGTATTTACAACACAAGACCCGAGGGGTCAGTACACCCAAACCTCCACCCGCCGATTCTTGATCCGCCCCTCATCCGCCGTATTCGCCGCCACCGGCATCTGCGCGCCAAAGCCGCGAATGTCCCGCAGCACCACGCCGCTCTTGACCAACTCCCGGCGCACCGCCATCGCCCGCAACTTCGACAACAGCGCCGCCCGCTGCGGGTCATTCTTGGCGTCACCAAACCCCACCAGCGTCACCTGCTTGTCGAGCTTGCCGTGGCTTTTTATATATGCCACCACTCGCTGCAAATCCTGGCGCGCCTTGTTGTCCAGGCTGGCGCTGCCTTCCTCGAAGCGAAAATTCACACTCAAGCGCTGGGCGTCACGGACGATGGTTTGATAGCCCTCGGGCATCGACGCCCGTGGCTCCACGGCGATCGCCTGCACCTGCTGGGCGATAAAGCCATTGGCGGCCACAATCGCCTGGCCTTTGCCACTTTGGGTAAAGTCCACCAGGGCTTTGGCCCACGGGTTGCGGTTCGACGGCGGCAGGTAAAAATACAAGCGGCGTGACAGCGGGTAATCCTCGGTGGCGATCAGGCTGGTCAGCGGCAACATCGGCTGTGATTCACCGTCGACAATCGCCAGCGCCTTGGCCTGGCGCACATACGGCAGGCCGATAAAACCAATGCCTTGCGGGTCATGGCTCACCGCATCGGACAACGCCTCGCTGGACTCGAAACGCGTTGCCGTCGCGGTCAGCGGTTTACCGCGCCGGTTCAGTACCAGTTCTTTAAAGGTGTCATAGGTGCCGGACTGATCATCCCGGGCGTACAGATGAATGGCGCCGCCGACGCCGCCGACATCCTCCCAGTGGCTGACTTCGCCGTTGAAAATCTGCGCCAGCTGGTCGGTGTTCAAGGTGTTCAGCGGGTTTTGCGGGTTGAGGATAATGGCCAGGCCGTCGATGGCGATTACCTGTTCGGCGTCCGGGCTTTTCAGGTCGCCCAGGGGTTCAAGGTCCACCAGCTCGCTGTCCTTGATCGGGCGTGATGAGGCCGCAAGGTCTGCATTGGTTTTTTTCAGTGCGCTGAAACCGGTGCTGGAGCCATGGGCCGCGACTTCGACCGTGACGGTTTTGCCCTGGCGCGTCTTGCCGATCACCCGTTGTTCATTGGCGCCATCGCCGGGCTCGCTGTGCACCGCCTGCAAGCCCTGGTGCTCCAGCATGCCCTTGACCAACGCAGGCCCCAGCGCCGCACCAATGGTATTGGAACCCTGAATGCGCAGGGCGGGGCCTTGGTCGGGAACGGGGAGGGCAGCGGCGACAGCGTAGAGCGGCAGTATCAACAGGAACAGAACGCGCAGCATCATGCCGGCACCTTCTTAAGCCAAAGGGAGTGCCGCCAGATTAAGTCAGGCAGATTGCATAAATATGACCGGCACACTGCAAATCAACATGTG
Source organism: Pseudomonas sp. 2822-15 (assembly GCF_002742515.1). Lineage (NCBI taxonomy): Bacteria > Pseudomonadati > Pseudomonadota > Gammaproteobacteria > Pseudomonadales > Pseudomonadaceae > Pseudomonas > Pseudomonas sp. 2822-15. The sequence goes on along the minus strand of NZ_LJRY01000174.1, from coordinate 57,800 downwards.
GGAGCTGGCTTGCCTGCGATTGCAGTGGGCCAGTCGTCAAATGGCTGGCTGACACACCGCTATCGCAGGCAAGCCAGCTCCCACATTGAAATACACAAACCTTGAAATCAGCTCAACTCAAGCCAGATCGGCGCATGGTCCGACGGTTTTTCCAGCCCACGCAAATCGTAATCCACACCTGCATCCTTGACCCGTGGCACCAGGCCGTTGGACGCCAGGATCACGTCAATGCGCAGCCCACGCTTGGGCTCATCTTCAAACCCACGGCTGCGGTAGTCGAACCAGCTGAAGCGGTCGGCCACGTCCGGGTTCAAGTGGCGGAAGCTGTCGACCAGGCCCCAGTTTTTCAGGCGCGCCATCCACTCGCGCTCTTCCGGCAGGAAGCTGCACTTGCCGGTTTTGAGCCAGCGCTTGGCATTGTCGGCGCCGATGCCGATGTCGATATCTTCCGGCGAAATGTTGATGTCGCCCATCACCACCAGCGGCTGGTCATTGCTGAACTGGCTTTCCAGCAGTTGCTGCAAATCTTCATAGAAGCGTTGTTTGGCCGGGAACTTGGTCGGGTGGTCGCGGCTTTCGCCTTGCGGGAAGTAGCCGTTCATCACGGTGATCGACTGGCCATGCTCGTCGGCAAATGTGCCCCAGATAAAGCGACGCTGGGCGTCTTCTTCGTCGCTGGCAAACCCTTTGTGCAGGCTCAACGCCGGCTTGCGCGACAGCAGGGCCACGCCGTAATGGCCTTTTTGCCCGTGGTAGTACACGTGATAGCCAAGGGCCTGCACTTCGGCCAGCGGAAACTGGTCATCGTGCACCTTGGTTTCCTGCAGGCCGATCACGTCGGGTTGATGCTTTTCGATCAGCGCCGCCAGCTGATGGGGGCGGGCGCGCAGCCCGTTGATATTGAAGGAGACGATTTTCATGGTCGGCAGTCCAGTCTGGCAAAAGGCCGATGCTAGCCGACAAGTCCGGCGGGGGCCAGCGTGGCGGTAGGACGTATGCGCTGCTAATGTCTGGGAACGACTGGTGCTGCACAGGTTCGTACCCATAAGAACGCCATCGTTTGAGTGGCGCCCAGGGAGATTGACTGTATGCCGGACACTGCCACTGCCATTGCCGAAATTCGCCTGCTCAACAGCGGCTATTCCCGCGAGGCCCGTTCCTTGTTGTACCAGGCCTATCGGCATGAACCGACCTTTGCCTACATCTTCGAAGCCGAGCGCTCGGGGTACGAACAGCGCGTGCGTGCCACGGTGCGTGAGCTGGTCAAGCAGCATTTTTTCCAGAAGCTGCCTGCCATCGGCCTGTTCGTCAACGACCGGCTGATCGGCATCGCCCTGATTGCGCCACCGCAACGGCGCCTGGGCATCACCGAGAGTTGGGCCTGGCAGTTGCGCATGTGGCTGAGCACCGGCGTACGCGGCACTCGGCGTTACCTGGATTACCATTACGCGGTGCTGGCGTGCCTGCCGAACGAGTCGGTGCATGTGTTGCTGCTGCTGGGTATTCACCCGCAATTCCAGGGCAAACATTATGGCGAACAACTGTTGCAGGCCGTGCACAACTGGTGTGCCGAAGACGCGCATTCATCCGGTGTGGTGCTCGATACCGGCAACTCGCGTTATCTGGATTTCTACAAGCGCCAAGGCTATGAGGAAATCGGCGAAGTGGCGGTAGGACCTGTCCTGGAACATGTGTTTTTTCATCCCAATCCCCAGGCGTTACATGTTGCAACGGCTTAAGACAGAATTATTCAGACTATTGCGGGTTCAAAGAATCTCCCCAGCTCGTGTAGCATCCGCGCCTATGAAGTTTCCAGGAAGATTTACCAGCGGCTTGGTTCTGCTGTTCACAAGCTGCGGCGTATTTGCGCAAAGCGAATTGGACGTGCGCATCCAGCCATCAAACGACGCGTTGAAAGCCAACATCGAAGGCTATATCGGCGGGGTTGGCGATCGTGATGAAGACGCCTTGCTACGGTTCAGCCGTGGCGCCGAGGAGCAGGCCCGCAAGGCGGCCCAGGCGCTGGGCTTTTATCAGCCGCAGATCTCCAGTGAGGTGAAGGGCGGCAAGAACCCGCGCCTGACCCTCACGGTTGACCCCGGCGAGCCGGTGCATTTGCGCAACGTGACCATTCGAGTCGACGGCCAGGCCGCGAGCCTCAAGGCGTTTCGCGTGCCCGCCAGCGACGACCTCAAATCCGGCGCAGTGCTCAACCACGGCAATTACGAAGACGCCAAGCGTCTTATCCAGAATCAGGCTTCGCGCTATGGTTTTTTCAATGGGCGTTTCAGCAGCCAGAAGTTGCTGGTGGACCCGCAAGCCGGTGTGGCCGATATCGAACTCATCTACGACAGCGGCCCGCGCTACACCTTGGGCAAGGTCGGTTTTACCGGCGACACGCCGTTCGATGAAGACCTGCTGCAACGCATGGTGCCGTTCAAAAGCGGCACGCCGTATGACTCCGAATTGATCGCCGAACTCAATCAGAACCTGCAATCGAGCGGCTTCTTCGAAGGCGTGCGCGTGGACGCCAGCCCAACCGCCTCGACCAACGATGTGATCCCGGTGGCGGTGCAACTCGACACCCGCAAGCCACGCACCATGGGCCTGGGCCTCGGTTACTCGACCGACGTCGGCCCGCGCGGCAAAGCCAACTGGACCCGCCATTGGGTCAACCCACAGGGCCACAGCTATGGCTGGGAGGCCGAACTGTCGGCGCCACGCCAGAACGTCGGCCTGTGGTATGACATCCCGCTCGACCCGCCGCTGACCGACAAGCTGCGCTTTGCCGGCGGTTACCAGAATGAAGAAATCGCCAATACCGACACCCTGAGTAAATTGCTCACCCTCGGCCCTGAATGGCACAGCAAGTTGCCCAGCGGCTGGACGCGGGTCATCTCGCTCAAGTACCAGCGAGAAGAATATCGCCTGGGCAATGACTCGGGCTTGAGCAACCTGGTGATGCCGGGCATCAACTATTCCTACCTGCGCAGCGACAACCGCATCGACCCGCACAATGGCTATCGCCTGATGTTCGACGCCAAGGTCGCCAAGGAAGGGCTCGGCTCCGACACCAACTTGCTGTACGGCACCGCCACCATCAAGGGCCTGACTACTTTGTGGGACAACCACCGTTTCCTCGGCCGTGCGCAGTTCGGCGGCAGTGCCACCAACGGCTACAAGTCGGTGCCGCCGTCGCTGCGCTTTTTTGCCGGTGGTGACCAGAGTGTGCGCGGCTACGAGTACCAGACGCTGTCACCGGAAAACGATCGCGGTGACCGCATCGGCGGGCGCTACATGGTGGCCTTGAGCGCCGAATATCAATATTCCATCGCCGAAAAATGGCGCATCGCGACCTTTATCGACCAAGGCAACTCCTTCAACACCCTGGAAATGCCCAGCCTGAAAACCGGCGTGGGCGTGGGCGTGCGCTGGGTGTCGCCGGTGGGGCCGATTCGCCTTGACCTGGCCCATGCCCTCGAAGATCCGGGCGGCATTCGTTTGCACTTTTCCATGGGGCCTGAGCTGTGATGCGTGGTTTGAAAATAGCGGGGCTGGCCCTTGTGGCGATCCTTGCGCTGGTGCTGTTGGCGCTGTGGACGGTACTCGGTACTCAAGCAGGCAGCCGTTGGGCCTTGGCGCAGGTGCCGGGGTTGAGCGTGGAGAATTTCCAGGGGCGCCTGGGCGGCCAATGGAGCGCCGACCATCTGCTGTGGCAGCAGGACGCGAGTCGGGTAGAACTCAATGCGCCGAAGCTTGATTGGTCACCCGGCTGCCTGTTGCGCATGACCCTGTGCATCAACCAGCTGGACGTGGAGCAGGTCAGCCTGCAACTGCCGCCAAGCAATGAGCCGAGCAGTGGCCCGATTACGTTGCCGGATCTCAAGTTGCCGGTCGCCATCCAGTTGGGCGACGTTCGTGTCGGCAGCCTGTTGTTTAACGGCAGTGAAGAACTCAAGGGCCTGCAACTGGCGGCGCACTGGACGGCTGGCGGCATGCAGATCGATTCGGTGCACCTGCAACGCGATGACCTGGTGCTGGACCTCAACGGCCTGCTGCAACCCACCGGCAACTGGCCGCTGAGCGCCACCGGCAACCTGAGCCTGCCCTATGCGCCCGGCGGCGCGCCGTGGACGGTTGCGCTCAAGGTTGACGGCGACCTGCTCAAGACCCTCAAGCTTGACGCAGACAGCAGCGGCTACTTGCCCGCCAGGCTCAGCGGCGAGTTGCAACCTCTGGTGGAGAACCTGCCCGCGCAGTTGCACATCACGGCGGATGGCTTCAAGCCCAGCGCCGATCTGCCCGACACCTTGCAGCTCAATCAACTGGACCTCACTGCCAAGGGCGACCTGAGCAGCGGCTACCAGTTGCTCGGCCGGGCGGTACTGCCCGCAGAAAAAGGCCCGGTGGCCTTGCTGCTACAGGGCAAGGTCGACGCCAAGGGCGCACAGATCGCCGGCCTCGACCTGACTGCCGGTGACCAGCAAAGCCTCAAGCTCAGCGCCAACCTGGACTGGCAGCAAGGCTTCAGTGCCGACGCGAAAATCAACTGGCTGGATTTCCCCTGGCATCGTCTCTATCCGTTAATTGACGAGCCGCAGGTCGCCTTGCGTACGTTCAACGGTGAAGTTTCCTACAAGGACGGCAACTACCTCGGCAATCTTAAAGCCGACCTGGACGGGCCGGCAGGTAAATTCAATCTGGTCACGCCCTTCAGCGGCGACCTCAAGCAAGTCTTCCTGCCCGAGCTGAAACTGACCGCCGGGCAAGGCAAGGCCGAAGGCCACCTGAACCTGCAATTTGCCGACGGCATTGCCTGGGACACTGCGCTGGACTTGTCGGCATTGAACCCTGCGTACTGGGTTGCTGAGTTGCCGGGCACCTTGGCCGGGCCGTTGCGCAGCAAAGGCGAGTTCAAAAACCAGCAGCTTAAACTCAATGCCGATCTCGACCTCAAGGGCCATTTGCGCGGCCAGACCGCCGTACTGGCAGCCAAGGCCGAAGGCGCGGGCGAGCAGTGGACCCTGGCCAACCTGGATATCCGCCTGGGCGACAACCGCATCAATGGCAGTGGCAGTTTGCAGCAACGCTTGGCCGGGCAGATCGACATCAAACTGGCGCGCCTGGCCCAACTGTGGCCGCAGTTGCGCGGGCAAATCAACGGCCGCATGGAGGTGGCCGGTACGCTGAAGGCGCCGCAGGGCAAGCTCGATCTTAAAGGCCAGCAACTGGCGTTTGCCGACAACAAACTGCAAAGCCTCACACTCGATGCCGCCCTCGACAACGCCCAGCGCGCGAAGATCGACCTCAAGGGCAGCGGCATTCAAGCCGGTGAAACCCAGGTCGGCACCCTGACCGCCAGCGCCCAGGGCGACATCAAGAGCCAGAAGGTGCAACTCGATCTGGCCGGGCCGCTGGTCAAACTCGCCCTGGCCCTGGATGGCAACCTCGACAAAGGTAACTGGCGTGGGCGCCTGGCTAGCGGTGATGTGCAGGCCGGCGGCCAGGATTGGAGGCTGCAAGCGCCGGCGAAAATCGAACGCCTGGCCGACGGTAAGCTGACCTTTGCCGCGCACTGCTGGGTGTCTGGCGGTTCCAGCCTGTGCGGCGAAGACCAGCGCCTGATGCCCGAACCCAAGCTGCGCTACCACCTCAAGCAATTCCCGATCGACAGCCTGGCGGCCTTCTTGCCCAAGGATTTCGCCTGGCAGGGCAAGCTCAACGCCGATGTGCAACTCGACCTGCCCAGCAGTGGCCCTAAAGGCGTGGTCGCGGTGGATGCCAGCGGCGGCACCTTGCGCGTGAAGGACAAAAATCAATGGGTGGATTTCCCTTATGACACCTTGAAACTGGAAACCACCCTCAACCCCAAGCGCATCGACACGCAGCTGAATTTTCGCGGTGGCAAGCTCGGCGAGTTGCTGTTGCAGGCCCAGATCAATCCGTTGCCCAAGGACAAACCGATTACCGGCACGTTCAGCCTCACTGGCCTGGACCTCGCCGTGGCGCGACCGTTTGTGCCGATGGTGGAAACCCTCAATGGCAAGCTCAACGGTAACGGCCGCATCTCGGGCGGGCTGTTGGCGCCGCAGGTCAATGGCACGGTGAACCTGGTCGACGGTGAAGTTTCCGGCCCTGAGCTGCCGATGAGCCTTGAGGGCTTGAACGTGCAGGCGCTGATCGCCGGTGAAAGTGTGCAGCTCAACGGTGGCTGGCGCAGCGGCAAAGACGGGCAGGGCAGCCTCAAGGGCCATGTCGGCTGGGGCCAGGCCCTGGCGGTGGACCTGAGCCTGCAAGGCTCGAAATTACCGGTCACGGTTGAGCCCTATGCCAAGCTGGAAGTGGCGCCGGACCTTAAGATCAGCCTCAAGGACGACAAGCTGGCGATTGCCGGCAAGGTGCACATCCCGCGCGGCGATATCACTGTGCGCGAACTGCCGCCGTCGACGGTCAAGGTCTCGGATGACACGGTGATCGTCGGCAGCCAGACCGAGCAGGGCAAGCCGCCGATGGCGATGGCCATGGACATCGACGTCGAGGTGGGTGAAGACCAGCTTAACTTTGCCGGCTTTGGCCTGACTGCCAAGGTTCAGGGGCATGTACATATTGGCGACAACATGGACACCCGTGGCGAGCTGTGGCTCAACGACGGCCGCTACCGTGCCTACGGGCAGCGCCTCAATGTGCGGCGTGCGCGGCTGTTGTTTGCCGGGCCCCTGGATCAGCCGTTCCTGGATATCGAAGCGACACGGGTGGTCGTTGAGGATTCAAGGACTGTGACTGCCGGTATTCGCTTGAGCGGTAGCGCCGAGCAGCCGACCACGCAGATCTTCTCCGAGCCTTCGATGCCTCAGGAGGATGCGTTGTCGTACCTGGTGCTGGGGCGTTCGCGCAACAACACGGGTGAAGACAACAATATGCTCGCTGAGGCTGCCCTGGGCCTGGGGCTTATGGGCAGTGCGGGGGTGACTTCGGATATTGCCAACAAGCTGGGGATTCAGGATTTCGACCTGGATACCCAGGGCACCGGGAACAAGACCGCAGTGGTGGCCAGCGGCAAAATTACCGAGAAACTCAGTTTGCGTTATGGGGTTGGGGTATTTGAGCCGGCTAATACCATTGCTTTGCGTTATTTGCTGAGCAAGAAGGTGTACCTGGAGGTGGCCAGTGGTGTGGCCAGTTCTTTGGATATCTTCTACAAACGGGATTTCTAAACCCCGTACTCGTTAAAACTGTGGGAGCTGGCTTGCCTGCGATGCAGACACCTCGGTACATGAGGTACACCGAGTTGATGCCATCGCAGGCAAGCCAGCTCCCACAGTTGTTTGTATTCCAAGCCCGCCTGTCGCGAAATTACCAAGCAAGCTAATAATTCCATTTGACATTCGCTGCCTAAGCAGTAACATCTTGTCATACATTCACTGCCTAGGCAGTAATAAGGTGACTTTCGATGACCCACTTTACCCCTGACAGCTTTCGCAACTGCCACCTGGGCCTATTGCTGGGCCGGGCGGCGCTGCTCAAGGACCGCATTATCGACACCCATATGGAACCCCACGGCGTCACCGCCGCGCAGTTCAAGGTGTTGATCATCATTGCTCAGTTCGACGTCGACACCCCGGCGGAGCTGTGTCGCCACCTGTCCCTGGACAGCGGTTCCATGACCCGCATGCTCGACCGTCTGGAGCAAAAGGGCCTGCTGGCGCGCAAGCGTTCCGAGCAGGACCGGCGCCAGGTGCAGTTGGTGCTCACCGAAGACGGCCAGCGTCTGGCCGACATGTTGCCGCACATCGGCGCGCAGTCGATGAATGAACTGGCCGGGGCCCTGGAGCCTGGTGAGTTGGAAACCCTGGAAAGAATCCTCAAGAAAATTCTGGTAGCTGCCGGTGACGCCATCGTCATCCAGCGGGTAGGTAATCAATGAAAACGCGTGCACTCAGCCTGGTGCTGGTGGCGATGAGTATGGCCGGTTGTGCCAATTTCAGCGGCCTCGACACTCAAGGCCAACGTCTCGACGCCAACACGTTGCAAACCGGCAAATCCTTGAGCGGCGTGACCCTGTCCACGGCCGCCTGGCCGACCGCCGACTGGTGGAAAAGCCTCGGCGACCCGCAGCTCGATGGCCTGATCCATGAAGCCCTGCAAAACAGCCCCGATATGCAAGTGGCCAGCGCCCGTGCCCACCAGGCCGAAGCCGCTGCCTATGCTGCCGATGCCGAACGCATGCCCACCCTGGATGCCAGTGCCGGCGTGAGCCGTTCGCGCCTGGCCAAGGACCAGGACCCGCGCGGGCAGGGCGACGCCTATGCCACCGTGCGCAACATCGGCGCCAGCTTCAACTACAACTTCGACCTCTGGGGCGGCCAGCGCGCCGCCTGGGAAACCGCGTTGGGCCAGGCGCGTGCCGCCGAAGTCGACCAACAAGCCGCACGCCTGACTTTGGCCGCCAACGTGGCCAAGGCTTACAGCGACTTGGGCCAGGCGCATATCGTGCGTGACCTGGCCAATGACGACCTCAAGCGCACCCGCCAGATGCTCGACCTGAGCAAACGTCGCCTCAACTCCGGCATCGACAGCGAGTACCAGTACCAGCAGACCGAAAGCCTGGAAGCCAGCTCCCAGTCGCAATTGATCGATGCCGAAAAACAACTGCAAAGCGCCAAAATCGCCCTGGCGGTATTGCTCGGCAAAGGTCCGGACCGTGGCGGCGAGCTGAGCCGGCCGAATGTGCTCAAACCCAGTGCCGTCGCCGTGCCTTCAGTCTTGCCCGCCGAATTGCTGGGCCGCCGCCCGGACCTGATCGCCGCACGCTGGCGCGTCGAGGCTGCGAGCAAAAACGTGGCCGCGAGCAAAACCCGCTTCTACCCCAACCTCAATCTCAGTGCGAGCGCCGGGGCCGAGTCGTTGCTCGGTGATGCGATGTTTGGCTCCGCCAGCCGGTTCTTCAGCATTGCGCCGACGATTTCGTTGCCGATCTTCGATGGCGGCCGTTTGCGTGCCGACCTCGATGCCCGCGACGCTGATTACGACCTGGCCGTGGCCCAGTACAACAAAACCCTGGTGCAAGCCTTGGGCGATATCGGCAACACCCTGATGCAACTGCGTGAAACCGGGCGGCAGATCCAGGCGCAGCAGCACGCCGCGGACATTGCCCAGCAGTCTTACGACACCGGCGTGCAGCGTTACAGCTCCGGCATCGGTAACTACCTGGATGTGCTCAGCATCGAGCAGCAATTGCTGCAGGCCCAGCGTCAGCTGGCGACCCTGAATGCGGCGCAGATCGATCTGTCGATTCAATTGATGCAAGCCCTGGGTGGCGGATTCAACGCCGATAACGTGGCCGCGACCACGACCAGCCCCGCCACCCGTACGGAATAATTTGAGGTATTTGTCATGGCCACTGCCGAAAACAGCAACGCAACTGAAAAACCCGATAACAACCCGCGCAAACGCAAAGTCATGCTGATCGGCCTGGCGCTGATCGTCATTCTTGGCGTGGTCGGCGTGTGGGGCTGGTATGAGTTCTACGGGCGCTTCAATGAAAGCACCGACGACGCCTATGTGAACGGCAACGTGGTGGAAATCACCCCGTTGGTCACCGGCACTGTGGTCAGCATCGGCGCCGACGACGGCGACCTGGTTCACGAAGGCCAGGTACTGATCAACTTCGACCCGAATGACGCGGCCGTCGGCCTGCAAAGTGCCCAGGCCAACCTGGCCCGCACCGTGCGCCAGGTGCGTGGTTTGTACAGCAATGTCGACGGCATGAAAGCCCAGGTCAACGCACAGAAAGCTGACGTGCAAACCGCCCAGGACAACTTCAACCGCCGCAAGACGCTGGCCCAGGGCGGTGCGATCTCCCAGGAAGAGTTGTCTCACGCCCGTGACAGCCTGACCGCCGCCAGGAACGCCCTGACCAACCTTGAGCAGCAACTGAAAACCACCAATGCCTTGGTGGATGACACCGTAATTTCGTCCCACCCGGACGTGCAAGCCGCCGCCGCCCAGTTGCGTCAGGCCTACCTGACCAACGCGCGCAGCACTTTGATCGCACCGGTCACCGGCTACGTGGCCAAGCGCACTGTGCAACTGGGCCAGCGCGTACAGCCTGGCACCGCGTTGATGGCGGTGATCCCGCTGGACCAGCTGTGGATCGACGCCAACTTCAAGGAAACCCAGTTGCGTGATATGCGCATCGGCCAGCCGGTGGACATCGAAGCGGATATCTACGGCAGCGACGTGAAATATACCGGCACCGTCGACAGCCTCGGCGCCGGCACCGGCAGTGCCTTTGCCCTGCTGCCTGCGCAGAACGCCACCGGTAACTGGATCAAGATCGTGCAGCGGGTGCCTGTGCGCATCCATATCAACGCCGAGGAGCTGGCCAAGAACCCGCTGCGGGTGGGCTTGAGCACCGTGGTCAACGTCAACCTGCACGACCAAAGCGGCCCGGTGCTGGCGCAACAGGCACCGCAAAAGGCCTCGTTCACCACCAACGTGTACGACCGCCAACTGGCCGAAGCCGATGCCATGATCAGCCAATTGATCCATGACAACAGCCTCGCCGCACCCAAGGCTGTGCAACGCTGATGAGCGCTAACGCCCCCGCGTCCTTTACGCCGCCAAGCTTGCTGATGGCCACTATCGGCCTGTCGCTGGCGACCTTTATGCAGGTGCTCGACACCACCATCGCCAACGTGGCGTTGCCGACCATTTCCGGCAACCTGGGCGTGAGTTCGGAGCAGGGCACCTGGGTGATCACCTCGTTTGCGGTGAGCAACGCCATTGCCCTGCCGCTCACCGGCTGGCTGAGCCGCCGGTTTGGCGAGGTGAAGCTGTTTTTGTGGGCGACCATCCTGTTTGTGCTGGCGTCGTTCCTCTGCGGTATCTCCACCTCAATGCCCGAGCTGATTGGCTTTCGGGTGCTGCAAGGCCTGGTCGCCGGGCCGTTGTACCCGATGACCCAGACGTTACTGATCGCAGTTTACCCACCGGCCAGGCGCGGCATGGCCCTGGCGTTACTGGCGATGGTCACGGTGGTGGCGCCGATTGCCGGGCCGATCCTCGGCGGCTGGATCACCGACAGCTACAGCTGGCCGTGGATCTTCTTTATCAACGTGCCCATCGGCATCTTTGCGGTGATGGTGGTGCGTTCGCAACTGAAGAAACGCCCGGTGGTCACCAGTCACCAGCCGATGGATTACGTCGGCTTGCTGAGCTTGATCGTCGGTGTCGGTGCCTTGCAGATCATCCTCGACAAGGGCAATGACCTGGATTGGTTCGAGTCCAACTTCATCATCATCGGCGCGGCGATTTCGGTGGTTGCTCTGGCGGTGTTCATCATCTGGGAACTGACCGACAAGCACCCGGTGGTCAACCTGCGGCTGTTTGCCTACCGCAATTTCCGCATCGGCACCATCGTGTTGATCCTGGGTTACGCGGGCTTTTTCGGTATCAACCTGATCCTGCCGCAATGGCTGCAAACCCAGATGGGCTACACCGCCACCTGGGCGGGTCTGGCGGTCGCGCCGATCGGGATTTTGCCGGTGCTGATGTCGCCGTTTGTGGGCAAGTACGCGAACAAGTTCGACCTGCGTTTGCTGGCGGGCCTGGCGTTCCTGGCGATTGGCTTGAGCTGCTTTATGCGCGCAGGCTTTACCAATGAGGTGGATTTCACCCACATCGCTTTGGTGCAGTTGTTCATGGGTATCGGCGTGGCGTTGTTCTTTATGCCGACCTTGAGCATTTTGATGTCCGACTTGCCGCCGGCGCAAATCGCCGACGGCGCGGGTCTGGCGACCTTCCTGCGGACCCTGGGCGGCAGCTTTGCGGCGTCGCTGACCACCTGGATCTGGATTCGCCGCGCCGACCAGCACCACGCGTACATGAGCGAGAACATGACCACCTATGACTCGGCCACCCGCGATGCCTTGCAGGCGCTCGGCGGGGCAGGGCACAAGGCCTATGCGCAGTTGGACCAGATCCTCACCAGCCAGGCGTACATGATGTCCACCGTGGATTACTTCACGTTGCTGGGGTGGATGTTCATGGGCTTGATGTTGCTGGTGTGGCTGGCCAAGCCGCCGTTTGGCGCGAAGGCCGGGCCGGAGGCTTCGGGGCACTGACCGACTGGACTCAGTCAATGTGGGAGCTGGCTTGCCTGCGATAGCATCACCTGGGTATGCCTGATGTACCGAGGTGCCTGCATCGCAGGCAAGCCAGCTCCCACACAAGCCAGCGTTCTGTGTGTCAGGGTTATGCGCCGGGCAACGCCAACTGCGGGTTCACAAAGTCAAACGCCGCCAGCGCAAACCCTTGTTCATCCACCTGCAACGCCCAACCCTGCTTGTCCCAATCCCCCAGCACAATACGCTTGGCCGCCTGGTCACCAATCTGCAGTTTATGAATGGCGGGGCGGTGCGTATGGCCGTGGACCAGGGTGCGCACGCCGAACTGTTGCATCACCCGTGGGACTTCCTCGGGCGTCACATCGACAATATCGTTGGCCTTCATGCGCGTTTGCGCACGGCTCTCGCTGCGCAGCTTGCGCGCCAGTTTATGGCGAGTGCGCAAGGGCAGGTGCCGCAGGATAAACAACACAATCGGGTTACGCAGAATGCGCCGCAGCTTCATATAGCCGACGTCGCGGGTGCAAAGGCTGTCGCCGTGCATCAACAGCACGGGTTCGCCGTAAAACTGCACGACACTCGGGTCCTTGAGCAAGGTAGCGCCTGCGGCTTTGCAGAACGCCTTGCCGATCAGGAAATCGCGGTTGCCATGCATGATAAAAATCGGGGTGCCGCTGTCGCTCAGCTCGCGTAAAGCCTCGCAGATGGAACGCTGGAAGGCGCTCATCCCATCGTCGCCAAGCCAGGCTTCAAAGAAGTCGCCCAGAATGTACAACGCCTGGGCGCCACGGGCGCGGCCGTGGAGCAGATCCAGAAACGCCCGGGTAATGTCCGGGCGCTCCGCTTCCAGATGCAAATCTGAAATCAGTAATATCACCCAACGATCTCGGCTTTCTCGACGATTACGTCTTCTGCTGGAACGTCCTGGTGACCGGCCTTGGAGGTGGTGGAAACGCCTTTGATCTTGTCAACGACGTCCTGGCCTTCGGTAACTTTACCGAATACCGCGTAGCCCCAACCCTGCACGTTCTTGCCGCTGTGGTTGAGGAAGGCGTTGTCGGCCACGTTGATGAAGAACTGCGCGGAGGCCGAATGCGGCTCCATGGTACGGGCCATGGCGACGGTGTACTTGTCGTTGGAAAGGCCGTTGTCCGCTTCGTTCTGGATGCTTGGACGCTTGTCTTTCTTTTCTTTCATGCCCGGCTCGAAACCGCCGCCCTGGATCATGAAGTTGCCGATGACACGGTGGAAAACAGTGTTTTCGTAGTGGCCGGCGTTCACGTACTCGATAAAGTTGGCGACGGTGATCGGCGCTTTCTCGGCGTTCAGCTCGATGACGATGTCACCGTGGTTGGTGGTCAGTTTGACTTGAGTCATGTTCACTACTCTTTTCAGGGAATTGGTAGGTGTGGACGCCAAAGCGCCGCTACCGGTTTGGCTGAATGTGTGCCAAGGCGGGCAGTTTAGCGTGCCCAGCAGGAATTTCGAGGTGGTTTTTTACCGCCGGTGCATTAAATGCAGCAGTTTTTGGCCGCGCTCTGTCAGCGGCTTGACAGCTTCGGCTATGATAAGACCTTTGTTTTATCTGGCCCCAACCGGCCACGAACCTGTCTGTTCAAGGATCCTATGAGCAAGCCCACTGTCGACCCTACCTCGAATTCCAAGGCCGGACCTGCCGTCCCGGTCAATTTCCTGCGCCCGATCATCCAGGCGGACCTGGATTCGGGCAAGCACACGCAGATCGTCACCCGCTTCCCGCCAGAGCCCAACGGCTACCTGCACATCGGTCATGCCAAGTCGATCTGTGTGAACTTCGGCCTGGCCCAGGAGTTCGGTGGCGTCACGCACCTGCGTTTCGACGACACCAACCCGGCCAAGGAAGACCAGGAATACATCGACGCCATCGAAAGCGACATCAAGTGGCTGGGCTTCGAGTGGTCCGGTGAAGTGCGCTATGCGTCCAAGTATTTCGACCAGTTGTTTGACTGGGCCGTCGAGCTGATCAAGGCCGGCAAGGCCTACGTCGACGACCTGACCCCGGAGCAGGCCAAGGAATACCGTGGCACGCTGACCGAGCCGGGCAAGAACAGCCCGTTCCGCGACCGTTCGGTAGAAGAGAACCTCGACTGGTTCAACCGCATGCGCGCCGGTGAGTTCCCGGACGGCGCCCGCGTGCTGCGTGCCAAGATCGACATGGCTTCGCCGAACATGAACCTGCGCGACCCGATCATGTATCGCATCCGCCACGCCCATCACCACCAGACCGGTGACAAGTGGTGCATCTACCCGAACTACGACTTCACCCACGGTCAGTCGGACGCCATTGAAGGCATCACGCACTCCATCTGCACCCTGGAGTTCGAAAGCCATCGCCCGCTGTACGAATGGTTCCTCGACAGCCTGCCGGTACCGGCGCACCCGCGTCAGTACGAGTTCAGCCGCCTGAACCTGAACTACACCATCACCAGCAAGCGCAAGCTCAAGCAGTTGGTGGACGAAAAGCACGTGCATGGCTGGGATGACCCGCGCATGTCCACCCTGTCGGGTTTCCGCCGTCGCGGCTACACCCCGGCGTCGATCCGCAGCTTCTGCGACATGGTCGGCACCAACCGCTCCGACGGCGTGGTCGATTACGGCATGCTCGAGTTCAGCATCCGTCAGGACCTGGACGCCAACGCGCCGCGCGCCATGTGCGTGTTGCGCCCGTTGAAAGTCGTGATTACCAACTACCCGGAAGACAAGGTCGACCACCTCGAACTGCCACGTCACCCGCAAAAAGAAGAACTCGGCGTGCGCAAGCTGCCGTTCGCGCGTGAAATCTACATCGACCGTGATGACTTCATGGAAGAGCCGCCAAAAGGCTACAAGCGCCTGGAGCCCAACGGCGAAGTGCGCCTGCGCGGCAGCTACGTGATCCGTGCCGACGAAGCGATCAAGGACGCCGATGGCAACATCGTCGAACTGCGTTGCTCGTATGACCCGGAAACACTGGGCAAGAACCCTGAAGGCCGCAAGGTCAAAGGCGTGGTTCATTGGGTGCCGGCTGCTGCCAGCATCGAGTGCGAAGTGCGCCTGTACGATCGTCTGTTCCGTTCGCCGAACCCTGAGAAGGCTGAAGACAGCGCCAGCTTCCTGGACAACATCAACCCTGACTCCCTGCAAGTTCTCACGGGTTGTCGTGCCGAGCCATCACTTGGCGACGCACAGCCGGAAGACCGTTTCCAGTTCGAGCGCGAAGGTTACTTCTGCGCGGATATCAAGGACTCGAAACCTGGTGCGCCGGTATTCAACCGTACCGTGACCTTGCGTGATTCGTGGGGCCAGTGATTCTGTCTTAAGGGAAATGTCGTGCTAACGATCTACAACACACTCAGCAAGACCAAAGAAGTCTTCAAGCCGCTGGATGGCAACAAGGTGCGCATGTACGTGTGCGGCATGACCGTGTACGACTACTGCCACATCGGCCACGGCCGCAGCATGGTTGCCTTCGACCTGGTGACCCGCTGGTTGCGTTTCAGCGGCTATGACTTGACCTATGTGCGCAACATCACCGACATCGACGACAAGATCATCAACCGGGCGCACGAGAACGGCGAACCGTTCGATGTGCTGACCGAGCGCATGATCGCTGCGATGCACGAGGACGAGGCCCGCCTCAACATCCTCAAACCGGACATGGAGCCGCGCGCCACGGACCATATCCCTGGCATGCACGCGATGATCCAGACCCTGATCGACAAGGGTTATGCCTACGCCCCAGGCAATGGCGACGTGTACTACCGCGTCGCCAAGTTCATGGGCTATGGCAAGCTGTCGCGCAAGAAAATCGAAGACCTGCGCATCGGCGCACGTATCGAAGTCGACGAAGCCAAGCAGGATCCACTGGATTTTGTGCTGTGGAAAGGCACCAAGCCCGGCGAGCCGAGCTGGGAGTCTCCATGGGGCGCCGGGCGCCCGGGCTGGCACATCGAATGCTCGGTGATGTCCACCTGCTGCCTGGGCGAGACCTTCGATATTCATGGCGGCGGCAGCGACCTTGAGTTCCCGCACCACGAAAACGAAATCGCCCAAAGCGAAGCCGCCACCGGCAAGACCTACGCCAACGCCTGGATGCATTGCGGCATGATCCGCATCAATGGCGAGAAGATGTCCAAGTCCTTGAACAACTTCTTCACCATCCGCGACGTACTGGAAAAGTACCACCCGGAAGTGGTGCGTTACCTGCTGGTGTCGAGCCACTACCGCAGCGCCATCAACTACTCGGAAGACAACCTCAAGGACGCCAAAGGCGCCCTGGAGCGTTTCTACCACGCGTTGAAAGGCCTGCCTGCCGTGGCGCCGGCCGGCGGCGAAGCGTTCGTGGCACGCTTTACCGAAGTCATGAACGACGACTTCGGCACCCCGGAAGCCTGCGCGGTTCTGTTCGAGATGGTGCGTGAGATCAACCGTCTGCGCGAGAGTGATCTTGATGCCGCCGCTGGTCTTGCTGCACGCCTGAAAGAGCTGGCCAGCGTGCTCGGTGTGCTGCAGATGGAAGCCGACGACTTCCTGCAAGCCGGCGCCGAAGGGCGAGTGGATGCGGCTGAGGTTGATGCGCTGATTCAAGCGCGTCTGGCTGCCCGTGCTGGTAAAGACTGGGCGGAGTCCGACCGTATCCGCGACCAACTGACCGCGATGGGTGTGGTGCTGGAAGACGGCAAGGGCGGCACGACGTGGCGCTTGGCTGATCAGGCTTGATCGGTAAACCCTGAATAAAAAACGCCCCGACTGGTTCGGGGCGTTTTTTTGCAGGGTGTTATTTCAGCGGCCTACTCGATCCAGTGTGGGAGCGGGCTTGCTCGCGAATGCGGTGGATCAGTTAAAAATGTATCAGCTGACACTCCGTCTTCGCGAGCAAGCCCGCTCCCACATTTTACCGTGCCCGCTCTGCATGCCCGCTGTTGTTGGATTTATCCCTGCGTTGGACTGTCATTGAGGCTCAGTGTTTTTTCCACCATCAACTGGATCCCCTCCAGCATCCGGCAAATTCCAAGCACCACGCTGCGAGGATTGCCGTCGATCTCAAACGCCAAATGGCTTGCCAGCGCTTGAACTGACGCAAGATCCTCCGAAGCGTTGACCAGCAGTGTCTCTACGTCTAACCCTTCGCGCACGCTAAACACACCATGGCTTTCAGCAGTCGGCTCTGGTTTCTCGGAAGGATTCAGATAATGGTTAATTGCTCGATGAGCAGCAGCGTGAAACGCGGTTGAATCCGACGGCGGGTTTGGACTGTCTTTAATCATGACGAAGCTCCTAGAGTATTGGAGTCGCCACCCATCGCTGCGAAACGATATCTGGGTGGCAGCTGTACGCAGGTTCGCAGACCGGGACTCTAGGCACCCGGCATACCCGAAGGTATCCCGCGCACAGCCGCCATAACATCAGGCATAAAAAAGCGCCCGCTATCTTGTGGTGGACGCTGTGCGTCTAGAGTTTAACCGGGCTGCGAAACCCGGTCGCTGAATATTCAGCGACCCCGGAAGATTAGGCAGCCATCTTCCGAGGGGCAACCCTAAAACGCTGTCGGAAAATTCCGTGTATGGGCACAAGGATTTTTGCGGTAGACAGCAACATCAAACTCGGCTGCCCATAGCGCTAATGTTAATTTAATCCTCCGGTGTAATAAGCGAGTATTGCCAAATGTTACCCTGGGTTTTCCGGCGGCTGTCTGCGCCGCTTTTTCAGTGCGAGGCTGTATGCGAAGTTGGTTGAGCCGCTACCGTTACGTCATCCTTTTCTGGCTGTGCTTCGGCGTGTTCCGCACCTCCCTGGCCGACTGGAACCCCATCCCGTCCGGGTCGATGCGCCCGACGTTGCTTGAAGGCGATGTGGTGCTGGTCAACCGTGTGGCCTATGACCTCAAGTTGCCGCTTACGGATATATCCCTGGCCAAGCTGGATGACCCTAGACGCGGTGATGTGGTGACCTTCTCGTCACCCAAGGACGGCATGCGCTTGATCAAACGCATCGTCGGCATTCCCGGCGATACCCTGGAAATGAAAGATGAAGTGCTGTGGGTTAACGGCACGCCTGCCACCTACAGTGATGGCCAGGACATCAGTGAACCGATCGTGCCAGGCCAGACAGTACCGGGTATCAAGCTGACCGAGCTGGCGAGCAACAGTAAACGCACCATTCAGTTCATGCCCACGGTTCGGGCATTGCGAAATTTCGGCCCGGTCACCGTGCCGGCCGACAGTTACTTCATGCTGGGCGACAACCGCGATAACAGCGATGACTCGCGCTACATCGGCTTTGTGCCACGCCGCTTGTTGATCGGGCACGCGCATCATGTGCTGGCGTCAGCTGAGATACTCGATCATTGGATGCCGCGCTTGAACCGGTTCGGCGCGCCGATCCTGTAATTAGACTTTCGCGCCGAGTGCCCGAATGGCAAACACCGCGATGCTCGCCAACTGCTCGACCGTTGCACCGCCTTTGCCGGCGATTTTCATGCCGCTGAGGGTGGCCATCAGAAAGTCGCAGGCGCCCGACAGGTCGATGTCAGCGGCCAATTCCTCCCGGTCCTGGGCGTGCTTCAGGGTTTGCTCAAATGCGCGGCGCAAACGCTCGGCGCTGTGGGCCGTGAGCAGATTGATTTGCTCATCCTCCTGAACCAGGATAGGGGGTCTGGATTTTTCAGTGGGAGGATCAGAATTTTCTTATAGAGGATGCTTTTTTTTTCTCCTAGCTTGGCTGCAACCGTTCTTAGGACGAGAACACTGTTGAGTGGCTCTGTTGCTGAGAATTGAATATGACAATTTTCCTGACGACGTACGTAAAGTCTCAAAGTGAGTATTCATCGCCTGCGGATAATTCATCTTCCACGTCCGCTCCATCTTCCAGGTCGCACCAACCAGCAAGCCAAAACCTGAAGAGTCTCGCGCCGCGTGCGGCGGTAGATGATCAACAACGATTGCCCGTGCTCCCGCCCATCCAAACGCGTGGAAGCCTGGTATCACCCGGTCGATTCGGGGATCTTTCCGATGGCGCCAATCCTGTCGCCGAGAGCCGCGTGAAACGCGCACTTGTGCAGACGCCTGACAAACCTGCACACAACACACTGGGCCGGTTGGCTGGCCCCCACTCTCACTCCGCTGATGCAGATCAAACCCTTCAGGCGCAGTTGATTACGAAGATGGGCAGTGTGTCGGATTCGTTAGTGACCGTGCCCGAACGGTCTCTGATTTCTCAGCCGTTCGAAATCTACAAGCGTGTGGTGAATCAGCCCGAGGTTTTAGTTTGGTTGAGGAGCAAAGGTTTTTCCCTGGACTCGGTGACTATCGGCAAAAATAGCGTATCGGGATTGGTTACCCGCAATGGAGTGACCTCTCGTCAGACATACACGCTACAAGACACGTCTGGCTGGTGGCAGGTATCGGCGCAGGTGATGCGCGCGCTTGAGGCGCTAGACCCCACGCACAAAGGTGTGCCTTATGTGTCTATGGACAGCCGGCAAGTTTCGCGGAACGTGGCGAGCTTGTTTTATGGCGTCATGACGCCCGATACCGAGGAGCAAGCGGCTGCGCTTGTGACAAGCCTGAAGGCGGGCTGGCCTGCGCTGTCTGCAGCAGAAATACGCAATCACCGGCTCCGGCTTGAATGGTCAAAGCGCCGTATTAATGAGCTTGATGACCGAGAAAACCTCGCCGACGCTTTGGCGCGTGCGGCCGACGGCGTTGCGGACAGCACGCCTTTGTCGTTGTCAGGTATTGAGTTCAAGGTCTCTGTCACCAACCCGTTAAGAAACGACCAGGAGGCTCGCGGGCGCCTGGCCGAGCTGATTGCACTTCCTGAGATGCAAGGGGTTCTGGCGGATCTTGGGCAAACAGCGCCGGATCAGGCGTACCGTATCAGTGAAGGCCGTCTGCAAGTGCTGCAACCGATCCTCAACCAGTGGGTGGATATTCCTGTCAGTGGTCGTTGGAGCCAGTCGCTCAAAGACGCATTTGCGGCGGTTGTAGTGCTGAGTGAACAGTCGGGTCATGCGCTCTACTCAGACGATCGCCACGACCTGCGTCAGGTCGCGAGGTCGATGGGCATGGAGGCAATCGACACAGCAGGGCGGGCTCGCGCGGCTGCCAAATGGTTGCGCACCCGCTTCGCACCGACTACCCCTGTCGGCAACTATGGGAAATTACTCCCTCAGCAGTGGACTGCGGGAACCTTGTCGGCGAGTGAGAAAAGTCAGCTGGTTTCGTTGGCGACGGATCAGAAGTATGGCGCCAACACGATAGGGTTCGCATTGGGTCGTCAGATAGTCACGCAAGCCCTGCCGCAGGAAACGGCCGCCAATGCAGATCAGATTTGGGACGAGCTACTCAACACACCACAGGCCGCGCAGTGGGGGCGGGAACTTGCCCAGACGCTGGGTTGGTATAAGGGGGAGGGTGATGACGAGATCGATGTTGCGCAACGGAAAAGTCTGCTGACTGCCGCCATCATGCTCAGTGTCGATCCTGATGTTCCCGCCGCCCCTGGAAACGCCGCCGGTTATCAGTTTTACACCCCGGCCAATATGGGGCGTGAGATGGGGGCTGTACGCAAAGACTTTGAAAAACACTTGGTCGAGAAAAAGGGCGTGAGCGTGCGGGCTGCACCGTTGGTGGCTCATCTGTTCCTGGCACATGCCGCACCGGAGTTTCTGGTGAAATCGGACCAGCAGGAGTCAACAAAGCTCCCTGAGTCGCTACGCCAGCCCCCAGAAAAAATACGTATTGGCAGCCCAGCGTGGATGACGCTTAGCCTGGGCAGTGCATTGGCCGAAGTGTGGGGCGGTCCTGGAGCCAGTCGCGGCATGAGCCTCAATGAGCTCGGAGCACTGACCACTTTGGAGGCTGTCGAGCCGCAACAACAAGCGCTGAGTATAGCGCTTGGTGCCAAGCGAGTACTCGATGTAGGCATTATGACCGGGACTGTGCCCCAACGCAGTGACGGTCACTATACGCCCGCCGATTACCAGGCGGCGTCTGACGGCATTACGCGTCGTTCCGAGGCGATCGAGCAATCCGTAGTCACGCTGGGGACGGCTCCACCTACCCGTAGCAGCCTGGCCATCAAGGCGCTCAAACAGGCGTTTCCCGAGTTGACTGATAGTGAGATAGAAACGATTAAACTGAGGAAGCCCGCAACTGCACACAGCCTTATAGGTGCCGGTATAAATACGAAGTGGCCGACGTTGGTTGAGGCGTATGCCACAGGGGATCTGCATGAGAATTGGTTTGCCTTCAGTCATCCACGGATCACACAAGCGGAATTTGAATCCCGGATAAAGACACTCCCTCGTGTTGCCGATCAGGTCACGGGCGCAGTTGATCAATACCTGAGTGACGTCAAGGGTGCGATGCCCTCGCTGATGAAGATGAGTCTTGCAAACTTGCCCCTCGACGTTCGCCAGGCTATGGAATGGGGCGATGTCCAAGTCTATAGGCTACGTCGAGAAACCGGTGAGACGCAGGAGGAAGATGCTAACAAGGGCAATAAAGTGGCTCGGAATCGGGGGTGGCACGGGGTGCTGCTGCGCGTCAAATACGAGGGCAAAACTCGCTATCTCGAATTTTTTCCCACGTCCGGGACGATTATTGATCGCACGACCAGTCTGGCCGGCAAAAAATTGAACCTGAATGAGGGCGTTATTGAAGAAGATGTTGTGCCCAGATGGAAAAGCGGCACGAAGAAGCTTCGGTACCTGCGGGGCACTCAACAACCCTTTGATTTCAACGCATACCTCACGGGGGAGGCTCCTCGTGACAATGCAACCTCGAAGGTGATCATTTCCAAAGTTGGGGCTTCGGTGCCAGGTTCTGCTTCGAAAGGGGCAGGTGACAACCGCGATGAGTGGGTGCCTGACACCTTTGGCTCTGCCAAAAGCCAGGCGATTATTGACGTTATCCTTTCGGGTAATTACATCGGCAACTATAGCGGGCATCGTCAGCAACTCATTGATGATGCCAATGCAGTGCTGCCCAGCGAAGATAACGTTCGGGGCTACGTCAATCGCCTGATGAACAAAGAAAATGGTCGCGCGCTGGTGTCGATGATTTCTTTTATCGGTCCACTCGTTGACATCTACGAGGGGAATGTTAAGGACGGCTTGAAAGGCTTGGCAATTGACACGTTGCTGCTTATTGGCGCGGGAGGATTACAAGCCGCCCGTAAGGCGTGGAAGGCGATCAAATTCGCATCACGCCTGAACAAGCAGGCATTTCGTGCTTCTGTTTTAAAGGAAGGCACTGCATTGCTGCGTGGGATATTTAATCCGGGAGAGGGCTTCTTTAGTCTTCCGAGCCAGCCGAGTCGACTTATAGATTTTCTAAGACTTGCGCACAAAGGCGCTCCCGTCAGGATCGGGATGGGGGTGTATGTACCTGTTGATGTTTTCGCAAAGGCGCGCTTTGTCAGAGACACTTTTCCCACCGTATCCGAGATGCTCAGAAAGGCGAACGCCACTCCCGTGGCACCCGTACAGGGCACGGTTGACCAGGTAACGCTGAAGGCCGTCAAGGTGCAGGAAAAATGGTTTGCGATCGATCCCGATAGCGGTGTGCCCTTCGGCTCGCCCCTTCAAGGTTTCACCCCGCAAACCCCTTGATGCCAACGGCTGATTGAGTCGCTAGGCTGATTTTGATACGTTTTCAGCCCGGCGACTACTTACCTCGGCGGGTATGTCATCACCTGCCATACGCTTGCGGAACAGCGCCGTGCGCGCCAACAGCAAGGTGGTCACCGGCACTGTGATCGCCAACAAAATCGGAATCAACCAGCCGTGCAGCACTGGCCCGGACTTGAGCACCGAAAAATAGATAATCGACGCCAGTGCCACGCACCACGCGCCCAGTGTGGAGGCCAGTGCCGGAGGGTGCATGCGCTGGAAGAAGTCCTTCATGCGCAACAATCCGATCGCGCCAATCAGCGCAAACAGGCTGCTTAGCACCAGCAGCATGGCCACGATCACTTCAACCCATAGCGGCATCATTCAATCACCTCGCCACGCAGCAGGAATTTCGCCAAAGCGAATGATCCGACAAAGCCAAACAGCGCAATCAGCAGCGCCGCTTCAAAGTAGGTGTCACTGGCATAACGAATGCCGAGCACCAGCATCATCAACATCGCCAGGATGTACAGGTAGTCCAGCGCCAGAACCCGGTCTTGCGCGGACGGGCCTTTGAACAGGCGCACCAGGGTCAGCACCATCGCCAGCGAGAACAGGAACAGGCTGAGCAGGATCGCATTGGAGAGCAGGGCGCTCATTCGAAGATCTCCATCAAGGGCCGTTCATAGACGGCTTTGAAGTGCTCGATAAACGGCGCTTCATCGTCCAGATCAAACACGTGCAGCAACAGGATGCTGCGGTCCAGGGCCAGTTCCGACCACACTGTGCCAGGCGTCACGCTGGTGATCATCGACAGTACGGCCAGGCCGTTGGGGTCACGCAGGTCGAGCGGGATTTTGATAAACCGTGAACGCGGCGGGCGCGATCCGCACGTCAGTACGCCCCAGGCCACGTTCAGGTTGGACACGATCACGTCGCGCCCCACCACGAAAAACAGGCGGACGATCACGCCGGGGCGACGAATGCGCACTGGCAGCGGGCGCAGCGGCGCCATCAGCAGCGGCGCAAGGAAGCCCAGCACCGCGCCCAGCAGCACGTTGCCGGGGCTGACTGATAGGTTCAACACCAGCCACAGCACCCACAATGCCAGCGACAACCACGGAGCAGGGAACAGGCGCTTCATGGCTGCACCTCCAGCGCGGCGGCTTTGGATTCAGGGCTCAGCACCGGGCGTGTGGCCATCACCGCCATCACGTAATGCTCCGGGTTATTCAGGCTGTCGGCGGTGGCCTGGGTGTAGCGCAGCAACGGTTCGGCCTTGAAGGTCAGGAGAATGCTCAGGCCGAGCAGGAAGAAGATCGGCACGCATTCGTAGCGACGCAGCAGCGGCGATGGGCGCTCCTCCGGCGTCCAGAAGCGCTGGATGCCCAGGCGGGCGAAGGCGATCAGCGAAGCCAGGCCCGACAAGATCAACAGCGCCACCAAACCCCAGGCCGCCGGGCGGATCGGCTCATCCACCGCGTTGCCCAGGCCCATTGGGTTGACCAGCGCGCTCAACAGGCTGAGCTTGCCGATAAACCCGGACAACGGCGGCATGCCGATAATCAGCAGTGCGCAGGCGATAAAGCTCAAGCCCAGGAAGGCCATGGTCCAGGGAATCACCTGGCCGACCACGGCTTTCTGCTCGTCATCCAGGTTGACGCCGGGGCGTGGATGCAACGACTCCATGGCCTTGGGCAGCGCGTCGATTTCTTCATCCAGCGGCAGATCATTGGCCGAGCGCGAACGCTCGATCAACTCGGCCAGCAGGAACAGCGCGCTTAGCGCCAGGGTCGAGCTGACCAGATAGAACAATGCCCCGGCGGTCAGGCTTGGCTGGGCAAAGCCCACCGACGACAGCAGGATCCCGGCCGACACCAGAATGCTCAGGCTGGCCATCCGCTCCAGGCGTTGCGCCGCGACCATCGCCAGCGCCGCGCAGACGATGGTCGCCATACCGCCGTATACCAGCCAGTCGCCGCCAAACAGCGCCGACGCACCGGCTTGGCCCGAGAACAGCAAGGTCCACAACCGCAGCACGGTGTACACGCCGACTTTGGTCATGATCGCAAACATTGCCGCCACCGGCGCGCTGGCCGAGGAGTAGGCGGGTGCCAGCCAGAAGTTCAGTGGCCACATGCCGGCCTTGGCCAGGAATGCAGTGGCGAGGATCGCCGCGCCAGCATGCAGCAGGCCGCGATCGGCTTGCGGTACCAGCGGGATTTTCAGCGCCAGGTCAGCAAAGTTCAGCGTGCCGGTGACCCCGTAGATCATCGCCGCGCCAATCAGGAACAGCGACGATGCCAGCAGGTTGATCGCAATGTAATGCAGCCCCGACGACACCCGCGCGCGGCCGGAGCCGTGCAGCATCAAGCCGTAGGAGGCCGCCAGCAGCACCTCGAAGAACACGAACAGGTTGAACAGGTCCGCCGTCAGGAATGCCCCGTACAAACCCATCAGCTGGATCTGGAACAACGCATGAAAGCTGGTACCTGCACGGTCCCAGCGGGCCATGGCGAACAGCAGCGCGCTCACGCCGATAATGCCGGTGAGCACCAGCATCATCGCCGACAGTTGGTCCACCACCAGCACAATGCCGAAGGGCACCTGCCAGTTGCCCGGCAGGTACACCCCAATCGAGCCGGGCCCGCCTTTTTGTGTCCAGTACAGCAGCAGGATGGCAATGCCCAGGCCTATGACGCTGGAGAACAGGTTGATCCTGGCTTTCAACGGGCGGCGTTTTTCGCCGAGCATCAGCATCAGCGCGGCGGTCAGCAACGGCAGCAGGATCGGCGCGACGATCATTTGATTCATCCACGTCATTCCTTGGGCTCCCGGCCGTCCACATGGTCAGTGCCGGTCAGGCCCCGGGAGGCCAGCAGCACCACCAGGAACAACGCGGTCATGGCGAAGCTGATCACAATGGCCGTGAGTACCAAAGCCTGGGGCAGCGGATCGGTGTAATTGAGCAGGTCTTGCGGCACGCCGTCCTTGATGATCGGCTCTTTACCGATAAACAGGCTGCCCATGCTGAAGATGAACAGGTTGACCCCGTATGACAGCAGGCACAGGCCCATGACGACCTGGAACGTCCGTGGACGCAGGATCAGCCAGACGCCGGAGGCCGCCAGCACTCCAATGGCAATTGCGATGACTTCTTCCATCAGGCGGCTCCTTCGGTTGCGGCAACGGCTTTGGCCTGGTTGCTCGGTTTATGCGCTCGCACCGACTGGTGACCGAGGGCGGTGAGCATCAACAGCGTGGAGCCGACGACCATGGCGTACACGCCGACGTCAAAGAACAACGCGCTGGCAATGTGGATATCGCCCAGCAGCGGCAGGCTGAAGTGCCAGGTGTGGGTGGTAAGGAACGGGTACCCGACGAACAGGGCGCCGAGCCCGGTCAAGGTGGCCGAAAGCAGCCCGAAGCCCATCCAGCGCATCGGCCGCAGGCTCATCTGCGCTTCGACCCATTGGGTGCCGGCGACCATGTATTGCAGGATAAACGCCACCGACATCACCAACCCCGCGACGAAACCGCCGCCCGGCTGGTTGTGGCCACGCATGAACAGGTAGAACGACACTACCAGCGCAATCGGCAGCAGCAGGCGCACCAGCACCGCCGGCACCATCATAAAGCCCAGGGCGGTGTCGCTGGCCTGGCGCGGGTTGACCAGGTCGGTGGCCACGTCCGGCGCCAATTGGCGCTGTTGTGGCGGCAACTCCATGCTTTCTTTGGACGGGCGGAAGCGGCGCAGCAGGGCGTAGACGGTCAGCGCCACGGCGCCGAGCACGGTGATTTCGCCCAAGGTATCAAAGCCCCGGAAGTCCACCAGCATCACGTTCACCACATTGCTGCCGCCGCCTTCGGGCAAGGCGCGGCTCAGGTAAAACGAGGAGATGTCGTTGGGTGTCTGGCGGGTCAGCATCGCGTAGGAGAGCAGCGCCATGCCGCCACCGACCACGGTGGAGAGCAGGAAGTCGCGCAGGCGGCGGATGCGCGCCTTGCGCAGTGAGCTCGGCAGTGGCGAGACTTCTTCGATCCGCCGTGGCAACCAGCGCAGGCCCAGCAAAATCAGCACGGTGGTGACCACTTCGACCACCAGTTGCGTCAGGGCCAGGTCCGGCGCCGAGAACCATACGAAGGTCACGCAGGTGACCATGCCGCACACACTGACCATGGTCAGGGCTGCCAGCCGGTGGTACTTGGCTTGCCAGGCGGCGCCCAGCGCACAGGCGATGGCCAGCACCCACAGGGTCACGAACACGATGGAACCGGGGATCTTCGGCCGGTCGCCCCAGCTGAGGCCGCTGTTGAGCATCGGGATCAACCCGGCAACCACCGCCGCCAGCACCAGCAGGAACAATTGGGTTTGCAGGCGTTTGGTGCTGATGCGTTTTTCGATACGGCGCACGCCGCGCATCATCACCACCAAGCTGCGCTCGAACATGCGCTTGCCGTTGAAGTAACTGATGATCGGCGGGTATTTGAAACGGCCACGCTTGAGCTGTTTGCGCAGCAGCAGGTACAGCACGATGCCGCCGGACATGGCCACCAGGCTCATGATCATCGGCGCATTCCAGCCGTGCCAGATGGCCAGGCTGTATTGGGGCAGTACCCCGCCGACCACCGGCAGTGCGGCGGCGGCGAGGATCGAACCGACCACCTGGGCCGGGAAGATGCCCACCAGCAGGCAGGTAAACACCAACAACTCGACTGGCGCGCGCATCCAGCGCGGTGGCTCATGGGGTGTGTGGGGCAGGTCGGTCGCGGGCGGGCCGAAGAACACATCGACGGTAAAGCGCAGGGCATAGGCCACGCTGAATGTACCGGCGATGGTCGCGATCAGCGGCAGGGCGATTTCTACCCACTGTGTCGCCGAGATAAACACGGTTTCAGCGAAGAACATCTCTTTGGACAGGAAGCCATTGAGCAACGGCACACCGGCCATGGACGCACTGGCCACCATCGCCAGGGTCGCGGTAAACGGGATAAGCCGTACCAGGCCACTGAGCTTGCGGATATCCCGCGTACCGCTTTCGTGGTCGATGATGCCGGCGGCCATGAACAGCGAGGCCTTGAACGTGGCGTGGTTGAGGATATGGAACACCGCAGCAACGGCGGCCAGCGGGCTGTTGAGGCCCAGCAGCAAGGTGATCAGCCCCAGGTGGCTGATGGTGGAATAGGCCAGCAGGCCCTTGAGATCATTCTGGAACATGGCGCAGTAAGCGCCGAGGAGGAGGGTGAGTGCGCCGGCACCGCCGACGATCCAGAACCATTCTTCGCTGCCGGACAGCGACGGCCACAGGCGGGCCAGCAGGAACACGCCGGCCTTCACCATCGTCGCCGAGTGCAGGTAGGCCGATACCGGTGTCGGTGCCGCCATGGCGTGGGGCAGCCAGAAGTGGAAAGGGAACTGCGCGCTCTTGCTCAAGGCGCCGATCAGCACCAGCGCGAGCATCACCGGGTACAGCGAATGCGCGCGAATCTGATCGCCTGCCGCCAGCACCCGATCCAGGTCATAGCTGCCGACGATATGCCCCAGCAGCATCACGCCTGCCAGCAGGCACAAACCGCCGGCGCCGGTGACCATCAGCGCCATATAGGCGCCGCGCCTGGCATCGGCGCGGTGGTGCCAATAGCCGATCAGCAGGAACGAGAACAGGCTGGTCAGTTCCCAGAAGAACACGATCTGGATCAGGTTGCCGGAGATCACCAGCCCGAGCATGGCGCCCATGAAGGCCAGGAAAAACGCAAAGAAGCGTGGCACCGGGTCATCCGGCGACATGTAGTAGCGCGCATACAGCGCCACCAACGTGCCGATGCCCAGCACCAGCATCGAGAACAGCCAGGCAAACCCGTCCATGCGCAGCACGAAGTTGAGCCCGAGGCTGGGCAACCACATGAATTCTTCGCGGATCACGCCACCGTGGGCGATCTGAGGGTAGAGCAAAGCGACTTGAATGGTGCCGACCAGAGCTACAAGGCCAGCCAACAGGGATTCGGTATTACGTGCATTATGCGGCAGCAAGGCCGCCAGACAGCTGCCGATAAAAGGCAGAAGCAGTAGAACTATCAGGGACATAGGCTTCTAATCTGCGGGAGTTTGGGATGCATCATACGTGCCGCTTTCTCGATCACCAAACGGCAAGATGTGGCAGGATCCTACAAGGTAGGCCGAAACCTCCCATTTGGCCTTGTTTCGAACCGGATCGTTCCCACGCTCTGCGTGGGAATGCCACCCTGGACGCTCCGCGTCCAAACAGCCTATGCAGCCGAGAGCCTTGCGCAAAAGTGACGCGGAGCGTCACAGGATGCATGCCCACGCAGAGCGTGGGAACGATCGGGTCAGGGGGCTTCTTGTTCCAGTTCGATTGATTTTTCAGCTTCTCGCTGATTGCGTGTCTTCATCTCACTCACAATCACCGCTGCCACAATCAACGCCGCGCCGACCATCGCAATCGGCGGAAAACGCTCCCCGGCAATCCGCCCGATCACTCCGGCCCACACCGGCTCACCGGCATAGATCAACGTGGCCCGGGTGGGCGAAACACTCTGCTGCGCCCAGTTCATCGCCACCTGGATCACCGCGCTGGTCAAGCCCAGGCCCACCGCACTGAAGACCAGCAACCACGAGAACCCCGGCAAGGCTTCACCCATCGGCACCACCATCAGGAACGATAGCAACGATGCCGTGGCCAGTTGCACCACGGTCACTCGCCGTACATCCACCTGCCCGGCATAGGCACCAATGAGGATAATTTCGGCCGCCACTGCGATTGCGCAGATCAGCGTGGCAATCTCACCGGGGCTGAAGTTGAGAGAGGCACCCGTCGGGCCTGTGAGCAGCATCAACCCGGTAAACGCCAGCATGATGCCAATGCTCGGCATCAGGCCTGGGCGACGCCCCAGCACCAGCCACTGCAACAGCGGTACGCAAGGCACATAAAGCGCTGTGATGAACGCCGATTGGCTGCTTGGGATGGTCTGCAAACCGATCGTCTGCATGCCGTAACCGAGCATGATCGAAGCGCCGATGAAGGCGCCGGCCTTTAATTCAAACAAGGTCAGGCCACCCAAGGTGCGCAACGAAAAGAACCCCACCACAATGGCCGCCGCCGCAAACCGCAGGCCCACGAAAAACATTGGCCCGCTGACGGTCAGGGCGTGTTGCACCAGCAAAAACGTGCCGCCCCAGATCATGGTGATCACCACCAGGATGCATTCGGCTTTGCTGAAACGGTTGAAACGTGGGGAGGCGTTCGGGGCGGTCATGGCGGCTCGGTCTTGCAAGGGAAAGGCACGGACCGCACAATGCGCCGCACGCTGGGCAGTATACTGCGCACACCCACCCACTGAGCAATATAGTGCACAAAGAAAATCCACAACGGGCCTCGGTCCTCCAACACGTCAGCCAGAACGTCCGTCGCCTGCGGCACGCTGCTGATCTGAGCCAGACCGCACTTTCGGAAAAGTCCGGGGTCAGCCGGCGCATGCTGGTGGCCATCGAGGCGGGCGAGAAGAATGTCAGCCTGTCTACGCTGGACCGCGTCGCCGAAGCCTTGGACGTGGCCTTCAGCGACCTTATCCAGGCCCCGGATGCCGGTGATCACAGCCGTATCAACGAGTTGGCCTGGGCCGGTGAAATCCCCGGCAGTAAAGCCGTGTTGCTGGCCAAGGCCACGGCGCGGCGTGAAGTCGAGTTGTGGGAGATGCACCTGGAACCGGGTGATCGCTACAGCCCCGATCCCGACCCGGACGGCTGGAGCGTGCAGTTGTTCGTGTTCGAAGGCTGCCTGACCTTGCTGGTGGGCGAGGAAGAAAAACACGTGGCGGCCGGTGAGTTCTACATGTTCGCCAGCCGCAACGTGCACGGCTATCGCAATGACGGCGACGTGGCCGTGCGATTTGTGCGCAACGTGGTGATCTAACTGTTGGCCCTGCAACAGTGGATGCACACTTTGCTGGTTTGAAACCCGCGCAACAGCCTCTGGAAACCAGCAACCGCCTGATTTTATTGCTGATTAAATTCAGGCACGACTCCTGCAATTGCTCCGTTATCCCATCGGAGCCTGGAGTCGGCCCATGTCAGCCCACCCTCAACAACCTGCCCATATCATCCGTTCGGATGCCGAAGCCATTGAAGTCGCCACGCGTTTGGCCGCGCGGTTTGCCGTAGACGCCAGCGTGCGCGACCGCGAGCGGCGCCTGCCGGTAGCTGAACTGGATGAATTCTCGGCCAGTGGCCTCTGGGGTATCACCGTTCCCAAAGCCTACGGCGGCGCCGAGGTGTCTTATGTAACGGTGGCCGAGGTGATCAAGTTGATCTCCGCCGCCGACCCGTCGCTGGGGCAAATCCCGCAAAACCATTTGGGCGTGGTGGACATCCTGCTGCAAACGGCCAGCGAGGAACAAAAGCGTCACTATTTCGGCAAGGTCCTGGCCGGCTATCGTTTCGGTAACGCCTTTTCTGAAGCCAAGAGCAAAAACGCCGGCACCTTCGACACTCAGATTCGTTTTGACGGCGATACCGCCTCAATCAACGGCGAGAAGTTCTACTGCACCGGCGCGCTGTTCGCCCACCTGGTGCCCACGGTCGGCAACAACGAGAACGGCCAGGCGTTTATTGCCTTTGTCGAACGCGATGCGCCGGGCCTCAGCGTGATTGATAGCTGGGATGGCTTCGGCCAGCGCACTACCGCCAGTGGCGGCGTGACCCTCGACGGCGTCAGGGTGCCGCGCAATGCAGTGATCCCGGCCCATCAGGCTTTCGACCAGCCCACCGCCAACGGCCCGATCTCGCAGATTATCCAGGCCGCCGTCGACACCGGCATCGCCCTGGGCGCCCTCGAACACGCGAAAATCTATGCCCGCCAGGCGCGGCCCTGGATCGACAGCCAACAGGATCACGGCTGGCAAGACCCCTTCACCATCGCTGCCATCGGCGACCTGCAATGGCGCGTGCACGGCACCGAAGCGATCCTCGCCAAGGCCGGCAAGGCCGTCGACCTGGCCCTGGCCGAGCCCAACGAAGACACAGTCGCCAACGCCTCGCTGGTGGTCGCCCAGGCCAAAGTGCTGTCGGCCGAAACCGCCTTGCTCGCCAGCAGCAAACTGTTCGAACTGGCCGGTACCCGCTCGGTCACCGGCAAGCACAACCTCGACCGCTTCTGGCGCAACGCGCGCACCCACACCCTGCACGACCCGGCCCGCTGGAAATACCACCTGATCGGTAACTTCGTGCTCAACGGCGTGAAGCCTGCGCGCCACGCCTGGAACTGAGGAGCCTTACCCATGACCGCTCTGAATCAAGCGCGCCAACTGTTGGAAAGCACCCGGCGTTTTGTGCAAACCAGCGATGACCCTTACGTGATCAGCCGCTTTGGCGACCTGCAGATCCGCGTCGACGTGGCTGCGGCCTTGTTTGAACGCGCCGAAACCCACCCAAGCCCGGTGGCGTTGACCGAAGCGCAAATCGCCGCCGCCGAAGCCCTGATTGCCGCCAGCAATGCCGAATTTGAACTCACCGGCCAACGCACTGCACTGGCGTCGAGCCTCGAAGACCCACTGCGCCACAAATACCAGATCGTCGGCAACTACCACCTCAACGGAGTGCTTTGATGTCCCGTGAAATCCGCTTGAATGCCTTCGACATGAACTGTGTCGGCCACCAATCTCCGGGCCTGTGGGCGCACCCGCGTGACCGTTCGTGGCAGTACAAAGACCTGGAATACTGGACGGACCTCGCCAAAATTCTTGAGCGTGGCAAATTTGACGGGCTGTTTATCGCCGACGTGCTGGGCATCTATGACGTGTACAACGGCAATGGCGACGCCGCGATTCGCCAGGCGGCACAAGTGCCGGTCAACGACCCGCTGTCGCTGATCGCGCCGATGGCGCTGGTCACTGAGCACCTGGGTTTTGGCCTGACCGCTTCGTTGTCGTTTGAGCATCCGTATCCGTTTGCCCGCAGGCTTTCGACCCTCGACCACCTGACCAAAGGCCGGGTCGGCTGGAACATCGTCACTTCTTACCTGGAGAGCGGCGCCAAGAACCTCGGCCAGAAAGCCCAGACCGAACACGATGCGCGCTACGACTACGCCGAGGAATACCTGGAGGTTTGCTACAAACTGTGGGAAGGCAGCTGGGAAGAGGGCGCCGTGCTGCGTGATCGCGAGCGGCGCATTTTCAGCGACCCGAGCAAAATCCACGAGATTCGCCACGTCGGCAAGCACTTCCAGGTGCCCGGCATTCACCTGTGCGAGCCATCGCCACAGCGCACGCCAGTGCTGTACCAGGCTGGCGCCTCCAGCCGTGGCAAGCAGTTCGCCGCCGAACAGGCCGAGTGCGTGTTCGTGGCCGCGCCGTCCAAGGTGCTGCTGAAAAAAACCGTGGCCGACATCCGCCGTCGCGCCGCCGAGGCCGGGCGTGATCCGAAGAAAATCCTGATCTTCAACCTGCAGACGGTGATCGTCGGCGAGACCGATGCCAAGGCCAAAGCCAAGTTTGACGAATACAAGTCCTACGTCAGCTACGAGGGCGCAATGGCGCTGATCTCCGGCTGGACCGGCATCGACTTCAGCCAGTTCAAGCCCGATGAGCCGCTCAAGCATGTACACACCAACGCGATTCAATCAGCGGTGGAAGCCTTCTCCACGGCGGACCCGAACAAGGTCTGGACGCCGAATGAACTGGCCGACTGGGTCGGCATCGGCGGCTTTGGCCCGTTGTTTGTCGGCGGCCCGCAAACCGTGGCCGACCTGTTGCAGGAGTGGGTCGAAGAGACCGACGTGGACGGCTTCAACCTGGCTTACGCGCTGACCCACGAGACCTTTATCGACGCCGTGGACCTGCTCGTGCCGGAGCTGCAAAAACGCGGCGTCTACAAGACCGAGTACGCCCAGGGCACCTTGCGCGAAAAGCTGTTCGGCGACGGTGCGCGGCTGGCGCCAAACCACCCGGGTGCCGGCTACCGCGACCTCAAAGCCTCCACTCTTTAACTGAAACACCCCGGTCAATGTGGGAGCTGGCTTGCCTGCGAAAGCGGTGGGTCAGCCAGAAATGAGCCAACTGACGCGCCGCGATAGCAGGCAAGCCAGTTCCCACAGTTGATGGGTATTGATCCACATAACCCGGCCAGCGGACCACCGCACCGTTAACTGAAACACCTCGGTCACTGTGGGAGCTGGCTTGCCTGCGAAAGTGGTGGGTCAGCCAGAAATGAGCCAACTGACGCGCCGCGATAGCAGGCAAGCCAGTTCCCACAGTTGATTGGTATTGATCCACATAACCTGGCCAGCGGACCACCGCACCGTTAACTGAAACACCTCGGTCAATGTGGGAGCTGGCTTGCCTGCGAAAGCGGTGGGTCAGCTGGGAATGAGTCAACTGACGCGCCGCCATCGCAGGCAAGCCAGCTCCCACAGTTGATCGGTGTTGATCCACAATAACCCGGCCAGCGGACCACCGCACGCACACTACTTGAATAGGAGCATTACCCCTATGAGCGTGCACGAAATCAAGCGTTCGCAGGCGCTGGAATGGCCCGCCGAACTGCTCGGCAACCTGCCCAAAGCCCAGGAACAATTGCAGCACTGGGCGCAGATCACGCCACTGCACATTGCCCTGCGCCACAAGCGCCAGGGGCAGTGGTATGCCTGGCGCTGGATCGACGTGTTGCGCGACGTCGAGCGCCTGGCCGACGGTTTGCGTCAGCAGGGTTTCAGCGCGCGGTCACGCTTGGCCTTGAGCGGCACCTTCGAGCCTGACCTGCTGCTGTTGGCGCTGGCCGCGCAGTCTGTCGGCGGGCAGGTGTTGACCCTGGCCGATGACCTGGAGCCAGAAGCCCTGCACCAACAGCTATGGCGCATTCACCCCAGCCATTCGTATGCCCAGGGGCGGCAGCAGGTGCGGCATTGGCAGTCCGCCAACCCGTTGGATTTCACCCAGTTGCTCGGCCCGGTCGACCCGGCGCAGCACCTGCAGCGCTGGTGGCAACCGAGCGGTGAAACCGTGTTGTGGAGCGAGGAGGGCACCCACTGGCGAGGCGGCCTGGCGGTGGTGCTGGAGCAATGGTTGAACAGCGGCCACGGCCTGGCATTTCCGGAAAACCTGGCCTCGGCCCGTCGCGATCGCAATGAGGTCGCGCCCACCGGCCTGTTGCTTTCGCCCGAGCGTTTACAGCACCTGGCCGACGATATCGAAACCCGCCTGGCGCCCCACGGCACCTGGCGCCGACGCTTGTGTGACTGGGCCATCGCTCACCCACAAAGCGGCCTGCGGCGCCTGCTGAAAAATCGTGTACGCAGGCTGCTGGGCTTTCAACGGCTGACCTATATCTGGCAGCCAGCCAGCACGCCAAAAAACAGCAGCGATCCCGTGTGGCTGGCTGAATTCAAACGGGACATCGCATGAGCCAGACCATTCTTCAGGTGCGCGATATCTCGCTGTCATTCAAAGGCGTCAAGGCCATCAATGCCTTGTCCTTTGAGGTACAGCGCGGCGAAATCTGCGCGCTGATCGGCCCCAACGGCGCCGGCAAAAGTTCGCTGCTCAATGTGCTCAATGGTGTGTACCGCTTCGATGCCGGTGAGATTGTGTTTGAGCAACAACACTTCCACCGCATCGACCCTTTGGGCGCGGCGCGTCGAGGTATCGGGCGGACTTTTCAGAACAACGCACTGTTCAAGAAAATGAGCGTGCTCGACAACATCCTCACCGGCCTGTCACGGCATACGCGCACCAGCTTTATCGAGCAGGCCCTGGGCTTGCCGCGCGCCTGCCGGGAGGCCGAAGCCTTTCGCCTGCGCGGCCAAGGCATCCTCGAGTTTCTCGAACTGCAAGCGCACCGCGATGTGCTGGTGGGCAACCTCTCCTACGGCTTGCAAAAGCGCGTCGAGTTGGGCCGCGCGCTGATCGCCGGGCCCAGCCTGTTGCTGCTGGACGAACCCATGGCCGGCATGAACGCCGAGGAAAAACAGGAAATGGCGCGCTTCGTCGCCGACGTCAACCGTGACCTCGGCACCACCGTGGTGTTGATCGAACACGACATCGGCGTGGTGATGGGCCTCTCCCACCACGTGGTGGTACTCGACTACGGGCGCAAAGTCGGCGACGGCACACCTGCGCAGGTGCAGGCCGACCCCGAGGTGATCGCGGCGTACCTGGGAGTCGCACACTGATGACGTTCTTCTTTGAAACCCTGATCGGCGGCCTGCTCGCCGGCACCATGTATTCGCTGGTCGCCATCGGCTTCGTGCTGATCTACAAGGCCAGCGGCGTGTTCAATTTCGCCCAGGGCTCGATGCTGCTGTTTGCCGCGCTGACCTTCGTCAGCCTGCATGACCAGGGCGTGCCCTTTGCCCTGGCGTTGCTGCTGACGGTAATCGTGATGATCATCGGCGCCTTGCTCATCGAACGGCTGGTACTGCGCCCGCTGGTGAACCGTTCGCAGATCACCCTGTTCATGGCCACCTTGGGCCTGTCGTTCATCATCGAAGGCCTGGCCCAAGGGCTGATGGGCTCGCAAGTGCGTGCGCTGGACCTGGGCATCGACGACGTGCCGCTGTTTGTCGGCCCGCTGATGCTCAGCCAGTTTGATCTGATCGCCGCGGCGGCTGCGGTGGTGCTGGTAACCGTGCTGGCGCTGCTGTTCAACAAGACTCGCATCGGCGTGTCGTTGCGTGCAGTCGCGGATGACACCACGGCGGCGCTGTCCATCGGCATCAACCTCAACCGCATCTGGCAGATCGTCTGGGCCGTGGCCGGCATTGTCGGGCTGGTGGCCGGGTTGCTGTGGGGCGCGCGCCAGGGCGTGCAGTTTTCCCTTTCGCTGGTGGTGCTCAAGGCCTTGCCGGTGTTGATCATCGGCGGCTTTACCTCGATTGGCGGAGCGATTGTCGGCGGGCTGATTGTCGGCGCGGCAGAGAACCTCGCCGAGGTGTATATCGGCCCGCTGATCGGCGGCGGCATCACGCCGTGGTTCGCTTATGTATTGGCCCTGGCCTTCCTGTATATCCGTCCCGCCGGCCTGTTCGGCGAGCGCGCCATCGAGCGAGTCTGAAACCATGTCGATACCCGTTGTTCAAGAAACCGCGCCGTTATTACTGACTCAGCGGCGCTTGCCCTGGGGCCTGATCGGCTTATTGGCAGTGGCCTTTATCGGCGTGCCGCTGTGGGGCAATGACTATTGGCTCAACGCGATCCTGATCCCGTTTCTGGTGCTGTCGCTGGCCGGTCTGGGCCTGAATTTGCTCACCGGCTATACCGGCCAGACCTCCGTGGGCGCCGCGGGTTTTATGGCCGTTGGCGCGTTTGCCACCTACGGTTTTCTGTTGCGTCTGCCCGAGCTGGGCCTGCCGGTGGCGCTGCTCGGCGGTGGGGTTATCAGTGCGCTGGTTGGGCTGTTATTTGGTTTGCCCAGCTCGCGGATCAAAGGCTTCTACTTGATGGTCACCACCCTGGCGGCGCAGTTCTTTCTGGAGTGGCTGTTCGTCAAATTCCCCTGGTTCTACAACTACGGCTCCTCCGGGACCATTTCCGCGCCGAAGCTTGCGCTGTTCGGCCATGACCTCAATACACCGCTGGGCCGTTACTGGCTGACGTTGGTCACGGTGCTGCTGTTGACCTGGACCGCCATCAATCTGGTGCGCAGCCAGGTCGGCCGTAACTGGATGGCGATTCGCGACATGGACACCGCCGCCGCCGTGGTCGGCATTCCGGTGGTGCGCTACAAGCGCCTGGCCTTCGCGGTCAGCTCGTTCTACTTAGGCATCGCCGGCGCGTTGTGGGCCTTTGCCTACCTGGGCACGGCCAGCGCCAGCAGCTTCGATATCAACCGCTCGTTCCAGATCCTGTTCATCATCATTATCGGCGGCATGGGCAGCATTGCCGGCAACTTTGTCGGTGCGGCATTTATCAGTTTGCTGCCGATTTTTCTCAGCCACGCCGGGCAGGCGCTGTTCGGTGGCTCGGTGGATGCGGGGCAGTTGCAGAACCTGCAGAAAATCATTTTTGGCGTGTTGATCATCGTGTTCCTGATCAAGGAACCCGAAGGCTTGATTCGCCTGTTGCACAACCTGCGTGACCGTCTGCGGCAATGGCCGCTGCGTTTCTGACCTTTATGAGAACTCCCATGCGTACATCCTTGAAACGTTCCCTTGTCGGCGCCGCTTTTGCGTTGGCAGCTTTGTCCGGCGCTATGCCCCAGGCGATCGCCGCGCCCGACCAGCAATTTATACCGCTGGCCACCTACCGCGTCGGCGCCTATGCCTCCAGCGGCGTGCAGGTGTGGGCCGGGATGATCGACTACCTGCGTTACATCAACGAAGTCGAAGGCGGCATCAACGGCGTCAAACTGGTGTGGCAGGAATGCGAAACCGAATGGACGGCAGAGAAGGGCATCGAGTGCTACGAGCGCTTCAAGAATGGCCTGGATGGCGCGCCGGTCGCGGTCTACCAGCCTAACGGCGCACCGGCGGCCTATGCGTTGAGCGAGCGCGCGGAAGTCGACAAGATTCCGTTGATCACCCTCGGTTACGGCCGCACCGAAGCCACCGACGGCACGGTGTTCCCCTATAACTTTCCGGTGATGCTGACCTTCTACAGCGAAGCGTCCACGCTGGTGAATTACATTGCCCAGCGTGAAGGCGGCTTCGACAAGCTCAAGGGCAAGAAGATCGCCACGGTCTATCACGACTCGGCTTACGGCCGCGAAACCCTCGGCCCGTTGAAATTATTGGCCGAGAAATACGGCTTTGAAAATATCCAGATTCCGGTGGCCGACCCGGGCAACGAGCAGTCGGCGCAATGGCGCCAGGTGCGTCAGGCCAACCCGGACTGGGTGTTTTTGCGTACCTGGGGTGTGTCCACGCCGGTGGCGGTGAAGACCGCTGCGCGCTTTGGCTTCCCGGTTGACCATATCATCGGCGATATCTGGGCCAGTTCCAGCGAAGACGTACTGCCCGCAGGCGCCGCCGCCAAAGGTTACCTGGCGCTCACGCCTTACCCGGCAGGCGCCGATTTCGAAATCCACAAACGCCTTAAACAGTACATCCTCGACAAAGGCCACAGCGACCTCAAGGACCTGAAAAACTTTGGCAGCGTCTACTACAACTCGGGCCTGGTAAACGCTGCCGTGGCGGTGGAAGCGATTCGCACTGCCCAGGCCAAGTTCGGCAAGCGCCCGCTCAATGGCGAGGAAGGCCGTTGGGGCCTGGAGCACTTGAATATCGATGATGCGCGTCTTAAAGACATGGGTTATCTGGGCCTGATGCAGAACCTCAAGCTGTCGTGCCGCGACCATGAAGGCGGCGGCTCGGCGCGTGTGCAGCAGTGGGACGGCGCCAGCTGGACGCTGATCAGCGACTGGATCGCCGCCGACCATGCGCTGCTGCGCCCGCTGATCGATGAAAAGTCCGCCGCGTTCGCCAAGGAAAAAGGCCTCACGCCGCGTACCTGCACCGGGGATGAATAAGCCATGAGCCAGCCCGCCGCTGAACCTGCCAGCTTGTCACTGTTAAACGTCAATGACATCGAAGTGATCTACGACGGCGCCATACTGGCGGTGGCCGGCGTCTCGCTCCACGTGCCCAAGGGCGCGATCGTGGCGTTGCTGGGTGCCAACGGTGCCGGCAAAAGCACCACGCTCAAGGCCATTTCGGGGCTGGTACGCGCCGAACGCGCCGAGGTCAGCCGCGGCGTGATCGAGTATGCCGGCCGCGACCTGGCCGGTATCGATCCCAGCCAACGGGTGCGCCAGGGCATGGTCCATGTGCTGGAAGGCCGCCATGTGTTCGGCCAACTGAGCGTGGAAGACAACCTGCGCAGCGGCGGCTTTGTGCGGCGCCTGAGCCGCAAAGACATGGAGCACGACCTGGAGCGTATCTACGCCTGGTTCCCACGCCTCAAGACCAAGCGCCACACTCGCGCCGGGCTGACCTCGGGCGGCGAGCAGCAAATGGTTGCCATTGGCCGCGCCTTGATGACCCGGCCCACATTGGTGTTGCTCGACGAGCCCTCCATGGGCCTGGCACCAATGATCGTGCAAGAGATTTTCGCGATCATCGCCCAGCTTAACCGCGAGCAGCAGGTGAGCTTCCTGATCGCCGAGCAGAACATCAATGTCGCGCTCACCTATGCCTCCCATGGTTATGTGCTGGATACTGGGCGCGTGGTCTTGAGCGGCAGTGCGGCTGAACTGCTGGCGCGCGGCGATTTGCATGATATTTATCTGGGTAAACAGTAAGGGCAATGTGCATGACTGAATCCATCCGCAACGCTGATGTGCTGATCATCGGCGGCGGCTTGAGCGGCACGATGCTGGCGGTGCAACTGCTGCGCCGGCCTGGCAAGCGGCAGATCCTGGTGATTGAACCACGCAAGGAGCTTGGCCGTGGCGAGGCCTACAGTGCCGTCGAACTGGGGCACACCCTGAACGGCAATGCGGCGCGCATGAGTGTCGACCCGGACAACCCCGATGACTTGACCCAATGGCTCACCGACTACATCGGCGCCGGGGGATGGCCGGAATCGGATCAGCAGCCTGTACCCATCAGCGAATTGTTCCCGCCACGCGGAATTTTTGGTGTGTATGCGCAGCAGCGGTTGGCAGAGGCCAAGGCGCTGTCGGCTTCGACGGTCGAGCATATTTGTGCCGAGGTGGTCGACCTGCAAGTGGATGCCGCCGCAACGTTGTTGACGCTGGATAACGGTCAACAAGTGCGCGGTGCTTACGCGGTATTGGCCACCGGCATGTTCCCGGCGGCGCGCACGCCGCAGACCGAGTCCAGCGGTTTGAATGCAGCAGCAGTGGACCCGTGGGACGTCAAGGCCATGCGCCAGATCGAGCCGCAGTCGACGGTGCTGATCATCGGTTCCGGGCTGACCATGGTGGACGCCGTGGTGTCTCTGGAACAGGCCGGCCATCGCGGCCCAATCGAGATTTTTTCACGTCACGGCCTGTTGCCCCATGTGCGGCGGCAACCGCCGGTGTGGGTGGATTTCCTGGCCGATGATCACCGCCTGCGCAGCCCTCGGCAATTGCTGCGTGAGGTGCGTCGTCAATGCCGCAGCGCGATCGAGCAGGGCATTGATTGGCAGGCGCCGCTGGACACGGTGCGCGCGCATATCGGCCGCTTGTGGAGCCAGGCCAGTGAGCGCGAGAAACGCCAGTTCGTGCGCCATGTAAGGCCGTGGTGGGAGAGCCATCACCACCGTTCGCCGCCGTTGAGTGCGCAGTTGGTGGCGCGGCTGCATGAAGAGGGACGGCTGAGGATTCAGGCGGCGTCGTTCAAGGGGCTGGTGGCGTCGGACAGCGGCGTGACGATCAAGCTGCGGCGGCGTGGCGAACAAGCCGTCACTCAGGTGTCCGGTGCGGCGCTGATCAACTCCAGCGGTATTGAGTACGACTGGCGGCGAGTGGCCAAGCCGTTGCCGCAGCAATTGCTCACGCGTGGGTTGATCAAGCCTGGGCCGCTGGCGTTGGGGATTGCGGCGGATGTGTCGGGGGCTGTGTTGGATGCTCAGGGGCAGGTCAGCCAGCGACTGTTTGCCATGGGCCCGCCGTTGCGCGGGATGTGGTGGGAGAGCACGGCCGTCACCGATGTGGCGCTCCAGGCCAAAGCCCTGGCCGCCAAACTCACCTCACTCTGAATGTGGGAGCTGGCTTGCCTGCGATGGCGGTGGGGCAGGCACAACTGTTTTAACTGACAGTCCGCTATCGCAGGCAAGCCAGCTCCCACCGTTGGATCTCCCTCTATTTTGAGGTTTTTACAAAGCCTGGCTTGAGGCCGAATACCTCAACACCTTCGGCGGTTGACTGTCCTGTGGTGACGTTAACCCGCTCCACCGGCTTATCCATCGCGGCTCGATATTCCACGGTCATGTCCGTCTGGATCGCCTGGCTTGGTACCACAATCGCCTGCGCATTGTTGTAGGTCACAATCGTCAACCGCGCACTCATCCCCAGCCGCACCCGCTGCAATTGCTGTGCGGTCAGTTTGGGGATCGACAAGGTGACCGGAAACTGCGCGCTGCCCTGGCTGTCGCTGGCAATCGCCAGGCCGCTGACCACGCTGACGGAGCCGGTCAGGCGCTCGCCGTCAAAGCCATCCCCCATCACTTCCACGGCCTGGCCCTGATGCAACTGGTTGATGTCCAGCTCCGACACCTTCGCGACAATTTTCAGCCGTTCGATATTGGCCAGCCCGAACAGCACCTGCCCCTGGCTGACCTTGCTGCCGGCCTGCACCGGTACGTTGTTATTGGCCCCGCCAGGCGAGGAATTATTGCTGCCCGGCGCCGGTACGACGATGCCGGAGAAGGGCGCCTTGACCTCCTTGCCTTCCAGCAGCTTATGCAAGGCGTCGTATTTCACCGTGGCGTTGGTCAACTCCATCTCGGCGATCTGGCGGTATTCGCCTTTGCCCTGATCCTGCGCCTGTTGCAATTCGCTGCGGGCCGCGGCGAGGTCCAGTTGCTGCTGCTGGGTCTGCTGCTTGAGATCGTCCAGCTCGTTGCGCGGGATGATGCCGCGCTTGAACAGGTTTTCACTCTCGGTGAGTTTGCGCTGGGTGTTGCCGGCGGTCATTTCTGCGGTGCGCAGGCTGCGGCGTGCACGGCTGACGGCGGGGCTGCTGTCCCAGTCTTGCATCTCTTGCACGGTGCGCCGCGCCTTGAGTTGCGCGGAGAGCGCATCGCGCAGTTGCACTTCGAGAGTCGCCGGATCCATGCGCAACAGCACCTGGCCGGCTTCGACGCGTTGGCCTTGCTCGACCAGGTTGGCGAGCACATTGCCGTCGAACGGCGCGGTGAGGGTGATGGTGGTGTCGGGTTCGATCTTGCCCACCAGGCCGATCTGGTGCACCAACGGGTCGGGCTTGACCGCCAGCCATTGCTCGGTCGCGGCGGGCTGGCGGGTGGCCGGGCTGCGCAGGGCAATGCCTGCGCCCGCCAACAGCACGATGATCAGGGCACCCAGCAGGTAGTTTTTATTAGTAGTCATTGAGGGCAATTTCCCAACTTTCCAGCGTCATGCCCAGGGTCAAATCGAGCTGGGTCTGGGCGTTCAGATAAGCGATCAGTGCATTGAGCCGTGCGTTTTCGGCAT
This sequence comes from Pseudomonas sp. 2822-15, assembly GCF_002742515.1. NCBI lineage: Bacteria > Pseudomonadati > Pseudomonadota > Gammaproteobacteria > Pseudomonadales > Pseudomonadaceae > Pseudomonas > Pseudomonas sp. 2822-15. The sequence goes on along the minus strand of NZ_LJRY01000174.1, from coordinate 14,932 downwards.
TGCGCAGGTCGGTTTCGTAACTCAGCACCTGGAAGTTGGTGGAGCGCCCGGCGCTGAGTTTTTCCCGCTCGATTTCGATCTTGCGCCGCGACAGCTCGACGGCACGCTGAGAGATTTCATATTGACGCCAACGCGTGCCCAGGTCGCGCACCACGTCGTTGACGCTGCGTTCCAGTTCCTGGCGCGCGTCGGTGATGCGGATCTCCTGATCTTCGACATTCACCCGCGCACGCACCTCGGCCTGGCGGGTGCTGATGTCGCCGATGGGAATCTGCACCTGCACCCCGGCGTAGCTGTTCCACGTGCGGTTATTGTTGTTGCCGCTGTCATTATTGCTGTAGGCATCGCGCAGCTGGTTGGCGCCCGCCACCAGGTCCACCTGCCAGCGCCCGGAGTCTTTGGCGATCACCAGGTTGAGGTCGGCCTGTTGGCTGCCGAGCAGGGCCGCGAGGTACTCCGGCTGCTGGGTCTGCGCCAGGTTGAAGGCCTGGCGTTTGTCGATGTTCATCGGTTTGGCGTCCAGGGCTTCGCTGGCGCGGATCGGCGTCGACAGGTCCAGCGCCAGCAGGCGCAGCAGGGCCAGGCGGCTGGTGTCGAGTTGGTTCTGGGCCTCTTCCACGCCCAGTTGCTGGGTGGCGATATCGGCTTCAGTCTGCACAATTTCGAACTCGGCCATGCGCCCGGCACTGATCAGCGCCTTGTTCACGTCCAGCAAGGTGTTGGAGCGCTTGAGCGCGTCCTGGACAATGCTCAACTGCTCCTGGGCGCGCAGCAGCTCACGGTAGGTGGCGATAATCTGGCTGATGGTCTGCGCCACGGTGGCTTTGAGGTTCAGGCGGTTGGCCTGCTCCGACAGGCGCGACAGACGCAGCGGCGCGGTGGTGGCGTCCCAGCCGCCGCCACGCATCAGCGGTTGGATCAGCGCCAGGTCGAGGCCGTCGCTGCGGTAGCGGCCGGCGCGGTCGGCGTTGTTCAACTGCTGGGTCCAGGCCATGCTCAACTGGGTGCCGTATTCACTGAGCAAGGTCGCTCGCGGCGCCAGGTTGGCATTGCGCGCGTTGTCGGCCGAGCCGCGACTTTGACGGTAATAACTGTTGAGGGAGAGCTTGGGGTTGAAGGTGTCTTCGGCCACCCGCAGGTCGAACTTTTGCGCCACGCGTTGCAGGTACGCGCTGCGGATCGCCGGGTTTTTGCGCAGGCCCAGGTACACCGCATCCCCCAGGGTCATGGTAGTGACCTGGTTATTGAGCGACACACTGCGGTCATACCCACTGCGGGTGGTGCTCGGCGCCGACGGGTTGATCACCACGTCGGTGGCCATGGCCGGCAGGCTTGCCAGGGTGAGTAACCACAGCCATTTATTCATCGCGCAGGGCCTCCACCGGCTGCAGCCGCGAGGCCGAGATCGCCGGGTAGATGCCAAAGAACAAGCCTACCAGCAGGGTGCTGCCCACCCCCAGTGGCAGGGCGGCGGCGGCCAGGGCAAATTCCCAGCCCGACAGCCAGGCGTAGAGCCACGCGGCGGTCATGCCCAGCACCGCACCGCACAGCGCACCCACTGCCGTCAGCGTGACCGCTTCGAGCAAAAACAGATTGCGGATGTCACGCTGGCGCGCGCCCAGGGCCATGCGGATGCCGATTTCGCGGCGGCGCTCCGAGACATTCATCAGCATCACGTTCATCACGCCGACACCGCCGCCGACCAGGGAAATCGCGCCCAGCGCCAGCAGCAAGTAGGCGAACGTGCGGCTTTGCCGGGTCATGCCATCGATCATTTGCTGGGGCACCTGAATGTCGACATCGTGGTCGGTGAGCTGGCGTTTCAAGGCAATCGCGGCTTCACCGGCGATGCGCTCCATGTCCTGGCCGGGCGCGGCGCGGATGATCACATTGCCGATCTGCGGCGTCGGGTAGATGCGCCGCATGCCTTCGGCGGGGATAAATAGCGATTCGTTGGCCTGCACCGGCATCAGCATCGCCCGGGGTTGGTTGTGCAATATGCCCACCACCAGAAACAGGTAATCGTTGATACGCACGCGGTCGCCCAGTTTCAGCGGGTCGCCTGGCGTGCCCAAGGCCTGGGCGACCTGATCGCCGATCACGCCGTAGGTTTCGTTGGCGTCGAAGGCGGATAGAAAACGCCCCTCCCGCAGGACCAGGCGCATGGCGTCCCTGATATCCGCGGTGCTGCCGACAAAGTTGGCGTTGGCCGTGCGACCGTGGAACACCAGCGGCCCGCTGAACAGGCTGAGCGCACCGATATGGGCAATGCCCGGCACCGCCTGGCGCACCGCGTCCAGGTCGAGGCTGGCGCGCATCGGCGTATTGCTGTTGCCTTTGGGCGGGAACTGGGCGATCAGGGTGTCGGTGCCCATGTCCTTGAAAATCATCGCCGCGTCCACTGCCGCGTTATGGCCGATATTGATCAGGGCCACCACCGACGAGCTGCCGATCACGATGCCCAGCAACGCCAGGATCGAACGTTTGCCCAGCGTGCGCAGGCTCACAAAGGCTTCATGCAGCAGTTGGCTCAGGCTCTGTTCGACCCGCTGGCTCATAGGCGCCCAGCCTCATGCACCACGCCATTGCGCACCAGGATCTTGCGCTCCAGGCGCTCGGCGATGTGTGCATCGTGGGTGACGATAATCAGCGTCACCTGCTGCTCGCGGTTCAGGGCCAGCAGCAGGTCCATGATCTCCTGGGCGGTGGTGCTGTCGAGGTTGCCGGTGGGTTCGTCGGCGAGGATCACCGACGGCTTGCCGACCAGCGCACGGGCAATCGCCACACGTTGGCGCTGGCCACCGGACAGGTCGGCGGGGCGGTGGTGGGCGCGCTCGGCCAGGCCGACTTGCTCAAGCATGCGCAGCGCCTGTTCCACCGACTCATGGCGCGACACGCCACGGTAACTGAGGGGCAGGGCGACGTTGTCCAGGGCACTGAGGCGTGGCAGCAGGTTGAAACTCTGGAACACAAAGCCGATCTGCTGGTTGCGGATCGCCGCCAGCTCATCCGGCGTGGCGCTGAAGATATCGTGGCCGGCAAAGTGGTACTGGCCGCCGTCGGGCAAGTCCAGCAAGCCAAGGATATTGAGCAGGGTACTTTTGCCGGAGCCGGAGGCGCCGAGAATGCCGCAGCTGTCGCCGCGGGCAATGGACAGGCACACGTCATTGAGAATCGACAGGTGTTGCCCGGCAAGCTGATAGCTTTTGCCGATGCCTTGCAGGGAGATCAAGCCTGGGTGCGCGGGGGTCTCTGTCATCATGACTACGCCTGCAGTCTCGACGCTATCGCCACGCCCCCGGCAAAGCCTTGTAACAAGTTCGGGAACTGCCTGATACGCGCCACGGACTGGTTTTATTTCTTGTTTTTAAAATATTGTTTGAATAGTAACCGCGTTCAGCGCGCTTCGCCAGCCATGGATGTAGAGCGGTTTTACCCTTTGCAACGATTTTGCAGTTGCGCGGTTACGCTATGCAAAAATGTGTTCGGCTAGCGTCTACAGGCCCGGTTACACGGGCTTTTAGTAGTATGGCGCACTGTCAGTACTTGCTTTCGACGGGCCGCCCCGGTATAAAAAATCAAATTATTTTTTAAAACAATATTTCCCACGTGGAACCTTTCATGGTCGCGAAGAAACTCAGCGCTCCAAACGTTACCAAGACTCGACTGCTGGATGCGACAGAGGCTCTCTTCATCAAATACGGCTATGACGCCGTGCTGCTCCGGCAGATTACCGAGCGCGCCCAGGTGAACCTGGCCGCTGTGAACTATCACTTCGGGGACAAGGACTCCCTGATGAAAACCCTGCTGATGCAACGTCTGGAGCCGCTCAATGAGCAGCGCCTTGAGCTGCTCGCGCGCTGTGAAGCCGAATCCGACGGCCCGCTCGATTGCGATACCTTGCTCGGCGTGCTGTTCGCCCCGGCTATGGGCCTGGAGCGCAGTGACCCGGCCAGCGGGGAAGGGCGTTCATTTATTCGCTTCCTGGGCCGGGTGTACAGCGACACCTCGCCGTTTATCCAGGAATACCTCAAGGTGCATTACCAGCCCGTGTTCCAGCGCTTCTTCGAAGCCTTCGCCCTGGCCTTGCCGGATCTACCGCGCAATGAACTGGGGGTGCGCCTGCAATTCGCCCTCAAGGCGATTTCCGGGGTGATGGCCGGCACCGAGCTGCGCCTGCTGATGAACTCCATGAGCCTGGGCCGCCCGGCCACCGATGCCGAGGTGATGGCCAAGCTGATCACCCTGGTCTCAGCGGCGATTCGTGTACCGCAACAAAGTCCCGAAGCCGAAACCGCGTTGGCCAAGGTGCTCGACACCCAGCGCGCCATTCGCGAACAAGCCGCAACGCCATCCAGCAAAGCCGCGCGTTAAACCCCAAATCCAAGACAAAAAAAACCCGCTGGGGCGGCGGGTTTTGATGTGCAACGTTTGTAACGGATGAGGCTTCACCCTACGTCTGCGGATGTGAATAAATCGTGAAAAAAATGTGAGAAAAAGGCGGATGGCCGCAGATTTACCAAAACTTCGGTATTTGTCGGATTTTCCCTGCATGCCTGCCGTTTGTCGCCACCGTCTCAAGCGCCTTGTTTACCTTATCCGTCGCGCTGTTCCTGCGCGGCTCTGACCCAGTTCAAATCTTCCAATGACTCGCCGTCTTCGCTAACCGCCCCCGCATCGCCTCCACATTCCCCGCCAACTGCAACGTCAACAACCGATACCCATCCAACGCACTTTGCACCGGCGCTTCAAGCGCAGCGTCATCCGCCACCTGGGCAGGCCGCTCCAGCCGCTCGGTAAACCCGGACTTCAACGCCCGCGCCATCCCCACCAGCTGCACCCGAATCTGCCGATGCTCGGCCTTAAGCATCACTTGCATCCGCGCCATCGCCTGTTCATCACGCGGATCCGGCCGGGTATTGCCGAGAATCTCCAGGGTGCTGATGCACATGCGCAAATGCCGTTGGATCGCGTCCAGTTCGGTCATGGAAATGCGCACTTCCTTGGACACCGACGGCATCAGCGAGCGCAGTTGCAGCATCGCCGCGTTCAGGCGGTTGAGCAGCTTGAGGTGTTCATCGTCCGTGACCGACTGGCCGCTGATGATGCGGCTGTAAATCGCCGCACAATCGCGCAACGCGCTGGCCAGGTTGTAGCGCCAGGAATACACCGCGTACAGCGGCAGGGCGAAGGAAAACGCCAGCGCCAGCACAATGCCGATAAGGATATCGACGGTGCGCCACAAGCCATCGGAGATCGGGTTGTCGCCGTGGCCGGCAACAATAAACACCGTGATCGCCGACAGCAGCGCGATGTAACCGCCCTTGCCGATGGCGTGATAGGAAAAGAACCCGCACACCACGGACATCAGCAAGTAGGTCAGCAGCGGTATGCCGAAATAGGCCTGTTGCACCACCAGCAGCAGGCCTACACTGGCACCGATCAGGGTGCCGTAGGCACGCTCCACGGCTTTTTTGCCGATATTGCCGTGGTGCTGCAGGCCACCGATCACGATCAGCATGGTCACCGACGCCCACTCGCCGTGGGGCAGGTTGATGCCGGTGGTGAGCAGGATGGTCGCCAGCAAACCGATGGACACGCGCACGGCGTGGATCAGCTTGGCATGGCGGTAACGGCGGTACGGGTCGAGCAACGGGCGCAACAGGCGCCGGGCGAAGAAGGGCAGGTTCATCGGTATTAAAGTGGCCTCGGTAGTCGGGGTGGACCAGATCGAATGCGGGAGCCGGGCTTGCCCGCGATGCAGGCACCTCGGTCTTTCAGTCAGACCGCAGTGATGCTATCGCAGGCAAGCCAGCTCCCACATAGCGCTGTTTATGTCTTCAGAAAATGTAATCCGTGGTCAGGAAACTCGAATCACGGTTGCGCAAGATATCGCTGACCAACGCCTTGTTGCTCTCCTGGAACTTGGTCGCCACCAAGGTGCGGATCGAGAACACGCGCAGGGCGTCATGCACCGACAGCGTGCCCTCGGCCGAGTTCTTGCGCCCGTTGAACGGGAAGGTGTCCGGCCCGCGTTGGCACTGGGCGTTGATGTTGATACGCCCGACCTGGTTGGCAAACGTATCCACCAGCCGACCGACTTCCACCGCATTGGTGCCGAAAATGCTTAGCTGCTGGCCGAAGTCCGAGTCCAGCACGTACTCGATCACGGTTTCCAGGTCACGGTACGGCACGATCGGCACAACGGGGCCGAACTGTTCCTCGTTGTAAACGCGCATCTGCGGGTTCACCGGGTACAAAACCGCGGGGTAGAAGAACGAACCGCGACTTTCGCCGCCATTGGGGTTCACCACGTTGGCGCCGTGCTGCTCGGCATCGGCCACCAGTGTATTGAGGTAATCGACCTTGCCGACTTCCGGCAGTGGCGTCAGCGATACACCGTCTTCCCACGGCATGCCGGGTTTGAGCGTGGCCAGTTTGCTGTTGAATTTCTGAATGAAGCTGTCGACCACATCTTCGTGCACAAACAGGATTTTCAGCGCGGTGCAGCGTTGGCCGTTGAACGACAAGGAGCCTGTGACCGCTTCGCTCACGGCATTGTCCAGGTCGACCTCGGGCAGCACGATACCGGGGTTTTTTGCGTCCAGGCCCAGGGCTGCGCGCAAGCGGTGCGGCTTTGGATGCAGTTTTTTCAGGTCGCTGGCGGCCTTGTTGGTGCCGATAAACGCAAAGATATCGATTTTGCCGCTGGCCATCAGCGCGCTGACGGTTTCGCGGCCGCTGCCGTAGATCACGTTGATCACGCCGGCCGGGAAGCTGTCACGGAACGCTTCCAGCAACGGGCGAATCAGCAGCACGCCGAGCTTGGCCGGCTTGAACACCACGGTGTTGCCCATGATCAGTGCCGGGATCAGCGTGGTGAAGGTCTCGTTGAGCGGGTAGTTGTAAGGCCCCATGCACAGCGCCACGCCCAGTGGCACGCGGCGGATCTGGCCGAGGGTGTCCTGTTCCAGCTCGAAGCGGCTGGAGCGGCGGTCGAGTTCCTTGAGGGCGTTGATGGTGTCGGTGATGTAGTCGCAGGTGCGGTCGAATTCCTTCTGCGAATCCTTGAGGTTCTTGCCGATTTCCCACATCAGCAGCTTGACCACCGCGTCCCGTTGTTCGCGCATGCGCCGCAAAAAAGCTTCGACATGCTGGATACGTTCGGCCACGCGCATCGTCGGCCATTCACCCTGGCCGCGGTCGTAGGCGCGCACCGCGGCGTCCAGGGCGGTGAGGGCGGTGTCGGCGTCCAGCAGCGGCGTGCTGCCGATGTGCACGCGCTCATCGCCCAGTTGCACCGGGCTCTGCACTTTGGCGAGCGGGCCGTTCCACACCTGCAACTGGCCGTCGACCAGGTAATCACGCTGTTCGATGGGCGCTGCCAGGCGGAATTGCTCGGGAATGTCGCTGGCGGCGGTGGGAAACAGCTGGGCGAGCAGGTTACTGGTGGTCATGTCGCTACCCCTGGAATAGTTGCAAAACATGACTAGAGAGTCACCCATCCAAGGGCTGTGTGGCAAGCGCCAGACGCGTTACAGCAGCGCACCGGCCAGTGCCACGCCCAATGCTGCGCCGATCTGTCGCGCCGTATTGAGGATGCCGGCGGCAATTGCGGCCTGTCCCGGCGGCACCGCATTCATCAACGCGGCCGTGGCGGCAGGGGTGATCAGCCCGGCGGCAAGGCCAATCAGCGGTAGGGGCACCACCATCAAGGCGTAGTCGGGCGTTGTGCCGCCCATCAACAACAGGCCAAAACCGGTCACGTAGAGCATCAGGGCGCCACCGATCAGCCTGCGGCTGCCAAAGGCGCGCACGCACTCGCCGGCCATCAGGCTGCCGATGCTCACCAGCACCGTCAACGGCAGGAACGCCACGCCGGTGCGCAGCGGTGAGAGGCCCAGGGTCCGCTGGAAATACAGGCTGAGTACAAACATCAGCCCATACAGCAGCAGCGCCGACAGCAGTGACACGGCCACACACAGGCTGAACACGCGGCTGCCAAACAGCTGCACGCTGAGGCGCAGCCAGCCTGCGGCGCGGGGCTGTCTGGCACTGGCGGCAAGGCGCGCGCTGAGGCCGACAGCGATCAACCCCAATGGCAGGTTGACCAGGAAGATACTGCGCCAGCCCAGCGTCTGGATCAGCACGCCGCCCACCAACGGCCCAGCCGCCATGGCAATGCCGCCGCAGCCGGCCCACAGGCTGATGGCCGTCGCGCGGCCTGCGGGGTTGCCTGCATACGCCTGATTGATCAGCGCCAGGGACGCCGGCACCAGCAACGCTGCGCCGACACCTTGCAGCCCCCGCGCGGCCACCAGCAGGTTGATGTCGCCGGCCACGCCACACAGCAGCGAGGCCAGGGTAAACACCAGCAAGCCGGTCATATACAGCCTGCGCGCCCCAAAGCGATCCGCCATCGCACCGCCGGCCAGCAGCAGGCAACCAAAGGTCAAAGTGTAGGCGCCGACCACCCATTGCAGTGCGCCGGTGTTGCTGTGCAGAGCCATCGCGATGGGGTCCAGCGCCACATTGACGATGGACGTATCGAGGATCACCAGTACATAGCTGAGGCTGGTCGCGGCCAGCACCTTTCGTTGTGGCATGCACACCTTCCTTGAAAAGACACAGGCGGCGAATCTAGCGCGCGGCACGGGGCAGATGCTTCGACGTTGATCGAAGCATGCTCGCCTGCGTCACGCTTATACTGCGCAGGTCCCGTTGGAGAGCCGCCATGTCGAACCCATCCACCTTTACCGAGGTTGCCGCACTGCTCGCCGAGCCCGCCCGCGCCGCGATGCTGTTGGCATTGTTCGACGGGCGCGCGTTACCTGCGGGTGAACTGGCCTTTGCCGCCGGCATCACCGCGCAGACCGCCAGCACCCACCTGGCCAAATTGGTCGCCGGTGGTTTGCTCGCCTGCCAAACCCAGGGCCGGCATCGCTATTACCGCCTGGCCGGGGAGCACGTGGCCCAGGCGATCGAGTTTCTCAGTGCGATTGCGCCGTTGTCGGCGATCGTGCTCAAACCCCAAAGCCGCGAGGCCCAGGGGCTACGGTTTGCGCGCTGCTGCTACAACCACCTGGCCGGGCAGTTGGGCGTCGCGGTGACCCAGGCACTGGAAAAGCGCCATTACCTGCGCGCCGTCGGCGATAAACACTATGAAGTGCTGCCCGCAGGCGCAGCCTGGTTGCAGACCCTGGGCATCGAATCAAGCGCCTTGAAGCCTGCGCGCCAATGCCTGGACTGGACCGAGCGCACCCATCACGTGGCCGGCCCGCTCGGCGTGCAATTGCTCAGTGCCTGGTGCGATGCCGGTTGGTTGCGCCGCGCCAAGGATTCGCGTGCGGTGCGGGTCACGCCCAAAGGCTGGGCGCAGTTCAAGGCGCAATTGGGCCTGGAACCGCGTGATCTGGAAAACTTGAGCACAAGCCCGCGTGTGCAAGGCTTGTTGGGGTAGACTGCGCGGCTTTTCAGAAGGAGTTCACATGAGTCACTACCAGCCGGGCATTCTTGCCGCACCGGTGCCGTTGCAGGCACGCCATCTGTTTTTTGCCGTTGACGTATCGGCAGCCGTACCCGCCGCGTTGGACGCGTTGGTGCAGTTGACGGATGCGGGCGCAGTGGTCGGTTTTGGCGAGCCGCTGGTGACTTCGCTCGGCGCGCACATTGAAGGGCTGCGCGCATTCCCCACGGTCACGGGCCCCGGCGCACATAACCCGTCTACTCAGCAGGCGTTGTGGGTGTGGCTGCACGGTGTGGATCGCGGTGAACTGCTGCTGCGCAGCCGCGCATTTGAAAAAGCCCTGGCCCCGGCATTCCGGCTGGTGCAGATGACCGAAGGCTTTCGCTACAAAACCGGCTTCGATCTGACCGATTACGAAGACGGCACCGAAAACCCCCACGACGACGCCGCCGTCGAAGCCGCCCTGACCGACAGCGGCGCCAGCTTTGCCGCGATCCAGCAATGGCAACACGACCTCGACGGTTTTGCCGCGTTGCCCGCCCAGGCGCGTGACCACATCATCGGCCGCCGCCATGGCGATAACGAAGAGCTGGACGACGCCCCCGAATCCGCTCACACCAAGCGTACCGCCCAGGAAAGTTTTACCCCGCAAGCCTTTGTAGTGCGCCGCTCGATGCCGTGGGCCGAGAACGGCCAGGCAGGGTTGATGTTCCTGGCGTTTGGGCATTCCTTCGATGCGTTTGAAGCGCAACTGCGGCGCATGAGCGGGTTGGAAGACGGGATTGTGGATGGGTTGTATCGGATCAGTACGCCGTTGACCGGTGGGTATTACTGGTGCCCGCCGGTCAAGGATGGGCATTTGGACTTGAGCGCACTCTCCCAGGCCGCCACTCTCTAAAACGGTGGGAGCCGGCTTGCCTGCGATAGCATCAACTCGGCCTGCATGAAACACCGAGGTGCCTGCATCGCAGGCAAGCCAGCGCCCACCGTTTGATTTGTGCGAGTGCCTGGATCACGCCCCGCACTGCGCGTTCGCAAACACGAATAGTTCTAATGGTGCCGTTCGAGGTGCCGAATAAAACGCTGGGGATTTGGCGGTGTGCGAGTTTCTGGTGGCGCGCCTGGGTGAAGAGGCGGGCGTGGCCCAGGCCGGTGAGTACCTGGCCGGGTGGTTGGGCAGTAAGTTGATCGTTGAATGACGCCGGCAAACATGAAAATTCGGACAGCCAGGCAATTGGCCACTGAAAAAAAACCGCCCAGCCCGTAATCTAATGGCTTTTGTCACCTGTGCGGATTGTTCATGTCTTCTGTTGCCGATGGGCTGCCTTCCAATAAACGCTTGCCGGCGGTGATCGCCTTGTCTTTGGGCATTGGCATGGCAACCCTGGACACCGCCATCGTCAATACGGCGCTGCCGACGCTGGCACAGGGTATCGGCACTGATTCGGCCTCGGTGATCTGGGTGGTGAACGCCTACCAGCTGGCGATTATCGCCACGGTGCTGCCGTTCGCGTCGCTCAGTGATGTGCTCGGCCACCGGCGCGTGTACCTCGGCGGTTTACTGCTGTTTATTGTCTCGTCGCTGTTTTGCGGGTTGGCCGGTTCTTTGCTGACTCTCACCGCCGCGCGGGTGGCCCAAGGGCTGGGGGCGGCGGCGGTGATGAGTGTCAACACGGCGTTGTTGCGGCATATCTATCCGTCAAAAATGCTTGGTCGCGGCCTGGGCTATAACTCGCTGGTGGTGGGGCTGGCCTTCACGCTGGGGCCGACCGCCGCGTCGGCGATTCTGTCGGTGGCGAGCTGGCATTGGCTGTACCTGATCAACGTGCCGCTGGGGCTGCTTGCCCTGGGGTTGGGCCTGCGTTCATTGCCGACACTGCCGTTGACCGGCCACGCGTTCGATCGGTGGTCGGCGCTGTTGTGTGCCGGCCTGTTCGCGCTGTTGGTACTGGGCCTGGGCACGGCGGTGCATGGCGCCCAAGGCACACTGACCCTCGGTTTGATTGCGCTGGCGATGGTGTGCGGTGCATGGCTGTTGCGCCGTGAGGTCGGTCACCCGGCGCCGATGCTGGCTGTGGACTTGTTCAAGCGCCCGGTGTTTGCGCTGTCTTCCCTCACGGCCATCTGTGCGTTCAGTGCTCAGGGCCTGGCCTTTGTATCACTGCCGTTTCTGTTGCAGGCGGTGCTCGGTCACAGCCAGGTGGCAACCGGTTTTCTGATGACACCATGGCCTGCGGTGGTGGCGGTGATGGCTTTGGTGGCGGGGCGTCTGGCGGATCGTGTGTCGCTGGGGCTGTTGTGCGGCATTGGTTTGCTGATGCTCAGCGCGGGCATGGCAGCGTTGGCGACCTTGGGCAGCGGTGCCGGCGCCTTTGATATCGGCTGGCGCATGGCCTTGTGCGGCGCCGGTTTCGGTTTTTTCCAGTCACCCAACCTCAAGGCGATCATGACCAGCGCGCCGTTGGCCCGCAGCGGTGGGGCCAGTGGCATTGTCGCGATTTCACGCTTGCTGGGGCAAACGCTGGGGGCGTCGTTGGTGGCGTTCTGTTTCCACCTCTCTCTGGGCAGCGGCCCGCAGTACGCGCTGTGGCTGGGCTGTGGGTTTGCGCTGGTGGGCAGTGTGGCCAGTGGGCTGCGCCTGTTGCCGTATAAACACAAGGTTTAGCCCTTGTAAAACACGCGGCGGCAACGCTAACGTGGCGGCCTGAATATTTCGGGATGTTTCAGATTTATGTCCAGCCTGGCCCTACGCACTGCTGATACCACCTCCCGACGTGCCGCACTGACCCTCGCGTTATGCCTGCCCAGCGATGTGTTGCTGTATTTGCTGCTGCCCATGGAATCCCAGGCCTTCGGCATCACCCTGGCCCAGGCCGGGGTGTTGCTGGCAGCCAACCGCCTGGTGCGGATTTTCGGCTACCGCCATGTATTGAATTTCTACGCCCGTAATGGCGACCGGCTGACCTGCATGATTGCCGCCGGTGCCGCCACGGTGTGCGCCTTGGGTAACTCGATGCTGTCAGGTTTTGCCGCTTTGTTGGGGCTGCGGCTGATCTGGGGCCTGTGTTTTGCCGCGCTGAACCTGTCGACCCAAGTGCTTGCCACTTCTGAGCCTGCTGGCGCGGCGCGCAGGGCAGGGCGCTCCAGGGCGGTGATCGCCCTGGGGCCGATGCTGGCACTGCCGCTGGGTGGCTGGCTGACCCTGTGGGCCGGGCCGCGACCTATCTTCCTGATTCTGGCCGGCTGCTGCCTGGCGGGCCTGTGGGTGGCGCGTGGTTTGCCCACCGCCGGGCATGATTTGCACAGCACCGGGCGGCGCTTCAAGTGGCCGGACAGCGTGGCGGTGTGGTCGTTTATCGAAGGTGTGGCGTTGGACGGGCTGTTTATCTTCGGCTTGTCGATCCAGGCGCAGAAGATTCTTGGCGGCGATGCGGTTCTGATCGCCGGCGGCCTGATGGCCCTGCGCTATGCCTCGGAGATGCTTCTGAGCCCGCTGGGCGGGCGTGCGGCGCAGCGTTTTGGCGCCACCTCGATGCTGCTGTTGTTTTCGTTCTTGAGTGCCTTGGCGCTCACGGCATTTGGCAGTTACTGGGTGATCGTCGGCGCGGCCGCTGTGCTGGTGCTGCGCGCCTTGCAACTGCCACTGGTGACCACCTTGGTGGCCGAGCGCAACCCTGGCTCAATGCGCGTTTCGGCGTTGGCCTCCAACGCGGTATGGCGTGACGTCGGCGCCGGCCTTGGGCCGCTGATGGCGGGGTTGCTGCTGCCGGTGGCGTCGGCGCCGTGGGTGTTTGGCCTGGCGGGCGCGGCGATTGCCGTCAGCGCCGTGTTCTGCTGGCGCGCGAAGGTTTCCAGCTGATTATGGTTTTTTAAAGCCTTCCAGCCAGCTGGCGTCGAAGCGGGTTTGGTCGGTGTCGATCCCCAGTGCCTGCATTTTCGCTCGATGGGCTTGCATCTCGCCGACCAGTTGCGCCTGGGCGCTGGAGTTGGCGTCCAGCTCATGCATCTGCGTCAGCCCCAGGTGATAAAAACGCAGGACCTTGAGGGCGGTGGGATCGTTGGCTTGCACGCGTTCCTTTACCGTATGCATCACATTGGTCACGCGCATCAGAGTGCGCTTGAGCCGCCAGCCGTACACGGCAGGCGCCAGCCATGGCTGGGTCCAGAATGGGCCGCGCACCAGGGCGACGGTGATCAATACCCCGGCGAATACGCCGCCGACGTTGAAACGAAAATTGTCGCCGCCGGGTTCGCCGAACAGCATCACCGCGAGGGTCGACAGCAGCATGGCCAGGGCCATGAACAGCACGGCGATGATCAGCGTGCTGCGGCGGGTTTGTTGGCGGAAGGTGGCGGGGTCGCAGGGGTTGAGCTCGAACATCCGGGTCAGGTCTCAAGAAAGGCGGGGTGGCATCTTCGCATGCTTTGGGCAAACAAGTTGAACCATGGCTTGGGGTGGTTTCTCTAAATCTGTGTAGCCCTTTTGAGGTAAGCCATCATGTCTGAGTACAAGCAACCGCCGCCGGGTACACCCAACCCTGACCGTACGCCGGGAGAGGAGGAGCGCGACAACGATGCGTTGCGCCCCAATGACCCGGCCGAGCGTCAGGACGATGATGTTGAGCGGGTTGAGGAAGACCTTGAAAACCTGCATGACAGAGCGCGTCCGCTATAGGTTCAGGAGGTGACTGTGAGTAATCATCCAAAAGGCCCGGGTTCGGGCGAGCATGCCAGCGGCGAGGATGAATTGGGGTTTGATCCGGATTCGCCTGATGTGTCGGACCCGCAGGTTGATCCTGTTGGGCCGGCGATTGCGCCGTTGGATAAGGACAAGGCGCAGCGCAAAAAGGTGGATTATGATCCGTTGGGGGATCTTAAGAAGCCTGGGTGATTTTGGTTTGGTGTACATATCCGTTGCTGCGGTAACGGCTACTTAGGGTTCCGCCCTGACGGCGGGTCACTTTTGGCAAACGCCCCAAAAGTAACCAAAAGGTCTGTGCCCCACCACTCGGTGCCTCGCCTAGGCTCGGCATGCCAGAACGAAGGCTTGAATCCGTGGGCCGCCGCGATGGGCCATCCTTGGCCCAGCGCGGCTAACCCGGCGTCCTGCCGGGTTACCCACGGATTCAAGCCTGCGTTCGGCCATCGTGGTTGACGGGGCGCCTCAGATCAAAAGCAGATCAAGATCAAAAGCAGAGCACGGCGGCCTGAAAGCCGACCTGAGTGGTTAAAGCAAAAGGTAAAAGCAGATTTGGAAACACCGAAGGTCTGCTTTTCTGTGGGAGCTGGCTTGCCTGCGATGCAGACACCTCGGTATATCAGGTACACCGAGTTGATGCCATCGCAGGCAAGCCAGCTCCCACCTTTTGACCGAGTATGGCTGTGCTGTTGCTGTTGCTGTTGCTGTTGCTGTTGCTGTTGCTGTTGCTGTTGCTGTTGCTGTTGCTGTTGCTGTTGCTGTTGCTG